>JADLAK010000096.1 GCA_020848275.1 Planctomycetota bacterium
CGCGAGCGACGGCGTGGCTGGAAGCCACGCTGAGCGAGCGCGACGCAGAGATGCCCACCGGAAAAGCGCCACTGGCGCTTTTCCGGCACGCTCCGAACGTCGCCTCGCCGCAAGCAGAAACCGGCACGGTAATCTTGAAAATGCTCAAATGCAGTGGCAGTTCTTGGCAATGCCACGGGAGTTATCGATATAGTTCCCATTCTTTTGCGCCGTCTACTTGGCGTTGGGGTCTTTGGGCGCGCCGCCCTTGGGGCCTTCGGTAATCACGGGCTTTTTAGGCTCCGCCGGTTTTTCAGGCATCTTGTCGCCGGGTTTGCGGACGTCAGGCGTAATCGGCGTGCGCGGCTCGCTGATCACAGGCAGACCCGCGCAACGCAGGCACAGCACCGCCCAGCAGGTGTCCGTCACGCGGTCGTACCACGACCCGCCGCGGCGTTGGGTGTCCACCAGTTGCCATGCCATCGTGCGATACCAGTCGTACTTCGCGCAAAGCAGCAACGCGCCGGTCATCACGCAGGCGCGCTCGACCGAGTACATGTTGTAAAGGTTGACGCGCACCTGCTGGCCCTCGGGCGCCACGCGTTTGAACTCACCGTAAAACGGCGCCTTGTCGCCAAAACCAAGCAACCCCGTCAGCGCAAGGCCGCGCTCGATATGGTCACGGATGCGGCGTTCCAGGTCGGCCTCGAGCACCGCACGCATTTTCAGTTCGTCGAGGCAAACCATCAGGCTCGAGACGCCGGCGGCGGTCATCTGCAGCGTAAAGCCTTCGCGGTTGCAGTTGTAGGACCAGCCGCCTGGCGCAACGTCGCTGCCCGCGCTGGTCGCGGGCGTCTTGGGCTTTGCCGTCGCGTCGGTTTCCTTCGCGGGAGCCGGTTCAGGCGCGTTTTGCGCCCGGGCGAGTTCCTCGGCGCGCACGGCGCGTGGCTGGGCCTCATAGTTGGAGGGGCTGAAATCCGCAATCAGGCGCTTCGCTTCCTCGGTGAAAATGTCGTCACGCACTTCGGCGCCAAGCAGGCTCGCTGCCTTGTAGCCGAGCATTGCGTACTGGCTGTTGGAGTTGTCGCGCCAGCCGGCGTCGCCGTTGCCGACGTTGTAGCCCCAGCCGCTGCGGGGATGCCGCGCGCTGTTCAGCATGTGCACCAGGCTCTGGATGATCTCGCGGTGGTCGGCGGGAAGCGACTTCGACATCGCCTCGCGGGCGCGGGCGTAATCGCGCGCGGTGCGTGCGGTGAACATGCCCGCCTTGACGGCTTCGGGCTCGTAGTACTTCTGGAACATCATCAGGATGATGCCGGCCTCGTACGAATACGAGCCCAGCGCCGTGCCATGGCGCGTCATGTAGTTCATGCCGCGTTTGACCGTTGGGTTGCTGCGTTCGTAACCACTATGCAGCAGCGTCAGCACGCAGAGAGCATGGCGTCCCACGGCTTTGCCGTTGTCGCCCTCGAAACTTCCACCCTCGACCTGCTGGTTGGCAATGTAGCGGCAGCCGCGCTCGATCGCGTCGCTGACCGCCGCATTCAGGCGCTCGTCGTTGCCGTGAAGCGCGACGCGGATCTTCTGCTCGGTGCTCTCCACGGTATGGATGCAATGCAGCAGCATGCCGACTTCCGGCAGTTCCTTGCCGGCAAGCGGGCGCGCTTCGTTTGACCACAGGCCGCCGCAGATGCCGATCAGGTACAGCGCCTGGTCGGCTGCCTCGACGGCTTCCATTGGTGAAGTCAGGTAACGGATGTCGTCAAAGCCAAGGTCGAAGGGCAGCACGAATGCGGCGGGCACCGGCGGCGGCTCGACGGCCTCGCGTTCGCAATCGGCAAGCAGGCGTTCGCGCCACTTGGCGGGTTCGGTGCCCGTGGGCGCCATGGTGCGGCCGATCAACATCGCGATCGACAACTGGCCCATGGCAAAGGTGTCGAGGTCGTAGGTGTTGCCCAGGCGCGCCAGCACTTCGCCCGAACTTTTAATCTTGCGGGCGGCTTCGGTGATCGTCGCCTTGCCCAACAACTTTTCGGGCGCCTCCTGCGAAAGTTGAAGCGCCGCCCAGGCAAACAGGTTGCAATGCAGGTCGTTGGAGTTGTCGCGGGCTTGCTCGCGCAGCGCCGTGAAACCCGAGATCGGCGCAAAAGCGCGTAAAAGCAGGTCCAGGTCGCGTTCCCACTGCTTCGATTTCTCGACAAGTTTCATGTCCGCGGCGGCACGCACCACCAGCGCACGCCACATGTGGTTGGCAAACCACTGCGGCTTCAGCAGCGTGTTGGAGGCAAACGCCGATTGCAGCGTCGTCACCTGCACCGACTTGTCGACGGCCCCAACCAGCGCCTTGACGCGGTCCTCCAGCGCAAGCTTGTGCCCCGTGCCGGTGCGCAATGCGGCGCGAATGGCCAGCACCTCGGCGCCGCAGCGCGCGAGGCTGGGTTCCGCCGACGGCATCGGGCTATCAATCAAGCGGCGCAACTGGCCGTCAAGCTCGCGGCGCGCGCTGATGCCGGTCTCGAGCACTGCCCACAGACGCAGCAGTTCAAGGTTGCTCAACGGCCCGCCAATAGCGTCCTCAAGCGGGCGCAGCGCCGTGGAGTCCCCCACAGCCGTGTCGTTGCCAAAACGCGGCCGGATCAGCCGCAGCAGCAGCGTGTAGATCGCGCGTTCGCGGGAAGTCAGCTTGCCAACGCGCTCCTTGGCCAGGGTGAATTCCGCCGAGGGCTTCTCGGTTTCCGCGGCGGGCTTGGGCGCTTCCTGGCCTGCGGCGGGGCGCAATGATGCGCCAAGCACGGCCAGAAAGACGGCCAGCGTCGCGAGCAGCTTGGTTGGGTTCATGGTTGACGATCGTCAGGGGACGACGCCAGGGACGCATAAAAGTGTATCGGAATGTAGCTGCGGCTTCCAGCCGCCGCTCTGCGCGGTAGTGGGTCAGTTTGATTGATGCAGGCTTCCAGCCTGCGGGTCGCATTCGTCGCAGGCCTTTGGCCCGCGACTGCGGGCGAGACGCCCGCGCTACGAAAGGCATTCGGCCAAACTGACCCACGACCCTCTGCGCCTGGAAGGCGCAGCTACTACCCTTGCGGCTTGATCACCAGCGAGAGCGCGCTGGCGACGGGGTAGAACCCCAACGCGCCAAGCCCCCACCAGGGCGCATCCGGCGCCACGGCCACTCCTAGCGCCGCCATCAGCAGGCACTCGCCACGTAGGCCGCTGCCAACGACTTTGCCCATGTGCCGCGCCGTGGGCTCGCGCCGCGCCAGTTTCAGTACGCGGTGCATGCGGCCGATCAGGCCCGCCGCAATCAGCAGCGGTATCACCACGCCGATAAACGGCCGCGAAATCGGCCGGGTTGCCCAGATGAACACAGGAAGTGTGAAGACAACGGGCAGCAGCGCAAATTGAACGAACCAGAGTACGCCAATGCCGCCGCCGCTGTCCTCAAACAGCGAAACCAACGTAACCAGCAGGAAGTACACGAACACGCAACTGACGAACATCAATATAACCGGCAGCGCCGCGCCTTGCGGCAACTGCCCGCCCGAAAACGACCACAGCGGCAGCGACACGTGCAACGCGCGGCAACTCGCCAGCACCGCCATGCCCGCGGCGGCGCGCGCGCGGCGCGGGTGCGAGACCGACGCCAGGGAGTTGTAGACCGCGGTCAATAACGCCAGCGCCAGCGCCGGCCAGAAACACCCAGCCAGCCACGCGCCGGCCAGCCCCGCAACATAGAGAAAGACTGTTACGCTGATCGCCCCGCCAAAGCTGATTTCGCGCTGCGCCAGCGGGCGATTTTTGCCGAGCGTGCGGTCTTTGTGCACGTGCAGGATGTCGTTGAGTCCCATGCCGCCGAGGTAAATGCCGGTCGTCGTCAGGACCAGCGACCACACCTGCGCCGTGGGGTGCGCCAGCATCGAGGGCGGATAAAGCGCCGCAACCAGCGCCACGCCGCCGAAAACATCGGCCAGCGCCGAGGGCAGGGCCGAGATGCGCAGAAACTTGAGCCAGGGAACGATGTACACGGGCGCGACTCTACGCCCCGGAATTTCTCCGGCAAGCGGCGCGCTTCCGTCGTTTAATGCCATGACCGAATGGAGCCCGCGTGACCCGAATCCTCGTTGCCTCGTTGATGTTAATCGCCGCAGTTTCAGTTATCGGCGCGCAGCCCGCTGACCCCGTCAAGCCGCCGGTTAGGCCGGCGCCGCCGACGCGCTCGTTTGGCCCGTCGCTGACCATGCCGCTGCCCGAGGAAATCCGCGCTCTGCGCCGCGACGAAGGCGTCGCAATCACGCGGCTGGCGCTGTTGTTTGACGCCAAGCGCAACAAAGATGGCATCGAGGTCGAGTACGAGGGTATGCGCACCGAAGTCCCGATCATCTACGCGGCATTCGACGGCAAACGCTGCGACCAGGAATTGAGCTACGAAACATGGCTCGCGCGCGAGGGCCGCGGCGTCGATTTGTCGTTCACCGTCAAGACGATGCCCGACAAACTTGAAGACTTCACCGTCGTGCTGGAACACCTGCACTACCAGGGATTGGTCGAGACGCGCCTGTCACGTTTTAAGGCCATCGATGTTGAACTCGGAAAGCCCTTTGCGCTGCGCGTTCAGGGCAGCAAGCCCGGGGTGAACCGCTATCGCCTTTGGGTTTCCTACAAGGACGGCGGCGGCAAAGTCACCGAGCAGGCGGGCTTCAGCCACTGGCTGATCGTGCAGTCGCCGCCGATGTTTGAATTCACGCCCGAGGCCGCGTGCATCGCGACCTACCGCCAGGCAGGCGAAAATACGGTCATCGAGGCCGATACGACCTTCAGCGCCGCTTTTATCCTGCACCACGGGCTCAGCCCCAAAGACTGCACGGTGCGCGTCAGCCGCCGCGGCAAACGCGAGATGGATCTATCGCGGCTGGCGCCGGAAGTCCGCCGCGTGGTCGCCGACGACAAACACGCCCAGGGCTGGCAGGAAGTGCAGCGCGCGGCGGTCGACGGCGCCGGCAAGGGCGCGTTGAAACTGTGGCGTGACGAAGGCGGCTTTGTGAAGGCGAGCTATCGGCATTCCCTGAGCGCGACGTCGGCGGTGCTGCCGCTGAGCGACGTGTGGGAATATCGTTTCGAACTTCTTTACGGCAAGTCGGGCCAGTTGCTGGCGACGTGGTTCTTCAACGCCGAACTGAAGATCGCCAGTGACGCCGCAATCAAAACCGCCCAGGTCAAACTGACCTGGACGGGCAAGACCGACGCCCTCGCTGTTAGCCTGGTTGAGAAAAAATGATCAACAACCCTTGGCTGATTTTAGATTTTGAATTTTGGATTTTAGATTGAACAGCACTGTCACGGTCGCGTACGGTGAGTCCGAATCCGCAGCCTTAGCTTGCGAAATCCAAAATCGACAGTCCAAAATCCAAAATCGGATTACCCGCCGGCGAGGTAGTCCTGCTCGCTGGCGTCGTCGATCACCATGGTGCCCGTGCCGCGGCGGGTGAACACTTCTTTCAGCAGCGAATGAGGCGTCAGGCCGTTTATTAAATGCGCGCGTTTGACGCCGCCTTTGACCGCCGAGATCACGCCCTGCAGCTTGGGCGACATGCCGCCCTTGATCTCGCCCGAGTTCATCATCGTCTCGGCCTGGCCGATGGTTAAATATTCGTAGCGGCTGGCGGGATCGTCGACTTTGCGCAGCACGCCATCCGTGTTGGTCATCACCAGCAGTTTTTCGGCCTGCATCTCGGCGGCGATCGCGCATGCGACCGTGTCGGCGTTGATGTTCAGCACGCGGCCTTCATCGTCGCAGGCCAGCGGGCTCACCAGTGGCGTGTAGCGCGTCTCCACCAGCGTGCGCAGCAGCGCCGCGTTGACGTCGCGGATGTCGCCGACGTTCTTGAAATCGATTTCTTCCATCTTGCCGGTTTCAGGGTTCGGCATCAGCGCGGGCGGACGTTTGACGGCGTGCAGCACTTCGCCGTCCAGGCCGCTCAGGCCCACGGGGTGTGCGCCGTGTTTGCGCAACGCGGCGAGGATGTCGATGCTGATGCTGCCTGCGAACACCATCTTGGCGAGCTCGATGGTTTTGTCGTCGGTGATGCGGCGCCCGGCAACTTTTTCCGGCACCACGCCCATCTGCTTCATGACCTCGTCGAGCTGCGGCCCGCCGCCGTGCACAACGACCATGCGCATGCCCAGTTGCGCCAGCATCGCGACGTCCTGCGCGAAAGTGTCCAGCGCCTCGGGCGTGTTGGCGATCTCGCCGCCAACCTTGACCACGAACACTTTGTCGCGATAGCGGCGCAGGTACGGCAGCGCCTGCAGCAGGATGTTGACGTCGTCCATGTTGAGCCTATCCGGGTAATCCTCGTGGGCTTCTGCTTGCGGCGGGCGTCGCATCTCTGCGTCACGCTCCCTCGGCGTGGCTTCTAGCCACGCCTGTGTCCGCGTTCCTTGATCTGCTCGCCCGGCGCGGCGCACAAGCCTCACTCCGATCACCCGGAAAGGCTTGCGTCTCAGATACCGTCGCTTCTCAAAAGTTTGTCCACAGCGACCGCGTGGCGAGCCGCGCACTATACTCGCGCGGCACACGCAAGCCCACTGCGTAAGCGGTGGGATATGGCGGCTAATCGTGATTACATCCCATCGCTTACGCAATGGGCTTTTTCAACCCGGGACAAAATGCCATGCTGACGATGACCACCGCCGAGACTAGCACCATGAGCCGCGAGATTCGCCTGACCGACGCGCTGCAGACCGACCTCAAGGAAACCGCGCGCAAACTCCGCGTTGAAGTCATCAAGATGCTCGCCAAGGCCGGAAGCGGCCATCCCGGCGGCAGCCTCGGCATGGCCGACATCTTCGCCTCGCTCTATTTCGGCGGCTGGCTGCGCCACGACCCGAAAAACCCGCTGTGGGAAGGGCGCGACCGCCTCGTCCTTTCCAACGGCCACATCTGCCCGATTTTGTATGCGTCGCTCGCCGCACGCGGTTATTTCCCCGCCGAGTGGATGGCTTCACTGCGCCAGGTTGACGCGCACCTGCAGGGCCACCCCGCGATGCACAAGACGCCGGGCGTTGAACTTTCGACGGGCAGCCTCGGCCACGGCGTTTGCGGCGCTGTCGGCATGGCGCTGGCGCTGCGCGCTGACGGCGGCGACCGGCGCGTATATTGCCTCACGGGTGACGGCGAACTGCAGGAAGGCCTGCCGTGGGAGGGCTTCATGTCGGCGGCGCACTACAAGCTGGATAACTTAACGGTGATCGTCGACCGCAACGATGCGCAGATCGACGGCAAGACCACGGACATCATGAACATCGAACCGTTGGGCGATAAGTTCCGCGCCTGGGGGTTCCACACGATTGCGATCAATGGCCACGATTTCAGCCAGATTTTTGCGGCGCTGAACGAAGCCGAACGCACCAAAGGCAAGCCGACCTGCATCGTAGCGATCACGCAGATGGGCAAGGGCGTGAGCTACATGGAAAAAGAAGGCTACAAGTGGCACGGCAAGACGCCTAACGCCGAGCTTGCCGCTGTGGCGCTGAAGGAACTCGGCGCGTAAAACGTCTTAGAGCATTTTCAAGATTACCGTGCCGGTTTCTGCTTGCGGCGAGCATCGCATCTCTGCGTCGCGCTCGCTCAGCGTGGCTTCCAGCCACGCCGTCGCTCGCGCTTCTTGATCTGCTCGCTCGGC
>JADLAK010000097.1 GCA_020848275.1 Planctomycetota bacterium
ACGACGCCTACCTGCAAAACGGCGGCGACGCAGAAATTGGCCAGCGCTTTGTCGTGCTGACCGCGGCCAACGGCTCGGCGCAGGCTTACGCACGTATTGACGCGTCAACAACCGCCGTCCCCGACACCTACACCGGCGGCACCGGCGCGACCGCGAACACGATCCCCGCCGCACCGATCTACGCCACGACGGAAATCCCCACCTTCCCGCCCGGCGTCGACTTCTGCGGCTGCGGAACCGTGGCGCCGTTGGGCGACCGTGTTTGGACTGAGGAAGAGAAAAAGAAAGTGGACGAGATTACAGAAGAATACAACACGAATTGTCAGCCTGCCCCGGGCGGGTATCGCGAGGGTAGGTCGGGCCACGGCGCCCCCGTACGCAGAATCCGGAGAACGGCGTCAAGGATCGGCCTCGGCACAATCGCCGGGCGGCCCTTGCCGTCGGCACGCCGGGGTTTAATTGGAATCAGCGGCTCAATGCGAGCCTATTGCGCGTTTGTGAGGTCTATACCCACCGTATCGGCACCTTCAAACCCGCAACTTTGAGGTTTTTGAGAAGGGTTCTAATCTCTGGGCGGTTTTGTTTCCCGGACTGCCAATGCCACTCTCTTCGCCACCTGACGGTTATAGCCGCATCAAAGTGGTGCACAGCTTCCATGACCTGGTCGGCGCACCGTTCAGTGATGGCGTCAACGCTTTGTGTTGGCAACGTACGTTGCATAGCGATTTCGGCGAGGTCGTGCGGCTGCTCGACACAGGCAAAGGCGTCACGACGTTGGAAGACGCGCGCCTGAGCGAGTTGCCGGTGAGCGCCGCGGGCCGGGCGGCGATTGTCGTAATGCTTGAAGATCAGCGGCTGCTGCGCGAGCGCGGGCTTGAGCCCGTCGTCGAGTGCGTGCGCGAGTACGCCCGCGACGATGGGCCATGGCCGACGGACGTCTATTCCTTCCACGTCGACAGCGCGCCCGTTGAGACCGACACCTACCTGTGCACGTATTTCGGGTCCGCCGGCGAAGGCCTGCGCAATGACCAGGCGACGCGCCGCGTGGATATCCCCGAAACGCGCGCGGCCCTTCTCAGGCAATTCGGCGGGGCGGACAATGACGCCTTTGCCGAATACCTGCGCGAAGGCTGCTACGACCTGCATTACGCGCCGTCCCCGCAAGCGCGGCCGTTTTCGTTTGGCGTCGGCAACCTGTGGCGCATCGCGGTGCAGTATCCCGGCAGCCCGGTGCCGCCGTGCGTCCATCGCGCCCCGGATACGCGCGACCCGCGCCTCCTGCTCATCAGTTGACGCCGCGCAGCCGTTCGAGTGCGCCCGCGACGTCGCGCGGCAGCGGCGCGACGAGTTCCAGCGGTTGGCCGCTGGTGGGATGAATAATCTTCAGCCGATGGCTGTGCAGCGCGCAGCGGCCGAGCAACAGCGAATCACCGGCGGGCCGGGGCACGATTTCGCCGCGGCAGAGCGCCTCGTATTCGTGCCGCTTGAGCGTATCGGCGGCCCTGATGCGCTCGGTGACGTCGGCGTTGCTGTCGCCCTCGAAGTAGCCGTAAGGCGACACGATCTTGCTGGGCGCCGGCGGCGGCTCGGCGAGGTCGCTGACCCGCAACTCGTCGCGCACGCCGTAGTGGTGGTCGCAAACGAGCGAATGTCCGATGGCGCGCAGGTGAAGGCGAATCTGGTGCATGCGGCCGGTGTGCAGGCGGCAACGCACGAGCGTGAAGCGCTTGAAACGCTCCTGCACCCAGACTTCCGTTTGCGCGCTTTGTCCGTCGGGGTCGATAGCGCGCAGGACTTCGATGTGCGTGTCCTTCGGATGGCCGATCGGCAAATCGATCATCTGGTGGTCTTTCTCGACCACGCCCTCGACCACCGCGAGGTACTCCTTCTCGACCTCGCGCTGCTCCAGCGCGCGGCCCAGCGCGCCTGCGGCCGGCCCCGTCTTGCCGAGAAGGACTAAACCCGACGTTTCCTTGTCGATGCGGTTGACCAGCCGCGGCGCGACGTCTTTTGCCGGGTCCTCGCTGCGATATTTCCAGTGAAGCGCGTTTAATAGCGTCGTGTACCTGTATCCCCCTGTCGGGTGCACGATCAAATGCGGCGGCTTCGAGACCACGAGGATCGAGTCGTCTTCGTAGACGATTTCGTAGGGGATCCGCCGCATCTCGGTGATGTCTTCCTCGGGCGGCGGCAGTTGCAGCACGAGTTCCTCGCCGCGGGCCATCAATTTGTCGGGCGGACAGGCGGCGTCGCCGAAGCGCACGCGGCCTTCGCTGAAGCAGGCCTGCACCTGCTCTGCCTTGTACCAGGGGCTGCGGTCGGCGACGAATGCGTCTGCGCGCATGCCGACTTGCGGGCGCTCGACCTTATAAACGCGCTGGGTCTCGATCGCCGCAAGGTTTGCGGGCGGTTTCTTTTGTTTGCGGGCGCGTTTGTGAAACCAGGTCATGGGCGGATTGTGGATTGGCGATTGTGCATTGTGGATTGAAAATGGCCCGGGAACGCAACTTCAAACCGAAATCCACAATCCAAAATCCACAATCGCTTGAAGAATTGGCGGGCATTGTTACATCTAATCGCGCTGACACGAGAGCACGTCCATGCCTTCCGATCACAGTTTCGACATCGTAGCGATCGTTGATCTCACGGAGATCGACAACGCCTACCAGCAGGCGCTCAAGGAAATCGGGCAACGCTGGGATTTCAAGGGCAAGATCGCCGAACTGACGTGGAACAAGAACGAGAAGAAGATTGTGGCTGAGGGCGGCGAAAAGTCGGTGCTCGACGCGATGATGGACATCTTCAAGACCCGGCTGGCCAAACGCGGCATCTCGGCCAAGGCGCTGGACCTGAAGACGGAAGAACCCTCAACCAAGGGCGGCACGCGCCAGACGTACGAGATCAAGCAGGGCATCCCGTCGGACAAGGCGAAGATCATCACCAAGATGGTGAAGGAAAAGAAGTTCAAGGTGCAGGCCAGCATCCAGGGCGATTCGGTGCGGGTCAGCGGCAAGAGCCTTGATGACTTGCAGGCGGTGCAGCAGGCAGTGCGCGAGTTGCCGCTCGATTTGCCGATCAGCTTTAACAACTACAAGTAGCGGGCCACGGGCCCGCGAGGGCCAAAAGTGGACGCAGGATCAACGACAACTCGAACACGCCTTCCCGCCGTCAGCCTCGACGCGCAGGGAAAACGCCACATCGACTGGCGTGCGATTTTCGCGCTGGTATTTCCGCTTTTCATCAATAACTCAATCCAGTCCGTGCTGAACCTGACGGACTTGTGGTTTATCGGCCGCATCTCGTCGACGGCGACCGCCGCGATGGGGTCGATCTTCTACCTGACCATCGTGTTCACCGTGTTTTTCGGCGGCGTGGGCATGGCGGTGCACACCATGGTCGCGCAAGCCTACGGCGGCGGTCGGCAGGTGCGCGCCGCGCAGGCCACCTGGACGGGCCTTTGGGGCGCAGTACTCACGCTGCCGTTTTTCGTGATCATCGCTTTCAACGGCCGCGTGATACTCGCCCCGTTCCAGCTTGATCCAGCCATCGAGGCTTTTGCGCTCGAATATTGGCTTCCCCGCGTGCTGGGCGGCGCGCTCAACGTGGCGCTCTGGGGCATGACAGCGTTTTTCAACGGCACGAGCCGCACGCGCGTCACGCTGATTGTGATGACATGCGTGACGCTGGCGAATTTTCCGCTCAATGAATTATTCATGTTCCAATTTGGCTGGGGCATGGCGGGCGCGGGCTGGGCGACCACCGCGGCGCAGGCCATCGGCATCGCGATTGTGATCATCTTGTTCCTGCGCGCCCCCTTGCGTCGCGAATTCAAGAGCCACCTCGTCTGGAAGCCGCGGCTGAAACTTATCTGGCGCGCCTTTGCGCTGGGCATGCCCATGGGCCTTGCGGCGACCGTCGACCTGATCGGCTTTTCGATTTTCATGCTGCTGATGGCGCGGCTGGGCGGGCCGGGCGCCGCCGCAACGCCGATTGTGATGCAGTTGACGTCACTGGCATTTGCGCCCGCCATCGGCATTGCGCTGGCGGGCACGACGCTGGTGGGCCAATGCATTGGCGCGGGCGACAGGGAATGGGCGATGCGCTGCGGCAACGCGATCGTGAAATTGTGCGTGGCGTACATGGGCATGGTCGGGCTCGTGCTGGCGCTGACGGGGCCCTGGGTGGTACCGATTTTTGTCCGCGCCGACGACCCGCAGGCAGCCGCGGTGATTTCGCTGGCGCTACAACTGCTGTGGATTGCGGCGGCATACCAGGTTTTCGACGCGACGAACCTCTCGACATCGTTTGCGCTGCGCGGCGCGGGTGACGTGAGAGTCCCGGCGGCGTTCCTGGTGGTGTTGTCGTGGGGCGTGTTCATCCCGCTTTGCCACATCCTGACCTTTAGCGAGGGTCAGGGCCTGGTCGGTTTCTTGCCGCACGTGGGCTGGGGCGCGGCGGGCGGCTGGATTGCGGCGGTGATTTACGTGGTGTTGCTTGCGTGCGCGATGTTCACACGCTGGATCAGCGGCGCGTGGAAGAAATTCGGCGTGGTTTCGTAGGGACAAGCGGCAGGGTGTACTTGCCGATTTGAGGTCACGCCGCCGCGTGTCCCTACTGGAGCTTTTTCAAGGTTAGTGTGCCGGTTTCTGCTTGCGGCGAGGCGACGTTCGGAGCGTGCCGGAAAAGCGCCAGTGGCGCTTTTCCGGTGGGCATCTCTGCGTCGCGCTCGCTCAGCGTGGCTTCCAGCCACGCCGTCGCTCGCG
>JADLAK010000098.1 GCA_020848275.1 Planctomycetota bacterium
CAGGACACCGCTTCTTCCTTGACCCGAAGGCCCCACTCATGGAAGCCCGCTGCGTCAGCGGCGGGGCCACTATCACGGACGAGGAATCAAGGGTTCCGGCCCCGTCGCTTGCAAAGCAGTGCTTTGCAAGCGACATCTCGCTTCGCTCGACTTACGCGAACGGGCTCTGATTCTCGCGTCGGATTACGTTAATCCAGCAGCATTGAGCATCACTGCCGGGGCTGTTCCGCGATCAAAACAGTTGAAGATCAAGGCAATTTGAGCGATAACAGCACTGCTCAACCACTGAAAGCACTTAGCTTTATGCCCGTAGCCCGCGTCATCATGTTTTCCGACAGTACGTCTGAGGCCTGCCGCACGGCCAAACGCGTTCTCGATGCGCATCACATCTCGTACACCGAAAAAAATCTCCGCGAGGACGCTGAGTCCGCGGCCTTTGTGAGAAAACTTTGCGGCGCCCAGGTCGCGCCGGTTTTCTATGTCGCCGACAAGTGGCTGCCCGATCCGACCAACGAAGAATTGCTCGTCGCCTGCGGCATCAAGCCCGACGCCAATGCGGTTGTCACCAAGGGCCGCACGATTTACGACGTGGTCGTCATCGGCCTTGGCCCGGCAGGACTTGCGGCGTGCCACGGTTGCCGACTTGGCGGCCTGAAAGTGCTGGGGCTGGATGAAAACGAACCCGGCGGCCACCTCAACGCGTTGACCGACGTCGACGAATACCTCGGCGTGGGCTACGACGAAAAGATTTCCGGCGCCGACGTTGCGGCGAACTTCGCCGCGCACGCCGTCGAGGTAGGCGCGACGCTGGTCAAGGGCAAGGTCACGAGTATCCGCGTGGACGGCGGCTTTAAGTATGTCCAGAGCAGCGCGGGCGAATTCTGGGCGCGCGCGGTGATTGTCGCCACCGGCGCGACGCACCGCGAACTCAAGATCAACGGCGTCGAAAAGTTCCTGAACCGCGGCATCCGCTACGGCGCGCAGGTCGACGCCGCGGCCTACCAGGGCAAGCGCGTGTGCGTGGTTGGCGGCGGCGACGAGGCTATGCACGCGGCGATTTTCATCGGCCAGCATGCCAAGCATGTCACGGTGCTGTGCCCGGACGACAAGCCTACGGCAGAACCGCTGCTGGTTGAGCGCGCGGCAGGCCTTGCGGTACGCATCCTGATGGGCACGACGGTCGAAGCCGTTAAGGGCAACGAGTTTCTCGATTACGTGTTCTTCAAGGAACGCGGCATCGATGAAGAACAGGGCCTGCCCGCCGAGGCGATGGTGATTGCGCTGGGCCCGGCGCCGCGCAAGCCGCTGGCAGGGCTGGAGCGCATTCCGCAGGAAAACGGCTACTTCGCCCACGGCGAGGGCGGCAAGACGATGATCAGCGGCATCTACGTCGCGGGTGATTGCACGGACATCGGCACG
Source organism: Planctomycetota bacterium (assembly GCA_020848275.1). Classification (GTDB taxonomy): domain Bacteria; phylum Planctomycetota; class UBA8742; order UBA2392; family UBA2392; genus JADLAK01. The sequence goes on from JADLAK010000098.1 coordinate 1,420, forward strand.
CGCACGATGATGGGCGTGGTGGCGTCAGGCAACCTGTGCGCCCGCCGCGTTTGGCAATGGCTCGCCAGCCATCCGCTGCCGCGCATCGGCGGCCGGTAGTCGAACTGCTTGTCCGCAGATTACGCCGATTTTCGCAGATTACGATTTGAGATAACGGCGCTACTTCCAGTTCCATACGACGCGCTTGAACTGAAGCGACTTAGCACCGAAATTAAGAATCAAACCGCGCTGTTTATTACTCGCGCGGAGATAATTAAGGGTTTGCGCAACCTCGTTGTCTCCGATCTTATCAAGCGCCTTCAGTTCAACGACGATGTCTTCAAAGCACAGAAAGTCGGCTTTGAAGACGGTTTCCAGTTGCTCGCCTTTGTAATTGATCGGCAATCGCGCCTCTCGGACAAAGGGTATGCCGCGCAACTTGAACTCCTTGGCCAGAGCTTCCTGATAAACGGTCTCTGAGAAACCGTGACCCATGACGCGATGTACTTCCATCGCGGCGCCAATAATGGCGTGTGTTTGCGGATCGGATTGAGCGTCGTCGGTCACGTTTGATCAATCTGCGTCAATCTGCGAAATCTGCGGACAAAGCCTTTACGAAATCCAGCCGCCGCCGAGGCATTCATCGACCTCAAAGCCGCTGTCGCCGCCCATGCCGTAGAACACCGCACACTGGCCCGGCGTTACGCCGCGTTCTGGCACATCGAATTCAACGTCCAGCGAACCGTCGGCGCGTGCCGTCAGTGTCGCGGCGGAACCGGGGCTGCGATAGCGCGGTTTCACCAGCGCACGGATTTTGCGGCTCGGCGCCAGCGTCTCGATTGAAATCCAATTAACGCGCTCGACGTGCATCGCGTCGCGGTTAAGGTCGTCCTCATCCCCCACCACCACTGTGTTGGTCACAGGGTCGAGCTTGACGACGTAATATGCGCGCTCCGCGGCTATGCCGATGCCGCGGCGCTGCCCGATGGTGAAACCCGCGACACCCGAATGTTCGCCCAGCGCCTTGCCTGCGGTGTCCACGATCGGCCCGGGAATCAAAGCGCCCGGGTCGCGCTCGGCAACCACGGCGCGGTAATCGCCGCCCGGCACGAAGCAGATTTCCATGCTCTCGGGCTTGTCGCGCGTCTTGAGTTTGTACTTGCGCGCGAGTTCGCGGACTTCGGTCTTGCGCAGATGGCCGACCGGGAACAACGCATGCGCGAGCTGATCCTGCGTCAGGCCGAACAGGTAATAGGTCTGGTCCTTGGTGTCGTCCACGGCGCGGAGCAAGCGCCAGCGGCCGTCGCGCTGCGCGACTTGCGCGTAATGGCCGGTCGCGATTTTCTCGGCTCCCACCAGGCGCGCATAATCCAGCAGCTTGCCGAATTTTAAATCAGTGTTGCACACGGCGCAGGGGTTGGGCGTGCGGCCGTTTTTATATTCATCGACGAAGTAATCGATCACGCGCGAGAACTGGTCGCTGAAGTTCATCACGTAGAACTGCGCGCCCAGGCTCTGCGCGACGTAACGCGCGTCCATACTGTCGCCGACGCTGCAGCAGCCCTGCTTGCCTTTTTCGGCGTGTGCGCCTTCTTTCACGCCGTTGCGCATGAAAAGCCCGACGATGTCGTGGCCTTGTTCGCGCAGCATGGCCGCACAAACGCTTGAGTCCACTCCCCCGGACATGGCGACTAATGTGATTTTTTCAGGCATGATTTGGCGCTACACAAGCCCACTGCGTGAGCGGTGGGATAAACTCCTGTGCACTGTCTCAAATCCCACCGCTCACGCAGTGGGCTTTAACTACGGCGCGTCCGGGCCCACGCTGCCGCCGTTGCTGCGCGCATACAGCACGATCAGTTGCAGCACGCGGCCGTACGAGTGAATGCCGCCCTTGACGTTGTGCGCTTCAAGGTACGCATTATTGACGGTCGTGCTGACTTCCGCCGCCGGGCCCTTGTATTGGTCCCAGAACGCCTTTTGCGCATTGACGTCGCGCTGCACTCCCGGGTGACGGCGCCTGAGTAACGCAGCGCCGCGCTCCGGATCATGCCCCATCAGGTCGCCCAGCACGTAACGCTGCGCCATCAGGTAGCCCGAGTAGCGCGCGTAGGCGTCGTCACTCGAGATGCACGCGAGGTAACCAAAGAAGTTCGCTTCATCTTCACTCGTCACGCCGCGCTGGTGCGCTTTTTCGTGCGCAATCGAAACCGGCAGGGTGCTCGCGGGCTGCAGGCGGTTGTAGTTCGCCTCGCCCGTCCACGGAAAGTACACGCCGTTGACGTTCGCCCAGCACAACAGGATCGACGCCGCAAGCGGCTTGGCGCGTCCGCGCGAGGCCGCAAACCACTCCGGTTGCTTGAGCTGCGTGGCAACGCGCTCGTAGCCGCGGTCGATGCTCTCATCCAGCGCCTCGGGCGCGGTCTCGAGCATCGACGGCGTGCCGAGGTCCTTGCCGCCCATCGCATCTTCGTAGGCCGCGTTGGTCAGCGTAACAAGCTGTTCGCCAAGGCGTGCAAGTTCCTCGATGGCTTCATCGTGATCGTGCGAAAGCTTGCTGTCGTCCCAACCCATGCGGTTAGCCAGGGGCAAGCGGCCGTAATTCATTCCCCAGAAGACGTAAAACAGCACCGCCGCAACGCCCAGCGCCGCAAACAGGCGCAGGCCGCCGCAAGCCACGGCGTTAATGAACCGGCGCTTGCGGGTGACAACCTCGACGGCGCCCATCACAAAGGGCACGAACAGAATCAGAAAAAACAGCACGATCAAGACTTCGGCGGCGCTAGTGGGCAGCGGCGACGTAATCGATGCCAGCCCGCGCCCGACCAACTGGCCGAATTGCGGCAGGTAGACGTTCTCGACAAAGCCTGCGGACTGCGACAGGCCCCAGCAGATCGCCAGCAGCACGACGCAGGCGATAATGACGCCCAGACGGCGCTTAACGCGCAGCGGCTTGTCCTTGGGCATGGCTTCATCGGGCGTAAAAAGCGCAAACATCCCAAACGGCAGGGGCTGTTTGGGATTCTTTAGATCCATCGTCTCGGACGGGTCCTGCGCCATGGCCACAGTTTAGCAGGCCTGTCTTGGAGCGGCAGGTGGCATCGAACCACAGTTCGATGCGTTGTTGCCGTTAAACCAAGCACGGACCCAAGAGGTCCGTGCCTGAACAGCACATCGACCTGGAGGTCGATGGCACTATTCGATCAACCCCGTGCTGGGCAGTTCGAGGATTTCGCGTTGCACGCGGCCGACGAAGCGGCCCCAGCTCGCGGGCACAAAGATGCCCAGCGCCACGCCATCATTGAACGACGGGCGGAAGGGCCGGCGCGGAAGCGCCATCTTCGCCTCTTCAGGCGTGCGGTCGCCCTTGCGCGTATTGCAGCGCACGCAGGCCACCACGCAATTATCCCACGACGTGCGGCCGCCGCGCGACAGCGGAATCACGTGGTCGATCGACAGGTGTTTGAGGCCCGGGCGATTGGCGCAGTACTGGCACTGGAAGTTGTCGCGGCGATAAATGTTGCGGCGCGAAAACGTCAACTCACGGCGCGGCACACCGTTGAACTTGTTGAGCACAATGACTTCCGGGACGCGGATCTGCAGGCTCGCCGTCTTCAGCCAGTGTTCGTTTTCAGGAACAATGGCCGAAATCGGCAACGCGGCAACGCCCAGCCAGCGATCGAAGTCGTGGAGGTCGTAATTTTCAGGGTCCACGATGCGGGCGTGGTCCTGGAAAACCAGGCTGAAGCCGCGCTTGATCGTGGTCGTGGCAATCGGCGTCCAGGTCTTGTTCAAGACCAAGATCGAATCTGCCATGTACGCTTTTGTGTGTTCGCCTTCCATAACACCTCTACGCCCAATTCCTTTGTGCCCAGAAACAAAAAACCGGCCGTGCTTAAGAAGCGACGGCCGGCAACGCTAACTGTCTGTAGTGGGTCGGTGATGCTCCCTGAGCGCCCTTTGTTGTCGGCGCTGTGTGCGTTGCCGGGTTGTGCCAAACTGTTTCAAAATCACCTTGATGCCCTTGGTGCGACGTACCAAACGGCCCTGAACCGCAATTGTAGGGACCTCCACGCGCCGTTCAAGACGGCATCTGCCACAGACGCCCCCACATGACCATGGCCACAGCGCCCAGCACCGAAACCGCCAGGCCGAGACATCCGGCAATCATCTGCATCACCCGGTAATGCACCCGGTTGACCTTGATGCGGAAATCCGCCGCCGCCAGGATCATCAACATCAGGCTGCAGCACAATAATCCCAAAACAGAGGCATAACCGCCGACTGCGTTCAATAACGCGTGCGGCGCGGCGCGCGAAACCGCCAGGTCGAACAACACCGCGAGCACAAACCAGCCCGCGGTGATGTGCAGGGCCTTGATGCTGTAAGCGAGGTACAGGCTGACCTGTTCCGGGATTTCGCGGCCATCGAGCGCCAAATGCAGCTCAAGCGCGCGCCGGAACGTGATCAGCCGCAGGCCGCCGACGACGGCGACAGTGCTGACCATGATGCCGCCCAGGGCGTAGGTCAGGGATGTCAGGTGCGGGTCAAGTTGCATGGCGGCAGTCTAGTGCGCGTGGGGCAGGCTTCCAGCCTGCCTTGGACGGCAACTTGTTTTCCACGAGTTGCCAACTAACGCAAGCCTGTCGCCGCGTGTGTTAAAGTCGCCTCATGGTCCAACGCGGTTACAACCTCACGGACGAGATCAGCGTGCTGGTGCATCTGTTGTCGCAGCGCGTAAGCGCGCTGGCGCACGTCGACGGCGGCCGCGTGCTGCACGGCGTCGTGCAGGCCCGTTCGCGCTCGCGTTACGGCGTCTATGCGCAATGCCACGCCCTGCGTTTCAAGCACGGCCAGCGCGAGCAGACGCGCGGCAAATGGCGCTGGGTGTGGCCCGACATCCGCGTGCGCGGGCGCGAGATGCTGTACTACATCACCTACTTCCTTCCGCGTTTTCTCGACCAGCCGCCGCGCGAGCGCCTGCACACGCTGATCCACGAGCTGTACCACATTTCGCCGAAGTTCAACGGCGACCTGCGGCGATTTTCCGGACGTAACGAATACCACGGCGACTCGCGCGCGGTGTTCGATGGGGTGGTCGACGGGCTTGTAGAGAATGCGCTGCGCGAAATCGACATCGAACGTTTCGCGTTCCTGCAGCATTCCTTTGACGGCTTGCAGGAAAAGTTCGGCTCCGTGGTCGGCAACAAGCTCAAACGCTTCGCGCCCCGGCGAATGCCCAGCGTTACCCCCGTGCCCGAGCCTCAACCCGCGCTGGCGCTGGCTTCGCGCAGCCAGCGCCTGTTGTTCCCCTAACATCCCGCCGCTTTTTTGTTGAACTAATCGCCGCTGACCGCGTCTAACATCAAACACATGACGCGTCGCAACACGCCCATTTTTGCGCTGGTTCTGCTACTGCTGATTGCGGGCGTGGCGGCATGGTTCGTCTTCGGCAACCGGCCCAATCGCACGGCTGGCACGGGCACGGAAAGCGTCGCGCAAACGCCGACGGAAAACCTGCGCCAGGCCGCGCCACCGATTACCTCCAGCAGCCGCGAAAGTACCGCCGGGACCGATCCCAAACCCGGCGAGGCGCCCGCTAAGCCGGACAAACCCGAAGTTGCGGCCAAAACGACCGAGGCGGTCAAACCCGACAAACCGGCGGCCGCGCATGAGCCCGTGTACCTCACCAACGGCAACAAGGCCGGCGAACCCAAACTGCGGGTCAAGCTGCGCATCCGCGTGATCGACGAATTCGAACGGCCGGTGCCCGATGCCGAAATCACAGCGTCCGCCTTCGGAGTGGCGCTTGTCCGCGAGATTCCCGAGGGCATGAGGGTTTCCCCCGCGCGCGAGCATTACGACGACACCGTGATCGGCCGCAGCAACGGCGAAGGCGCTCTCGATGTCGAACTGGGCTTCAGGGCTGACTTCACAGAGTTCGCCTACCTGCACATCAACCTGTCGGCGAAAACCGCACTGGCCGTCTCACCGGAAGTGGAACTCGAATGGAACGACCGCCACGAGAGCTACAACGCAACCCTGACGATGCCTGAACGCGGCGGCATCCGCGGCCGCGTGGTAGACGGCGCCGGCCTGGGCGTGGCCACGGTCATGGTCGTCGCCACCGAGAGCCCCAAATCTAAGCAGCACCTGGGCGCGGTATTCACCGACGTCTCGGGTTACTTTGAACTTGTCAACCTGCCGCCGGGAACGATTTCACTGGTTGCGCGAGGCGATTTCTACCGCGGCGAGCTCGATTACGTCATCGCCACCGTGCATCCCAACGTCGTCGCGGGGCTCGACCGCGACATCGTGGTACACGCCATCACGCGCTATACCCTCAAGCTGCTGCTGCCGGACGACGTCTACAAACACGGCGGCGCGCAGCTCACGTACTTTGGCGCGGCGGGCAAAATCAGTAACCTGGAAGCGGTCTGGTTCAACGATTTCACCGTGCGGCTGATGGACCCGCCGGAAGGGGCAACAGCGGTGGAAATCAAGGTGCTGAACTGCGAAAGTCTGCGCATTGACCTGCCGCCGATTACGCCCCGGCAGGTGATCGAACTGGGCGACTTTCGCTTGACCCGTGAGCCGCCCGACGAAGAAAACGCCGGCGGCGGCCCGCGATAAAGCCACGCGTTGCGAAGCGCGGCATGCCTCGCCCCCACGCCACGCTGACCAAGCCGGCCTACTTCACGCGCTTGATGATGTGCCAGCCGTAAGTGCCCTTTCGGGTGATTCCGATCTGGCCGACACCCAGCGACAATCCCAAGTCTTTGAACTCTTGCACTAATGATGCCGACGGCGTGCAATCGTACTGGCTATGTGGCAGCGTGTCCTCGTTGTATTCCACTTGCAGGGCCTTCCAGTCCGCACCCTTCTTTCGCGTCAGGTTCAGCACCTTTTTAGCAAGCGCTTCGGCGTCGGCTTCTGTTCGCTCCGGGTCTTTCAATTTCGCGCCGCGGATACCTTTGTAAGAAATCAGAATATGCTCAACGGTCGTCAACTCCGGCGCCGGAGTTTGCTTGGTAGGAAGTGTTGACTCGTCAATACCGACAAACCAGCCCTCGGGAACGTCGTAGACCATCTCGTGCGCCGCGCGGCGGGTGAACGCGCCGTCCTTGATTTCTTTCGGCCCGTAAAAATCCGTGCCCGCGAGGTCGATCATCAGGCTGATCGAGTTGTTGCTGCCCTTGCCGATGCTGCCGTCATTGCCCGTGCAGTGCGAATCATCGCCCGCGCAATCGAGCATGATGCCGATGCTGAAATTCAGCCCCTGGCCCTGGCCGTTGCCCTGGTAGAGGTCGTTGCCCTCGCGGTCGATCAGCCACCCCACCGCATAATCGTGCGCGCCGCCGTGGCCGACGCCGCAATAATCGCTGTAGGAATCGTTGCCTTTGACATCGACGAGAATGCCGGTCGACAAATGAATGCCGCCGCCCATGCCGTATTGCCAGATGTAGTAGCTGTCGTTGCCACCCTGGTCGACCAACATGCCCAGCGAGAACCAGTAGCTCACGCCCTGGCCGTAGATGTCGGCGTAGTAGTGATCGTTGCCGTCACCTTTATCAAGCAGCATCGCCACGCCGCCGCCGGTGCCGTCGGGCCCGCCGCTGCGGTTGCCGATCGAAAATCCCTGCGAAAGCGACTGGTAGTGGTCGGTCCACAGCGGCGCGTGCAGGTATTTGCCGCCCGCGTAGTAGCTGTCGTTGCCTGCGCCGTCGGTCAGCACGCCCACGCCGCGCACCTGTGCAAAGCCCTGCACGTAACGGCAGCCGCGGTAGGCGTCGTTGCCCTTGACGTCGATCAGGTGGCCGTAGCCGAAGCAACCCGCGCCCTGCGCGCCCGTGTCAGCGGTGTAAATGTCGTCACCACCGTCGTCGTAGAGCTCGCCGTAGCCAAGCAGGCCGCAACCCTGAGCGCAGAAGCGCGAACGATAAAGATCATTGCCCGCGCCGAGGTCCCACAACACGCCGATGCCGAGAAACCCGAAACCCTGTGTGAAATCTTCGCCCAGGTACATGTCATTACCGGCGAGATCGAGCACGAAGCTCACCGGCGACTTCCCCGGCAGACCCAGCCCACAGGCCACACGGCCCTTGTAGGTGTCGTCGCCGCCCAGGTCGATGATGCCGATGAAATCGTCGCCCTCGTAGGTATTCGGCCCCGTGCCGCCAATAACGAACTTGCCCCACGGCCCTTCCCACGCGCCAAGAATGTTGCCGATGACGCCGGAGACTTTCGCTGCTTTGCCTGCGGCGTACTCCTTGTCGGTAATAGGTGAATATACCGCTGCCAGCTTTTCCATAACGTCGCCGACGCTCGAAGCGGCATCCAACGTGAATTCCAGTTTGCTTTTGGCCGCAAGATCAAGGACATCTGTTTCCGGTACTAGGTTGGGGCGCGGGCGAAGTACACACGTCTCCTGATCGCTGACATATTGAGGCAAGAGCGCAGCAACTAGACTTATTGACTCGGCGTCGAGTTTGGTGTTGCCCAGTCGCAACGTCGCGACGCTTTCATGAAAGTCCGCTCCTACGCCGAATAACCCGATTCGATACTGCTTGTCCTCGTCGCCCTCTTTGACGTCGCAGTCAAAGAGAGTCTTGGGCTGGCCCCCGAACAAGTCAGGCAGGCAACACCGGTTGCCGGTGTCGTAAGCCGCTTTGCATTCTTTCTGCTTGGCTTTGTATTCGTCCGACGGCTGTTCACCGGGGTTTGGCTTCAATTTGTCAACTTCGCCAAGACAATCATTGACGCGTTTTTGAGCGTCTTTAATTTCTTTCAACTCCCTCCAGTGCGCCTTATGTTCGTCCAAATTCAAACTAGGGTCCGGCAAGTCCAACAGCTTTGCCGCATACTTTTTCCGCGAGGTTGATCGTCCGACACCGAAGTTCTCTGCGGCGGTTTCCGTGGTGCGCGGCACAGTCAGCGGTTCATCGAGGCATTTATTGCAAACGTTGAGCACAAAGCGCTGCGGGATAATTTTCTTGTCGTAGTTGAGATCGGCGGGCGACAGGTTCACGCGGTCAAGGCAGTCAAAGAGGTACTCGCTGTCCTCGGTCGTGAAAAACGCGCCGGGTTCGAACAGGGGTTTGGCTTTCGATTCGGGCTTCGGCCCTTCGACAGGCTCAGGACGGGGCAGCGGGTCAGCGTTGGTCGTCACAACTCCCGTAGCGGCGGCAATCAGAGCAAACAAGCGGAGAAGCGTTTTCATGGGATTCTCGGTACAGGAGCCCGGTGCATGTGGCCGGGGTCTCCAGACCCCAGCATCTGACAAGGACGTCTACCCACATTCGTGCCGGGGCACGTAGGCCCCAGCCACAAAGTTACTTCACGCGTTCGAGCGCGGCTTCCAGGCAGGCCTTGGCGTAAGGATTGATTTCGATTTCGCGCATCATCTCAAGGTAGGCCTTACAGACTTCGGGAAATGCACTGGTTTCGGCCTGCTTGGGATCTTGCAAAGCGAGGTTTGCAGCAAGGGTGTAGGAGTCCCCCCGAACATTGGCGTCCTCGTGCTTCCCCAGGGAGCCCGCCAATTCCCAAGCCGGCTGGCCGACATTGTTTGCGCCAATGATCGTCATCAAAAGGCGCAGCAACCGAGCATCCCTTGCGTCGAGCTTGTCCTTGCGATTCAGTTCGACCGCTTTGTCCTGGCAGGTTTGCGCCCCGGGTTGGCCGGATTTCTTGAGTTCGTCGGCAGCGGCATCGCGCACGAAATAGCGGTCATCGTTAAGTAGCTCGACAAAACGCGCGAGCGCATCCTTGTGATCGCGGGAGTTCCCCAATAGCGCCACTGACCGCACACGCACGCGTTCGTTAGCCGACTTCGAGAGTTCGATAATCAGCGGCAGTGCTTTTTCGTCTTTCCACCGGGCGGGACCGATCAACTGCCAGTACTTCGCAGAGGGATCATCTTCCTTCGCGTTCTGCACCAGCAGCGCCGCGCTGATACGCCTGATGTCGGCTTCGGCAATCCCTACCTCGTCCTTGTCGTCCTTTTTGGCATTGAACGAGCCCAGGATGCGCCCGACGTTGCGGCGGACATTGACGTCCTTGTCGCCGACGCGCTCGATCAACGGCCCGATCGACTTCTCCTTTAATCCCAGCAGCACCTCGTCGAGGCAGCGGATTTCAAGGCCGTCGGTCGTGACAAGCCGCGTCAGGGCATGCTTCAGGGCGGGTTCGCCGGCGGCAATCAACGCAAGCTTGGCATCGCCGACTTTCTTGATGTGCTCGGCCTCGCCGACCTGCCACTCCGAGCCCTTCTTCCAGAGCTCTTCAATCCGCTTGGCGTCCACATCGTCGGCCAAAGCCGTAGCCGCAAAGGTTGCCGCCAGCACAAAGCCGGCTATCAGTCGCGCTGCCATGGTAGTCCTCCAATCAGGTCGGCCACGATAGCGCGACCGGCGAAGCCGCACAGGCACCGAAATTGCGAACGTGCATATTTATCGTTTTTGATTGTTTTTATTGTTTATGTTTCATAGGATTCTTGCGGAAAGGGAATGCCATGGAACCAGCGCCCAAACCCCCACGTGAACACGTGCGCCGCTACGTCTTGCTGCCGCTGGTTGCCGGCGTGGCGCTGCTGGTCACCATTACCGCGTTTGCGCTGAAGGCGGACCTGGATAATTACCTCCGCGTCGAGCAGATTGAACACGGCCAGCGCGTCCATTCCATCGCCCAGCACACCTTCGACGACAACGTCGAGCTGATGGAATCGCTGCTGCACGTGATCGTCAAGGACGCACGCTTTGCCGAGGCCTTCAAGCGCCGCGACCGCGCGGCGATGCTTGAATACGGCGCCCCGCTGCTTGAGGGCCTTCGCAAGCGCCACGCCATTTCGCATTTTTATTTCCACGACCTCGAGCGCAAAAACTTTCTGCGCCTGCATACTCCCGACAGCAACGGCGACCTGATTGACCGCGTGTCACTCAAAGAGGCCGAGGCGACGGGGGTAATACACTTCGGCTTCGAGCGCGGGCCCCTGGGGACATTCGTGCAGCGCGTCGTCACTCCGTGGGAGGTCAACGGCGAACGCATCGGCTACATCGAACTCGGCGTCGAGTTCGCCGACACGGCCCAACACCTCCGCACGGTGCTTGAGTCGGACATGGTGGCGACGGTCAGCAAGAGCCTGATAAAGCGCGAAACCTGGGAGGCCGCGCTTAAAAAGTACAAGCGCACGGGCTCGTGGGACGAATTCGAATCCGTCGTGGTGATGGACCGCACCGTCGACGCGCTTTCGCCGGCCCTGGCGCAGTTCATCCAGCACCCCACCGACAGCGTCGCCGTTTTGAACACCGATGACGCGCACACCTTTGCCGCACAGCGCGTGCCCCTGGCCGATCCCAAGGGCGCCGAGGTCGGCCAGTTGATCGTGTTCTCCGACATCAGCGACGTCACCTCGAGCCACCGGCGCTCCCAGATGTTGATCCTGGCCGCGGGAGCGGCGGTGTTAGTGCTGTATTTCGGCTACTTCTTCGTGTTCCTGGGCGGCATCGAGCGGCGATTGTCGGGCCGCCAGAACGCGCTTGTGGCGGCTAATGCCGACCTTAAGGCCGCGCGAGACGAACTGGACGCCAAGGTCCAGGCGCGCACATCCGACCTCGCGAGTGTCAACGATGGCTTGAAGAAGGAAATCGACGCCCGCAAACAGGCAGAACAAGACCTCGACCGGATGTTTGACGCATCGCTGGACATGATGGCGATCGCCGGTTTTGACGGCTTCACCAAGCGCGCCAACCCGGCGATGTTGACGGCGTTGGGCTACGACGCCGCGGAATACTACGCCACGCCATTCACGAAGCTGATCCACCCCGAGGACCTGCCCGCCGTCAACGCCAATATGGCGTCGTTGGCCAAGGGCGGCACCGTCAGCGCCTTTGAGTGCCGCATGGTCCGCAAAGACGGCTCCATCCGCCAGTGCCAGTGGCAAAGCGTGCCGTTGCTCGACCGCGGCCTCATCTTAGTCACAGGCCGCGACATCACCGAGGCCAAAGAGGCCGAAGCCAGGGTCAAGCAGGCCTACGAATCGCTCAAGACCGAGGTCGCCGCACGCCAGCACGCCGAGGCCGACTTCGACCGCATGTTCACCACGACCAACGAGTTCATGGCCGTGGGCGGCTTTGACGGCTTCTTCCGGCGGGTAAACCCGGCGGTTTGCAAAGCCATGGGATACAGTGCCGAGGAAATCTGCAAAACGCCCATGGACCAGCTCGTGCACCCCGATGACCTTCCGGTCATGGGCGCTGAAGTCGCCAAACTCGCGCAAGGCCAGGAAATCCGCAACCTGCAGATGCGCATCCGTCACAAGGACGGCCACTTCTTCGATTCCGAATGGAACGACGTGCCGTTTCTGGACCGCGGCCTGTTTTTCACCGTCGGCCGCGACATCACCGAGCGCAAGGCGATGGAGGAGTCGTTACGCAAGACCGCGGCGACGTTGTCCGAGGCCCAGCGCATCGGCGAGGTCGGCAGTTGGGACGCCGACATGCTTACGGGCGAGTCCCATTGGTCGGACGAAACGTTCCGCATCTACGGCCTCAAGCCCGGCGAGGTCAAGACAAGCAGCGATCTGTTCATGTCGATGCTCCACCCCGACGATCGGGCGCTCATCCAGAACGTGGGCGGCGGCGCTCCCAAAAACGACGAACCCTACCAGGTCGAGCACCGCATCATTCGGCCCGATGGCAGCGTGCGCCACATCCTCACGAACATGAAATTCCGCTGCGCGCCCGACGGTCGCCCCGTCAGCTTGCGCGGCACCTGCCAGGACATCACCGAGCGCAAAAAGGCCGAAGCCGAACTTGAGGAGGCACGCAAGGCCGCCGAGGCAGCCAACCGGGCCAAGAGCGAGTTCTTGGCGAATATGAGCCATGAAATCCGCACGCCCATGAACGGCGTGATCGGCATGACAGGCCTGCTGCTGGACACCAAGCTGACCACCGAACAGCGCGGATATGCCGAGATTATCCAGAGTTCCGGCGAGGCCCTGCTGACGATCATCAACGACATCCTCGACTTTTCCAAGATCGAAGCCGGCCAGCTCAAGGTCGAGCCGATGCAGTTCGATCTGCACCAGGCCGTTTACGACATCGCCGAGCTGCTCGCGGCCAGGGCCGCCGACAAGGGCGTGCAGATGCTGGTGCGCTACGACGCCGAGGCGCCGCGCAATGTCGTGGCCGACCCCGGCCGCGTACGCCAGGTGATCCTCAACCTCGCCGGCAACGCCGTGAAATTCACCAACCACGGCAACGTGCTGATCGAGGTGAAGTCCCTCTACCAGCTTGGCGACCGCGCGCGCCTGCGCATTTCCGTGCAGGATACCGGCGTCGGCATCGCGCCCGAGGCGCTGCCGCGCCTGTTCCAGCGTTTTTCGCAGGCCGATTCGTCGACCACGCGCCGCTTCGGCGGCACGGGGCTTGGCCTGGCCATTTCCAAGCAACTCGTCGAGCTCATGGGCGGACACATCGGCGCCGACAGCGTGTTCGGCAAGGGCAGCACCTTCTGGTTTGAGCTCGAACTCGAAGCTTGCGGCGACAACCACAAAACGGACCTCAGCGTGCCCGAGGGCATCCGCGTATTGCTGGTCGACGACGACGAGGTCGCGCGCCAGATCATCAGTTCGCAGCTCAACACGCTGAAGGTCAAGTGTGTGGCGGTCGAGTCGGGCTTTGCGGCGTTGCGCACCCTGCGCGAGGCAATCGCGGCGTCGGAGCCCTTCAGCGCCGCGCTGGTGGACCTGCGCATGCCGGGGATGGACGGCATACAGCTTGCCCGTGCCATCAAAAACGACGAGAGGTTGAAGGAAACACCGCTGATCATGATCACGTCGGACGCACGTTCGCAGGATTCGACGCTTTCGCGCGACCTGGTCGAGGCGTTTTTGCCCAAGCCGTTGCGCGCCACTGTGCTGGCGGAAGTGCTGGCGCGCGTGCTCAACCGCGGCGCCGCCGAAACTACGACGAACAAGGTCTCGCCGCGCACCACCGACGTCGCTGACAAGCAGCAACTGCCCAGCAGCGGCTGCCGCGTGCTGCTGGTCGAGGACAACGCCGTCAACCAGAAGCTTGCGACGATCGTCCTCGACAAACTTGGCTGCCGCGTGGACGTTGCGGCCAACGGCAAAGAGGCGGTGCAAATGGCAGCCAACCTGCCCTACGACATGGTGTTCATGGACTGCCTGATGCCGGAAATGGACGGCTTTGAAGCGACGCGCACCATCCGGCGCGACCCCGCGCTTGCGGGCTTGCCGATTGTCGCCATGACCGCGAGCGTGATGCAGGGCGACCGCGAAAAATGCATTGCGGCAGGCATGAACGACTACATCGCCAAGCCGGTTCAGCCCGATGAAATCCGCCGCGCGGTCGAGAAGTGGGCGGTCAGTTCCCACACCTCACGCAAACTGCAGAAGAAATAGTGGGTTCAAGATTGTAAGTGGCTGGGGTCTGGATACCCCAACCACGCCTTACCGCTTAACTTTGAGCCGGCCCGGGTGATCCGCGACCACGCGGCCGATGATCGCGTGCGCCAGCGCGTTGTGCTTCTTCAAAGACGCGATGCAGGCGTCGGCCTTGGCCGCGGGCAGGACAATGGCCATGCCGCCCGACGTCTGCGCGTCGGCGCAGAGAGTTTTCTCTGCCTCGCTCAGCGACGCGTCGAAGTCCACGCGCGGCGAGTAGAATGCCAGGTTCTTCTTCGTGCCCCCTGGCACCACGCCTTCCTTGATGAAGTCCAGCACTTCCGGCAGCACCGGCAGCGCACCGTAATCGAGTTCAATGCCGACCTTGCTTGAAGCAGCCATCCCACACAAATGGCCTATCAAACCAAAGCCCGTGATGTCAGTGGCCGCATGCGCGCCGACTTCGTCAATGGCTTCGCCGCCGGGCCTGTTGAGCGACGCCATCGATTGGATCGCGGCGCTGATCTGCGCTTCGGTGCGCTTTCCGCGCTTGACCGCCGTGGTAAGCACGCCGACACCCAGGGGCTTGGTCAGGATGATCACGTCGCCAATCTTGGCGCCCGAATTGGCCATGATTTTCTTGGGGTGCACGATGCCGGTGACGCACATGCCGTATTTCGGCTCGGCGTCGTCAATCGAGTGGCCGCCGACGACGAAAATGCCGGCCTCGCCAATCTTGTCGCTGCCGCCCTTGAGGATGCTGGCGAGGATTTCCGGGCCCAGGGACTGCATGGGGTAAGCGACGATGTTGAGCGCAAACAGCGGACGCGCGCCCATCGCATAGATGTCGCTGATCGAATTTGCAGCCGAGATCTGCCCAAACAGGTACGGGTCATCGACAATGGGCGTGAAGAAATCGAGCGTTTGAACCACCGCCTGTTCTTCGTTGATCTTGTAGACCGCCGCATCATCAATGCCGTCCGTACCGACAAGAACATTCTTATCGGTGACCTTGGGCAGTTTGTTGAGCACCTGGACCAGGTCGCTCGCGGGGATTTTGCAGCCTCAGCCGGCCCCGTGGCTCAGCGACGTGAGTTTTGGTTTCTCAACTTTGGGTGCGTCGGGTGTCATGGGTTTCCTCAAGTGACAATGCGGCTGTCGCCACTATAACGTTGCGCGCCGCGGGTCCAATTCCCCTGACCCGGGCAATTTCCTTGGCAAGCCGTCAAACAAACGTTAGACGGGTGCCGTGAACCGCGAACGCTGGATCAACCAGTTGCAACTTATCGGCCTCAACACCTACGAGGCCAAGGTCTATCTCGCATTGCTTGGCGAAACCGCCGCTCCCGTGGCGCGCATCGTGCGCAAAAGCGGCGTACCGCAGGCCAAGATCTACTCCGTGCTTCAGGGGCTCGCTTCGCGCGGCTTTGCGCAGGAAGTGCTGGGCGAGATCAAGCATTACCGCGGCGTGCCGCCGGCTGACGCGCTGGCCGCCCACCAGCGCAGCATCCAGGCCTCGATGGACCAGGCCGGCGAGATCATGCAGAGCCTCGCCAAGGAAGCGCCTGATTCGCCCAGCGAAGACCCGGCAAGCCTCGGCATCCGCCTGGTGCGCGGCGCACACGTGGGGCAGGCGGTCAGTGAAATCATCGCGACCACCGCCAAGTCGCTCTACGTGTCGGTCAAGGCGCCGGTGCTGGTTGCCTCGGAACGCCAGGAGGAGCAGGATCTTCAGCGGCGCGGCGTCAACGTGCGCTACCTGATCGAGCGCGCGGCGATCTTCGGGTCGCGGCACGAAGAGGCAATGAAGGCGCTGGCTCGCGAGTTCCACCACACCCGCGTGGTGGACACGCTGCCCTTCCGTTACGTCGTGGCCGACGGCCTGATAGTGATGATGGAGCTGAAGGAAGAAGACGGCTCGCCGATGGGCCTGGTGATTCCCAATAAGGGCCTGGCGCAGGGCATCGAGAAGGTCTTCAACGAGATCTGGGGCCGCGCCGAAATCCTGGAGTAATGCTTGGGCCGCCGGTAGTGGGTCCGTTTGGCCGAATGCCTTTCGTAGCGCGGGCGTCTCGCCCGCAGTCGCGGGCCAAAGGCCTGCGACGATTGCGGCCAAGATGGCCGCGCTACCCGCAGGCTGGAAGCCTGCATCA
>JADLAK010000099.1 GCA_020848275.1 Planctomycetota bacterium
CAGTTGTGGGGCGGACATTCTTGTCCGCCCGACCGGCGTAGCCGGTCGAATTGTGGCTCGCAAAGCTCGCCACCGCGGACAGGAATGTCCGCGCCACCTAAAGACAATTATCTAGGACCGCTTAGCCATGCTGTGGCTAAAGCCGCAGTTACCCGTTGGATACACTTGCCAGGATTAATCCGCGTGGCGGCGACTACATCGAACTGGAGTTCGATGCCGCCCTACTCCGCTGCCGGGGTTTTGATCGAGAAACGGCGCGTGCTTTCGCCGGGCGCGACGCGCGCAAGTTTCATGAACGCTTCCTGCGCTGAAAGCGGCGCCGCGCCCGCCGCTTCAACGGCCCGGTGCGTACCGTCGCCCTGCAGGTCGCGGGCCTTCTGGTTGTCCTGCAGGTACGTCGCCAGGATCTGGTCGACGACGCGCACCTTCAGCGCCGGGTCCTCGATCGGGAAACTGACTTCCACTCGCCCACGAAGATTTCGCGGCATCCAGTCCGCACTTCCAAGGAACACCTCGGACTTGCCGTCGTTCTCGAAATAGAACACGCGGCTGTGCTCGAGATAACGCCCAACGACGCTGCGCGCGCGGATGTTTTCGCTGACGCCGGGAAGCCCTGGGCGCAGGCCGCAGATGCCGCGCACAATCAGGTCGATTTTCACGCCGGCCTGTGAGGCGCGGTAAAGCGCCTGGATGATGTCGACGTCGAGAAGGCTGTTGACCTTTGCGACGATGCGCGCGGGACGGCCCTTCTTGGCGTTTTCGGCCTCGCGGTCGATTTTCTCAATGAAGCCGCCCAGCATCGCAAAGGGCGCGACCATGAGCTTGCGCAGCACCGGCCGCTGCGAACGCGCCGTCAGCACGTTAAAAACCTCGGCCACGTCTTCAGTTAATTCAGGGTTGGACGTGAACAAGCTGAGGTCGGTATAAATCTGCGCCGTCTGCGGGTTGTAGTTGCCAGTGCCGAGGTGAGCGTAGCGGCGCATGCCCTCGCGCTCGCTGCGCACCAGCATGCAAAGTTTGCAGTGCGTCTTGAGGCCTACCAGCCCGTAAGTCACCTGCACGCCCGCGTTTTCCATGCGCCGCGCCCAGCGAATGTTCGACTCTTCGTCAAAGCGCGCCTTGATCTCGACCACCACCGTGACCTGCTTGCCCGCTTCGGCCGCCGAGACCAGCGCCTGCACCACGGGCGAATCTTCACTGGTGCGATAGAGCGTCTGTTTGATCGCGACCACGCGCGGGTCGCGCGCGGCGGTCTGGATGAACTGCAGGACCGGGTTGAACGATTCATAGGGGTGATGCAGCAACACGTCGCCCTTGCGCAGCGTGTTGAAGAGCATCTCCGCGTCTTCGCCCAGCGAACGCTCGGCGGGCACATACGGCTTGTCCTTGAGGTCCGGCCGCGGGATGTCGGTGTACAGACGCATCAGTCGGTTGAGGTTCACCGGCGCGTGCACCCGGTAAATCTGGTCTTCCTCGACACGCAGGTTGTTCGAGAGCAACTCGACGATTTCCGCCGGCGCGTTGTGTTCAAGCTCGAGGCGCACCACGTCGCCGCGGCGGCGCTGGCGGATTTCATTCTCGACGGCCATCAGCAGGTTTTCGACTTCTTCCTCTTCAAGGTAGAGGTTGCTGTTGCGCGTCACGCGAAACGCCGTCGTCGCCACAATGCGGTAGCCGCGGAACAACTGGTCCAGGCGGCGGCGCACGGCGGCGGCGAGCATGATGTATTCGAGTTTGCCGCTGCGGTTGGGCACCGGGATCACGCGTTTGAGCAGCCTCGGGACCGTCACGACGCCGAGGTGATGCTCGATCTGCCCGTCGCGCTCGAATTCAAGCAGCGCCGCCAGGTTGAGCGCCTTGTTGGCGACGTAAGGGAAGGGGTGGGCCGGGTCGACGGTAATCGGCGTGAGCACGGGCTCTAGTTCGGCGTCGAAGTAGCGGTCGAGGTAGGCCGCGGCTTCGGGGCCAAGTTCCGGCTCGCCGGTGTGCACAATAATGCCCGCGGCGATCAGCGCCGGCATCAGCTCGTTTTCCCAGCAGGCATATTGTTCGGCAACCATGCGGTGGGCGCGCACGGAAATCTGCGACAACTGGTCCTCGGGCAACACGCCGTCGGGGCCCGTGGAAATGTTGCGGCTGTCGACCTGCTGCATCAGGCCCGAGACGCGGACTTCGAAAAATTCGTCGAGATTGTTGGCGGTGATCGCGAGGAACTTCACGCGCTCAAGCAACGGGTTGCGGGCGTCGTGCGCTTCCTCAAGCACGCGCTGGTTGAACTCCAGCCACGACATCTCGCGGTTGACGTAAAGCTTGGGGTCGTTGAAGACCTGCCCGCTGCCGTTTCCGTTGGAATCTGCGTTGCTCATGGCCTCAAGGTCGCCGTACTCGAAGAGGGCCATTGTAGCTTGAATTTGTGAAGATTGCGGCAACCGGGGACGAATGAGGACCTGTAGGGGCTCGCCGCGGCGAGCCCGCAACAATCCCGCTGCCGCGTTCGCCTCGGCGACGCAGGCTCCGGTAGGAGAGCCGGCATTTTCGATCACGACATAAACAGCGCATCACAGAAGGCGCTGATAATAATACCGCACGAGGCGCACGCGCCGACACCTCGATGTCCGCGCCACGGGTTTTACTTACAAATCCGTTGCGGGGCCGCCGATGTCGTCGGGGATGCCGTCGAGGCCCGGCTCCAGCCCGTCCAGGCTCATGGGTTCGGCCGAAGGTTCCACCAGGTCTTCCGGGGCGCCCAGCGATTGCGCCTGCCCTGAGCCCGCCGAAGGGGCGGGCGGCGAAGGTGCGGCCACATCCGCCGCGCGGATGATTTCTGTGCGCGACGAGTCTTTCTTGTCCTGCTCTGTCGTCACCGGCGCCTGCGAGGCGGGCACCGCCGGTTGCGGCGTCGAATCCGCCGCACTGGGAGCTGAAGGAGGAGGCGCCAAGGTCGCAAGCTCAATGCTCTGGCCCGCGCCGACGGCCTCTGATTCCTTGCCAAGGCGCTCGATGCCGTCAATCAGCATCTTGCGCTGGGCCTCGCTGGTTGCGGCCGCCAGCATTGCCGCAAGTTTCACGGTCTGGCTCAGGCGGCCCGCAAGCAGCTTGAGCTGTTTGCGCAGGTTGAGGTAGTTCTCGTGGCGCTCGTTGCTTTCGACCTGGAGGCGCGTGAGGCGCTCCTCGTATTTCTCGAGTTCGCCGCGTTTGCCCTTGTCGATCTGCTGCAGCGATTCCGAAAGCTTGCGCCGTTCTTCCTCGGCGGCCTTGAGGCGTGCGCCCAGGCGCTTGATCTCTTCATCGGCGACGTTGACCTGCGCCTGGGGCGCCGCGACGATAGTGGTGTCCTGCGCGCGCATCTTGGCGGCGGCCAGTGCGCGTTCCAGTTCTTCCATCTGGCGCTTGGCGGCGTCGGAGTCCTCGGCCAAAACGCGTTTTTCCGCCTCGAGCTTTTCCATCTTGCGCCGGATTTCCATGCCCTGCGCGTGGGCCTCCGCCAGTTCGTTCTGCAGCGCCGGGATGCGCCGCTGCGACAGGCGGAATGAGCGTGCCGATTCGCTGTCGAGCGCCTCGCGCGTTTCCTTGACTTCCTTCTCCTTCTGGGCGAGTTCTTTCTTCAGCGTCTTGAGTTGGGCCTCGAGTTCCGCCCCGCCTTTGCCCGGTTTTGGCGCAGGGGCGGCCTGCGCCATCTCGGCCTGCAGGCTGGTAATTTCGGCTTCGCGCGCCTGCAATTGCGCCACAATCTCGGCCCGGGCGCGTTCGGTCTCGTGCATCTGGTTGTTCTGCGCCGTCATCTGGCGCATGAGTTCTTCGTTGGCGCGCTGCAAGCCGGCCATCGCGTTGTTGGCCTCGTCGACGGCTGAACTCAGGCGCGCGGCTTCCTGCAGCGCCTTCTCGAGTTCCGCCGTGTCGGCCTTGGGCGTGGGCGCAGCGCGCAGGGCCTCGATTTCGGACATCAGCGCGCTTTGTTCGGCGCGCGCATGCTCGACTTCCTCGCGCGCCATGCGCAGGTCCTCTTCGGCCTCCTTGCGCGCGATGCTGTCGCTTTGCGCCTGCGCCGCAAGTTTGGCGAAATCTTCGCCCGAGGCCGCGCCCGCCAGTTGTTCCTGCAGGCGCTGGGCTTCGTTGCGATAGTTGGCGGCTTGCTGCTGCGCCTGCAGAAGTTGTTGCTGGAGGTTTGCGAATTCCGCGGGCGCCTGCGCCGCCTGTTGCAGTTGTTCGCGCAGTGCGTGGATTTCTTCCGTCAGCGCGGCGTTGTGGGCCATCAGCGCGTCGGAGTCCATCTCGCTGTTGACCGGCGGCAGCCCCGCGCTTACCGCGGGTGCGGGCAGCGGGGCGTCGACTTCCGTTGCCTCCAGCGCCGCCGTTGATTCCGACGACGCCTGCATGGCGGCTTCGGCGCCGGGCGTTGCGCGCAGGTCAAAAAACGAGTCGCCCGGCGTCATCTCGCTGGGCGGCGCCAGTTCGGCGGGCACACTGTCGCCTGCCTGCGGCACGGGTGCGGCGGGGCCCATGTCCATGGGCGACATTTCCGGCGTCATCTCGGCTTCTTCAAAGCCGATGGCTTCAGGCACGTCGGCCTCGGTGGGACGTTCGGTCGCATCATTGCCACGCAGGGCCGGGTTGCCGATCATGGCACGCGTTTCCGCCCCCATTCCTTGATTGGGCTTGTCGCGTCCCTTCCATCCCTGGCTTGGATCCACGTGCAAAGTCCTGTGCGGGCCGAAGCGCCAGTTTACGCAATAGGCGCAAGGCGGTCGAGGCCAAGATCGCGTTCTAAAGCCTGTGCAGCCGCAAAAAGCGTGGTTTCCGCATACGGCGGGGCCTGGAGGTGCAGGCCAATGGGCAGCCCTGCCTTGCTAAAACCCGCGGGCAGCGAGAGGGCGCAAAGCCCCGCCAGGCTGGCCGGAATGGTGTAAATGTCGCAAAGGTACATGGAAAGCGGGTCGGACTTCTCACCCGCCTTGAACGCGGTAAAGGGGACCGTCGGCCCGACGATCAGGTCGCACCCGCCAAAAGCGCGCACAAAGTCGTTGACGATCAGCGTGCGGACCTTGCTGGCGCGGCCGTAGTACTCATCGTAAGCGCCCGCCGAAAGCGCGTAGGTGCCGAGCATGATGCGCCGCTTGACCTCGGTCCCGAAGCCCGCGCCGCGCGTGGCGAAATAATTGGCAATGGCGTTGCCCTTGTCGGCGCGCATGCCGTAGCGGACGCCGTCGAAGCGCGAGAGGTTGCTGCTGGCCTCGGCGCTGGCGACGACATAATAAACCTCGATGCCGTGGTCGGCGTTAGGCAGGTTGACCTCGACCAGCGTTGCGCCAAGATTGCGCAGCCGCTCAAGCCCGAGCTTGCAGGTCTTGGCGACTTCTTTGTCCGGGCATTGGTCGAAATACGCGGGCACGTAACCAACGCGCAGGCCTTTGATATTGGCCTTGGCAAGCTCTGCTACGTAATCCGGCGCCGCCCTTTTGCTCGAGGTCGCGTCGTGGTCGTCGCGCCCGGCCATGATCGAAAGCGTAAGCGCGCTGTCGCGCACGCTTACGCTCAAGGGGCCGATCTGGTCGAGGCTCGAGGCAAAGGCAATGGCGCCGTAGCGGCTGACGCGGCCGTAACTCGGCTTCATGCCGACGACGCCGCAGAAGCTGCCCGGCAGGCGAATCGAGCCGCCGGTGTCGGTGCCCAGCGAAACCAGCGCGCTGCGTGCGGCGACCGCCGCGGCGCTGCCGCCGGAACTGCCGCCGGGCACGCGCGTGACGTCCCAGGGATTGCGCGTTTGCTTCAGCGCGCTGTTTTCGCACGAGCTTCCCATCGCGAATTCATCGAGGTTGGTCTTGCCGACGATCACCGCCCCCTCGGCGCGCAGGCGTGTGGTCACCGTCGCGTCGTAGGGTGCAATAAAACCATCGAGGATGCGGCTGGCGCAGGTCGTGGGCCGGCCTTCGACGTGGATGTTGTCTTTGATCGCGATCGGCACGCCCGCGAGCCTGCCGACGGGTTTGCCCTGCTTGCGTGCGGCGTCAATCGCGCGCGCCTGCGCAAGCGCGCCCTCAGCGTCCTGCTGAAGGAATGCGCCGACCTTGGGCTCCGTCGCGGCCATGCGTTTAATGGTCTCGCTCACTACAGTTTCCGCCGAAACGGAACCATCACGCACGGCTTGCGCGATGGACGTGGCGTCGGATTTCAAAAGGTCAAAGGGCATGTTTTTGTGGCTGGGGCGTCCCTGCCCCAGCACGATTTAAGGTTATTGCGACCGGGGCACGGACGCCCCGGTCCACAACTACTCGATAACTGGCGGTACTTTGAAAAACCCCTGGTCCTTGTCGGGCGCGTTTTTTACCGCGACATCGCGCGGGAAACTGGCGTGAATCTCGTCAGGCCGCCAGGCGTTTTCATCGACCACGGGATGAATCGTCGCCTCCACGTGGCGCACATCAAGCTTGCCCATCTGCTCGATGTAGTGGGTGATCTTGGACAAATCGCCGGCCAGCCTGGCGATTTCGCCCTCCGCGAGTTCCAGCCGCGCAAGCTTCGCCACGTGCCTGACCGTGTGCTCATCCATGGCGGCAGAATCTAGTGGAGCGCGGCGGCGTTGGCAATTGCGCGCTGCGAAACCTGACGGCGCAAAAGGGTAGTGGGTCCGTTTGGCCGAATGCCTTTCGTAGCGCGGGCGTCTCGCCCGCAGTCGCGGGCCAAAGGCCTGCGACGATTGCGGCCAAGATGGCCGCGCTACCCGCAGGCTGGAAGCCTGCATC
>JADLAK010000100.1 GCA_020848275.1 Planctomycetota bacterium
GATGCAGGCTTCCAGCCTGCGGGTAGCGCGGCCATCTTGGCCGCAATCGTCGCAGGCCTTTGGCCCGCGACTGCGGGCGAGACGCCCGCGCTACGAAAGGCATTCGGCCAAACGGACCCACTACCCTGCCTAGACTCCGGCCATATGCGCAATTTTCTGGCGCATCGCTAACAGTGTGTTACAATTTTTTCGTGGCTGGGAGACCCATCCTTTGGGTCGCTGGAGCTAGGTCTCCACCCGGCCGCCTTCATTTTCGGGTGTTCCCACCGTGTACCTCCTTTACGTAGACGATTCCGGCGACATCAAAGACGCCAGCCAGCAGTTTTTTGTTTTGGGCGGCGTGGCGTTATTCGAGCGACAACCTCACTGGATCGCCGAGGGACTGGACCGTATTGCTGCTCGTTTCAACGCCGCCGAACCGTGGCAGGTCGAACTCCATGGTTCGCCGATGCTGCAGGGCAAAAAGGAATGGCGGCAATTCCCGTTGCCTGACCGCGTGGCGGCCATCAAGGACGCGCTCAGCCTGTTTTCGCAGTCACATGTTTCCAATTGCGCTTTTGCGGCCATAGTGAAAAAGGCCTTGGCGACCCCGCGGGATCCCGTTGAACTGGCCTTCGAGCAGTTGGCGTCTCGTTTCGATCAATTTCTCATGCGCCTGCACCGGAAGGGCGACACCCAGCGCGGCCTGATGATTTTCGACAAATCCACCCGGGAAACGACTATCCAAAGCCTGGCGATAGATTTCAAACGCGATGGCCATTCGTTTGGCCAGTTACGCAACATGTCTGAAGTCCCCGTCTTCATCGATTCTCGCGCTTCGCGTCTGGTTCAACTTGCGGACTTGATTGCGTACGCAGCTTTTCGAAAGTACGACCGTGGTGATGATCAGTTCTTCAAATTGATCGAACCGCGTTTTGATCGCGAAGGTGGGCAAGTTCACGGGTTGTTTGCATTGGAGTAAGCACTGCCATGGCTGAACATACTTTTGATGTGTGCGTGATCGGGTCGGGGCCGGGCGGCTATGTGGCCGCCATTCGCGCCGCGCAACTGGGCCTCAAGGCCTGCTGCGTCGAGGACAAGCACTACGGCGGCATCTGCCTGAACTGGGGCTGCATCCCGACCAAGGCGCTTTTGAAGAGCGCCGAAGTCCTGCACACCATCAACCACAAGGCCAAGTCGTTTGGCATCGAGGTCGCCAAGGCCTCGCCCGACATGACCGAAATCGTCCGGCGCTCGCGCATGATCGCCGACGGCCGCAACAAAGGCATCGAGTTCCTGTTCAAGAAGTACAAGGTCACCACGTTCAACGGCCGCGGCCGCGTGGCCGCCAAGGGCAAGGTCGAGGTCACCGAGCCCAACAACCTCGCCAACATCTCCGACCGGCCCAACGCGCCCGGCAAAGTCACCGAAACCATCAGCGCCAAACACATCATCATCGCTACCGGCGCGCGCCCGCGGCGCTTCCCGAACATGCCCGTCGACGGCAAGCGCATTATCGGCCACCACGAGGCGATGGTGCTGGCCGAGCAGCCGAAGTCGGTCGCGGTGATCGGCGCTGGCGCCATTGGCGTCGAGTTCGGCTACTACTTCAACGCGCTCGGCAGCAAGGTCAGCATCTTCGAGCTGATGGACCGCATCGTGCCCATTGAAGACGAAGATTCATCGAGCGAACTGGCCAAGGCCTTCAAGAAACAGGGCATCGACGTTTTCCCCAGCACGAAAATCGAGAAGGTCGAGAACGCCGGCAAACACGTCAAGGTCACCTATACGCGCAAAGAAGAAACGCACACGATGGAAGTCGACTACGCGCTCGTTGCCGTCGGCATCCAGGGCAACATCGAGGAACTCGGCCTGGAGAAAGTCGGTGTGAAGGTTGACCGCAGCTTCATCCAGGTTGACGGCTACGCGCGCACCAGCGTTGACGGCATCTACGCCATCGGCGACGTTGCGGGCCCGCCGGCGCTGGCGCACAAGGCCAGCCACGAGGCGCTGGCCTGCGTCGAGAAACTCGCGGGTCACGATGTGCCGGCGTTCGACAAACGCGTGATCCCCGGCTGCACGTATTGCCAGCCGCAAGTCGCCAGCGTCGGCCTGACGGAGAAGGCCGCGAAGGAAAAGGGATTAAACATCAAGGTCGGCAAGTTCTCGTTTAAACCGTCGGGCAAGGCGGTCGCAATCGGGGACAACGACGGTTTCGTGAAGTTGATCTTCGATGCGAAGTACGGCGAGCTTCTTGGCGCGCACATCGTGCACGGCGAAGCGACCGAACTTATCAGCGAGCTTGTGCTCGGCATGGACACCGAGGTCACCATGCACAGCATCATCCGCGCGGTGCACCCGCACCCGACGCTGAGCGAAGCGGTGATGGAAGCCGCCGCCGTCGCCGCCGGCGAGTGCGTGCACTTGTAATGAATTCAAAATAGAAAATGCAAAATTCAAAATTGGCGGCGTCGAAACCGTCCTTTTGAATTTTGCATTTTGAATTTTACATTCCTTCTACTTGTCCTTCTTTTCGCCTTCCTTACCGCCCATGGCAAACGCAAGCATGGCCCCAACCATGGCCATCTGCGCGTCGGAGTTCTTCTTTTCCTTGCAGGCCGCCTCGAAGTCCTTCAACGCTTTCTCCATGGCTTCAACGACGCTCTTGGAGCCCTCTTCACGATCCTTGGCCGGCAGGGCGTTCATTTCCTTGATGATCGGCTCGAGCTCCTTCTCGAAGTCACTCTCCTTGAACTTGTCCTGCTTCACCTGCTCGGTCGCCTTGTTGACCAATGCCGTGAATTTGCTTGTGGGGGCGTCAGCGGGGCGACCGCAGGCCATCAGCAGCAACGCGCAGGTCAACACGAGCGTCAACAGTCCGGCTTTACGGGTCATTACTTTCTCCTAGTTTGGTGGCCGGCAAAGGGTACCCACGCGTGAACGCTGCTGAAACCAAAATCACGACATTCGACGTCTTGCGGCTGGGCCGCGCGCGCTACCAGCCCGTGTGGGAAATGCAGCGCCGCATCCAGGCTGAAATCATCGCCGCGCACGAGGAAGGCCGTGATGTTGTCGACCGGCTGATCCTCGTCGAGCACGAACCCGTGTTTACCTACGGCAAGCGCGCGAAGCCGGCCAACCTCGGCGCGGGCGTTGAATCGCTGCGCGCGCTGGGCGCCGACGTGTTCGAAGTCGAGCGCGGCGGCGACGTCACCTATCACGGACCGGGCCAGCTTGTTGCCTACCCGGTTGCATATCTCGGCAACCTGAGCTGCGGCAAGGACCTGCACAAGTACATGCGCGGGCTGGAAGAAGTGGTTTTGCGCGTTCTCGCTGATTACGGCTTTCACGGGCAGCGGGTCGCTGGTTTGACCGGCGTGTGGGTTGACGTGAATTCAAAATTCAAAATTCAAAACGTGTCTGACGAAGCCTTGGCGAAGTCAGATTCAAAATTAGAGACGACAGCCCAGTCCAATCCACAATCCACAATCCACAATCCGCAATTCGCGAAAGTTGCCGCCATGGGCACGCGCGTCAGCAAGTGGGCGACGTTGCACGGGCTTTCGCTCAACGTAACCGACGAGCCGCTTCAATGGTTTTCGCGCATCACGCCTTGCGGGATTTCCGACAAAAGCGTCACCAGCCTGCAAACGCTTCTCGGCAAAGCGCCGCCCATGCGCGAAGTTGAGGATCGCCTGATCACACACTTCGACCGCGTGTTCGGGATGGCATAGGTTGGTTGTTCGTGGATCGTGGTCGGTGGTACTTTCGCCCACGGCGCGACCTGCGAACCACGATTCACGAACAACCCGCACGACCCTTGTATCGGGCGGGTTGGCACGGCAAGCTGTATCTCCCGCAACGCGCCCCCACATTGGTTCTTGCCATGCTTGCACGACTTTCGACCGCCGCAATTTTTGTCCTGACGATGACGCTGCTTGGCGCCTGCGCGAGCGCCGGCGGCGGCACGACACAGCCAACCGACACCGGCGATCCCGAACAGCAGGAAAAACTCGCGCTCGATAAAATCGGCAGCGTGCGCGTGTTCTATTACGTCAAGGGCGGGACCATAGGCGGCGGCAGCGGCCACTCGGGCGTGCCGACCGCGACGCAAAAGGAAATCCGCACCACGCTGATCAACAAGGGCCATGCGATGTACGAGGGCATGCCCGACAACCAGCTTAAAGAAGAAGAGTATTACCTGTGGAGTGTCGACATGCACGACCTGCTTGTCGTGCTGCGCGACCAGGTGAAATTCTTCGAGTCGCCGGGCGCCGTCAACATCGGCGAAAAAGACCCGATCGCGCGCGCGACCAACGACCCCTCGGTCGACCGCATGATCGCCGTCGAGGTCATGCGCGAAGGCAAGGTCGCGTGCAGTTATCTCGCGCGCAACTGGGTGGCGGGCGGCGCGGTGCTCGATAGCGACCAGAAGGCGCGCTACAAGAAATACAACGAAGCCCAGGAGTTTATCCTGCGTTGCATCCGCAACGCGCTGCCGCGCGGCACGGCCCGCCCGGGCGAAGGCGGCAACGTATTCCCGGGACGCGGACGCTAACGGCATTGCGCCCGTCCGACGGAACCGGAGCCCATCGCGTAAGCGATGGGATTGATGCCGGTGCACTGGCGTGTATCCCGCCGCTTACGCAGCGGGCTCTGGTTTACAACCTGCAACCCGCAGTTATTTCGCCGGCGAATACGCCTTGCCTTCGATGAACACCGTGCCGGTTTTGCCCGGCGCAACGAACATCGTACGCGAGAGTTTGCGGCCGTCCTCGTACCACAGCAGCAGGCGGTCTCCCTCCACGCGGTAGCAGCCGGATTTTGACGCCTTGGCCGGGACCGCCGCCGTCTCGACGCATTCCGCGCGGCGGACTTCGGCGTTCTTGGCGGCGCCGGCGCCCGCATCCGACTCGGTGCTGAAGCGGCCATCGGCGATGAAAAAGTACGCCCCGTCGGCAGCCGCATATTTGCCGGACAAACCGGTGCGCGGGCGCTGGCCGCCGTCCACGCGGTAATAAACCACGTCGCCGATCGTCAACTTGCCCGCCTCCTGCTTGAACTTCGCCTTGCCGCCCACGCGCGGCGGCGCATAGGCCGTCTCGATTTCGCCGTCCTTGACCTCGTAGCGGCCCACGGCGGCGCTGTCGTAGAGCATCAGCGCCTGCAGGTCGAGGTCGCACTCGCAGGCCGGCGCGCGGTTGTTGATGAAGCCGCGCGGGTCGAACACCAGCCAGAACACGTTGTCCGTGGCGTCGGGCTCGGTGCAGTAAACGCCGCTGAGCGCGACGCCGGGCTTCTGGTCCTCAAGCTTGGGCTGCTTGCCGCCGACGCGCACGTTGTTCAGCGTCGGGTTGACCACCGCCTTGACGATGTTGGCGTACTCGACGCCCGAGCCGATGGTCAAAAGCAGCAGCACGCACTTTTCGTCAGTCACGGTGATCGCACTCATCGCTTCCTTGGCAGTGCTGCCTTCGCGCGAGCCGACATAAACCAGGCTGTAGGCTGCGCCGCCGGGCAGGGCGACCTCCTTGGGCTCGCCCTCCTGCTTGAGATAGGCGCGGTTCTTGAGGAAGTTGTCTGCCATGCGCCTTGCGACGTCTTTGCCGATGGTCTTGTCATCGCGCGTGTCATCGCGAAAGGTGTCGGCAGGCATGGCGTAAATGACCGTGACCGCCGAAGTTTTGTCGATCTCCTTGCCCTTGAAGATCATCAGTTGCGTCATGCCCGGCGCGCAATCAGCCTGGACGCTGTATTGCTCCGGGTCCAGCTTGGGCAGGCGCAATATGGACGCGCCGCCGCGAGCGCGCAGGAAACCGTCGCGGTAAATTTCGGGCACAAATGTCGCCGGCGGCTTGGGCTGGGCCGCAATGCCAGGCATGTCCGGCGGCATTTCGCCCGGGCCGCCGTCGCTTTTCAGAAAGCTGTCGCCCAGCAGATACACCAGCTTCCAGTCGTCCTTCTGGCTGGGGTATATCGGCAGGCGCGAGGTGCTGCCGTCGGCGTAGTTGAGCACCAGGATGTTGCCCTCGATGCGGTAGACGCCGAACTCACTGCTGTGGGACGAAGCCCAGGAGTTGAACTCGGGCAGGTCGTTACGCACGCGGTTCATGTTGTCACTGTAATTGCTTGAGGCCGTGCTGGTGCGCTTGAACTTGCCGTTGTCGAAAAACGCGTAGTAGTTGGCGCTGTAGAAGCTGCTTTGCACCGTGCCGTAATTGGAGGCGGTGTAGCTGTTTGTCATCCAGCTTCCGTGCAGGCGTTTGCCGTCGAGCCAGCCGTTGTCCATGCGTTTGTACTCGTCGCCGTCGAGCTTGAAACCCTTCTCGGTGGCTTCGAATTTGCGCTTGTCCTCGCGCTCGCGCAGGGGCCAATCGATGGTCATTTCGCCGTCCTTGACGCTGTAACGGCCAACCTGGTTGGCCCGGAACTGGTAATAGGCCTCGAGGTTGATGTGCTTGCAGCGCGCGGGCTCGCTGTCCAGCACGTAGCCGCGTTTGTCGAACACCAGCCACGACATGTCCTTGAGCCGCCAGGGGCCCTGGTAAACGCCCTCAAGGGCGGTTCCCGGGTCGCGCTGCGGCAGCTTCGGCACGTGGCTGCCCACACGAATCGTGTCGTAGATCGGGTCGACAACCTCGAGATTGGCCTTCCATGCGTCGCCGCTAAGCGACCACATGCGCATCAGCAGCGCGTTGCGGCCGTCGGCAATCACGCGAAAGGTCGCGGTGAACTCGTTCTTGTTCTCTGCCGCACCCTTGAACACCTGGAACATCGCCTTGCCGCCCTGCGAATAAATCTCCGTCGCGGGTTTGGCAGGCTTCATGTAGGGGTTGGCCTTGGTGAAGCTGCCGGTGTAGAGGTCGAGAATCTTCTGGCTCAGCGCCAGGCCCTCGGCCTTTTCTTCGCCTGCGCGCTCCGCGGGCCACGCCAGGACCATCACCTGCGCCTTCCAACTGTTGGGCTTGCCCATGTAGTAGGTCACGCCCAATTCCGTCGGGCTTTCCGTCCAGTCGTCGGCGTCGATTTTCGGCAGGATCGCCGTCGCGCAGCCGCGCTCGCCGCGAAACCAGTAGTCGCCCACCATCGCGCATTCCTGCGGCGGCGTCTTCGCATCGGCCTGCGCCGACAGAAACATCTGCGCGCCTTGAGCCGCGGTCGCCACAAACGCCTGCGCGTCGAGGCTGAATTGCGGTGTGTGGATCGAAAGAACGAATAACGCCGCAAGGGAGGCAACGCTGACAACGACAGCGCGCAAAGTGCGCATATAAGCTCCTGTGGACGGCCCCGGAACAGGTTCAGGTCGAGGTTCAGGTCCAGATTACCGATCTCGCCGCCAATTTGAACCTGAACCTGAACCTTGACCTTGACCTATACTGCCTCCATGGCCCGAGTCGCCTTTGGATTCCTCATCTTCATCGCGTTTGCGGCCGCGGCCGTCGGCGGCGTGTATCTGCTTTATCAAAGCGAGGGCGGCGGCCTGCCGTTTAGCGTCAGCTTCGCCGATGCGCGCGGGCTTGAGCCCAACGCGCGCGTTGTCTATCGCGACCAGCCCGTGGGCCGCGTGGTGACCGTCCGGTCGCGGGACAATCGCGCCGAAGTCGAGTGCCGCCTGAGCAGCGAACATGCGGGCTTGTTGCGCGAAGGCAGCCGCTTCTGGATCCAGGACAACATCGGCGGCGCGTTCGTCTGCTTCGACACGCCGGGCGGCGCGGGCGCCAATCTCGCCGCAGGCGCGAAGTTGAACGGCCTCGAAAAACGCCCAGAACCCGACGAGCGCATCGAAGCCAGGCCGCGAAAGCTGATATCGCGGCCCGTGTGGCTGTGCGAAGCGCGCACAAGCGCGACGCTGCGCGAAAGCGGCGATTTAATACGCGACGAGCGGCGCAAGGCGGCCGCGGCGGTCGTCAAACGCGCGGGACGCTCGTGCGACGTGCTTGCGCCCGCATGGGTGTGGGAAAGTTTCAAGGGCGAACTTGTCAGCCGCAGCGCGTTTGTCGAGTTCGCGGGCGGCGAGACCTGCACCGCGCGCATAGTGGGCGCCGAGGGGGGTTTAATACTGCTGCGCGTCGAGGACACGGCGTATTCCGGCGGCGTGGCGGAACTATGGACAACGCCGCTGCCCGAGGGGCAAACGATGGCGCTGGTGAATTGCGAAGACGAGTTGTGGCTGGGAGATTTGCGCGCGGGCGAACTAAAAACCGGCGCGACGCTGGCGAACGCGAGCCTGGCGCTGGTCGAAGGCGTGAAAGTTTGCGGCTTTGCGCTCCCGGTCGTCGGCGAACGCATCGGCGCCAAGTGGGTGGGTTTAATACGCGCCGATATGCTTCTGAGGTAGGGGCACGGCTCAGCCGTGTCCGCCGTGCAAGGGCCTGTGGATGCGGACGCGGCTGAGCCGCGTCCCTACGCGAGCGCCGCGCATTCGTCTTCTGTCAAAAACCGCCAGGCGCCCGACGGAACATCCAGTTTGACGGGGCCGAACTGCACCCGCTTCAGTTCGACCACCTTCAGTGGAGTCCCGCGTTGCGGGTCGCGCAACGCGCCGAACAGCCGCCGGATGTGCCGGTTCTTTCCTTCATCCAGCACGACTTCGAGGCGCGTTTTCTGCGCGGCGCCGCCCAACACGCGCACCTCCTTCGCGCGCAGCAGGCCCAGCGCGGTCTTGACGCCCTTGAGCAACGGCGCGGTATCGTGAACGCGGCCGCGAACCCAGACCTCGTAGGTTTTGTCGTGCGTGCCGGGGCGCGAGAGCGCGTCCATCAACCTTCCGCCCTGGACGAAAAGCAGCAGGCCGCGCGTGTCGCGGTCGAGACGCCCCACGGGAATCCAGCCGTCATCGCGCACCCACGCAGGCAGCACGTCATAGACCGTCTTGCGGCCAAGTTCGTCGGACTTCGTGGTGACGATGTTGCGAGGTTTATGGAAAAGGAAGATCGGTGAACTGGACACGATTGAAGTTCAGGTTCAGGTCCAGGTTCAGAAAAACCAAAAACGACCGATCAAGGTATCTGAACCTGAACCTTGACCTGAACCCGCCCTACGGTTTCTTCACGCCCTGGATCGCCGCAACGAACTCCTGCGGATCCTTGAATTCGCGATACACGCTGGCAAAACGCACGTAGGCGACGCTGTCGAGCGCCTTGAGGCGTTCCATCAGCATTTCGCCGATCGCGCGCGTGGGAACTTCGCGTTCGTAATTTTTGTTGATCTCGTCCTCGACGGCGCTGACGAGATTTTCCATGGCGTCGGCAGGCACGGGCCGCTTTTCGCACGCCTTGCGCACGCCCGCGAGAATCTTTTCGCGGTCAAAAGGCACACGTGTGCCGTCCTTCTTGACCACCCGCAGCGGCGCTTCTTCGACACGCTCGTAGGTCGTGAATCGCTTGCCGCACGCAAGGCATTCGCGGCGGCGGCGCACGACCGCGCCTTCGCCCGAGGAGCGGGAGTCCACGACGCGATCATTATCGACTTTGCAGAACGGGCAGCGCATGCGCGGGGTTATACCATTTGCTGCACACAAGCGCGCGGCGTTCCGCCCTTGTGCGTGATACGTGGTATGTCGGACGCACCTACCGTTTCGGCGGGGTCGGCGGTTTGACGTTGCCGCTGGGCTTCTGCGCCGCGCGGTCGCGTTTGGCCGCATCGACATGCGCCTGCAACTCCTCCATCAGCGCCGCTTCGTCGTCGGCATCAGGATTGGTCTTCTTGCGGCTGTCGAGGGCCGACTTTCGCATGCGTCGGCTGTCGACGGCCTCGCCCTCAGCCGCAAGGCCGATGTTTTTCGCGTCGTCGGTCGAGATAAACAGCACGCGTTTGTCCTCAAGGTGGATCTCAACGCCCGCGGGCCTTGATTTGATCTCGACGACCGTGAGCGGCTCGATTTTCTCCGGACGGCCGTAAACGCCGGTGAGATTTTTGGACATCTGCCGCGCGCGCTCCATGGCCGTGGCGCGCCCGCCCTCGATGTAGGGCGCAAAGCGTTCCATGAAGCCGTCAAATTCCGCCAAGAGCGCGTGGTTGTCCTCGGCCGAAAGTTCCGGTGCGCGCTTGCTGATGTACTCGCCAAAGGCGTTGCTCACGGCGTTGATCGCGGCGCCGATGCGTTTATCGAGCTGGTTTTCGCGCACGCCGGTCCAGGGCGCGCCGCCCGTGGCCTCGGCCTGCGTCTTGAGGCCGTAAACGGTAATCACCGCGCGCTCAAAGCTGTCGGTGAGTCCCTT
Source organism: Planctomycetota bacterium (assembly GCA_020848275.1). Lineage (GTDB taxonomy): Bacteria > Planctomycetota > UBA8742 > UBA2392 > UBA2392 > JADLAK01. The sequence continues at coordinate 10,200 of JADLAK010000100.1, forward strand.
GACGTTCTCGTGGTCGAGGTTGGCGCTCTCGATCAGCCGCACAGCCTGCAGCGTCACGCCCACAATCAGGTTGCGGCAGCGGATGGACTCGATGCGCGATTCCCCGTCGCCCGCGTAGTGTGCCTGGGCGCGTTCGGTAAGGTCGGCGGCGAGCTCGGCGGCGCGTACAGCGCAGAGCACCGGGCGCTCCTTGAAGCGGCCGGTCACAATCGCGATGTAAAGGACGTGGGCGAACTCGAGGAAGTGCTCGAGCAACACCGTATGCGCCGACACACGCAGGGCTTCGGGTAGCATTTCGGCCATGCGGGGCACGTACTTCTCGTCGAATTCCTGCACCGTTAGTCCGGTGTTGTGCTTGATGGCAATGCGAGCCAGCAGGCGCACCAGCTCGCTCATGCTCTCGGGAACTTTTTTGGCTTTGGGCGCCTCGACGGTGCGCGGCGGGCGGGCGGCTTCAATCGAGCGTGTGCCCGCAGGACGCTGCGGAAGCGCCGGCTTGCCGGGCTGAGGTTTGACGGGGGCCGACGAGGGTTTTGCCGCCGCTGGAGTAACGACGACGGGGCCTTCTTCGTCGTCAGCCGACGGAGGAGCGCCGGGCATCTGGCGCATGGTGATGATTCCCTGGCCGGGAACGGGGTTGCGCATCTGGCTTGAACCCGCGCGGGGGCCTACGGGTTCGCGCAACTGGGACGAATTGGGACGGCCGGGCGGGATTGGATCGCGGGTTTGCGACGAGCTGGACTTGCCCACAGCCTCGCGCTGTTGCGACGAACCGGAATTCGCGGGGGCGATGTTGCCCGACGCCGGTTTTTTAACCGGGAAACGGGGCACGGGCTTCGGTTTTGGGTCCGAACTTGCCATGAACTATCCGCGCAAAAGGACGGACAGTCTATCTTCTGCCGGGTTTAAGCGTCGAACGCTAAATCCGGGCCAAAGGGCGTGGCTGGGCCGGCTCGGCCCTGCGAAGTTTCCTTGACGGTCAACGCGGTCGAGGCTGTAAGGCGCGTAGCGCCGTCATTTGTTTAGAGCTTTTTCAAGGTTAGTGTGCCGAGTTTATGCGCTGCGCCGAGCGAGCAGATCAAGAAGCGCGAGCGACGGCGTGGCTGGAGGCCACGCTGAGCGAGGATGACGGCGACCGAAGGGAGCGCAATCGCAGCAAGGCTCCAGTGGAGCCTTGCAAGATGGATGCGATGCTCGCCGCAAGCAGAAACCGGCACGGTAATCTTGAAAATGCTCTAAGCGGTCCTACATATATTCTGAGCAGTTGTGGGGCGGACATTCTTGTCCGCCCGACCGGCGTAGCCGGTCGAATTGTGGCTCGCAAAGCTCGCCACCGCGGACAGGAATGTCCGCGCCACC
>JADLAK010000101.1 GCA_020848275.1 Planctomycetota bacterium
AATGCCTTTCGTAGCGCGGGCGTCTCGCCCGCAGTCGCGGGCCAAAGGCCTGCGACGATTGCGGCCAAGATGGCCGCGCTACCCGCAGGCTGGAAGCCTGCATCAATCAAACTGACCCACTACCGGAATGCGCGCAGGTTAGTCTGCCGCGCCGTCGCGAGCTAGACTGCGGCGATGTTCGAACGGCTGATACGGATGATCAAAGGCGCGCCCGGCGTTCCGGGTGAGAACCCGGCCACGCGCGCGTTGCGCTGGCTCGAGGCCAACCCGTCGCCGGAAACGGCCGCGGTGCTGGCGCTCTACGGCGTCGGCAATGCTGCCGGCTCGCTGCCGCGGGGCGCTGACGACGCCCGGCTTAAAACACTCGAAGCAAGTCAGTCGCCCGACGGCGGATTTCCCGGCGCGGACGTTGCCGCGCGGCGGCTCGCCGCGGCGGAGTACCTGGTCGGCCACCGTCGGCGCGTGATCGCGCTGATGGACGCGCTGATCGATCAATTCCCGGACAAGGTAGCTGACAACGACGGCCGCTTGATCGCCGTCGCGGAGCACGTCACGCCCGGCGCGCGCGTGCTGGAGGCCGGTTGCGGCAAGGGCCGTTTTCTCGCGGCGCTGCTGCAAAAGTTCCCCGACATCCAGTGCACCGGCGCGGACATCTCGGCGGCGCTGTTGAAGCGGCTGCCAAGCGGCATAACCGCCGTGGAAGGCGGGATCGAGCGGTTACCGCTGCCCGACGGCGCGTTTGACGTCGCTTTCAGCGTCGAGGCCATCGAACACGCGACGAACTGGACCGCCGCAGTTTCGCAACTCGCGCGCGTAACCAAACCCGGAGGCCGCGTGATCATAATCGACAAGCAACTTGCGGCGTGGGGCCGCTTCGAGACGCCTATATGGGAACGCTGGCCCGAGCGCGAGGAAATGACAGCGATGTTGGCAAAATTCTGCGACGATGTGCGTGCCGACGATGTTGGCTACGACGGCCAACCCGCCGACGGGCTGATGCTGGCATGGAGCGGCCGGAAAAAATAACCGGGGCTGCGTTGCCGCAGCCCCCGACTTTCTACTTGGCCAGCGTTTTCACTTCTTCCAGGTGCTTCTCGACGCGCTCGAGCTCGGCCACCATTTCCGACAGGCGTTCGCGGTCGCGGGCCACCACGTCGGCGGGCGCTTTCTCGACGTAACTCAGGTTGTCGAGCTTGCCCTTGGTCTTCTTCACGCCCTCAAGCAGCTTGGCGCGCGTCGCTTCAAGACGTAGCAGTTCCATCTTGAAGTCAATCAGGCCGCCCAGCGGCACGTACACTTCGTTGCCGCTGTCGAGCACCGCCGTCGCCGCAGCTTTCGGCTTGGCCGCGTCAATCCCGATCTCGAATTTGCCGAGGTTGACAAGGTTGCGGATCGTCTCAAGTTCGGATTTGCCCAGCAACTTGAGTTTGCCCTCGTCGGCCACGCGCACCACGGCATCGAGCGGAGTCTTGCGGTCCAGGTTGTGCTCGGAGCGAATGTTGCGCAGCGCGCGCGTGACCTCGCGCATGAAGTCAAAGCGCGTGGTTTGGCTCTCGAACAGCCGCTCTTTGCTCGCCTTGGGCCAGGGCGAAATCGCCAGCGAGACCGCGGGCGTCTTGCCCTCAAGCGCCGCGAGCGCCGGCCGCAACGCCTGCCAGATTTCCTCGGTGATAAACGGGATGTAAGGGTGCATCAGCGTCAGCACCGCGTCGAGCACGCGCACCAGCGTGGCCTGGCAGCGCAGGCGCGACTCCGCACCGCCCTTCATGTCGTACAGGCGCGGTTTGATCACCTCGAGGTACCAGTCGCAGAATTCGTCCCACACGAAGCGGTACATCGCCGTGCCCGCCTCGTTGAATTTGTAACGTTCGAGCGCGTCCGTGACGTCGACGATGCAGCGGGTTAATTTCCCCTCTATAAAACAGTCTTCGAGTTCATCGACCGTGCCCTCGGCCAAAGCGTTGCGCTGGGCGTCGGAAAGCCCGGCAATCTGCGCCTCGAAGTCCTCGAGATTCGTCAGCACCAGGCGCGACGCATTCCACAACTTGTTGCAAAAGTTGCGGCCCATCTCGAACTTCGTCGGCGCCAGTTTAATGTCTTGTCCTTCGCTCGTGAGCAGGGGCAAGGTCAAACGCACGGCGTCCACGCCCCACTGGTCGATCATGTCCAACGGGTCGATGCCGTTGCCCAGCGACTTCGACATGCGGCGGCCCTGCGCGTCGAGCACCGTCGCGTGCAGATACACCGTCGAGAACGGTTTTTCGCCCGTGAACTCGTAGCCCGCGATGATCATGCGCGCCACCCACAGGTAAATGATCTCGCGCGCCGTCGAGAGGAACTGAGTCGGGTAAAAGTAGTCGAGGTCGCCGGTTTTCGCCGGCCAGCCCAGCGTCGAGAACGGCCAGAGCCAGCTCGAGGCCCAGGTGTCAAGCACGTCGTCGTCCTGGCGCACCAGCGGCTTGCCGGATTTCGGGTGCACCGCGCCTTTGGCCGGGTCTTCGCGCAACGCAACGGCGTTGCCGTCCTCGTCGTACCACACGGGGATGCGATGGCCCCACCACAACTGGCGGCTGATGCACCAATCCTGCACGTTGTTGAGCCAGTGCAGGTAGGTTTTCTCCCAGCGGTCGGGCACGAACGTGATTTCGCGTTTGCCCGCTTCGTCGGGCTTGACCGCCGCAATCGCGGGCTCGGCCAGTTGTTTCATGTTCACGAACCACTGCTCGGAAATCAGCGGCTCGATGGGCGTCTTGCTGCGGTCGGAATGCGGCACGTTATGCACGTGGTCGACGATGCGCTCGATCAGGCCCAGGCCGTCGAGTTCTTCGATCAGTTGCTTGCGCGCCTTGAAACGCTCGATGCCCATATACTTGCCGGCGTTTTCGTTCAGCGTGCCGTCTTTGTTCAGCACGTTCAGCACGGGCAGGTTGTGGCGGCGGCCGCGTTCATAGTCGGCGGGGTCGTGGCCGGGCGTCACCTTCACGGCGCCGGTGCCGAATTCGGGGTCCACGGATTCATCGGCCACCACGGGCAATTCGCGGCCGATGATCGGCAGCAGCAGGTGGCCGCCCACGAGGTTGGAGTAGCGCTCGTCCTTGGGGTTCACGGCCACGGCGGTGTCGCCGAACATGGTTTCGGGGCGCGTGGTCGCCACGATCACGAATTTGTCGGGCTGGCCTTTGATCGGGTACTTGATGTACCAGAGCGACCCGTGGACTTCGGACAGTTCGATCTCGTCGTCGCTGACAGCGGTCTCGAGCTTGCAGTCCCAGTTGATCATGCGCGCGCCGCGATAGATCAGGTTCTTCTCGTACAGCCGCACGAAGGACTCGCGCACGGCCAGCGTTAAACCTTCGTCGAGGGTAAAACGCGTGCGCGACCAGTCGCAGGAGCAGCCGAGGCGGCGCAACTGGTTCAGGATCGTGTTGCCGTATTGCTCGCGCCACTTCCAGATTTCGGCCACGAACGCTTCGCGGCCGAGGTCGTTGCGCGTCTTCTTGGTCTCGTTGAAAATCTTTTTCTCGACCACGGCCTGCGTCGCGATGCCCGCGTGGTCGGTGCCCGGCACCCACAGAGCACAGAAACCCTGCATGCGTTTAAAACGCGTGAGGATGTCCTGGATGGTGTTGTTGAGCGCATGGCCCATGTGCAGCGCGCCCGTTACGTTGGGCGGCGGCATCATGATGGTGAACGGCTTTTTGCGGATGTCCTTGACGGCCTTGAAGAGTTCGCGGTCATTCCAGAACGCGTACCACTTGGCCTCAATCTTCCCCGGCTCGAACCGGGGAGGCATTTCGTACTTCATGGTTTTTACTCCGTTGCGCCCTATGTCGGCGGACCGTCGCGGGATGTCTTCCCGCATTGGCCCTGAGGGCTTGTTAGTTGGCGCCGGCCCCGCGCGGGTACCGACCCAAATGTCGAAAGCTATGAAGTTGTCGGGGAATGTCCAGTTACAGGCGACAGGCTTCAGGCGACAGTTAGCAGCCTTTAACTGCTGCCTGCCGCCTGACGCCTTAGGCCTGCGCTGATCCGACCGGCTGGTGCTCCGCTTTGGCGCCCATCAGCCGCCCGACCCAGGCGCGCACGGCGGCGCCGAAATCGTCCATCGCGAGATAGGCCAGCGGCACGAACAGCAACGTGTAGACCATGCTAAGCGCCATGCCGCCCAGCATCACGCGGCCCATCGGGTAATAGGGCGTGCCGACGAAACTAGAATCGCCAATGGCCATCGGGATCAGGCCGAACGTCGTGGTCAGGGTGGTCATCAGGATTGGCCGCAGGCGCTGGCTGCAACCCTCGACGACGGCGTCGAGCCGCGCAACGCCCTGCGATCTCAGCCGATTTATTAAATCCACCTGGATGATGCCGTTGTTGACCACCACGCCCGCAAGCACGACCAGGCCGAGCGCGCTGATCTGGTCGTTGGGCGTGTTCGTCAGCACCATCAGGCCCCAGCCGCCCAGCAGCGCGCCCGGCAGGCTGACCGCCAGGATGCTGACGGGCAGCAGCAGCGATTCAAACAGGAAACACATCACAAGGAATACCAGCAGCACGGCCCACTTCAGCGCGTCCATCTGGTCGGACATGCCGCGCGAGAAATCGCGGAAGCGGCCGCCGTACTCGCGGCTGTAGCCCGGCGGAAACGTCACCGCGCCGACCACGGCTTCGACTTCTTCACGGATGCGCTCGAGGTCCTCCGATGACGTTGTGCCGACGACACGCAGCGAAGTCTGCCGGTTGATGCGCCGGATTTCCGAAAATCCTCCACCGGCGAGTCCCGAGGTCGCCGTCATGGCCTTGGCCGCGATGCCGCCGCCTTCGCCGGGCACGCGCACTTCGGCGACATCCGAAAGGCCGGGGTCGCGATAGGCGCCGGTGGCATCGCGCGGCGGCGCAAAACGCACGCGCAGCGGGATGAGGTCTTCGCCGCGCTGATAGTCGCTGAGCGACGTGCCGCCGATGTTGAAGGAAATTACCTGCGCGAGTGTCTCGGGCGAAACGCCCATCGCCGTGGCGCGCTGGCGCTCGACGGTAAGCTGTATTTCCTCGAGCGCCTCGTCCTGGTCGATGCGCACGCCCTCGAGCCCGCGAATCGAGGCCAGGCGGCGCGCGACCTCTTCGGCGAGTTCAACCAGCCGGCGCGTGTCGGGCCCGCGCAGGACCAGCGAGACCTCGCTGTTGCTCGACGACCCGCCCTGGAACTCGCCGAAGATCTCGACGCCCGCGCTTTCGGGAAGCGCCTCGCGCATGCGCTCAAGCAGCACTTTCGATTCGGGCATGCGCGCGCGTTGCAGCGAGATCGAGAAAGACGCGCGGCGTTCGGAGAAACTGACGCTCAATGTATCGATGCCATAATACTCGCGGGCTTCATCGGGCGTACGGCCGTAGAGTTTGACCGCGTCGGCGAAACTCATGCCCTCGGCGAGTGCCTTGGTGCGCTTTGCGAGCCAGTCCGGCTCGTCCTCGTCGTTGACGGGGCGGCCGATCAGCAGCCGCTCCGCCGTAAGCGTCCAGCGCGCCCAAAGCAAGTCAGGCTGCGGCGCTTCACCTTCGGCGCGCGCGTAGCGAAGCGACGAACCGCGCGGAAACGACGCCGACAAGTTGATGCGGTCGCGGTTGCCCTGGTTCTGGTCGGTTTGCGTCAGCGCGCCGGAGCACGCCCCAATGCCCGCCACCGTTCCCGCGATGACCAGCACCAGCAGCCCGTAACGCAACGGGATAATGCGCCGCACAAGCGCCGCATAGCGCCCGCGCAGCCAGTTCACCACCGGCGCGCTTTCGCCTTGCGGCTTGCGGCCGATAAACACAGCCGCGAGTTCCCAAAGGACGATCACGGGAAAACACCACAGGCGCTGCCACAAGCTGCCCTCGCGCCAGTAGCGGCCCAGCCGCAAGCGCAGGTCGAAGAAGACGCGCCGCGCAGCATGGGGCTTGCCTTCGCCCGCCAGCCCGAACGACGCCATGGCAAGCGGGATGACAAACACCGCAGTCAGGATGCTGAACAGCAGGCTGAGGCAGACCGGCAGGCCGATTTTGCCCATGACAAACGTGGTCCACGGCGAGTTCGAGAGGAAAACGACCGCGACGAAAACGATGACCGTCGTGGCCGTCGACAGTGCAAGCGCGAGGCCGACCTCGCCCGCGCCGCGGATGGCGGCGCCCAGCGGTTCGTCGCCGAGCCGGCCGCGCCGGAAGATGTTTTCAGCTACTACGATCGCGTTATCCAGCAGCATCCCGCCCGCCAATGTTAAACCCATCAGCGTCAGCAGGTTCAGCGTCTGGCCAAGAAAGTACATTGTCGCGAGGCACATCAACATCGCCGCGGGAATCGAAAGCGAAATCACCAATGCGAGGCGGAAGCTCTTAAGGAAAAGCAGCAGCACGACAATCGCGCAGATCGCACCTTGCACCAGCGTGCCCAGCAGCGTGCCGATGCTTTCGCGGATGGAGTCGCCCTGGTTCCAGGTCGGCATCACCGAGAAGCCCTGCAGGCGACTGTCGCGCCGGATTTCTTCAATGGCGGCATTGAGGCGGTCGCCGACGTCGACGGTGTTGGCGTCGCTGGCCTTGTAGATGCTGACGCTGGCGCCGGCCTTGCCATTGACGCGTAAATAGCGGTCGACCGAGTATTGTTCGCTCACGGTCGCAATTTCACCCAGCGTGAGGCCCGGGCGCACGACAAGGCCGCGCATTTCTTCCAGCGAGCCAAAGCGGCTGTCGGCGACGAGATAAAGCTCCTTGCCCGCGCCCTGGATGCGCCCCGCGGGCTCGCGGAAGTTGTCGCCACGCAGGCGCGCAAGCAACTGCTGAAGGTTGACGCCTAGCGCGCGCGAAAGCTCCTGGTCGATGTCGACGGCGATGAACTTGCGCGCCACGCCCGAGACCGCCACGCCGCTGACGCCGTCGATGGCTTCCAGCCTCGGCTGGATGATGCGTTCAAGCTTGAGGTGCGGGTCGCGCACGCCGCTTTCCCAGTAGAAGTTGACGAAGCTGTGGGGAAAGCCGGTACCGAAGCGGCCCTTGCGCACGGTGATGCGCCCGAGGTCGGACGGCAGACGCAAACGTGCTCGCTCAAGCGCGTCCATGACCTGCGCGTAGGCCTCGTTGATGTTGACGCTGCCGACAAATTCGAGGTCGAAGTCGGCCCCGTTGCGCCGCGACGTGGCGTTTAACGTCTCGATGCCCGAAATCGTGGCGAGTTCACCCTCGACGATCAACGTGACATCGCGTTCGACCATTTCCGGGCTGACCTGTACGTTGCCGGCGCCGCTGATGGGCACGCTGACGCTGATGGAGCGCGACTCGAGGCCCGCAGGAAACAGCTCAAGCGGCAACAGCTTCAGCGCGATCAGGCCAAGCACGGTAAAGGCCGTCAGCAGCACCGTCACGGTGACGGGCCGGCGGGCAAATAGCGCAATCACGGGGTGGCGCTGGATGGCATCGCGGGCGGTGAAGCGGTCGAGCATGCGGCGACTATAGCGCGGAGCGCGAAGAGAGGAGAGAGGAGCGCGGCGAGGTCGGGGACGGCGCCCGGGCATGCCCAAAGGCGGCAGGCGGCAGTTAACAGCCCTTACTGTCGCCTGTTGCCTGACGCCCCATTTCCCTCAAGCGGATGTTGCCTGAGTGCCGATAACCCCTGCGGACGACATGCGTCGAGGCCGACTATGAAAAAAATCTACTTCCTGCACGGGCCGGACAACGGCGCGACGGTTTCGGGCAAGTGGCGCAACCGCCTCAAAAACACCTACAAGGGCACCGACGCCATCCGCGACGTGATTGACTGGGCCGCCGAAGGCCGCGAGTTCTATGTCGCGCTGATCAACCACGAGGACGGCTCGCGGCGCGTGTTCCACATGAACCCTCCGGGCTGCCCCGAGATGTGCACCGATTTCGCGACCAAACGCCCGGTGATTGGCGTGATCGACCAGATACTGAAAATGACCTCACGCAACGCCAATGTCGACATCTGCCTGCTCGAGCGCAAGCGCGGCGGCAAAGCCTCATCCGACGACCAGCCCTGGCGGGCGGCATAGCAACGACGCTACATTTGGCGAGTGAAGCGGCCACGCTGCCGCGTGTCCCTACTTAACGGCTTCTTTTTCGTAGCCGCCCCAGAAGCCCGAGGGCGAGGGCCCGTCCTGTTGCGGGTAGACCACCGACGCCTCGACCACGAGGTCGCAGCCGACGTTGCGCGTGTGCATCTTGTTGAAGGTCACGGCGCGGCCGACTTCGGGGATGCCGGGGCCCTCCACGGGGCTGCGCGCGTTTTCGCCGCCGAACACTTTGGGCGCGATGTAAATGCAGACGCGGTCGATGACGCGCGCCTGGAACGCGCTTGCGATCAACTTGCCGCCGCCCTCGATCGTCACGCTGCTGACGTCGCGCTCGCCAAGGTCGGCGCAGACCTCGACCCAGTTCAGGTGCGTCTTGCTCTGGCGTTTCAGCAAAATGACGTAGGCGCCCGCTTCCTCCAGTTGCGCCTGTTTGCCGGTGTCGGTGTCTTCGGCCGCGTAGATGAAGACCGGGCTGTCGTTGGCGGTCTCGACCAGCTTGCTCGTCATGGGGATGGCGAGGTCCGTGTCGACCACCACGCGCACCGGCTGGCGCCCGTCGGCGGCGTGGATGGTGAGTTCCGGGTCATCCGCGAGTAATGTCCCGATGCCGACAATGACCGCGCCCGTGCATGCGCGATTGGCGTGCACCTCGGCCCGGGATTGTTCGCTGCTGATCCATTTCGCATCGCCGGTGCGCGTGGCGATTTTGCCGTCAAGCGTCATCGCCCACTTGGCGGTCACCAGGGGCCGTTTGCGCTCGACCAGGCTGAAGTAGGCCGCGTTGAGTTCGCGCGCTTCTTCTTCACACAGGCCGAAGATCACCTTCACGCCCGCGTTCATCAGCGCTTTGGCGCCCTTGCCCGCGACGTGTTTATGCGGGTCCGGTACGGCGATGAACACGCGAGAGATGCCCGCGTCGATAAGCCGCGGCACGCACGGCGGCGTCTTTTTGCCTTCGTAGTGTTCGAAACAGGGCTCAAGCGTCACGTACATCGTTGAGCCGCGGGCGTTGGGCCCCGCCTGCTTGAGCGCCATGACTTCCGCGTGGGGTTCGCCAAACGCCGTGTGGTAGCCTTCGCCGACGATGCGCCCGTCTTTGACAATCAGCGCGCCGCACATCGGGTTGGGCGCGACATAGGGCCGGCCGCGCTTTGCGAGTTCGAGCGCGTGCCACATGAATCTGCGATCGTCAGACATGATGCGCCTCGGCCACCCGCGAAAGTTATAGCCCTGATTTCGCGCTGCCGAAAGCGCGCTGTGTCGGTTGTGTGCAAAAAAACAGGAGCCCGGCAACGCCGGGCTCCCTCGCTCCATTTTGGTTACTTCTGGTCCATTACCGTGAATTGAACGACGAGGCCTTCACGCGTACCCACCAGCATCGTGCCCGCGGGGCCAATGAACGCCGCCGCCGGACGGAAGTCGCGTTCCATCTTCAGTGCATCGTACTCGACCTTCTTGAGCTCAGTGTTCTTGTCCGTGTCCCACACCATCATGCGGCGGTCTTTATCGAGCGCGCAAACGCGCTTTCCGTCGTTGGAGAACCCGCAACCCTGCGCCTGGCCGCCCTGAAGGCCCTTGTATTGAGTGCGCGGGCGCTCGTCGAGGTCGGCAACATCCCACACACCTACGCCCTCATTTTCAGAGGCTGCCAGCAGGCGTTTGCCATCGCGCGAGAAGCACAGCGACATGATGCGACGATCTCCGGTAACGCGGATCGGGTCGGGACGCTTGAGAATGAAGCGCGTGGCGTCAAGCACGGCGATCTTGCCGCCTTCGCCGCCCGCCGCAATCAACTGGCCCGTGGAGTCGACGGCCAGCGCCGCGCAATCGCGCACGCCGACCTTGTGTTCACCCACGGCTTTGCGAGTCTCGGGGTTGATGCGATAGAGCGTGCCGTCGCGAGACAGGCCAAAGATAGTCTTGCTGTCCCACGAGAAAGCGACGGCCACGACCGTTTCCCTGGGTTTCTGGACGTCGCCGATGGTCACGCGCGAGCCGGACAGGTCAAACACGACCAGCGCGCCGTCCTCGCCGCAACTGACGCCCCAACGGCCGTCGCCGCTGACGGAGATGCTTGAGATGACACGACGGCCGCCCGAGGACTTGCCGATCAATGTGCCGCGGCGCAGGTTGTAGAAGTAAACGTCGCCCTGGCGCGTGCCCATCGCGGCGTATTTGCCGTCGTTGGTTGCGAACAGGGCCTCGACTTCACCCTCAAGCTTGAACGCCTGCTCGGTGCGCAGCACCGGGTCTTCACTGAAGGCCGTGAGCTTGGGCGGCAGGCTCTTGACCTTCTCGCTGCGGGGCGCGCCCGTCAGGCGTTCGTCAAGGTTGGCCAGGCGCTGCTGCTGGGCCGACGTGAGGGTGAATTTCTGGATCGCCAGCTTGACCAACTGGCCGCCCGCCTCGTCGCCCTTGCTGACGCACTCCTCGAGCTTCTTGAACAGCGACTCGATGTGCTTGTCGCGCGTCTGCGTGACGGCGGTCCTGGCTTCAGTCAGCCGCTTCTGCTGCGCGCTTGACAGCGGCAGCGCAGCCGCGGCCTTGAGGTCCTTTTCCGCCTCGTCGAAGTTGTTGTCCTGGCGGTACTTGTCGGCGGTCGCAAGCTTGGCCGCAAAGGACGTCTCGACGGCAATATCGCGGTCGTCACGTGCCGCGTCGAGCTTCTTGGTGAGGTCCGACGTCAGCGGCAGCTTCGCGGCCAGCGTCAGCTTGGCGTCGGCATCGCTGTACTTTTCCTTCTTGAGGAAGTCGCGGGCGTCGGTGAGCAGCTTGACCAGCGCACCGTCGAGCGCGCCGACGTAACGGAGTTCGAGGTCGCTGGTGCGCTTGGCCTGGTCAGCGTCCACGGGCAGCTTGAGCATATCGTCGAGCGTAGCGCGGGACTCGTCAAAGCGCCCGGCCTCGTAGGCGTCGGTCGCCTTCTTGTGCATGGCGGTGTAACGCTGGGCCAGAGTGTCGGTGAACAGCGCCGTGACCCTGCCAAGCTCGTTTTTGAGGTCGTCGGGCTGGGGGATCGATGCCGCGGCCTTGATGGCGTCCGAGGCGTCGTTGAAGCGCTCGGCCTTGACGGCCTTGTCCGCGTCGTCGATCAGCTTCTGCAGATAGTTGCGCAGGGCGGCCTGGTTGTCATTTTTGAACTGGGCGAGTTTTCCGTCCTGGTCCGCTGTGCGCGGAAGCTTGTCAGCGTCTGAAATCAACGCCGCCGCCTTGTTGAAGTCCTTGTTGTCGACGGCAATCTGCGCGTCGCTCAGCAATTCGCCAAAGCGCTTGTCACGTTTGGTGACAAACTCGGCCTTGAGGTCCTTGAGTTCCTGGAGCTGCTTGGGGTCGAGCTGCCATTCCTTGTTGTCGGCAGTCTGGCGTTCAACGATCTTGTCGGCGTCCTTGAGGCTCTTGTCGGCTTCGGTGAACAGTCCCTTTGACACGGCCTGGCCGGCCTCATACAGCGGGGCGCTCATCAACACAAACGTCAGCGCAGTGCCGACGTCGCGCAACTGGTCAGTGGTGAGCGGCATGTCCTTGACAGTCTTGTTCAGCAACTCCTCGGCATCCTTGAACTTCTGTGACGACACCAGCGCGCGCGATTGCAGGATGTTGGTGCCCATGTCGTCGCCCATGGCTTTCACCAGGTCCGTGCGCAGGGCGTCCAGCTTGTCCTTGAGAGTCGCGGGGTAGCCGGTTTCCTCGGCGCGCCGGATCATCGTGTCGCATTCGCGGTAGGCCTTGGCCTTGATCTGTTCGCGCGCGCCGCTTAGCTGCGCCATGAACGCGACTTCTTCGCGCTGCGCGTTGGCAGCTTTCTTCTGCGCGACGGAGAAGGGAAGTTTTTCGATGGCGGCAAACTGGTCGTCCGCCTCTTTCCATTTCTGTTCGTCGGCCAGCGAGACAGCCTTGCGGACCAGCTGGTCGCAGTACGATTGCAGCGCGGTTTCGAGGCGTTTGTAGGCGTCCTCGCGCGACTGCTTCTGTTGTTCGCGGACTGCTTCAGGCTGAACCAGCTTTTCGAGCTTGTCGCGGAAACCCACGGCGTTGGTCAGGCGCGTTTCGTCGGGGAACGACTCAAAGGCCGCGACTTCTTTGTTGAGCGAATTAATAAGGTCCGTGCCCTGCACCTCGATCAGCCGGCTCTCGTAGGCCAGCAGGCGTGCGTCGTGTTCCTTGCGCTGGTCGGCGCTGGCTTCCTTGCGCAGGTTGTCGAGTTCGTCCATCAGGGGCTTGAGGCCCTTGATCTCGGTTGCCGTCGCGGCGCTGTTCAGCTTGGTCGTGAATTCCGTCAGCTTGGCCGCAAAGACCTCGGAGTCCTTGGACGCCGGCGGCGGCTCTTTCTTCTTCAGGTCGGCCAGCTTCTCGCCGTACGCCTTGAGCTTGGCATCGAGCTCGGTGACCTGTTTGGCGCTGCCTTCCTTGCGCAGGCCCTCAAGTTCGTCGATCATCGGCTGGAGCACGTTCATTTCGGCGACCGTCGCCGCCGCAAGCATGCGCTTGTCGAAGTCCGCAAGTTTTGCCGTCAGCGCCGCGGAATCAACCGGCAACATCGGGCCGCCGTCTTTGGGAACATCCCTGCCGCCGTCTTTTGTCGCGTCTTTGGCTCCATCTCTTACGGCGTCTTTGCTTGCGTCCTTAGTCGCGTCCTTGCCTCCGTCGTTGACGACCTTGCCTGTGTCCTTGCCGGCGTCCTTCTTGACCCCGTCGCCGGCGTCGCCCGCAATCACGGTGTTATTTGCCGGCTTGTTGGCGTTCTGGCTCTGCATGTAGATGAACGCGCCGCCGCCGCCGATCACCAGCGCCATCACCACCACCACGGCAATCAGGCCGCCGCTGCTCTTGCTGCTTTCGACGACGATTTGCGGCGTCGAAGCCATGCCCGTCTGGCTTGCGGGCTGGGGCGTCATCGCCGCCTGCTCGCGCATCGTCGGCATCACGGGCGGGGCCTGCTCGCGCATGGTCACGATCATCGACTTCGCCTGCTCGCGCGCTTCTTCGTCGCTGGCGCGGCGCTTTTCAGCGGCAATGCGGAATGCTTCGCTTTCGGCGACCACAGGCGCGAGCGTCTTGTTGAGCGCGCTGTCGGGGACGATGTCGTCGCCGTTGATGATGGTTTGCAGCTTGGTCATCCACACCGCGGCTTGCTTGGCCGAGCAACGCTTGGTCGGGTCCTTGGCGACCATGCGCTTTAAAACCGCGACAAGCTCCTTCGGGAATGGCGCGAATCGGTACTCGGGGAAGATGATTTCCTTGGCGATGTGCTGGACCGCGACCGAAATCGGCGTGTCGCCGACAAACGGCGTCTCGCCCGTGAGCATGTGGTAAATCGTCACGCCCAGCGAATAGACGTCCGACTTGTCCGTGACTTCCTTCGATTCCGCCTGCTCGGGGCTCATGTAGTGCGGCGTGCCCATGATCTGCCCGGACATCGTCAGGTGGCTCGCGCTTGTGGAGGCGCGCGCCAAGCCGAAGTCTGAGAGCTTGATCTTGCCGTCAGTGCCTGAAAGCAGGATGTTGTGCGGCTTTACGTCCCGGTGCACCAGGCCCTGCGAATGCGCGTAACCCAGCGCCTCGGCGGCAGCGGCGCCGATTTCAAGCGCGCGCTTGAACTTGAAACGCCCGCCGTCCTTGAGCATGCCCGCGGCGTCAGCGCCCTCGATCAACTCCATCACGAGGTACAGGTTGCCTTGCCATTCGTCGACGTTAAACACACGCACGATGTTGGGGTGGTCGAGCTTCACGCACAGGCGCGCCTCGCGCAAAAAGCGCTGGCGCACGACGTCGTTCTTGGAAAGTTCGTCGGGCAAAACCTTGATGGCGACGTCGATGTCCAGCGCCGCGTGGTAGCCGCGGAACACCTGGCCCATGCCGCCCTTGCCCAAAATGCCGGTGATCTCGATCTGGCCCAACCGCGTGCCGACCATGATCTTCTGGCCCGCCAGGCCCGGCGCCGACGGGATGGCCGGCAACTCGCCCGACGCCGGACGACCGACGGTGGGACTCATCGACGGATTGCTGTTGGGGCGCGCGGCCTGGCCGCTGGCGGGACGGGGCATCTGCGGCGACATGCTGGCGCCGCGTGTGGGCATGCGCATGGCCTGCGAAGCGGATGAAGCTGGGCCGGGCGCCTTGGGGCCCGGGGGCGGAGGCGTGCCGGCGGGGCCCAGCGCCTGCCGTTGTTGCGGGTTGAGTGTGGCGATTTCCTCGATCGCGAAGTCGGGATCCTGTACTTCCTGCGGCGCCGGGGGCGGCGGCGTGGCCCCGGGCTGGGGCGTGAACGACATTAGTGTTTCCTGCACCGGCTTGCGGCGACCGGACTTGCTTTGATCTTCGGCCATGATTCACCCGTAATGAAGGCCAGCAGTCTAGCAAAAACCGCACCAGAACTGCACCGGGTAGAAGGCGAACAGCCTCACCGGATTCGTAGCTGCGGCGTTCAGCCGCAGCTACCTGTGCAACCGGCTACAAGCCGGTAATGGCGAGCCCGAAGGGCGAAACAAAATCAGCCCCGGCCGCAAAGCCGGGGGAATGACCAGAAGGCAAACGTCTGTTCAGCCGCCCTCGCCGGCGGGGCTGAGTACGCGACGCGACTGCAGCCGCTTACGCCGGTCTTGCGGCCAGCGCCGGAAGCATCGGCACTTCGCCGCTGGCGGGACGTGAGACGGGACGCAAGCCCGCGACGGTGAGAACTTGTTCGGCGGCGCGAAGGCTGGCGCCCTTGCCGCCCAGCGATTTGACGACGGCCTTGAGTTCGTCGCGCTGCTTGGGCGCGCCGGTCGCCATCGCTTCGCGTGCGATCACGGCCATCGTCATCGGCTCGGCCTGGAACTGCAGCAGCTCCGGCACCACCTGCTTCCTGGCGAGGATGTTGACCATGCACGCATATTCGACATTCACCAGCAGGCTCGCAATCAGCGCACTCGTGAACGACATGCGGTAGCAGCACAACATCGGCGTGCCGACAATCGCGGCCTCCACCGTAGCGGTCCCGCTGCAGATCAGCGCGAAATCCGACAGGCCCATCACCTCGTGTGAGCGGCCGTGCACGCCACGCAACGGCAGGTCTTCGTAGCCTTTGATCGCCGCCTGGAAGCGATCGGCCGTGAACCACGGCGCGCAACCCACCGGGAACACAATGTTCTTGTCGCGGTTGTGTAGCTCACGTGCGGCGTCAAGCATGCGCGGCATCAGGCGCGTGATTTCGCTGCGGCGCGAACCCGGGAACAGCCCCACGACCTTGCATGAGTCCGGAATCTTGAACCCACGGCGCAGATGTTCAGCGCCCTTTTTCACCTTTTCGTGGTCGATCAAGTCAAGGAGAGGATGGCCGACAAAGCGCGCCTCGATGCCGTGCTTGGCGTAAAACTCGACCTCGAAGGGGAAGATCACCAGCATGCGGTCGACATACTTGCGAATCTGTTCGACGCGGCCTTCGCGCCACGCCCACAGTTGCGGGCTGACGTAGTAAACAACGGGGATGCCAAGGGCCTTGATGCGCGGCGCGATGCGAAGATTGAAATCAGGCGAATCGATCAGCACGATGGCTTCGGGCTTCAGCTCTTTCGCCTTCTCGATGACCAGGTCCATGCTGTCGAGGAAGAAGCGCAGGCTGCGCACGACCTCGACGAAGCCGACCGCCGAATGCTCAAGCATGTTGCGGAAAACGCGAACGCCGGCGTTTTCCATTTTGCCGCCGCCAAGCCCGAGGATTTCAAGGTCGGGACGCAGTTCGCGAAACTGACGCGCCAGCAGAGCGCCGTAGTTATCGCCGCTGCTTTCCGTGGCAACAATGAAGACCCGTGGTCTCATGTGTGTGTCGCGCCTTTTGCGGACACGCTCCCGCGTGTCCCCACAACTACGCCTTTGGGCCTACGTCCGATAAAACCAAGAATCGGTAATTCTTAATCGAATACTTGCACAATTCCGTCTATTCCTGCCTCGCGGACATACTGCCGCGTGTCCCTACAAATTCCCTATTCCCACTGCCTGCCGTAAAACGTTTCAACCGGCACATTCAGCTTCGATTTCACCTTCGCAGCGATTGCGTCAAGTTCGGCGTCCGGCAGCATTCCTACGTGAGAATCGCCGGGCCTGCGCGCCGTCGTGTAAACTTGCACCAGCTTGATGTTGCCGCCCTGCGCCAGGATTTCATTCAGACGGCCGCAATAGGCGTCGATTTCGGCCTCCGTCGGCCCAATGCCCGCCATTGTCGGGAAAAGGCTCTGGATCGTCACATCAAACATGCGCGCGCAAACGGCGATGTTCTTGACGACCTGCCGCAGAAGCATTCCGGTGCCGTTCACGCGTTCGAAATACCCCTGCGTGCCGGCGTCGAGCTTGGCCCAGATCTCATAGGGCCCGGCGCGCAACTCCTCCAGCGCCGCAATCACCGATGGCTCCGCCAGCCGCGTCGCATTGGTTATCAAAATCGTCTTGATGCCGGGAAGCCCGTGCTTGAGCTTGATTTCGTGCGCCCCGGCGATCACCTCGCCCAACCGCTCGTAGGTCGTGGGCTCGCCGTCGCCGGCGATGGCGATGTCGTTAATGCGGCGCAAGGCCACGGGTGTGGACGCAAAGCGCGGGTGTTTCCAGAGTTCGCCCGACGCGGCGAGGCCGACCAGCTCGTCGACCTCGGCAACGAGGCCGTCGAAATCAACGTGCAGGTCGCGCGCAGGCGTCGCACGGTCGACCTGGCAGTAGGGGCAATGGAAATTGCAAACTTTGTCGGGGTTTACGTTTATGCCTAGAGACAAACCTTTACTGCGCCGGCTGACGACCGGGTAGGCGAAGCGCAATTGATCGAACTTGCGCGAGTGATCCGATAGCACGGTGCCGGCTGGCTCCGCCGCACCCATAGTTTGCTCCAGAAGACCCAAGTCTTTACTCGTTCTTAGTTTACTGACATACCCGGCAACGCAGTCAAGCTACTTAGTGGCTGCTATCCAATTGGCCGCGAGGATGCATTCTAGCAGGCCCAAGCGGGAGTCAATGGGCAACTGTGGGCCGCGAAGTGACCTAAGTGTCAGCCAGGTAACAGCGACGCAATTCCCGCCCATTGCGCGAGGTAAATTCGCGGCCGTCTTGGCCTAAACCACGATGTTGACGATGCGGCCGGGCACCGCGATCAGTTTCTTCACGGGCTTGCCCTCCAGCAGCTTCTGGATCGCCTCGTTGCCGCGCGCCGCAGCTTCCAGATCCTTGGCGTCAGCGGTTTTCGCAACGCGGATGGTCGCGCGCGGCTTGCCGTTGATCGTCACGGCAATCTCGACCTCGTCCAGTACCAGCGCCGCAGGATCGGCCTTGGGCCACGGGCGGTCGAACACGCTGACCTGGTGGCCCAGCGCCGAGTGCACTTCCTCGGCGGTGTGCGGCGCGATCGGCGCCAGCACGCGCGCCATGATGTCCAGCGCCTCCATCAGGCAATGGCGCGCCGCCAGCTTTTTGTCGTCGAGGCCGCTGACCTTGCCCTCGAGCTTTTCCGACGTCACGAAATTGCGAATCGTGTTGAGCAACTCCATGCACTTGGCGATTGCCGTGTTGAAGGCGTAGCGGCCCTCGAACTCCTGCGTGGCCTTTTCAATTAGCGAGTGCGTGGCGTGGCGCATCGCCGAACAGGCCGCGTCCCACTTCGGGTGGCTGGGCAATTGCGGCAGGTTTTCGACCAGCGGCGCGCTGGCCAGCACGGTTTCGTGCCAGCGTTTGAGGAAGCGGTGCGCGCCGACGATGCCCTTGGGGTCCCACACCGAGTCCTGCTCGGCGGGGCCCAAAAACAGGATGTACAGGCGCACGGTATCGGCGCCGTACTGGTTGATCAGCTCGACGGGATCGGCGCCGTTGAGCTTGGACTTCGACATCTTCTCGACGCGCCGGCTGACGTCGCCCGGCGACGCCTTGCCTTCCTTGATCAACTCGGCCAACTGCGCTTCCGTCACGTAGCGGTTCATGTGCTCGTTGATCACACGGATCGACTCGCCCTGGATCAGGCCGTGCGTGAACAGTTTCGAGAAGGGCTCGTCGTGGTCGATCAAGCCGAGGTCATGGATGAATTTGGTGAAGAAGCGCGCGTAGATCAAATGCAAAATCGCGTGCTCGCGCCCGCCGACGTACAGGTCGACTGGGTTCCACGCCTTGACCTTGGCCTTGTCGAATATCTTGTCGGCGTTTTTGGCGTCGGTGTAGCGCAGGAAGTACCAGCTTGAATCCACGAACGTGTCCATCGTGTCCGTGTCGCGGCGGGCCTCCATGCTTTTGCACTTCGGGCACTGCGTCTTGTTGAAGTCCGCGTGCAGCACCAGCGGCGACTGGCCTGTGGGCAAGAAGTCGACGTTGTCCGGCAGCACCACGGGCAATTGCTCGACCGGCACGGGCACGATGCCGCACTTGGCGCAATGCACGACCGGGATCGGGCAGCCCCAGTAACGCTGGCGCGAGATGCCCCAGTCGCGCAGCTTGTAATTCACTGTCGGCCCGCCCTGGTGCAGCGCGTTGAGGTCGGCTCCGATTTTTTTGATCGCCGCATCTGTGGTCAGGCCCGTGTAGCTGCCGCTGTCGATCAGCACGCCGGGCGCAGTGTAAGCCGCCTTGGCGATGTCGACCTTGTCGTCGGCGTTTGCGGGCTTGATCACCTGTTTCATCTTCAGGCGATAGCCCTTGGCGAAGTCGTGGTCGCGTTCATCGTGCGCGGGCACGGCCATGACCGCGCCGGTGCCGTACATCAGCACGTAGTTGGCGATGAACAGCGGCACGCGCTCGCCGTTGAGCGGGTTCACGGCAACCATGCCCGTGTGCACCCCTTCTTTTTCCTCGCCCATGGCGCGGTCCATTTCAGTCATGGACAGCGTCTCGCGGCAAAAGTCTTCGATCTTCTTGCGCGTGCGCGGGTCAGTGAAGTTCAGGATCTTTTGCACCAGCGGGTGTTCCGGCGCGATCGCGACATAGGTGACGCCGAAAACCGTGTCGGCGCGCGTGGTAAACACCGTCATCTTCTCGACGGCTGACGGCGGCGTCGGGTTGCCCGCGGGCAGGATCGGGCCGGAACTTCCCGAGCCCGGCCGCAACTCGACCTGGAAGTCGATGTTCACCCCTTCACTGCGGCCAATCCAGTTGCGCTGCTGGCTGACAACCAGCTCGGGCCAGTCTTTGTCGAGTTTGGCCAGGCCGTCCAGCAGGCGATCTGCATAGTCGGTGATGCGCAAGAACCACGCGTCGATTTCGCGCGGCTCGACCTTCGTGCCGCAACGAAAGCAGCCCTGGAACTCCTCGCCATCCTTGACGATGGTTTCCACCTGCTCGTTGGCCAGCACGGTTTTGTCGTTGGGACACCAGTTGACGCGCGCCTTTTTGCGGTAGGCCACGCCCTTTTCCAGCATTTTCAAAAACAGCCACTGCGTCCACTTGTAGTAGTCGGGCTTGCAGGTGAAGACTTCGCGTTCCCAGTCAAATGCGTAACCAAAGCGGTGCATCTGCGAGCGCATGTAATCGATGTGCTCAAAGGTCAGCTTTGCGGGGTGGATGTTGCTTTCGATTGCGGCGTTCTCGGCGGGCAGGCCAAAGGCGTCCCAGCCCATCGGGTTCATCACGTCAAAACCCTGCATGCGTTTGTAGCGCGCCTGCGAATCAACCAGCGTATAGGGCAGCGCGTGGCCGAAATGCAGGCGGCCGCTGGGATAGGGGAACATCGAAAGCACGTAGAACTTCTTGCGGTCACCGCGGCGCGTCGAAATTGTTTTGTCGGCTTCCTTGGCGTGGGCCAGGGCCCAGCGTTCCTGCCATTTGACTTCAAAGGAGGCGAAGTTGTCGGTGGTCTCGCCTTCTACGGGCGGACGCCGGCCGGAACCCTTGTCGAAATCTCTCTTTTCCATGACTCGTTTCTTTCAGCCTGCCGTGGCAGGAATTGTTGACTGTAGTTTGTTGCTCCCCGGGTGCAAACGTCAGGCGTCAGGCCGCGGGCAGCATTTTGTAACGCACAAAAAAATCGCCCCACCTGTCGGGGTGGGGCGCACGTGGCTCGCGATTTCCCGGCGTTATTCCTGCTTGGCCTCCGCCGGTTGCGGCTTCTTGTGCACTGCCTCCACCCGCCTGACATCGAGCCGGGGGCCGTTGAACTTCAACAGCAGCCCCACCTCGAGGTCGAGGTTCTTGAGCAGGGTTCTAAGTCGGCCGTATTCGTCGGGGTGGATGTCTTCGCCCTCAACACACATCGCCAAAATCGCGTTGTCGACGCAGAAATCGACGCCCAGCTCGCCGATGCCCTGGCCACGATAGTGAATTTTCACGGGCTTATCGGCTTCCGCCATGACGCCCATGTCGCGCAACTCGATTTCCATTGCACGGCGATAGCAATTACGGGGCAACCCAGGCCCGAGGTCGGTGTGAACCGCCTTGGCCGCATTAATGATGCGTTGGGTTAAATCCTTGTGCAGCATGGTTCCACCGTTCGTGACTTACTGCCCGACAATCGTAGCGGCGGGCCAAGGTCGGTTCCAGTGTGCACTGGTTGAGCCCAGAGCGCGAGCAACGGATGCTTTGGGGCGAAGCCTACTCGATGTCCATGTACTTCTGCAGCTTTTCGCGCAGGGTGTCGCGGGCGCGGGACGTCAGCGATTTCACGGCGGCGACGGTGATGTCCATGATCTTCGCGATTTCTTCGTAACTCTTTTCTTCGTAGCGGCTGAGGATGAGCGCCATGCGCTGGGTCTCGGGCAGGCTCTGCATCGCCTCGCGCACCAGACGCGCGCGTTTCTCGCGCTCGTCGCCGTCGCTGTCCTCGGGCGGCGCCTCGGCAATCTGCTCCAGCGTGTTTTCGCCCTCGTCGCTGCTCTCCAACAGACGCAACTTGCTGCGCGCCTGGTCGCGTTTGAAATTCAGGCACAGGTTCGTGACCACGGTAAACAGCCAGGTCGAGAACTTCGCCGCGGGCTGATAAGTCGCCGCGGCGCGATAGACACGCAAAAAGGCCTCCTGCACGAGGTCCTCAGCCTGCGACTGGTTGCCCAACTGGCGATAAATCACGGAGTACGCGAGGCGATGATGCCGCTCGAAAAGCTTGCGAAAGGCCTCGTCGTCGCCCTTGGCAACCCGGAGCATCAGCTCGTTATCCGGGTCGATCAGCTTGCCTTCTTTTGCTGGGTCGTCGGGCATGCCCTATTCGATCCCGAAGCGCATAAGAAGATTCGCGACGTAGGCGTCGTTGGTGCGCTCGGCATAGGCCTTCGCCAGTTTCCGCGCGCGTTCCGACGCGCCATTGACCGAGAGTTCGAGGATCAAATCCAGCCGACACACTTGCGGCTCGTCCTTGAAACGTTCGGCGGCCGCAAGCCGCGACTGCGCCCAATCAGGCTTGTCCAGGGCGATGCACGCTGCGGCTTGATTGAGAACGTCGTCTAGCTGGCATTCCGGCAGCGCGCAGAGGTCATCGAAAATCGCCAGCGCCGATAGATTCTCGCCCTGCGCCGTCAGCACACGCGCAAGTTCGCGCAGGAAATCCGGCCCGCGCTCGCCGCGCGCGTAGGCTTCACGCAACAGCGGCAGCCGCGCGGCGTCATCGGCGGCGATTTCCGCCAGCCGCAACAAGGCGCGCGGATCGTCGGGAAATTCGTCGCGCGCGCGTTCGTAGTAACTCGTGGCGCCGGCAAGATCGCCCTTTTTGCGTGTTAAATCCCCTACCACCAGCATCACCGGAAGGCCGTCGATCAAGGCGCCCTTGGCCGCACGTTTGCCGACTTCGATCAACGCCTCACCGGCAAGGTTCTCAAGCCGCGCAGCGGCGGCAAAGCGCCAGAGCTTGAGGGCTTCGCCGGCGTCGCCGCCGACGTCGGAGGCCAGCAGAGTCGGCACAAGATATTGAACAAGCGCGACCGCGGCCGTTTTGATCGTGCGCGCGCGCACGTGTTCGGGCTTTTCGCCTTCGGGCGCGTCGGCGAACAACTCATCGGACAAGTCCGCCAGCGCCTCGCGGCACTGCGGCAGCGTCAACGCCGAGTTGGCGCGCAGCATCACCGCGGAAACCACGATGCGCGCACCGGGCGTTTTCAGCGTCGGGCGCAGCGAGGCCAGTTGCAGCGAAAACAGGCGCATCATCGGCACCGCGGCCTCCGGCAGGGGGCGCTGCGCGAAGGCCTCGCCGTCGTAGGTCGCCGTTCCCGCGGGAATCTGCAACGCAAGCATCGCGAATTCGGGCGACGTTGGCGCGATGATTTCCAGCGGGCAGCCCGCCGTGCGGCCCAGCGCAGCCAGCGCCGTCAGTGCGGCGGCGCGCGGCGCGCCTTTGTCTGAGAGAAAGTCCGAGACCAGCCATTGTTCGCCTTGCGGATAAACGCTGAATTGCAGGTTTTTCTGCGCATGGCCGACAAATGCCTCGATCAGCGGCTTGCGATCGACGATCCAGTTTTTCTCGTTGTCGACAACGCTTTGTGCGAATCCGCGCATAGTCTCGCCGGTTTGTTCCGGCGCCATGCGAAGGCGCCCGGGCTCGATGACGTGCACCAGGCTTTCCAGGCCCATCTGCAACGCGGGCAGGTCGCTGGGCGCAAGCGACAACGCGTCCATCTCAAGCGGGTCGATCAGCAACGCCAGCGGCTGGACCCCAAACTTCGCGCCGTAACCCGCGCCTTTAGCGTCGAAGTTGACCGCCGGTTTGACGCCGTCCTTGGGCGGGCCGCTTTTCCGGCCATCATCGGGCTTGGGTGGTTCAACGTTGGCCACGATGTTCGGCAGAGGTTGGGGCGAGAACACGCCGCTGACCACAAGCGCCAGCGTCAGGACCGCAAGCGCCCCCACCGCCGCAAGCGCGAGCCAGAGGGGTTTCATATTCGCGGTCGAGGCGGGCGGCGGCTCGGCGGTATCGACGGGCTTGCCGGCGTCAGCGCGTTTGCTGGGCGGCGAGGTCAGCAGGTCTTCGCTGAAGTGTTCCTCGGTAAGTTCGGCGCTGGCCCCGTTGATCACGAGTTCGTTGAGCAGGCTGCGCGCGCGGCGCGCAAGTTTATCGAGGTTCTGGTCGACGCCCGCGCTGTCGAGGCTGCGGGTGCGGATCAAAAACTCTTTCAGGCGTTCGCGCACGTTGGGCGGCAGGTCGGCGTGGACGCGCACGAATTCTTTTTCGATGCCGCTGCGGGCCTGTGAGAAATCTTGGCTGAGCCCGGGCGGCACGGCGCCGCTGTCGTGTTTGAGCTTGCGGGCAAAACCCAAAACGCGGTCGGCGCGCGAAAGTTGCTCGCGCAGGTTCTCAAACGGGTCCGATTTGGCTGAATCCAGCGGCACAGTCGTGCATTTAGCCACAGATGAACGCGGATGAACACAGATTCCGCAAACAGCAGCGGTGCCAGCCCCGCTATTTCCTGGTCAGCTTCTCCACGACCTCGGCATAACGGGCGCGGGTGCGCTCGATGATGTCGGCGGGCAGGTCCGGCGCAGGCGCCTTCTTGTTCCAGGGCTGCTTGTCGAGCCAGTCGCGCACGATCTGCTTGTCGAAACTTTCGGGACTCGTCCCGGTCTTGTACTTCGATGCGTCCCAGAAACGCGAGGAATCGGGCGTCAGCACCTCATCGCACAGGATGATGCGGTTTTCGTACAGGCCGAACTCGAACTTCGTGTCGGCGATGATGATGCCGCGTTTGGCCGCGTATTCGCTGGCGGTCGTGTAGGTGGAAAGCGTGAGGTCGCGCAATTTGGCCGCGTTGGACTCGCCCACGATCCTGGCCGATTGCTCGAAGCTGATGTTCTCGTCGTGCTGGCCCTTGGGCGCCTTGGTCGAGGGCGTGAAGATCGGCTTGGGCAGCTTTTCGGCCTGCTTGAGCCCGGCGGGCAGCTTGTGGCCGCAGATAGCGCCCGTGGCCTGGTAATCCTTCCAGCCGCTGCCGGCGACGTAGCCACGCACCACGCACTCGACGGGGAATATCTGCGCCTTGCGGCAGAGCATGCTGCGGCCCTCAAGTTGAGCTTTGAAAGCATGCAGGCTTGTGGGCATTTTCGCGACGTCGGTCGTGACAAGATGGTTTTCGACCTTGTCCTTGAGCAAGTCGAACCAGAACAGCGAAAGCTGTGTCAGGATGCGGCCCTTGCCGGGGATGCCCTGGTTCATGACGACGTCAAAGGCCGAGAGGCGGTCCGTCGCCACCAGCAGGATGTTGTTGTCGACTTCGTAGACGTCGCGGACCTTGCCGCGGGCCAGAAGTTTGATGCCGGAACCTTTAAGGTCGGTAGTGAGCAGAGTGTTTTCCATGCCGGCATAATTTACCGAAACGCCCGCCGAATCAAGGGCGGCGGCCCCGGGTTTTCAACAATCAGGCGGCGGCGACGACGGCTTGGCGGGGACTGTTGGCAAGCTCGAACCGCCCGCCGCCGAGGTCGGCATAGCGCGCGACGGTCTTGAGCCCGGCTTTCGCCAGCATTCCATCGAGTTCGGCTGGTTCGAACACCATGACAGACTCATGCCAGCGGCGGGTTTCGCCTCCCCTCACAAGTTCGATGTCCTTGATGATGCGGCGACCTTCGACACGGCGACGCGCGCGCAAGGTTCCGGCGTCGGTACTTTCGACTGTCTCGGGCTTGAGCGCCGCGATCGTGGGGCCGGGATTGATCGTGTCGATCACCACCCGGCCGCCGGGCTCGAGCACGCGGCGGATCTCGCGCAATACGCCCAGGTTTTCGGCGTCATCGAAATAGCCGAAGCTGGTGAACAGGCTAAGCACCGCGGCGAAGCTGCCGTCGGCATAGGGCACGCGGCGCATGTCAGCGCGCACGACCCAGCCGCGCGAACCGGCACGGAGCAAGTCCATCGAAAGGTCGAGGCCAAACACTCCCAGGCCCTGTGCCCGCAGCACCTTGAGGTGGCGGCCGGCGCCGCAACACAGGTCGAGGATGCGGCCTTTACGCGGCAGCAGGCCTGAGTCGAGAATCGCCACAACTTGCTTGCGGGCCTCGGCTTCCGACCGGTGGGCGTAGAGCGCGAGGTATTCAGGACCGAATGCTCTAACAAACCAGGGTTCGCGGTCGGGCTTGGGCACGGTGTTCAGCCTAATCCAAAATCCAAAATCTAAAATCCAAAATGTCGGAGGCTGCACCGCAAAAAACCAAGGGCGCCCGAAGGCGCCCTTGTCCCACAATGACTATCCAACCCTTACCCGGCGGTCTTTTCGGCCGCGGCCGACGCCGTCTTGGACAGGTTGAAGATCGGCAGATAGATGCCCAGCACGACCACAAGCACGATACCGCCGAGACCGCAGATGAGGATCGGCTCGATCAGCGAGGTAATGCCGTCGACTGTCGAGTTCACTTCTTCTTCGTAGTAGTCCGTCACGTCGTTGAGCATGTCAGGCAATGCACCCGAGTCCTCACCGACCTTGATCATCTTGGTCATCAGGCCGGGGAAGATGCCGCTTTCGCTGATTGCCTGGAACAGGCTGTAGCCCTGGATCAGTTTCTGGCGAGCCTCGATGATCGCCTGTTCAAGCACCACATTGCCCAAGGTGCGCGAGACGATTTCCAGCGACTGGTCGAGCGTGATGCCGTTGCGGATCAGCGTCGAGAGCGTCATGCAGAAGCGCGAAACGCCCGACTTGACCACCAGGGGCCCGAACAGCGGCATTTTCATCACCAGGCGGTCCCAGTTGGCTGCGCCCGCGGGCGTTCGACGCCAGAAGTAGAACAGCAGGCCTGCGCCGATAAACACGGGAATCATGATGAACCAATAGCCCGTGAAGATCTTGCTGACGAAAATCAGCAGTTTCGTCAAGGGCGGCAGATCACCGCCGAAGCGTTTAAAGACTTCTTCGAATTGAGGAATGAGGAAGGTAAAGATACCCGCCACGATCAGGACGAAGAAGCCGGCGATGAATTTCGGGTAAGCCGAGGCCGCCTTGATTTTCGAGATCAGTTTGTGGCGGCGTTTGAAGAACGTGCCCAACTGCTCAAGGATCTGGTCGAGCGAACCGGACACTTCGCCGGCCTCCACCATGCTCACCATCAGCGCCGGGAAGATGTGCGGGTGCTTGCCGAATGCGGCGGAGAGCTTGGAACCCGCCTCCACGTCAAGGATGATCTGGCTCAGCGCGGGTTTGAAGGTCGGGTTTTCGGTTTCTTCGGTGATGGTTTCCAGCGAATCGATCAGCGAAAGACCGGCCTTGAGCATTGTCGCCATCTGGCGGCAAAACGCGGCGAGATCGGAAACCTTAACTGGCTTTTGGAATAACGACTGGAAGCTGCTCTGGCTCTTGGCCTGGGCCTTGGCCTCTGTCGGCGCGTTGGAAGGACCGCCGCCGACGCCCTGGCCCTCAGCCTTGACGCCGATGACGGTGAGCCCTGACCGCTTCAGTTCAGCGACCAGGTCGCCCACAGATGGCGCATCCTTGACCTGGTTGACCGTCTTGCCGGACGCATCGCGCGCCGTCACGGTATAAAGCGGCATAAAGTCTCCTTCGCCCGCCGAGGCGTCAATTCAAAGTGAAAACGCCAGTATACCAAAGGGCCGCCGTCCCCGGCAGCCCCGCAACTGCCAAAAGATGCGGCGGTTAACGCCGAATCGCGGCCCCGCCGGCAGTTTCGCCCTGGGCGCCGCCCTTTTGCGACAGCATGCGCTTCATCTGCTCGGTGTTGGTTGAACGCGACAGGCACACTTCGCGCGTGATTTCGCCGTGCACGTACAGGTTGTACAGCCACTGGTTCATCGTGATCATGCCTTCGCGCGAACCTGTCTCGAGAATGGTGTAGATCTGGTGCACTTCGTTTTCACGGATCATGTTGCGCGCCGCGGCGTTGACTCGCAGGATTTCCATCGCCAGCACGCGGCCGCCCTTGGTGCGCGGGATGAGTTGCTGCGCAATCACGCCGATCAGCACGAACGACAACTGCACTTTCGCCTGCTGCTGCTGGTTGGGCGGGAACACGTCAACAATGCGGTTGATGGTCTGCACGGCGTCGGTGGTGTGCAATGTCGCAAACACCAAGTGGCCGGTTTCGGCCATGGTCATGGCGGCCTCAATAGTTTCAAGGTCGCGCATTTCGCCGATCAATATCACGTCCGGGTCCTGGCGCAGGATGTGGCGCAGCGCCGCGTGGAAGGTCATCGTGTCGTCGTGCACCTGGCGCTGGTTGATGATGCTGCGCTCGTGGCGGTACAGGTACTCGATGGGGTCTTCCACCGTGATGATATGGCACGACTCGTTCTGATTGATGAACTGGATCATCGCCGCCAGAGTCGTCGACTTGCCCGAGCCCGTAGGGCCGGTGACCAGCAGCAGGCCCTTGTCCTCAGTCGCAAACTGTTTGCACACTTGCGGCAGGCCGAGCTCGTCGATGGTCGGGATAGTCGAGCGGATAACGCGGATCGCCAGGCCAATGCTGCCGCGCTGCCAGTAGACGTTAAGGCGGTAGCGGCCCGCGCCGCGGCGGCCGAATGACAAGTCCATTTCGCGCGTCTTGTCGAGCTCGGCCATCTGCTTTTCGTCGAGCAGTTCCTGGGCAAGTGAGCGCGTGTCTGCGGGCGTGAGGGGCTTGAAACCTTCAATGGCGCGCAACTGCCCGTCAATGCGCAACACGGGCGGCACACCGACAGTGAGGTGAAGGTCCGACACTTCGGCGCGCCGCGTGAAGACCAGAAGGTCATCCAGGCGGACCAGTCCATCGCTAGGTGCGTTTCCGGCCACGAGGTCGCTTTCTTCGTCTAGAAGTCTTCGTAGAAGAGGCTGACCGCTTCTTCAACGGTGGTCAGGCCGTCCAGCAGTTTCATAAAACAGCTCTGGCGCAAATTGCGCATGCCCACGCGCAGGCATTCGTGTTCGAGTTCCTGCTCGGGCCGTTCATCAAGCACCATTTCGCGCAGCTTGGGCGTCATGGTCATGTACTCGTGCACGGCAAGTCGGCCCTTGTAGCCCGATCCGTGGCAGCGTTCGCAGCCCTTGCCCTTGAACAACTGGATATCCACGTCCTGCTTGAAGCTGTCCGACAATTGCTTCTTCAAGGGCGGCGTCATTTCGACGGGCTCTTTGCACTTGGAACAGATCGTGCGGATCAGGCGCTGCGAAATCGCGCAGACCAGCGACGACGTAATCATGAATCGCTCAAGGCCCATGTCCGCCATGCGCGTAACCGTCGCGACTGCGCTGTTGGTGTGGACGGTGCTGAACACCAAGTGGCCGGTGAGCGCGGCGCGGATGGCGACTTCGAGCGTTTCCTTGTCACGCATTTCGCCGACCATCACCACGTCAGGGTCCTGGCGCAGGATGCTTCGCAGCGCGCCGGCGAACGTCATGCCAATGGCCGCCTTCACCTGCACCTGGTTGATGCCCGCAAGCTGATATTCGACGGGGTCTTCGACCGTCACGACGTTCACATCGGGTGTGAACACATGCTTCAGGAATGAATACAGCGTGGTCGTTTTGCCCGAGCCGGTGGGGCCGGTGAGCACGATAACGCCGTGGGGCGAATTCAGAATTCGCTTCATTTCCTTGAGCGTGATCGGGTCAAAGCCGAGGTCGTTGATGTCCAGGGTCGTGGCCGTTTTGTCAAGCACGCGCATCACGATCTTTTCGCCGTGGACGACAGGCAGCGTGGATACACGCATGTCGATTTCGCGGTCCTGCACCTTCAGTTTGCATCGACCGTCCTGCGGCAGGCGGCGTTCGGCGATGTCGAGGTTGGAGATAATCTTGATGCGCGACGTGACTGCGGCGAACAGGCGCTTGGGCGGCGCCTTGAATTCCTGGAGCGCGCCGTCAATGCGGAAGCGAACGGTAACGGTGTGTTCGAAGGGCTCAAAGTGGATGTCCGAGGCGCGCAGCTTGATGGCCTCGAACAACGTCGCGTTGACGTACTTGACGACGGGCGCGTCCTGGGCGGCGTCGGCCGCTTCCTGGTCGATACCCTTCTTTTCCATCGCTTCCGAAATCAGCTCAGCGTCGACGTTTTCGAGGTCGTCGCCCATCTGGTCCATGCTGTATTGCTGGGCGTAATGTTTGTCGATCGCGTCGGCAATCTGCGGGCGCGTGGCGATGAAGATGCGAACCTTTTTGCCTGTCGACGTCTTTAGGTTGTCGACGGCCATCAGGTCCTGGGGCATGGCCATGGCGACATGCAACTCGTCGCCCTCTGACTTGAAGCAGATCAGGTTGAAGCGGCGGGCGATTTTTTCGGGGATCAGCAGCACGGATTCGCTGTTGATCACGCCTTCTGCGCCGAGGTTGACCGCCTCCACGCCCATGTTGATGGCGAGGTATTTAATCAGGTCGGCTTCTTCAATTAAGCTTGCTTCCACCAGCACGCGACCCAGCAGTTTGTTGGTCTGCTTGTGGATCTTCAGCGCGTGCTCAAGCTGGTCTTCTTCAATGACCTTGGCTTCAAGCAGCAACTCGCCCAGCCGTTTGGCTTTCTTGGCCGGGTCGGCAAAACGCGGCATGTTGGGCGAACTGCGTGCGCCGCCCTGCAACACCGAGAGGTTCGGGGCGCGGCGAGCCGGCGGAGCGCCGGGCGCCGGGACGGCGCCCGGCACAACCGAGCCGGTGCCTGATGCGGGCGGAGGCGGCGGGGCCGTCGTCTGCTGCGCAGGCGCTGCCCCGGCCGCCGTCTGTTGGGGCGCTGAGGAGACGCTGCGGACGTAACGCACCTGCTGCGACTGCGGCTTCACTTCACCGCCACTGTTGGGTTGATCCGCCATTGATTCCTACCTCTTCACTTCTTTGTCCGCCCACATCCATCAACCCCTGCTCCGTTAGTTCGGACGCTTGGGTTCTTCAGCCGGCGCCGCCGGGATGCGAGCGGTGAGCTCGACCGGCACGGTCATGTTGCACTGCTTCTCGACGCGTGCGATGCAGGCCTTGGCCTTTTCGAACTCGCCGCGCTCGATGTGGCACTCGGCCTGGCGCAGCAGGTACATCCCAAGGCGCTCGCGGTCCACCGTCGGGTCCAGGCCGCTTTCAGTGGTCTTGGACGGGACAGCAACGAGGTCGACGGCGACGTCCGCATGCAAAATCGCCTTGTCGAACTGCTTGGCCTCGAGGTAGGCGCCCGAGAGGCAGAAGTGCGCCGTTGCCCGGTAAGGATCCTTCGACACGCAGTCATTGAGGATGTCCAGCGCCTGGTTCACGCGCCCGGCCCTCAGGTAAGCCGCGCCGAGGTTGGCCATCGTCTCGGTGTTGCTCGGGTCGTAACGCATCGCAGACTCGTAGTTCTGGATGGCGTCCGGCACCATGTTCAACGCGTCGTAAATTTTCCCGCGATTGGCGTGGGCCAGCGCGCATCGGGGCTCCTTGTCCAGGAGTTCTTCCCACGCGTGCAGCGCGCGCGCGTAGTCCTTGTCGCGCTGATAGTTGAGCGCCTTGACATAAAGGCCCTCATCAATCGAGATCTGCTCTCCGTTTTGCGTATAGGTCTTGCCTGCGGCACAACCCACGCTCAGCGCGCCGATCAACACCAGCGCCGCCCCAACCACAAGTCCCTTGCCGAGTTTGCGCACCTGGCCCCCCATCACACTGGCCCAAGTCGCGCACGTTTTCGAACGTGCGCCCCTGAGCTCGGTTAAGAATATCCGCGCCGGACTCAAACGGTCAAGCGCCGCAGCTACCTCACATTTTTCTCAATACTGCATCCCGTCACATTCCGCGGTACATCCCTTACGGCCCGCGCGCCGTTTCTTACATCGATTCCTTGTTCCGCAAACGTCTGCCGACGCCCAATGCAGCGGCGGCAACAAGCAGCAACACCAGCACCAGAGGCAAGCGGCCCTGGTTGTGCGCGGCAAGTTCGCAGGAGTTGTCTTCGTCGTGGTAAGTGTCTTCTTTTTCCAGCGGGTCGCCGGGCGTGGCGGTCGCAAGGTTGATGCTGCCTCCGTTGACAATGCCCTGGAAAGCCGTGGTGCCGCCGCCGTTGAGCGCGTCGCCGGCGGTGTTGTCGATGAACACCGTGTAGGTCGGCTGCGGCACACCATCGACTGCAACCGCGGTGAAGGTGATCGACACCCAGAAGTCCTGGAAAGCCCCCGGCAGGATCACGATGTTGGTGGGCCCGAAGGTGACTTCGACAAGGTTGCCGGTTTCGGCCCAGCCGTTGGCTGTGGCGCCGTTATCGACGGTTTCAAGCAGCACTTCGCCGCCGCCCAAGCTTGCGTCGCCGTTGCCCTGCCACAACGTCAGTGACGCGATGTGGTCGATGGCGAGGTTGGTGCCGCTCTCGTTGGTCTGGATGCCGATGCGGATCGAGGTCAGCGTGAGCTCGATGGGGCTGTCCGCATCCACGCTGATGTTGAAATGCAGGGCCGACTTGATGTCGCCCGGGTTGGCGGTCTGCACGCCGGGATTGCCCGTGCCCGCATAAATGACGCCGCTGGTCGAGGCGATGGCGCGCACGCCGCTGTCCGCCGAACCCGTGGCCGCCGACGCCACATCCGTGCCGACATCGAGCGACGCGTCAATAATCTCAACCTGGATGTCGTCAACGTCCGCGCCGCCGATGATGTCGCCGATGACCATCATGCGCATGCTGGTTCCGTTAGTGATGACCTGCGTGTCGCCGGTGAAGGTAAACGCGCCGGCGCCGGAGGGATCCTGCGAGGTCGAGAAGGGCGAATCGCCCACGCCATCGAGGTTCGTGTCAAACGTAATGAACACGTTCTCAATGTTGGTCGCGATGTTGTTGCCGCTGAAGGTCAGGCGAATGCTGTTAACCGTGATATCCGGGTCGCTGCCCGCCGCCGCAAAAGTGGCAATCAGCAGCACCTGCGTTGTGCCCAGCCCCATCGAGACGCCAAAGGGGTTGCTCGGCGCATTACTGACCGTGACAACGTTGTTCTGCGCCAGCGCGCCCCAGGTGATGTTGTTGATTTCGTCGGCAAGATCGTTGTCGCCGCCGATGGAGCCCGTTACGCCGGTGGTCTCGGCCTCCACCGCTGTGACGGTAAAGCCGACGCCATAATCGTCGACGGCGTTGGCGATTTTGAGGCTCGATGTGTTGACGACCATCGCCGTCACGATCAAGCCCGTATCGGTGATGTCGCTGTCGAAATGAATTTCCGAGAAACGAGCCTGGCCCACGCCGGTGCCGCCGCGCGCGTTGACGAGGTCCGGCGTCACTGACAGGTGCGTGCCGCCCACCGTGCCGCCCAGGAAGTTGACGTTATTGAATGTGAACGTAACCACCAGGACCTCGCCGAAGTTGGCAAGCAATTGCAGGCCCGCCGCGTCGTAACCGTCGATGTCGAGGAAGCCGACATTGACGCCGCCGTCCAGCGTCATGGCATAAGCCGTGCCGCTTGCCAGCGTGATCGCCGCTTCGTTGCCCACCGAGCCCGAAGCCGCCAGGATCGAGTTGCGGCCAACGGCGAATGTCGGCGTTACGGCGTTGGGGCCTAAAATCAGCGTCGAAGCGCCGCCCAGCGACAACTGGCAGCCGTCGACGGGAAGGTCGGCGCCGCCAAGGCCCGTCGTGCCGATGGTTACGTCGCCCTGCATGGTGACCGTTGAAGACGCGGTGATCGAAAGCGAACCGCCGTCGCCTTGCGTGCCGGCGTCGTCCGAGGCCACAGTAACGTCGCCGGTGATCAATATCGTGCCCGTCGAGGTTTCGCTCAGCGTCAGCGTGTTCTGGCCGCCGGCGTTGGCCAGGGGCACCGTTGTCGAGATAATCGTGAAGCTGCCTGCGTCGGCCACGACCACCGTCACGTCCGCACCCGCGGTGTTGCCCGCGGTGAAGGAATCAACGGCAAACGACCCGGTGTTGACCGTGATGGTCACGGCCGTTGCGGCCGCGGCAAGGCCCAGCGTATTGCCGCTGCCGTTCCAGGTGCCGTTGCCCGCCAGCGTCACGCTGCCGATCAGCAGCAGGTCGCCGTTCTGGTTGACCGTCGTCGCCGCGGCAACCGTCGCAGCAGTGAGCGAGAAGGTTCCCGTGCCGTCAATGTTGATGTTGATCGTCGCAACCACAGCGAAGCTGGTGGTGCCCGCGCCGGCAAGCGTGCCGTTGCCGGTCTCCGTGAGATCGCCGGCAAGGTTGAGCGTGCCGTTGACCGTCAGCGTGGTGCCCGTCAGCGTAAGCGAACCGCCGACGTCGAGGATTCCGTTTGCCGCCACGGTGCCGGTTGCCGCGGTCAATGTCAGGTTGCCCGCATTGATGTCGAAGGTCGCGGCCGCGCCGCTGCCCACCGTGAGCACCCCGTTGATCGTGAGGTTGCCGGTCGCGTTGAGCGTCGTGCCGTCGCTGACGGTGAAGTTGGCCGTGAAATAGTTGGCCTGGTTGTAGGTCAGCGTGGTGGTGCCGGCGCGATCAAAAGTGACGCTGCCAACCTGGATGGTCCCCGTGCTGTTCAGCGTCACGGTGGAGCCGCCGATCTGCGTGCCGTTGCCCGCGATGAAATCGGCCGTGGTAGTGACCGACACATTCCCGGCGATGTCGAGGGCGAAGCCGGTGCCGTCGATGGTCGTGTTATCCTGGGCAGTGACGTCACCCGTCACAATCAGGGCGCCGTCGACATTGATGATCGAGTTGTTCTGGGCCAGCAGGCCGCCGACCGTGCCGCCGGCGTCGATTTCAACAGTACCGTTGCCGGTATTTTCAAGGTTGCCCGCGATAGTGACCGCGCCGGTGAACATCAGGACGCCGGTGCTGGTGTTTGAAACCGTGGTGCCGGTCGAGGTGAAGGCAAGGTTCACGGTCGCGTTCGCCGTGCCCTGCAGGTCGAAATCCGTGACCGTCAGCGCCGCAGTAATGAATGTAACCGTGCCGCTTGCGACCTGGAGGTGGCCCAGGTTGGTGGCGCCAAGCGCTGTTACGTTGAACGTGCCCTGGAAGTTTATGATGCCGTTGTTGTTCACCGTGATGCCCGTGAACACCGTGGCGCCGGTAAAGCGCAGCGTGTTGCCGAGGGTAATGTTAAGGGTGCTTGCGCCGGGGTTGGTCGAGAAAATCGTTGTGCCTGTTCCGCCGATGAAGCCCAGTACTCCGCCAAGCTGCCCGGCGCTAGTCACCGTGATGTTGGTTCCCGTGGTGTCAAAGTTGATCGTGCCGCTGTTGTTCACCGTTACGCCCGTGAACACCGCCGCCGCGTTGTTGAGTTCCAGCGTGCCGGTTGCGGCAATGTTGAGGGCGCCGGTATTGAAAAAGGTAATTGAACCGATCACGTTGAGGGTTGTGCCCGCCGCAATCGAGACGTCGCCGGCGAGGTCGTCAACGGCGGCAAGCGTCAGGTCGGTGGTCCCGGCCCGGTTGAAGGCAACGTTACCGAGCGTGATGTTGCCTGCGCCGGTGAAATTGACGTTCGCGCCGCCGAGGGTGAGAGTGCCGCCGCTGGTCAAAGATCCCCCGGTGACGGTCAGGTCGCCGGTTATCGAACCGCCGCCGCTCAGCGCCAAGGTGCCGCCGCCGCTCTTGGCAAGTGTGGTGGCAAACGTCGCCGCGCCCGTCAGTGTGGCGTTGCCCGCGCCTGAGCGGGTCACCGCGCCCGTGGTGGTCACGCCCGCGCCGAAGGTGACGTTGGCGTTGCCGTTCATGTCCAGCGTCGCGATGCTGAGCGTATTGGCGTCAAAGGCCACAGTGTTGCCCGTGGCAACCTGCTCATTGGTGTCGATGTCGCCGGTAAGGCGGTTGGAGTTGTTCACGTTGACCGTGTTGAGGGTGCTGTCAAACACGATGCCGCCGTTGTTCGTGATCGTGACAGTGGCAAACGTGACGGTGCCGCCGCGCAGATCCAGCGCAGGGTTTGCGGTGCCAACGATCAGGCTGCCCGCACCGCCGCAGATGAAGTTGCCGTCAACACGCAGCAGCACGCCGTTGTTGATGGTCAGGTTGTTGTTGGCGTTGAGGGCGAAGATGCCGACCAGTCTCAGGTTGCCGGCAAGCACGAGGGTTGTGCCGCTGCCCACGGTGATGTCGCCAGTGAAGTCGTTCACCGAGTCCGGAGTCAGCGTCGTTGTGGCGCTGCTGTTGAACGTGGCGTTGCCGATAGCGATGGTGCCGGAGGTATTGAACGAGGCGGTGGTGCCGGTGATGTTGCTGCTGCCCGTGGTTACCGAGCCACTGCCGCTGACCGTGATGTCGCGGAAGTTGACGTTGAAGCCGGTGCCGTCGAGGCTGCCGCCTGAAATCGTGGCGGCGTCTCCCCCGCTGTTTCCGATGGACGAGTTTGCACCCAGGTTGACCGTGCCCGAGGTCTGGGTCAGGTTGCCGGCCATGTTGACGCCGCCTGCGAAGGTGACAGTGCCTGCGCTGCCCAACGTCAGGTTGGTGCAGTTCAGCATGTCGTTCACGGTGGTGGTATTTGCCGCCCCAACACAGTCGACCGTCGTGCCGAGGTCAACGCCGCCCGTTGTAACCATGTTGCTCTGGTTGGTGCTGTCAAAGCGCAGGGTGCCGGTGTTTGTGAGCGTCACGCCGGTAAAGTCCGCGTTGTTGTCAAAACGCATCACGCCCGAGTTGACCACTGTGCTTGCGCCAAACGTGACGGGGGCCCCGATGATGAGGGTGACGTTGGCCCCCACGGACAGGGTTGCGCCGTTGCCGATCAACAGGCTGGCGAACATGATCGTACCGTTGCCGGTTAGAGCCAGCGTGCCGCCTGCAGCGATATCGACGTCCTGGAAGCCCGAAGTCGCCGTGGCCAGTGTGATCGTAACGCTGGCAGAACCGTCGATGTGGACATCCGGACCGCCGGGGTCTGCCGAAATCGTGACGCTCTGGGGGCCTGCGGCATCGAAGCTCGCTAACTCACCGGCGCCACCAAAACCCGGGTAAGTCACCGGCACTGTGGGAATGGTGCTGCTTGCAATATCCCAGTCGCCGTCGTCACCGTTGGTGCCGCCCGTGGTCCAGTTGCCGTCACCGCCGCCGGGCACATAAAAGCCGTTGGCGGCGTGCAAGTCCGTCATCAGGAAGGCCAGTAACAACGCGACGACGCAAAGACTGGGTCTCGTTAACATAGTTCGCCTCGCATGGCGGTCCTTGGACCGCCGTGGTCCGAATACAACCCGTCACTCAGCCCGGAAACGAACTCGCCTCCGAAGCCAATCAATATACGAACAAAAAAGAATCGCAACGAAGTTACCCATCACGCCAACTTTGCGCAAGTATCTATCCGAAATGGGGTTTACGTGGGCGATTCAATGCAATTGGCGGGCGCTAACTCTGCCCTTTGCAATCGCGCAAACAAAAGGGCCGGACGATGTCCGGCCCCAAAACGCCAGGTTGTCTTCCTTTAGTTAGTCTTCCTTGGGCCGGTACTTCTTGTGGCAGCCGCCGCAGGAGCTGCCAATCTTGTCCTTGCACTTTGCGGCGTCGTCCCAACTGCTCTTCTTGGCAACCTTGGAGTATTCCTTGGCCTGCTTTTCAAGGTCGGCGGCCCAGTCCTTGTAGTCCTCGGCGTCGCGCACGTCAGCCTTGTGGAATTTCAACATCTTGGGCGCAAGTTCCGCGAGTTTGTCGGCGGCGTCACTGGCGTCTTTGCTGACTTTGGTGCGCTGGGCGGCCTTGAGTTTGTCCCACTCTTCCTGGATACCTTCCATCAGCTTTTCCATGCCTTCATCGGTAAGCCATTCTTCTTTCGCGCCGTCCTTGGTTGCATCCTTCTTGACGCCGTCCTTGGCGCCGTCCTTCGTTCCATCTTTTGTGCCGTCCTTGGCGGGAGTGTCCTTTGAAGGCGCGTCCTTGGCGCCATCCGCCGGTTTGTTGGTGTCTTTGGTCGTGGTCTGCGCCATCACGATGGAAAGCCCCACAAAGGTTCCCAACAGCACAATTATCAACGCAGGAAAAATGGACTGCCAACGCATGGATGAGTCTCCCGGTGAACTTCGAACCGCTGCCCTGCGCCATAATACGCGCTACAAGGCTGCCATCTAGCGTTTAAACACTCGCACAGTCAGGCAACTTTGACGTACACTATGCGCCTGCCAACATTCCGGCATATCGAACAGGCACTCCATAGAGGTTGAGATGGCCGTCAAGAAACGTTCAAAGTCCGAAACCGACAGCGGTATCAAGCCGGGCATCGTCACTCAAGTCTTCGACCGCGTTCGCACCATCAAGCTGCGCCACCCGGAGTTGTCGCGCCGCGTGGATGGCCTTGAGTCCGAGATCCGCGACAAGCTCATGTCCATCAAGGACTCGATTGACGAATTTCCCAAGGTCGAGAAGGAACTGATCACGGTGCTGGTGATCAACGGCGTGCATAAAATGTGCGACGAAATCCTGATTGACGCCGATGGTGAGGCGCCCGAAGAAGCCTAGACATGGCAACGAAGCAGGAAATGCTCATCCTCGCCCTTGCTGTCAAGCAGGGGCTCATCGACCGCACCAAGGCGCAGGAATGCGTCGACGAGCAGATGCGTCGTGAGGATGCCGGCAAGCCCGCGAACATCCTCGACATCGCCATCGAGATGGGCATCCTGACCGCCGAGCAAGCCGAGTCGCTTACCGGTGGCATGCCCGAGCCCGCCGAGGCGCCCATGCCCGGCGGCGACAAAGTCAGCCTCGATCAGGCGCGCCTGATCAAGATCTTCGACGTTCAAAAAGAAGTCGGCCAGGGCGGCATGGCCAGCGTGTTCCTCGCCACCGACAAGCGCAACAACCAGCGCTGCGCACTGAAAGTGCTTTTCCCCAAGCACACGCGCAACAAAGTTTTCGTCGAGCGGTTCATGCTTGAGGGCAAACTGCTCAAGGAATTCGATAGTCCCAACATCGCGCGCGGCTATGAGTTCGGCGTCGCGCAAAAAGAGGGCCCGGTGCCGCTGTACTTCATGAGCATGGAATACATCAACGGCGTCAGCATCCAGGACATGCTTGACAAGGAAGGCAGCTTCCCCGAGACCAAGGCCATCCACGTCATCACTGAGGCCGCCAAGGGCCTGGCCTACATGCAGGAAAAGGGCTACGTGCACAAGGACGTCAAGCCCGACAACATCATGTGGAACAAAGACGGCCGCGTGATGCTCGTTGACCTTGGCTTTGCAGCGCCCATCCGCGGCGACCTCAAGGGCAAGTACCTGGATGAAACCTGCGGGACGGTCCAGTACATCTCGCCCGAACAAGCCAAGGGCCAGGCCGACGTCGACATCCGCGCCGATATCTACAGCCTTGGCGCGACGCTTTACCACATGGTCATCGGCAAGCTGCCCTTTGCGGGCCAGGACCAGATGGAAATCATGTCCAAACAGGTGATGGAAAACCTCGACGCCCACATGCTCAAGGGCGGCAAAATTTCCATGCACATGCACTACTTCATCGAAAAGATGATGGCCAAGGACCGCGACATCCGCTACCAGACCGCGCGCCAGATCGTCGATGACATCGGCGAAGTGCTCAAGGGCGCGGC
The DNA here is from genome assembly GCA_020848275.1 of Planctomycetota bacterium. Taxonomy (GTDB): domain Bacteria; phylum Planctomycetota; class UBA8742; order UBA2392; family UBA2392; genus JADLAK01. The sequence continues at coordinate 38,323 of JADLAK010000101.1, forward strand.
TGACATGGTCTACGACCCCAGCAACGACCCGGGCAATCCCTTTGCGCTTGGCACCGGCAGCGGCCGCAACCAGCGCTCGCCGTCGGCCAGCATTCGTTCGCTGCCCGCGAACTCGACGTCCGTCCGCAACCCCATTCCCGGCGCGGGAAGTGTGCGCGCGCCCGTCGCCAACCCCGGCGGCTCAACCACCAGCATCCGCCGCCCGGTGCTGCCCGGCGGCAGCGGCGTCCACAAGAAGCCCACCGGCCAGGTCCCCGGCGCAGGCGCGCCTCGCCCGGTGCTGCCGGGAAGTTCCAGCCGCAGTGTGCCGCCCAACGGCAATTCAGGCCGCGCGCCGCTTCCTCCGGGCCAGCCGCCGCAACGCATCACCAATATCCCCGCGCCCGCCAAACCTGCGCCGCCAGCGCCCGCCAAAGTACCTGTGGGCGGCGGCAATGGCACCACCAGCGTGCGGCTGCCCGCGCCGGGCAAGCCCGGCTCGCCGCCCAGCGTGCGTATGCCTGAAAAGCGCAAACCGGGACAGTAGCCGGTTGTCAGTACAAGCTATCGCCCTTCCCTATATCGTCGTTGTCGTTACCGGCAACTGACTACCGACAACGGGCCACGCCTTTTGATACTGGGAATTTTGACGGCTCGAAGCTTGTTCATACTCCGATGACTGAAGTAATCACCGACATCCACCCAACGAAACACTGGACCAAACTCGACGATGGCCGCGTGCAGTGCGACATTTGCCCGCGCCTGTGCAAACTTGGCGAGGGCCAGCGCGGTTTTTGTTTCGTGCGCGCCAATGTCGGCGGCGAAATCGTGCTGACGACTTACGGGCGTTCCTCGGGCTTCTGCATCGACCCGATTGAAAAGAAACCGCTCAGCCATTTTCTGCCGGGCACGCCGATCCTGAGCTTCGGCACCGCGGGCTGCAACCTGGGCTGCCGCTTCTGCCAGAACTGGGACATGTCGAAGTCGCGCGAAATGGACACGCTCGCCGACCAGGCTTCGCCCGCCGCCGTGGCGCAGGCCGCCAAACAACTGGGCTGCGACAGCGTCGCGTTCACCTACAACGACCCCGTGATCTTCCACGAATACGCCATCGATGTTGCCGACGAGTGCCGCAAACTCGGCGTCAAGGCCGTCGCCAAGACCGCGGGTTACGTCTGCGACGCGCCGCGGCGCGAATTCTACGCGCACATGGATGCGGCGAACGTCGACCTGAAGGGATTTACGGAAAAGTTCTATCAGAAGGATTGCATCGGGCATTTGCAGCCCGTGCTGGACACGCTGGTTTATCTGCGGCACGAGACCAAGGTCTGGTTCGAGGTCACGACGCTGATTATTCCCGGCGAAAACGACAGCGACGCGGAAATTCGCGAGATGTCGCAGTGGTTCATGAAGAATCTCGGCCCTGACGTGCCGCTGCACTTCACGGCCTTTCACCCGGACTTCAAGATGACCGACAAGCCGCGCACGCCGGAAGCGACGCTGACGCGCGCGCGCAAAATCGCAATGGATGAAGGCCTGCGTTACGTCTACACCGGCAACGTCCATGACGAAGACGGCGAAAGCACGTATTGCCCCGGTTGCCGCAAGAAATTAATCGGTCGCGACTGGCACACGCTGACGGCCTGGAATTTAACCGCGGACGGCAAGTGCAAATTCTGTGCGACCCAAATCCCCGGCGTCTTCAACGCCAAACCCGGCACCTGGGGCGCCAAACGACAACCGGTGCGTCTCAATACAACGGCCTAGAGAACCAGAGCCCATCGCGTCAGCGATGGGATTGGTTCATTGCCTGTGCAACACATAGTGCACAGCGTGGGCCAGAGAATCCGTGTCCCACAAATACCGAGTGCTTCCGCCGTCGGTCCACACAGGACGGTCGGGCAACACCAGCTTCAACTCGCGAAGGCGGCGGGTTGAATATCGTTTGAAGTCGCCAAGAATTTTGGAAACACCGACCCGTCCGTTTGCCACGACGTGCACATGGTTGGTGCGGACATTGAGCGCGCCCAAGTACCACTCACGATGAACGCAAACCTCGCGAATGGCGGCATCGACGGCACTTCGCATGGGGTCATCAAGAATCAACGGCGGAAACCGCAACTTGGATTCGAAGTGGTGGACAAGCTTGGGGTCCGTTTCCAGTCGGGGCCAGCCATAGGCGGCAAGATCACGCGACACCGATCCACGTTCGTCACCGTGGAGCCATGTACCGTAGCAAGTATATGTAATCAAGTACGCTGCAGGATCGTTGTAACGCATAGGGTGTTTATCCCATCGCTAACGCGATGGGCTCTGGTTCACTCAGCCCACGCCTAAATAAGAGAGAATCAACCGCCTTGGTTCTTGCGATACCAGGCGACGAGTTCAGACAAGTCAATCTTTCCGGATGTTCTGTCCCCTTCGAATCGAAATGAAACACCATTCACGCCATACCCTGACGTAGATCGATTACCTTCCTGGTGGATTGCGCAGCCTGAAAACACGTCCCAATATCGGCCATTAACCGTAATTCGTCCGTCGGGCAGGTCTTTGGTCATTCGCTCCGGAATCTTGTACTTCTCGCGCATTAGGGCCGCAAAAGCTGCACGTTCTTCTTCGGAAAGCGATTGCTCGACGATTCTGTCGTTGTAGGGGATGTACACAGTCAACGTCTTGTCGACCGCATCTCTTGATGGCCCGCTGTCCACGCATCCAGCAAGACCGATGACAAAGCCACAGACGAAAATCAGGATGGTGCGCATGTATTGCGTTAACGATTTCATGCGCATCATTGTTGCATTGGGGATTGCACTGGGCCAGACCAGCCGCGTGATGAGCCATCGTGCTAGCGGAAGCTTAGCCGTGATGACATCCCATCGCAGACGCGATGGGCTCTGGTTCACTGGCACCGCCGGTTCAGGCTGATGCCATCTTCAGAAGCAGCGCCAGCAAACGTTCCATGGGAAGCCCCATGATGTTGGTGTAGCTGCCGCGCCAGGCTTTGACGAAACTCTGGCCGCTCTCGATGCAGAGGGCGCCGCATTTGCCCATTGGTTCGCCGCTGGCCACGTAGGCCGCGATTTGCTCGCGCGTTGCGGGTCTCATCTCAACCAGGCTCGTTTCCGAAAACGTCACCTGCGCCATGTCGCGGCAATCGACCACGCACACGCCCGTGATCACGCGTTGCAGGCCGGTGCCGCATGCACGTTCGATCATGCGTTGCGCATCGGCGGCGTCCGTTGGCTTACCGATGATTTCATTGCCCAGTGCGCAGGTCGTATCCGCGCCGATCACCAGCGCGTCCTTGGGCGCGCGGCCCGCAACGGCGAGCGCCTTGCGCGTGGCGAGCTCCTTCACGTACTTCTCGGGGTCCGTCAGCGGGTGCAGGTCTTCGTCGATGTTGCTGACGTCGACCGTGAAGCTGATGCCCGCGTCCTCAAGCAGCTTGCGCCGATACGGCGAGCCGGAGGCGAGGATGATTGGACGGGAAACTAAAGGCATAGGCACTGTTTCGCAAAACGTACACACTGCCCAACTTCGCCAAGACTTCGTCGTGGAACCCGCGTGTCCCTACTCACGGTGCATCGAAAATCTCTTGGCGTCGATCACTAGTTGCTTGGCCACTTCCTCGCCGGGCACCCGTGGCTCTTCCTTATCTATACCGGGGCATTGCAGCGCCTCCAGCGCCCAGCTTTCCGGCGTACGCACGACCTCGGGCCAGAACGGGTAGGTGCGGCACTGCGTCGGGCGCGCGTCGTAGACGCCGCAACCTTTGTCCTTGATGTAGAAGATGCAGTCCTGGTTTGACTTCTCGATCAGGCTGTACCGGTTGCCGACCTGGCGCACATATTTGGTCGTAAACTGGCATATCTCGAGCCCAAGCTGAGTCGCAATCGCGCGCATTTCAGTTTCGCTGACCCAGACATAGCCGCTGCCCTTTTTGCCCGAGCAGCAATCGCCGCACTCCGGCCCCTTGCAACGGAAATGTACGCCGTCGGAGTGCCACGGTTTTGAATCAGGCCCTGCGTCAGTCATGGCCGTTAGCATACACCGATTGTGGATTGTGGAATGTGGATTTCGGATTGGCCCGATGTTCAATCCACAACCTCCGAGTCCACAATGCGAAACAGCACGATTTCACGTCAGATCCCAGTCATGTCGGGAACTTAAGGACCGTTGATGCCGGATTCGGTCGATGACGCAAGCCTGATCAGCCGCGCACGGGGCGGCGAAAGCGAGGCGTTCAAGCTGCTGGTCGAGCGGTATTTTCGCGCGGCCTACAGCAGCGCCTATGCGGTGTTGGGCAATTCGTCAGACGCCGAGGAGATGGCGCAGGAAACGTTCGTGCAGGTTTACGCCAAGCTTGAATTGCTTCGCGAACCCGGGGCGCTCGCAAGTTGGGTTTGGAGGATAGCCCGGGACTGCGCCCTAAAACACCTGCGCAAGCACAAGCGCATGGTCCGCGTCGCGGAAGTGCCCGAGCCTGGGGGCCGGGCCGACGGCGCCGACGCCGCGATGCTCGCAGGCGAAGAAAACGAAGCACTGCGCGACGCGTTGGAAAAGTTGCCCGAGGAAATGCGCGGCGCGTTGCTGATGAAGTTCTGGGAAGAGCTGGATTACGACCAGATGGCGGCGCGCACGGGTTTAAGCAGCGCCGCGCTGTACCAGCGGGTGTGCCGGGGACTGAAGCAGTTGCGGGAAATCATGGAGTCCAAATGAGCGACGGCTACGACCGCACACCCGAAGGCGAACAAGTTATCGCATTGCTCCGGCGACTGGCCCCCCCGTCGCCCGATTCAACCGCAGGCGCCCGCGCCGTGATGTCGCGGCTTCGCTCCAGCCGCGATGTCCCCAACGCGGCCGGGCGCCTGCATTTCCTTAAGATCGCGGGTCCGGTCGCCGCAGTCCTGGCGGCAAGCATCGTGATCGCGCTGTTCATTATGACGCCACGGCACGACCCCATCGATACGTTCCCGTATGTCGGAAATCGCACCCCGGCCTCGCAACCCGCCGCCCCTATGCAATTTTTCACCGTGCGCGCGAGCGATGGCAACCGCGTCGTGCTCGACAGCGGCCTCACCACCGGCCTGCGCAACGGCGACCTGCTCACCGGCGCGGGCGGCGCGAGCGTCCGGGTGACGGCGGTCGGCATCTTCTTTGCCCACGGCATAATCGAGTCCGGCGCGCCCGTCGCCGGCCAGCGCCTCGGCTGTGAAGCGACGCCGGCCATGTTCGCCGCAACGAAGGCGCTGGAAATCGGCGGTGATCCCGGCGCGCTGTTTGATTTCGGCGCGGTGCTGCGAAACTTGCCGCCGCAACAAGCCCGCGCACGCGGCCTGATGGGCGGCAAGGGTTTGATGGTGGTTGAGGTTGTCCCGGCGATTTCTCGAGAAATCGGCAATCCGAAGGCGGAGGTCACAACCGCCGGTCAACTTGGCCTTCAGCAAGATGATCTAATACTCAGCGTCAACGGCTTCACGGTCAGTGACCTTTCGGACCTTACCAAGGCTCTGGAAGCCACACGCCGAGGAGGTGCTCTTCGGATGTTGATTCTTCGCAACCAGAAAGAAGTGCAACTGGTCATTGATTAGTGCTTTGGGCGCGAACCTTTAGACTTTCTCAACATCGCGACAATAAAACTTTAATCAACACCTTATCCACGCGCCGAAAAAGCGTAGCTGTATTTCGGGCACGCGAATTGCATAAAAAGACCACCATCGTGGTCTCTTTGTGTTTTCCCTCGGAGCGCGTGCCATGGTGCGTCATCTGGCGTACATAATCGCCACGTTTGCACTCGTTGTGGTTACCGGTTTGTGCCTTGCCTCGTGCGAAGACCCCGAAGTCGATGTGCGTGAAGGCTCAACGCCCAACGGCCAAGTCAGCGTTTACTACAGCGCGAAGTTCTACGCCGACGGCGGCACCACACCCATCAAGTGGTTCGTGGCGTCGGGCAACGTGCCGCCGGGCCTTTCGTTCACCCAGAGCCGACGCTTTTCCTTGCTCGACGGTATACCCACCGTAGCGGGCAAGTACAGGTTCGTGCTGGCAGTCGAGGATAAGGAAGACAAACGCGCTTCGCGCGCCTTTGAAATCATGGTCTACCCGCAACTTGTCATCGGCACCAACGTGTTGACAACGGGCCAGGTCGACCAGCCCTATTCGTTGACGCTGCAGGGCGCGGGCGGATCGCAACTCAACTATGTGTGGACGATGATCAACGGAACGCTGCCCGCAGGCCTCGCGCTGTCGCCCGACGGCGTGCTCTCGGGAACGCCGCTGGTGGAGGGCGTGCACGCACCAACGTTCCTGTTGACGGATTCCGCCGGCAACCAGGTATCGCGGGACTTCACGCTGGTAATCGACGCGGCCGGTCCTTAACCCGCGCCGGCCTTGGACTGGATGCGGTCGACCAGCCCGCCGTAGCGGCGCTCTCGGCGCTGGAAGTCGACAATGGCGCGGTGCAGGTGCTCGGCGCGGAACTCGGGCCAGAGCGTGTCGGTGACGTACAGCTCGGAATAACTGATCTGCCACAGCAGGAAGTTCGAGATGCGCATCTCGCCGCCCGTGCGGATCACCAGGTCGGGCTCGGGCATCTTGGGCTGGTAGAGGCGTGCGGCGATGGCGGCCTCGTCAATCTGGTCCGGCGTCAGCTTGCCTTCCTTCACTTCGGCGGCGAGCTTCCTGACCGCGTCGACAATCTCAAGGCGACCGCCGTAATTCAGCGCCAGGCACAGGTTCGTGCCGCGGTTGTTGGCGGTCAGGGTCTGCGTGAGTTCGAGCTCGCGACGCACCGCCTTGGGCAGGCCGTCGATGCGGCCGACGGACGTCAGGCGCACATCGTTGTTCATCAGGGTATCGCGTTCGCCGGTCAAAAAGCGTTTGAGCAACTGCATCAACAGCTCGATCTCCAGCCCGGGGCGCTTCCAGTTCTCGGCGGAGAACGCGTAGAGCGTGAGCTGTTCGATCTTCAGGCGCGCGCATTCTTCAGTCACGGCGCGCACGGAATCAACGCCCGCCTCGTGGCCGCGGATACGCATCATGCCGCGCACCTGCGCCCAACGGCCGTTGCCGTCCATGATGATGCCGATGTGCCGAGGCATTTGGGGAGACATGGCTTACTCTCTGGCGCAAAGTATCCGTCGGAAATGGTAGTGAACCCGGCGGCATTGCGCAACTCATATCGGCATGCGCAATTTGTAGGACGCGACGTTAAAACCTAACTTCGCGTACAGCGCCTGCGCCTCGCGGTTGTGACCCATCACCTGCAGTCCGATGTGCCGCAAGCCCCGCGACTTCGCCATCGCCTGTGCGGCGGCCATCAATGCGCGCGCCGCACCCTGGCGACGGAACTTCGGCGCGACGGTAAGGTCGAAAACCCAGGCCTCGTCCTCGCGGGTGAAAAAGTCGGTCTGGCTGCTGAGCCAGCAGTGGCCAACGTACTCCGTGCCGAGTTCAGCTACCAGGATGGTGCCGCGCGCGGGATCAGCGGGCGCGTAGTGGTCCATCAGCCACTGGTGGTGGCGCCTGAAACCCTCTTCGTCGACCATTTCGCCGGGCGGAATGGAGTCCCGGAACGTCTGAAAATTGAGCGCGACGAATTGCGGCCAATCGCGGCGGGCGTCGAAGTAGCGAATGTTGAACGCCGTGGGCATGGGCGCCAAATTACACAGGGGCGACGTTGCCGTCGCCCCTTTTTGCGTCGATCAATCGCGCGTTACTGCTTGAAGATCAATTCAAAGAACCAGCTCAACACACCGCCGCCCTTGTTCACGAACAGGGTCAAGGCGACCGTCGCCACCGCCACCATGCTCATGAGTTTCACCAGGATGTTGAGCGACGGGCCCGAGGTGTCCTTGAACGGGTCGCCCACGGTGTCACCCACTACTGCCGCCTTGTGCTCGAGGCTGCCCTTCATGTAGCGGGCGTACTTCTTCTTCGGCGCCGGCGCGGGCTTGGGAGGCTCGGCCATCGTGGGGGGAACTTCCATCTTCGGCTCAACCCGGGCTTCGACGCTGCCCTTGGGCTCGACAACGGCTTCAAGCACCTTTTCGGGCGTGGCGGGCATAGCAACTTCCGCCGTCTTGATCTCCGGCTCCTTGATCTCGGGCTCGGCTTCCGGCTTTATCTCATCGGCTTTCTCGAGCCGCGTTGTCTTCTTCTTCTCTTCCTTCTTTTCTTCGGGTGCAGCTTCTTCGCCGCCCTCAGCCGCACCACCTTCGTCGGCGGCTTTCTTGCCCTTCTTCTTCTTTTTACCGCCGCCGTCGTCTGCTGCGCCGCCCGAGGTCTTCACCGGCTCCAGCGCTTTGTCGTCAATTTCGGGGTTGTACTTGCCCAGCGCAATCATGTGCTCGGCCAGGCCGCCCTTTTCGATCCACTTCTTGGCATTGTCCCACGAACCGCCGGCGTTGGCCATCATTACGCCCATGGCAAAACCAGCCGCGAGGCCGCCCGCCAGCAGGCCGAATACCGCACCGGAGCCAAAGAACACGCCGGTAAGGATCGGGCCGACTACCGCGATGATCGCCGGCAGCTTCATTTTTTGCAGCGCCGCCTGCGTCGAGATGTCGACGCACTTGGCGTGCTCGGGCTTCACGCCTTCCTTGCCTTCGCGCAGGCCCGGGATTTCACGGAATTGGCGGCGCACTTCCTCAACCATGTCCTTGGCGGCGTCACCCACGGCCTTCATGGTCAGGGCGCAGAACACGAACACCAGTAATGCCCCAAGGAACAAACCAATGATTACGCCGGGGCTCATCACCGACGTGTTCATGATCATTTGCATCGGGTTGAGCTTCACCTGCATATGGCCGGCGACGCTGCCCATGGAGTCCTGGTAGGCAGCAATCAGGCCCAGGGCCGTCAACGCCGCCGAGCCAATCGCAAAGCCCTTGCCGATAGCCGCCGTGGTGTTGCCCAGCGCGTCCAGCGCGTCGGTCTTTTCACGGACTTCCGGGGGCAGGCCCGCCATCTCGGCGTTGCCGCCGGCGTTATCGGCAATCGGGCCGTAAGCGTCAGTCGCCAGCGTAATGCCGAGCGTGCAAAGCATGCCAACGGCTGCCAGCGAAACCGCATACACACCCGCGCTGAATTCAACGAAGCCGCCGCCAAAACCAAAGGCGAGAATCGTCGCGACGCAGACTGTCAAGATCGGGATCCAGGTCGACATCATGCCGACCGCAAGGCCGCCGATGATCACAGTTGCCGGGCCGGTCTGGGATTGCAGGGCGACATCCTGCGTGGGCTTGAAGTCGTAGCCCGTGTATTTGCCGCACGCCCACGCAATGATGAGGCCCGAGCCAAGGCCGATGCAGGTGGCCAGGAACATGCCCCAGAACATCCAGCCGAAGCAGAGAATGGACACGATCAGGACAATGGGCACGATGCCAATCGACGCGACGTGCACACCCTTGTTGAGCGCTGCCAGCAACTCGCCAAGTGTCGCGCCTTCCTTGGTCTTCACGAACTTGGTGCCAACGAGCGAAAGGATGATGCCGCCGGCCGCAATCAGCAGCGGCGCAACCGCGAAAGCCCAGGGATTGCGGCCAAGCGACGAGGCAGCAGACCACGACAACGCCAGGCATGCCAGGATCGAACCAACGTAGGATTCATAGAGGTCGGCGCCCATGCCCGCGACGTCGCCGACGTTGTCGCCGACGTTGTCGGCAATTGTGGCCGGGTTGCGCGGGTCGTCTTCAGGAATACCGGCTTCGACCTTGCCGACGAGGTCGGCGCCCACGTCCGCCGCCTTGGTGTAGATGCCGCCGCCGACGCGCGCAAACAGCGCGACCAGCGAAGCGCCCAGGCCAAAAGTAATCATGGCGTTGGCGACTTCATTGAGTGTGATTTCCTTGATTGCCGCATCAAAAATGCCGCCGAGCACGAAAAGCCAAAGCGTGACGAACGCCAGGCCGACGCCCACGACGCTGAGGCCCATCACCGCGCCCGCGCGAAACGCCACCTGCAGGCCCTGGTTGAGCCCGTCTTCCTTGGTGCAGGCATAGGCCGTGCGGCAGTTGGCGATTGTCGCCGTGTTCATGCCAAACCAGCCCGTGACGAAGCTGCATGCGCCGCCGGTCAGCAAGCCGAAGAAGACGAAGATCGACAGCCACCAGGCCATGCCAAAGGCGTTGATCAGTGCGATCACGATGGCCGTGCCCACAAGCACCGGGACCACCGCTGCTCGTTGGCGCTTGAGGTAAGCAAACGCGCCTTCGCGCACGGCATCGGCGATTTCGATCATCTTGGGCGTGCCGGGCTCGCGCGCCTTCACTTCAAAATGGAACTTGCGAGCCATAAACAGCGCGGCGCCTGCCGCGCCGAGGCAGACCACCAGCATCGGGATCGTCAGGTACCAACTGCTCCAGAAGCCCGCGTCCTCGATCTTGTAGTCGCTGGTGACGAAACCGCGCGGCGCACCTTCCGCGGCCACGGCCACTTCACGTCCGGTATCGATGCCAAACGACTCGACGAAGGACCGCGTGGCGGTTTCAAACGCCTGCATATTGAAGAACGCCCCGGGGCCGCCGGGGTTGGTCAGCGCCAGCATGGCCACAAATAGCCCCGCCGAGACCAGGCCCGCCGCAAACAACAGTTTGAACGGCGCCAAATGCCGGGTTTTGCCACGTACTTTCAGGATCATTTTCTTTCCTCGTTCGATGCCGGATTATTCCAGCCAGCCCGGCAAGTCCGCAAAATTCGTTTGCTGCACGTCAATAAATTCGGCCACACTTTTATCGCCGCCCATGCGCCGGGCGTTCTCTACACCCGCGGCATAAGCCTTGCGCGCGCCGGCGCGATATTCTTCGGCGTACTTGTCGCCGCCCGGCGGCAGGGTTTTCTGCGCGACGTAATAACTCAACATCAGCGCCTTGTCAGTCGACGAGCTGCGCACCCGCAAATGGATCACCGGCTCCAGCACCATCAGCATGCAATGCCAGCGCGCCCAGTTGGCCAACGCCAGCGCGCGGCGCGCGTTTTCCGGCAGCGCGGTGAACTCGGGCACTTCGACGGACTCCGGTCTATCCTCGCCGGGCTTGTAGACCGGAACAAACGCCTTCAGTTCATCGAAGTCAATCGCGAACTCCGGGCGTAGCCCGACTTCCTCGACGAACTCGCGAAGTTTCGCGCGCTCTGCCACGGCCAAGCCGGCCTCCAGCTTGCAGATTGTCTCCACGATAACTGCCCAGGTGCGATCCTGGCCGCCGTAGGACTTTGCCTGCTCCCGCAGAATCTCGACGGGAAAACTCTGCGTGCGGCCAAGCAGGTAGTGCCATTCGTCCAGCCGCAGACTCGCCTCGTTAGGGATCAGGCGTTGGCCCGTGTGGAGCGTGTTAAGCCCGCGGATCACCCACTCCGCGCGGCGTTCAGGCTCGGGAAATTGCGCCGCGAGGTTGTAGCCCTCGTTCCAGGCCTGAAAGCCGTAAACCGCGGGATTACGCGGCTGCAGTTCGCGGATGACCTGGTGCATCGCGCGGGTTTCATGCAGGTCGCTGCGCGCATAAGCGTCTTCGGCGCGAAGCCAAAGCGCCGCCGTCGCATAGCCGCGAGCCGCGCCCAGCAGGCGAATGCCGGCCTCGCGCGCCGCATCGCTTGCGGCGGCCTGTGCCCGCGCAACCGGCGCGGGAAGCAGGCTCGCGGCGAGCACGCAAAATGCGGCGAAGATGAAATAGGGAATTACGCGCGCCATGTTTTCTCGTTTGGGGCGGCAAGACTAGTCGTGGTGGAAAACGTGTCAAGCTGTGGCGGGCACGAAAGTTACACCAACGGATTGCACTTGAACGGGCTCTTTGTACGCTTCCAACTCGCGAAATATTTGTAGAACCGCGAACTGAAGGAAGCAGGCGCAAGGCACTTCCTCTCGACAACAATCAGGGCCGATAGCTCAGTTGGTAGAGCGATGCGTTCGCAATGCATAGGTCAGGGGTTCGACTCCCCTTCGGTCCACCAGACTTCGCAAAACCGGGGGCAGCGACGCTGCCCCCGGTTTTGCTTCGTCTGGCAAGCCACACTTCTATCATTACGTATGCCAAGCGTAGAATGCACGGCACGTACCGGTGCACCGAAGTCTGGTGCCCGCCGAAGCAAGTCCGCGACTCGTCCGACGTAGCCCAAAGGGCGAAGTCGGAAGCGGGCTTGCGAAGGAGGGCCTCAATGCTCTATGTCTACGTATTGCGCAGTCAGAAGTTTCCCGACCAAATTTACACGGGCGGTTCTGCCGACTATCGCCAGCGGATCGCCGATCACAATTTGGGACACGCTAAACACACGTCAAAGTTTGCACCGTGGGATGTTGTTTGTGTGATCAAATTCGAAGACGACAAGCGTGGATGGCAGTTTGAGAAGTACTTGAAGTCCGGTTCAGGACGAGCCTTCGTGAAAAGACATTTCCTTTAGCGGCCCTCAAACCACAAGCTACTTCACCGGCGCGACCCACTTGCTGACGGCGTTGCGCACGTCCTCAATTTTCATCGGCTTTGAGATGTAGTCGTCCATCCCGCTGTCGAGGCATTTTTCGCGGTCGCCCTGCATGGCATTGGCGGTCATGGCGACAATCGGGATGCGCCGCGCGCCGTCCTGCGCTACGCGAATCCGCCGCGTCGCCTCGTAGCCGTCCATTTCGGGCATCTGGCAGTCCATGAACACGAGGTCGTAGGGCAGGCGCGAGAACATTTGTACTGCTTCAACACCATTGCCGGCGACATCGATATGGCAGCCGAGGCGTTCGAGTATGCGGATTGCCAGCTTCTGGTTTACCGCATTGTCCTCGGCCAGGAGCACGCGCCGGCCCGCGAATGCGGCCTCGTGGCTTGGCGTGGGTTCCGTGGGTTTCACCGAGGTCGTGGTCGTTATCTTGGTGCCGGGATTGAATATCCGCTTGAGAACCCCGGTCAGCGTTTCGGTGCGCAGGGGCTTGCTCAGCACCGCTTCCACCATGCCCACGGGCATGGTGATGTCCTCCTGTTTCACATGGGCGCTGACGATGATGATGCGCACGTCCTTGAGACGGTCATCGCTTTTGATCGCGCGCGCGAGCTGCGCGCCGTCCATCACCGGCATGCGCATGTCGCAAAGCGCGACTACATAAGGCGCTCCTTCGTTGAACTTCTCTCGCATCATGCGCAGCGCCGCCATGCCGGAATCCGCCGCGTCGGCCTGCAGGCCGACATTGGCGCACAGATGGCTGAGCACCTTGCGGCTGTTGGGATCGTCGTCAACGACAATGGCGCGCGCCGAGGGCGGGATGCTAAGCGTAACTTCACCGCCGATGTCCTCGTCGACGGCAACGCTGATTTCGAACCAGAACGTCGAACCCTTGCCGGCGACGCTCTCCACGCCGATCGTTCCGTGCATCAGTTCGACCAGTTGTTTGCAGATGGCAAGGCCAAGGCCGGTGCCGCCGAACTCGCGTGTGGTTGACGCGTCGGCCTGGCTGAATTTCTGGAACAGCCGGCTCTGTTTTTCCGGCGGGATGCCGATGCCGGTATCCTTGACCGCAACGCGCAGCCGCGCGCGACCGTTGTCCGAGCCTCGGTTCTCGACGGCGATCAGCACGCTGCCCGCGCCGGTGAATTTCACCGCGTTTCCCACCAGGTTCAACAATATCTGGCGCAGGCGGCCGGCGTCGGCGACGACGCGACGCGGCGCGGAGCCGTCGTAACGCACCAGAAGTTCCAGCCCCTTGGAATGGGCCTGGGCCGCAAGCAGCTCGGCGACCTCGTGGATCGCGCCGTGCAGGTTGAAGGCGGTGGGCTCCAGCGTCATCTTGCCCGCCTCGATCTTGGAGAAGTCAAGGATGTCGTTGATGATCGAAAGCAGGGCCTCGCCCGAGCCGCGGATGACGTCGGCGTACTCGCGCTGCTCGGCGGTAAGGTTGGTTTCGGCAAGCAGGCCGACCATTCCGATCACGCCGTTCATGGGCGTGCGGATTTCGTGGCTCATGTTGGCCAAAAATTCGCTCTTGAGGCGCGTGGCCTCGTTGGCCTTTTCCAGCGCGACGTCGAGCTCGCGGTTCTTCTTCTCGATCTCGCTCGCGTATTCGGCGCGGCGCTTCTCGGCTTCCTTGGCCTGGCTGATATCGCGCAAAAAGGCGCTGAACACCAACCCGCTTCCTACCTCTGCGCCAGAAATCGCGATTTCGATCGGAAATTCGCGGCCGTCCTTATGCACGGCGGTCAGCTCCATACGCTTGCCAAGCAGCCGGGACTCGCGCGTTTGCACCCAGCGGCTCACGCCGGCGCGGTGTGGGTCGCGAAACGCCGGCGGAATAATCAGGTCGGCGACATCGCGGCCCTGGGCCTCCGCCGCAGTCCAGCCAAAGACGGTCTCCGCCGCCGGGTTCCACCCTGTAATGCAGCCGTCGGCGCCGATGGTGACCACGGCGTCAAGCGCGGTGTCCACGATGGCGCGTAACCGCTGTTCACCCCGCTGAAGGGCGGCTTCGCGCTCGCGGCGCTCGGTGATGTCCTGGCAGGTGCCCAGCAACTTGACAGCTTTGCCATGTTCGTCGCACACGATGTCCATGTTGCCCGCGATTTCGCGCACCGTGCCGTCACGCCAGACAATGCGGTGCTCAGTAACATGCCGCCGGGCGGACTGCATCGCCTTGCCCCATTCCTGCTGCACCCGCGACAAATCCTCGGGATGGATCATCGAGTAGTAGGTATCAACCGCAATTTTTATTTCGCCCGGCTTGAAGCCGAAAATGCGATAGGACTCGTCCGACCACGACGACGTTCCCGTCAGCAACTCCGCCTCCCAGCTCCCGACATTGCCGATGCGCTGGGCGTCATTGAGGCGCGCGGCAGCGTCACGCTGGGCTTCCTCCATGTGCTTGCGTTCCGAAATATCGCGGCCGGCGGCATAAAAGATGTCGGAGTTCGCGAAGCGTATCGCGTTCCAGTTGGTCCACCTGTAGCCGCCGTCGCGCGCCTTGCAGCGAACCTCGAAGGTCTCGACAGTCCCGTCTTGCGCCAGGCGCTCCACCTGCCTGGCCACGGCAGCCACATCATCGGGATGAATGAGTTCAATAAAGGGCGTGCCTTCGAGTTCCTCGGGCTTGTACCCGAGTGTTTTTGTCCAGGCGACATTGCAGCGTTTGAACTTTCCGTCGAACCCCGCGAGGCAAAGCATGTCGAGAGACATGGTGAAGAAGCGATCGCGTTCTTCCGTGCGCGCGGCGACAATGCTCTCAAGGTTCTGGTTGATCTTCTCCAGCGCAACGCTCTTCTCGCTTAGGGCCCTAGCCATAGCCTCCATGCGCACGCCGACGCGGCCCAGTTCATCGGACCCTGAAACGGTACGGACTGTGTCGGTATTGCCCGCACCAAGGTCGTCGGCCATCTGCTGAAGCGCCCTGGCGCGACGCGCAATACGCAGCGGCAAAAACACGCACATCAACCCCGCGACCGAGAGGCCGATGGCCAAACCAACAGTGGCCAATGTGCGGAACTGTGCGGCGCCCGCGAGAACTTCGCTGTGGGCCGCGTGAGTCTCCACGGCCTCGTGGCGCGCAAGTTCATAAATGTCGTCCGTGAACTTGCGGATGTCACCCTTGCTTGGTTCCATCGCGGCGTTGGCCGCTTCCGCTGAAGCCAGGCCGCCCGTTCTTAACCTCGCCAAAGTGGCCCGGACGTTCGCGGCGTATCGGTCCACCCCGGCGTTCCAGGACAGAACGTCGGCGGTGGTGTATTCCAGGTCGCTCGGGGCATTGGCGAGTGCATCCAGGCTGGCCTTCACCGCCGCCACCTGTACGCTCCACTGCTCCTCATAGGCGGCCAACCGCGCCGCGTCGCGATGGTTGAGGAACATGTCTTTTTCGAAGCGACGGCATTGCAGGCTGTGGAACTGGATATCCGTCAGGGCGCGGTTGCGCCCGTCAAGGTCGACGATTTCTGCCTGAACGCGGCCCTCCAGACGGCCAATGAATACCGTCGTAAGCGCCAGCATCAATACCAGCAAAAGCGCCAGTGCGCTCAAGGCGGCGCCCACTTGCGTGCTAAGACGCATGCGATCGAGAAACGAAAAGCGCATGGCGTTAACTATATAAACAGTAAAATTCGCAAAAAGACCAAAAGTGCGAATTTCCGGAACTATGTACTTGTTGAAATCGCCGTTCCATGAAAACCCCCGCGAGAGCGGGGGTTTGTTACTTCTTCTTAGGTTCGGGTTTGGCCGCAAACAGGCGCTTTAGAGCCTCTGCTGGGCTCTTGATCTTCAAGCGCTCTGGTTCCGGGCCGCGCTTCGGCGTGCGTTTGGTCATTTTTCTAGGCATTGTCAAGCTGTGGATATTAAGTGCTTAACCCAAATGGGCGTAAGGACTTAGGGCTATATTCCTTTACTTCCTGCGCCAGTGTGCGTAACGTTCCGTTACATGCATCGGGCAGACAGCCCCGGATTGGTTTCCGAAGCTGTCTGCCCTTGGCCGGTGTGGGTGTGGTCCAGATTCGCGTCCCGATCACGCCCGCACATCGGAGTCAGCAATGACGACGCCTGCAAGCAACAAGCACCGGAAGGGCTTCAAGACTATCCGCGTGCCTGACTATCGCCGGAACCTGCATCGCCGGTGCTAGTCATCTTCAAAATGCTGGGGCGCTTTCAATGGCCCCAGCAGCTTCAACCCTCTTGCAGTGGTGGCGAAATCGGTAAACGCGCCGGGCTTGGACTCCGGTGAGGCGGTCCCTCAGAAAGACCATACGCCTCTTGTCGGTTCAACCCCGACCCACTGCACCACCCTACTTACGCGCCACATAATCTTTGTACATAAGCCTGCGGCCAACGGAAGCCCGAATTGCGGCCTCTGTGCGCTGGCCATCGTCAACATCACGGTAGTTGTACTTGAACGCGAATTCCGCCAAGTACCGCGACAGATGTTCCGGGCTGACGCTATGAAACACGCCATAGATACCGCGTTTCACAATCGCAAACGCGCTCTCAATGGTGTTTGAATGCACGTCGCCGCGCGCGTATTCGCCCGCGCTGTGCTTGACGTGTTCATGCCCGCCTTTGAAGCGCCAGCCGATGCTGCGGTAACGCCGGGCTTCGTCGGTGTAGATGCGAGAACTGATATCCACGTTCTCGTGGACAACCTTGGCGACTGGCAGCGTGCCCAAGTCTTCTGGTTGGCGCAAACGCAACCGGCCGCCGCGTTCAACCATGCCAAGCACCGGCACAGAACGCCGCTTCCAACCACCCTGGGACTGCCTACGGTGGTAGCGCGGCTTCCCGCCAATGAACGTTTCATCAATCTCAACCACGCCGCCCAACTGGCCCTTCATTGGCGTGGGGTCGTTCTCCATCGCGGCGCGGATTCTGGCCATCAGGAACAGCGCCGACTTGTAGCTGATCTGCGCTTCGCGGGAAATCTGTAGAGCCGATACGCCCTTTTTGGATGAGCAAGCGCGCCAGAACGCATGGCACCAAACGCGAAGCGGCAGGCGCGACTCTTCCATGACGGTGCCAGTGCGAACGGTGAACATCGTCTTGCACTGGCGGCAGCGAAGGCGGAAGTCCTTGTTCCGCTCAATCGTGCCGCGCTTGCACATGCGGGCAACGTTCTTGCTCTGGCAATAAGGACACTCTGGCTCATTGCCCCAACGACGGGCTTCCATGAACGTCACGGCCAGAGCCTCGTCAGTAGAGGCAACGCGGAGCGCCTCAATCGTTGGGTCTATCGGATGTTTCTTCCCGCGTTCCATGCGGAGAATATCCAACATCTTTTTACCTATTGCAAATGAAATCAGGACTCATTTTCAACTAATCGCGCAAAAGCATGTTTCAACAAGTACATACTTCCGCGAATTTCTGCCCATCAGAACCTGATCTGGTCCTTGAAGGCGAGAATCGCGACGCCCGCAATGGCGACGATCGCGCCGGCCACCGCGCGCACCGATACCTTCTGTTTGTAAAGTACAACCACCAGCGGAATGACCACCACAGGCGCGGTCGCAAAGATTGTCGCCGCAACAGCGGCGTCCGTTTGCGTCAGCGCAAACAGTGACAACGTAACGCCGATGAACGGGCCGAAAAACGTCCCGCCGAGGGTCAGCATCATGCCGTGACGGTCGCTGAGCTTGCCTAACGTTTGCGGCGCCGAGCCGCGCGCCAGGCCGAGCGCCACAAGCACCAGGCCGCCGGCGACCATGCGCACCAGCGTGCCGATCAGGGGATGGATCGCGACGGGTTCAACCAGCCGCGCGACCTGAGCTACCGACGTCGCCGTGTCGACGTATCCAAGCCCCGCCTTGGCAAGCACCGCGCCAAAAGCCTGCCCGACAGCGCCGATGATGCCGAACCCGATGCCGGCCCACGGGTTGCCGTGCATCTCTCCCGGCGCGCCCTGCTCGATGGCCACCCACAGCGAACCCGCGAGCGTCACCGCCATGCCGATGAGAGCCGTCGCGTTGAGCGGCTCGCCGAGCATCGGCACGGCCATTGCCGCGGTAAACGCGGGCGCGAGGCTCAACAGTAATATGCCGCGGCGCGGGCCAAGGATCGCAAGGCAGACAAAATAGGCGCTGTCGCCGATCACCAGCCCTGAAAAACCCGAGACGGCCAGCAACGCCATCTGGTTTGCCGGCAGCGGCGCGCCGAACAGGCCCATTGCCGCCGCCGAGGCGGCAAGCAGCAGCACGGCCATCACCAGGCGAATCTGGTTGACGTGAAACTGGCCCATCCGCCGTGCTGCGGAACTGAAAAAGACCGCGGCGGTGCCCCAGCAAAAGGCGGTCCCCGCCGCAGCGAGGACCCCGTTGAGATGAGAAGTTTCGATCACGCCAAGGTTCACGGCGCGAGCATTGATCGGCGCAAGCGGGCGGTCAAGTCAAGTCCGAGACGAGCTCCTTGCGCAGGTTGTCGCCTACGGGCGTTTCGGCGGGATAGTCCTTGAGATCGATCACGAACTTCGCGGGCGCCGTGCGCAGCATCTTGGCTTGGGCGGCGCTCAAGACAAACTTGATGTAGTGCACCGCCGCGGTGCGATTTTCTTCAGTGCGGCCGGGTTCGAACTCGGCCAGCAGCTTGTCCTTGCCCACCTGAAGGTACAGGTTGCCGTCGAGCTTGGTGAAAATCGGCAGCCATTTGCGCAGTTCGGCGTCGTTGGTGATCTGGATGAACAGCGTCGCCGACAACTCACCCGCGCGCGGCAGCAGGTCGTTGTACGTCTCGAGTTCTTCGTTAATCGCGTCGAGCGACTGCAACTGCTCCGCGCGCATCATCTCCTGCACCTGGTAAATCAGCGTGTCGCGGTTTTCGAACTCCAACGTCACCTTGTCGCCAAGCTGCGCGCGGCGACGATTACGAAGTTCCATCGCCTGCTTGCGGCGCTTTTCGCGCTGCTTCTCGTATTCAGCAATCGGGATTACGTCAGATAGTGCCAGCGGATTCATTTCATTCCTCGTCATCGTATCGGTTGTCAAAACGCCCGGATCGAATTCACGTGTATTGAAGCAACTGTCGTCCACGGACTTTTTTCAGCCGGTTCATCTTCCGGTCACATGACAATCAGAACGCGAGTGAATGTTTGACTAAGAAGTCGCGGGTTCTAACGGAGCGACCGGCGTGCCCTTGAGGCGATCGCCCTGCTTGCCCACGTCAAAACCATACGCTTTGGCAAGTGCGACCACGGGATGCGTCATTTCGACTCCCGTAGCTTCCTTAACTTGCGTCGCCGCAAGGTGGCATTCGCCGCAAGCGCCGGAACACGGCTCGCCGGCGGTCGGCGTCATGCCCTCAAACAGTTTGCTGCCCCAGTGCAGTGAATCCTTGTGGGTCTCCTTCATCATCGACCAAGTGCCGTCGTGGCCCGAGCAATGGTCGTTGACCTCGACGGTCTCGGTGCACATTTCGAGCATGTCGCGCCCGCGAAAGCCGATGTTCTGTGTCTTGGTATGACACGGCAGGTGATATTTAATCTTTTCGTAACGGAGTTTAAAATCGCGTTTGATGCGGCCCTCGCGCTTGAGCTTGAAGATGTAGTCGCCGAGATCGTGGCAATGCTTGGCCAGGCGCTTGGCGTCCTCGGTACCGAGGATCTGCTCGTATTCCTCGCGGATCATCAGCGAGCAACTCGGCGACGGGATCACGACTTCGTAGCCCTTGTCAACCCATTCCAACAGAGCTTTGGCGTTGCGCTTGATGTTGTGCGTGGCGGCGTCGATGTCGCCTTCGTCCAGAAACGGCATGCCGCAGCAAACCTGCTGCTCGGGCCACACGACCTCGACGCCGTTGTGTTCAAGGACCTCGACGGCGGCCTTGCCCGCGGTCGGGTCGTTCCAATTGATGAGGCAGGTCGAAAACAGCGCGACTTTCAATGGCATCGCCTTTGACGCGTCAAGACCCTCTTTCAGCGGCTGCGGCGTCTCGACCTTGGGAGTGTGTTTCTTCCACCAGCGCGGGAACGTCTCCTTGTGGAACTCGGGCAGCAGCTTGTCGCGCGCGATGCCCATCACCATTTCCATGATCGCGCGGTTGAGCGGGTTTTTGTTCGCCCAGTTCATCAGGCGCGGCATCTTGCTCGAGAGGCGGCCGATCAGGTCGGGGTTGCGCAGCAGCTTTTTGGTCAGGCTCACCCCGCGTTCGCGCACACGTTGCGCTTTCATGCGCAGAATCAGCCGCGGGAAGTCAACGGCGAAATCGTGCGGCGGCGTATACGGGCAATTCGGGTAGCAGAGTTTGCACTGGAAGCACTCGTCGAGCGCTTTCTCGCGCAATGCTACGGAGAGGTCTCGCGCATGGGCCGAAAGTTCGGGCAACTCGTCGCCCATGACTTCGGCGCTCTCGATGCCCTCGGCCATAGCTTCACCCTTGGCCGCGTGCTCGTCGCGTCGGGCCTTGGCTTTCTGCTGCAATTCGGGGTGCGCCTTCAGGTGTTCGTCGCGGCGCTTTTCAGTGATGCCGTCGATGCCCTTGAAAATCGT
The DNA here is from genome assembly GCA_020848275.1 of Planctomycetota bacterium. Taxonomy (GTDB): domain Bacteria; phylum Planctomycetota; class UBA8742; order UBA2392; family UBA2392; genus JADLAK01. The sequence goes on from JADLAK010000101.1 coordinate 59,214, forward strand.
CGGGAAGGTGTCGCAGAACTTTATGCACAGGCGGCAGCCGTTACAGATCTCGAAAATGCGGTCGACTTCGGACTTCAGATCCGATTGATCCCAGAACTTCGGGTTGTTTACGTTGAGACCGATTGATTGAGCCATGAGACACCCGCGAGGTATCGGGTATCAGGTTCTAGGGATCGGGTCAAAGGCACTGACACCTGAAACCTGGTACCTGACACCTCTTGGCCAGTAGAGAACACGGGGGCGACGTTGCCGCCGCCCCCAAAGCCGGATAGAGCTCTCCTATTGATGGACTACGCGATGCTCTCGAGGCCCTTGGTGAAGCGGCCGGCGTGGGACTTCTCGGCTCGCGCCAGGGTCTCAAACCAGTCGGCGATTTCGGGATATCCCTCTTCGCGCGCGGTCTTGGCAAAACCGGGGTACATCTGCGTGTACTCGTAGGTTTCACCGGCAACGGCGCTCTGGAGGTTCAACTTGGTGCCGCCAATGGGCTTGTCGGTGTCCGGGTCGCCGACCTGCTTCAGGTAATCGAGGTGGCCGTGCGCGTGGCCGGTTTCACCCTCGGCCGTATCACGGAACAAGCCTGCGACATCCGGGTAACCCTCGACGTCCGCCTGTTTGGCGAAATACAGGTAACGGCGGTTGGCCTTGCTCTCGCCGGCGAACGCCGCCGCAAGATTCTGCCAGGTCTTCTTGTCTTTACTCAGTTTAGCCATGACTCTCTCTCCTGGTTTCTGATGGTCAGTCAGTCCTTGTTGCCGGCTACTTTTTTCGCCGGCCGTAAACAGTAAGTTTGGCGCCCTCCACGGCAAAGCCGCGGCGTGCCAGCGCGTTGAGGTCAAGCTTGACCCCGGCGCTGTCGTCGAGGTCAATCACCTCGCCGGTTTCGGTATCGATGAAATGGTGATGGTCGCCCGGCGTGCGGTCGAACAGCTTGGTCCCGCCGTCGGTGGTGATCTCACCGATCGCGCCGATTTTCACCAGCGTCTCGAGCACGTTGTAGACCGTCGAAAGCGACAACGCGGGGTTGTCGCGGGCGACTGCCTGGTGCACTTGCTCGGCAGTCAAATGCCCGTGGCTTTGCAGCAGCACGCGATAAACCGCCAGCCGCTGCAGCGTGACTTTAAGACCCGCAGCGCGAAGCTTTTCGTAAAGCTCCTGCGTTCGGGTCTCAATCTGCCTGGCATCCAACTTCATGCCTGAATGATAGCCGTTAGTAATTCGAAAGCAAGTCTAATTAGGAATAATTCTTGATTGACTAGACCCGCTTCCCGTCATCGAGCACGTAGACGTTTTCCGGCTCGGGCGACAACGTCAGCGCGTTGCCGTTACCGTTGCCGTTGTCGTCTGCCGGCGATGCATCGCCGCGTTCGGGGGTATCGTCCTTGCGCGGATCGTCCACGCCGTCGCCAACGTCCTTGTTGACGAGGAATGCGAACACCCGAGCGGTGAACCTGCCCACGCTCGCGCTCACGACATACAGCGTCGGGACATAAACCGTCGTCAGGATCGTCGCCACGCCCAGGCCGAAAATCACCGCCGTCGCCATCGGCTTCCACCACTGCACACTGTCGCCGCCGACGATCCACTGGAACTTGAAGAAGTCGAAGCTGATGCCCACAGCCATCGGCAGCAGGCCCAGCAGAGTCGTGATCGCAGTCAGCAACACAGGCCTCATGCGCGTGCGGCCGGCAATCACCGCGGCTTCCGTGACGGAGTGCCCCTCACGCACAAGCTGGTTGGCGTAGTCGATCAGCACAATAGCGTTGTTCACTACCACGCCGCCCAGCGAAATCACGCCGATGCCGGTCATGATGATGCCGAAGCGCTGGCCGCACACCAGCAGCGAAATCAGCACGCCGATCAGCGACATGATCACGCTGCCCATGATGATCATGCTTTGCGTGAAGCTGTTGAATTGCGCGATGATGATCAGGAACACCAGGCCCATCGCCACCATGAAGGCCTGCATCAGGAACATGCCGGCCTTCTGCTGCTCTTCGTTTTCACCCGTCAAGGCGTAGGAAAAGCCCTGGGGCATGACCGACGCGTCGCGGCCAATCGCCTCGGCCACCGCCTTGCGCACCACGTTGGCGTCCATGCCGTCCTGCACGTTGGAACTGACGGTAGCCACGCGTTTGGCGTCGACCCGGCGGATGGTGCCCGCGCCGCCGCGGTATTGAAGGCTCGCCACCGTCGAAAGCGGGATCGGGTTGCCGAACAGGTCCGAAATGCGGATGGTATCGAACACCGTCGGGTCGTTGCGGCGCTCAGCAGGCAGCCGCACGACGATGTCGCGTTCCTCATTGCCCTCGTCGTAGCCGCCAATGCGCCGGCCGTTGATCAGCATCTTCACGAAACTGCCGATCACCTGGCTGGTGAGGCCGAGCATCGCCGCCTTCTGGCGGTCGATGCGCACGCGCAACTCGGGCTTGCCGATACGATAGTCGTCCCGGAGGTCCTTGATGCCGGGAATCGTGGCCACGATGTCCCTGACCTTACGCGTGGCATCGGCCAGGTCGGCCTCGTTCTCGACACTGATCTCGATGTTGACCGGCGGGCCCGTCGGCGGGCCGCCTTGCTGGCGCTTGATTTCAATGTCGGCGCCGGGAATGTCCTCAAATAGCGTGTACAGCGAGTTCAGGTAGTCCGTCGGCTTGCCTTTGCGGTTTTCGTATTCCTTGAACGCCAGCGTGATATTCGCCAGGTGGGTGGCGTCAGCGCCGTTCTCAAAGGGGTTGGCCGTGCCGCCGCCGCCTACAGTGGTCTCGATGCCCTTGAGGTCTTCCGTTGGCGGCAGGCGCGACTCGATCACGCGCGCAATGCGGTCGGTTTGCTCGATGCTCGTGCCCACGGGCGCAGTGATGTTTATTTCCGCCAGCACCGGCTCGATCGGCGGAAAGAACTCCACTCCGGGGTTGGCCGCGCCGAACAACATGAAGGTGCCAAACAGCGCCCCGATGCCCGCGGCGGTGGTCAGCTTGGGCCAGCTCAGGCACTTGCGCAGGAACTTTTCATAGGCATTGAGGAACATGTGCCCGGCGCCGCCCCACTTCGCCATCAGGCCGCCTTCGCCGTAACGCGACACGCGCATGAAGGTCACGGCCATCACGGGGTTGATCACCAGCGCCACAAACAACGAACACGTCAGCACGATGATCACGCAGATCGGCAAGAAGCGCATGAACTCGCCCACCATGCCGGGCCAGAAAATCATGGGCGCAAATGCGGCGAGCGTCGTCATCGTCGAGGTCGTGATCGGCCAGGCGATTTCGCGCGTGCCGTCCAGCGCCGCCTTCAGGGCCTTCTTGCCCATCGACATGTGGCGGTAGATATTCTCGACGGTCACAATGGCGTTGTCGACGAGCATGCCCTGCGCAAGCACGAGGCTGAACAGCACCATCATGTTGAGCGTCATGCCCATCCACTGGATGACGACAAAGCTGATCAGCATCGAAAAGGGGATGGCGAGCGAAACCATCAGCGCATTGCGCAGGCCCATCGCCAGGAAGATCACCAGCACGACCAGCACCAGCGCCGAGAGCACGTTGTTCTCGAGGTCGCTGACCATGTTGCGTATCTGCGTGCTGTTATCGACGATGATCTCGTAACCGACGCCGGAGGGAAACTGCTCCTTGGCCTGGCGCAGGATTTCCTTGCAGACCGCGGTCATGACAAGGATGTTTGCGCCCGTGCGCTTGACTACGCTAAGGGAGACAGCGGGTTTGCCGTTGTGGCGCGCGTAACTCAGCGGCTCCTTGTACGAGCGTTTGGCGGTAGCCACGTCGCGCAAATACACGGGCTTGCCGTTGGCGTCCTTGAAGACGATCAGGCCGTTGACGTCATCGGCGGTCTTGAATTCGCCGGGCACGCGCACCGAGGGTTTCACATGGCCGGTGTCGACGCCGCCGGCGCTGGTGTCGACGTTTTCACCCGACAGCGTGGCGATCAGGTTGTTGACCGGCAACTTGAACGAAGTAAGCCGCTCGGGATCGACATCGATCTGGATTTCAGGCTCGAGGCTGCCCGCGATGTTCGCGCTCAGAACGCCCGGGGCCTGTTCCAGCGCGTCCTCGAGCTTCTCGGCTATCGGTTGCAGCACCGACACCGGCGCACCGTAGAGCGAAATGACCAGCACCGGGAACTCGGAAAAACTCAGTTCCTGGATCGTCTCGTCCTCGGCGTCGTCGGGAAATTCGCTTTTGGCGACGTTGAATTTCTCGCGCGTGCGTTGCAGCGCGTCCTCAACCTGCACGTTGGATTCAAACTGGATCGTCGAGATGCTTGCGCCCTCGACCGACACGCTTGTCAACTTGTCCAGGCCCTTGAGGTTCTTGAGCTGGCGCTCCAGAGGAATCGTGATGCCGTTTTCGACGTCCGCGGGGCTTGCCTCGGGCAGCGGCACGACCACCGTCACCAGCGGCATCTTGATGTCGGGGAAACTTTCGCGCGGCAAAAACATGTAGCTCATCGCGCCCATGGCCGTGACGAAAAACATCAGCACGAACACGGCGATGCGGTGTCTGGTCGAGAAATTCGTCAGCGGCATCATGGCTGTCGCGTGCTCCGTTTACTTCGTCTCGGTCGGGTCGGTGCGAACCTGCACCGCATCCCCGTCATTGATGCTCTGCGCCCCCACCGTGATCACCGTGTCCCCCGCCGCAAGCCCCTCAAGGATCTCGAAGCGGTTGCCCGTCATCACGCCGCGCTTGATCTTGCGCCGCCAGGCCTTGCCGTCCATCAGCACAAAGGCCACCTCGTCTTCTCCCTCAAGCTTGATGGCCTGCAACGGCACCACCAGGGCGTCGGCCTTGTCGTAGGTTGTCAGCATTAACGTGCCGAAGATGCCCGAAAGCACCCTGCCGTCGGCGTTGTCGACCTCCGTCTCGACGCGAAAGGTGTGCGTGGCGGCGTTGGCGACTTTGTCTATCAGGCTGACTTTGCCCTTTCGCTTGAGCGCGCCGCCGGCTTCCTTGAGCGCGGAGAACTCGATCTCAAACTCGTCGCCGTGCTTGATCAGGCTGATGTAAGCCTCGGGGACGTCGAAGCTGAACACCGTCGGGTTCAGCACATCGACGATGCCGATCAACTCGCCCTGGTTGACGTATTCGCCTTTCTGGCGCAGGCGTTTGCGCAGCACCCCAGCGTGCGGCGACACTACCATCGTGTCGCGCAGCATCTTTTGCGCCTGCTTCAGCCCGATCTCGGCATTGTCCACGTCGAGCTTGGCGCGGTCGCGCTGCTGCTCGGTCGAATCCTTGTATTCCAGCACGCGCTTTTGGTCGCGCACCGCCTGGTCGAAGGCGAGTTTGCGCGCCGCGTGCAGGACCTGGACCTCGGCGTCGTTGATGCGCGCAAAGGTAAACAAGGTCTTCTTTTCCGGAGCCAGCTTCGCCTCGGCTTCGAGATCGACGACGGAATAAGGCGACGCGCTTTTGGGGATGGTCTGGCCCTCCTTGAAAGGAAGGTCGATGATTTCGCCTGACGCCGCGGCGCGAAGTTCAATCGTTTCGCGCGGAGCCGTCACCCCCGGTAACTTGAGTTGTACCTGGAGTTTTTCCGTCGCCAGCGTCGATACCACCACGTTGCGCGGCGGCGGCGCCTTCGGCGCCTGGGCGCCGGCTCCACCACCCCCACCGCCGCAACCCGCGATCAACGCGATGCCGGCGGTAATCAGCAACACAAGCAGGGCCTTGCCGGCTCGGCGCTTTTTGGCCGGAATTGCAGCTTTGGCGCCCATCGCGCCCTCGAACACAGTCTTCACGATTTCCTCGGCCTCGACGTCGGCGTCACCGGTCCACTTCGGACACTGCAACATCAAAATCAGGTGGTGCATCAACAAACCCCAGTACGCGCGCAACACGCGGTGCGCGCGCGCCTCATTCAGGCCGCCGCTGCGCAGGTAGGCCGCCCATTCGCCAAAGGCGCTTTCGTGGCGCTCGCGGCAGTCTTCAAAAATCGCGCGCAGACTCGAACGCCCGAACCAGATCGCGAAACTGAACGCCAGCGTGTTGCGCCGCTCCTGCGCAAGCCGGATTTTCCCCCGCGCATAGCCCAGCAGGGCGTCGCGGATCACCAATTGCTTCAACGCCTGCTCGCGCAGCTTGCGCGCTTCATCGAAGAAGTCCGAGATCACCGCGCGCGCCAGCCCCTCCTTGCTGCCGTAGTGGTAATAAAGCGCAGGCTTTGTTACGCCACAGGCCTCCACGATTTCACGCACGCTGACGGCGTCGTAGCCGCGCGCGGCGAACAGCTCCGCGGCGCGCTCCAGCAGCTTGCGGCCGGTCTGGGAAGTGTGGGTCGATTCAGCGATCGCCATGACATATACCGACAGGTAGGTTAGAACGTGAGTCTAGTTCTACCGAACGGTATATCAAGCGCATGCTGGACCTTTGAACGCGGCGTGTGTTGCATGCGTCACATGGTCCCGGCCAAACACCAGAAATTCCTCGATGCCGCTTTGAATTACTTCAAGGCCGACGCACGCGCGCTTGGTGTCGCCGCCGGCGGTTCGCTGTGTGCCGCCACGATGGACGAATACTCCGACCTTGACCTCGTCGTCGTGGTCGCACCCCACGCCCGCGCCGAAATCATGGCCGAGCGCAAGCAGATCGCCGCGAAGCTTGGGCCGATGCTGACCGTCTTCACCGCCGAACACGTAGGTGAGCCGCGCATGGTGATTGCGATTTACGGCCCGCCGCCGCTGCACGTCGACTTGAAGTTCATAGACATCACGGAACTCGAAAAGCGCGTCGAGAACCCGCGAGTCCTGTTTGAGCGCGACGGCGCGCTCAGTGCCGTCATCGCCGCCACACAACCGGCGCCGCCCGGGCCAATCAACCTTGAGTGGCTCGAAGAACGCTTCTGGGGCTGGACGCACTACAACATCGAGAAAACCCTGCGCGGCGAATGGCTTGAATGCCACGCCGGCGCAGGTTTCGTCAACAACGTGGTGCTGGGGCCTATGGCCCTGACCGCCGCGGGTTACAGCGGCCTGGACAAACAAGGCGTGCGGCGGCTGGAAACCCGCGCGCCGGAGGTCGCCGCAAAGCTCCGCGCCTGTATGGCCGCGCATGACCGCGCGAGTTTCCTGCGCGTCTGGCAAGTGCAGGCTGACTTGTACACGGAATTGCGGCAGAAATTGTCTTGTCGGCCGGTAATTGTCAGCGCCGCCGAAAAAGTCGTGCGGGAATATCTGGCCGCACACATGAAGTAATCTGGGTGCGGACATTCCTGTCCGCAGTCGCGGCATTTGCGGCGACAATTCGGCCGCGCGGGCAAGAATGCCCGCGCCACAGGTCAAATGAGCGCCAGCAGCCAGCGCCAAAGTCCGCTGAACCAGAACCCGCCGCGCATCGCCTGCCGCGCGTGAAAGCGCGCCTCGCGCCGCGCGTCCGGCTCATCACGGCCCTTCAGCTTCGCGCGCGCAAGCTCGAGTTCCTTGCCGCCGGCGCGCTCGATCATGCCCGAGCGGTTGAGTTCACCGTAAAGCAGCGCGTTGATGATGCAGATGCGCGTGTAGGCTTCCTCCAGCGCCTTGTAGCGGTCGCCGCGGCTGATGCTGTCTTCGCTGCGGTGGATGATCGCCAGCGGCTGTTCGCACTGCGCGATGCGGCCCTGCGCGACCTTCGCGACGCGCAGGAAGAAATCCCAGTCGTTGCTGATCGGGAAACGCTCGTTGAACAGGCCGACCCTTTCGATCAACTCGCGCCTGAACATCAGCGTGCTGGTCTTGATCGAGAGCTTGGCGTACAGCTCGTCGAAGACCCGCGCCGCATCGGGCAAACGCTCGGGCTTGGTTTCGCGCGACCCGTCGACGTTGACATGCACATGACGCGACCAGCACACAAGCGTGTCCGGCTTGATCGCCGCCAACTGCGTCGCGAGTTTGTCGGGCGTCCATTCATCATCGCTGTCCAGCAACGCGATCCATTCTCCTCGCGCGCGCCGCAGGCCAACGTTACGCGCGCTTGATGCCCCGCCGTTCGGCTTTCGGATAAAGCGCACGCGCTCGGGCGGCTGCTCGAACATCCTGGGCGTTTCATCGGTGCTGCCGTCATCCAACAGCAGTACCTCGACAGACTTTTCCGTCTGGTTCAGCACCGACTGCACCGCGCGCATGGCCGCATTGGCCCTGTTAAAGGAAGGAATCACGACACTGATGCGCGGCGCGAAACTTGCGGGCAGGTTTTCCGTCTCGAGCACGCCCGTCGCTTCCGCCTGCAACTGCGTCATTTCCACATAGCGCGGCCAGCGCGCCGCAACCGAATCCGCCACGCGCGCGGGCAATGGCCGCGGAACATCACGCGCGGGCCGCGTGAGCGCTCCATGCAACGCCGCCCAGACGCTTTCCAGCGACAGATCCCCCGCCAGCGGCGTCAGCACTTTCGAATTCGGCGCGTTTTTCACCGGGTCGCTGGTCTGGAACACCAGCACGCCGGGCAGGCCCAGCGCCGCCGCAAGATGCCCGACGCCGCTGTCGTTGCCGCAATAGAATTCGCACTGGTCAAGCAGCGCGGTCAGATCCGTCAGGGGCAGATCGAATTTCGCGTCGTAGGCGTTCTCCCAGCCGTCGGCGCTGCGATCCACACGCGTGCCGACGACGACGACGTGCCGGCCCTCTTCCTTTAACCGCGCGCACACATCCTTCCAGTACGGCCAGCGTTTAGCGGCGTTCGCCGGGTCGCAACCCGCGTGAATCGCGACCGCGCCGCGCCTCAAATCGAACTTCCGATCACTTTTGTTCGCAAACGCTTGCGGCGTCGGCCCCGCATAGCCCAGCCAGCGCGCGGCTTCAACGTTGGCCTCGGTCTCGCTTTGCTTGCGTAGGTGACGGCGCTCGACTTTTAAACACAGGCCCGGCGGAAACAGGCGCGTAAGCAAGCGGCGGCCGTAGGCGCTGACGCCGAAGTCGTAATCGGCGACTTTGAACTGCCGCGGCGAGGTGAAAACTTTCCCGATCACATCCCAGCCACGCCAGAGCTCGGCGAATTTCGCCGCGCCGTCGCCATTGATGAAAAGATCAACCTCGTGGCCGATTAAATGCAGCGCGCGGCACAGCGGCGTTCCCTGCACGCAGTTGCCGAGGCCTTGGCTGACTTCGACAAGAAGTTTCATCCGCGGGCGATACTAGCTATCAGAGCCCGCTGCGGCGACCGGAGGGAGCGTAGTCGCAGGAAACGCATCGCGTTTGCCAGACGATGCGGGGCCGGTACCTGAAATCGTGGAGGCTTGATTGCGGCCCCGCCCCTGACTGGAGCGGGCTCTGATCAGCTCACGTACTTGGCCAAGAATTCCCGCGCGCGTTGGGCGACTTCGACGGCCTTGTGTTCGAACGTGTACAGCTCGACCGTGATCCAGCCTTCGTACTTCGTCGCACGCAGGTTCATAAAGAACCTGTCGAAGTCGATCGCGCCGTCGCCGGGCACGAGGTGGAAATGCACGCGGTCTTTGGCGATGTCCTCGATCTGGATGTGGTGCGTGCGGCCCTTGAATTGCGCGGCCATCACCGCCGGGTCGTCACCGACGCAATAGAAATGTCCGACGTCGAAATTTAAACCCAGCCAGCGGTCGGCGACCTTGTCGCCCGCAAATCGCTGGATGAATTCTTCGTATTCGCTGCCGTGTTCGATCAGCAGGCCGGGCTCGGGCTCGATGCACAGCCGCACGCCCGCCTTCTCCGCGTCGGGCAATACCGACCTCAGCCCCTCTTCAAACCAGTCCGCCGCCTGCTTGCGCGTGACGCCGGGGTCGATCGGGCCGCCGGGCTCGGTGCTGATTGTCGGCGAACCAAGCTTTGACGCCAGGTGCAAACACTGGCGCGTGTGTTCAACGCGCAACGCGCGGCGGCGCGGGTCGCGCTCGCACCAGCTTGGCCGGTGGCAGCCCTCGATGCCGTAGAGCATGAACGCGTTGCAGTTGCTGACCGCCAGTCCGCGCTTCTTCAGCTTCTCGCGCCAGCGTTTGATGTCCGCATCCTTAACATGCGGCGGGAACGCATGTGGCGGGTCGAGCAAAATCTCGATGCCCTGGTAACCCGCATCGGCAACGAGATCAATCGCCTCGTCGAGGCTGTAACGCTTCATCGCGTTGGACGCAAATGCCAGTTTGAACGCCATGTGCGCAGGCTAAAAGCTAAAGGCCAAAAAGCCATCCGCAGATTACGCAGATGGCCGCAGATTAAAACTAACGCTCCGGCCCGACCGGCTTGAAACTCTCCGGCAACTTCGCCTGCTGCCCTGGCCATTGACCAAAAATCGTGAGTTCTCCCGCAGGCCGAAAGTAGTCGTATGAAATCAAATAAGCTGGCGCCGGTCTTTTCTGATGGCCCTCAACACCGATCGAACCCTCGAATCGTCCGCGCTCACTGAATTCCCACGTCCATCTATACGCCTCAGGTTCAAAGAAACTTCCAGACAGGGTATTGCCGCGAACCACCAAGAACTTGCCCTTAATCAGTTCATCAACGGATAAAGGTTTCGCTCCAGCCTTGTTGGCTGTTTCCAATGCCGCTTTGATCTCGTGGGCGTTCCACACCACTTCGTACTCCGGATCATTGGCGTGGTATTGTGATCCAATCAGCATGTGGGCCATCCCCATAAATCCAAGGGCAGCAATCAACCGGGAGAGGACAGACAACGCTGGCTTCCGCACTTGTAGTAAGGAACCAATTACCACTAAGGTAAGCGAACCCGCAAAATACAACATTGGTCCCGTCTTGAGTCCTGGGGTTAGGACATCACCTAACGTGACTAACGACAGCCCAAATCCCCCACCAACTAGAATGTCGGCAAGAATGCTACGAGGTGTAGGCGACTTCTTGAGTGTTGGCTCTGCCATGATCGGGCATTCTAACTAACCCCAATCTGCGTTCATCTGCGTAATCTGCGGATTGCAGTTCAACCCGACTGGTTTATGCTCCCGCCATGCGCATACTTCTCACCGGGGCGGCGGGGTTTGTCGGCAGCGCGGTTGCGCGCTTGCTCTTGACGCGTAAAGACGAAGTCATCGGCTTCGACGATTTCAACGATTTCTACGATCCCGCAATCAAGCGCGCGCGGACGCAGGAACTCGCCAGGCTCGGCACATTCAGCGAAGTCGAGGGCGACCTGCGCATAGCCGGCGATGTCGAACGCGCGTTCGGCAAGCACAAGTTCGACGTCGTCTGCCACCTCGCCGCGCGCGCGGGCGTGCGTCCAAGCCTCGAAGACCCGGCGCTTTACATCGACACGAACATCAAAGGCACAGTGCATGTGCTCGAAGCGATGCACCGCCGCGGGCTCAAAAAGCTTGTGTTCGCGAGTTCCAGCAGCGTCTATGGCGGCAACACGAAAGTCCCGTTCGGCGAAGACGACCCCGTGATTGACCCGTGGTCGCCCTACGCCGCAAGCAAACGCGCCGCCGAGCAGATGCTCGCGGTCTATCACCACCTTTACGGCATCGAGAGCTTCGCGCTGCGCTTTTTCACGGTCTACGGGCCCGGCCAGCGTCCGGACCTCGCGATTGCCAAGTTCGTGGGGTTAATCGCGCGCGGCGAGGAAGTGCCGTTTTTCGGCGACGGCAAAAGCGGCCGCGATTACACGTTTGTCGACGACATCGCCGCGGGCGTGGTCGCCGCGATTGACCGCGTAAAAGGCTGCGAGATCATCAACCTCGGCGGCGAAAAACCTGTGACGCTGAACGAAATGCTGGCGACGATTGAAAAAGTGCTCGGTAAAAAGGCGAAGCTGAAACGCCTGCCCGACCAGCCCGGTGATGTGCCGATCACCTGCGCCGACACGCGCAAAGCCCGCAAGCTGCTGGGCTACAAGCCCAGCGTCACCTTCGAAGAAGGCGTCCGCCGCTACGTCGAATCCACTCGCAAAACTTAGCCACAAAAACACGAAAGCACCAAACGCCATGACTCACGCGCCGATTGACGCAAAATTGGAAGAGCTGATCCATCGCGTGATTGGCGCCATCATCGAAGTCCACAAGCACATTGGGCCGGGACACTTGGAGGCACACTACCTCGCGGCTCTTTGCCACGAACTCACTTTGCTCGGGATTGCGTTTCGCCGAGAGGGCACCTATCGAGCTTGACTACAAGGGCAAACGGATCGGCGAAGGGCGCCTCGACTTGCTCATCGAGGAACAACTGATCGTTGAAATCAAAGCCGTGGAGCACATAGCCAACGTGCATGTTGCGCAGTTGATGTCCTACTTGCGCATTACGGGTCGCCGCCTCGAGTTGCTGGTGAACTTCAATGTCCCCGCGATGAATAGCCCCAACGCCATTCGGCGCGTGATCGTCGGGTAAATTCAGAACGAGCCACTAAAACACAAAACCACGAAACGATTTGCCGCGGACCGGTGACAATCCTTTTGTGCTTTGGTGTTTTTTGTGGCAATCAATTGCTGCAATCCCGCGCCACTAATTCCCAATCATGATCAACCATGGTTGATCATGCGCCCCAGCCGCATTTGAGTTCCGAAAAACTCGCCGACTTGCGGCGGCAACTCGCGGACCACAAAGCGAAGCAGTGGACGACATCGGACTACGTATTCTGGACGGTAACGCTTATCTTCGCCGTATCGGTCGTGACTTGTGCGGTGTGGCCAATGCCTGCCTCTCCACGCGAGTCAAAATCCAGCGAGGCCCGTGCCGCTTTGGGCACGATCAAGGACCGCCTGCGCGTGAAGTTCATCCAGAACAAAGGCAAGGCGGATCCGTCGTGGAAGTTGTCTGACCTGGTGAACACTTCCGAACTCGCAGGCCAATACTATGGCGCGGCCGATTACAGCCTTGTGTCCCTGACCGAGAACACCGCCATGTTCCGCGCCGCGGCAAACACCAACAACACGTCGCCGCAGGTCACGATGACCGTCACCAACATCCAGACCGGTGCGGCGACGCTGACCAGCCCGTAAATGCTGCGGTTAGGAAACCGCAGCCACGAAAAAAACAAAAGGGCGACGCGAACGTCGCCCCCTGAAAGTCGGAACAGCACATCGACCTGGAGGTCGATGCCACTCTACTTGCCGCCGAGTTGCTTCAGACCCTTCTGCAGGTCGTCGCTGTTCATGCACGGCGAATAATCCACCGACGCGTTCAGCCCGCTGAACAGCGGCTCCACAATCGAGGGAAGGTTCGACACGTCCTTCAGGTCGAACACCGCATACATCGTGCGCTTGCCGCCGCGCAGCGTGAAATAGCTGCACTCCGGCTTGGCCTTCTCGCTGAACTCGCCGATGATGCGGCCGATGCTGCCGTCCTTGACGGCCTTATTGCCGGCGTCAACCGGAATTGAAGCACGTAGCAGTACTCGCATGTCTGTCTCCTGAAATTGGTTTGTGCCCGGAATAGGACCGCCGATTCTGGCGTTTGAAATGCGCCGCCGCAATGCCGCGCGACGAAATTCACAAATGCTTGATGGTGGTTGGCGGATCGTGGTTCGTCGTTCGTAAGAGACGATGGCTTTCGAACCACCAACCATGAACAACCAACCACGATTTCTGTCGCCACAGGGTGTATCCTTTCAACATGCCCCAACAGGCCTTCAAACTTGTCTCCGATAACACGCCGCGCGGCGACCAGCCCGCCGCGATTGCCAAGATCGTCGAGGGCATCAACGCCGGCGTGCCCGCGCAGACGCTGCTTGGCGTCACCGGCAGCGGCAAAACTTTCACCATGGCGCAGGTCGTTGCGGCGGTAAATCGCCCCACGCTGATCATGGCGCCGAACAAGACTCTCGCCGCGCAGCTCTTTGGCGAGTTCAAGCGGCTGTTTCCGTTCAACGCCGTCGAATACTTCGTCAGTTACTACGACTACTACCTGCCCGAGGCGTATATCCCGAGCACGGACACGTACATCGACAAAGACTCGATGATCAACGACCGCCTCGACCGCCTGCGCCACAGCGCCACGCGCAGCCTGCTCGACCGGCAGGATGTCCTGATCGTCGCGAGCGTGAGCTGCATCTTCGGCCTGGGCTCGCCCGAAGCCTACGAGGGCGCGCTGCTCTACGCCGAGAAGGGCGTGCCATTGACGCGTCAAGATGCCGTCAAGAAGCTGGTCGAGATCCAGTACACGCGCAACGACATGGATCTAAAGCGCGGGACGTGGCGCGCGCGCGGCGACGTGCTCGACGTCTACCCCATCTACGAAGACGCCAAGCTGATCCGCTTTGAGTTCTTCGGCGATGACCTCGACCACATTTGGGAAATCGACCCGCTGACCGGCGAAGTGCTGGGCGAACTCGACAAGATTACGGTTTATCCGGCCACGCACTACGTCACGCCCAAGGCGAAGCTTCAGGCGGCGGTCGCGGACATCCGGGCCGAACTTGTCGAGCGCGTGCAGGCCTTCAAGACGCAGGGCAAATTGCTCGAGGCGCAGCGCCTGGAACAACGCACGAAGTACGACCTCGAACTGATCGAGGAAATCGGTTCGTGCAAGGGCATCGAAAACTACTCGCGGCACTTCGAGCGCCGCGGGCCGGGCAGCACGCCGCCGACGCTCATGAGCTACCTGCCGAAAAACGCGTTGATCATGGTGGACGAAAGCCACGTGACGATCCCGCAGATCGGCGGCATGTACCGCGGCGACCGCGCGCGCAAAACCACGCTGGTCGAATACGGTTTCCGCCTGCCCAGCGCGCTCGACAATCGCCCGCTGACCTTCGAAGAATTCGAGGGCATCAAACGCCAGACGCTGTACGTCAGCGCGACGCCCGGCCCGTACGAACTCGAGCACACCAAGGACCACGTCGTCGAACAGATCGTGCGCCCGACCGGTTTAATAGACCCGGTCATCGATGTGCTGCCGGCGCGCGGCCAGGTCGACGACGTGATCGCGCAGATCCAGCCTGTCATCAAACGCGGCGAGCGCGCGCTAGTCTGCACGCTGACCAAACGCATGGCCGAGGAACTCAGCGATTACTTAAAATCGCTCGACTTCCGCGTCCGCTACCTGCATGCCGAAATCGACACGCTCGAGCGCATGGAAATCCTGCGCGACCTGCGCAAGGGCGAGTTCGACATCCTCGTCGGAATCAACCTTTTGCGCGAGGGCCTCGACCTGCCGGAAGTTTCGTTGATCTGCATCCTCGACGCCGACAAGGAAGGCTACCTGCGCTCGCAGCGTTCGCTGATCCAGATGGTCGGGCGCGCCGCGCGCAACCTCAACGGTCGCGTGGTGTTCTACGGCGACAAAATCACCGGCAGCATGCAGTACACGATTGACGAGACCAACCGCCGCCGCAGGTTGCAGCTTGAATACAACAAGCAGCACAAAATCACGCCCAAAACCGTCATCAACAAAATCGACGATGTACTGGGCAGCATCTTCGAGGCCGATTACGTCACGGTCGAAAAGGGCGACCCGGTGGTGCTCGATTACTCCAAGATTTTCGGCAAGGGCAACCACGGCAAGGGCCACCCGATGAGTTCGCGCACCGGCGTCAAAGGCCAGCCGCCGACGAACGCGAATGATACCGAGGAAGCGCTGGGCGCCGGACGTAATTTCGCGACACGCCGCGCGCTGAAGGCCGCCGAGGACGCGGGCGCGCTCAATGGCCGCAAAAAGCGGCTGATCGAGAAGGGAATTCTGCCGCCGGAGAGTTCGCCGCCGCCCAAGGGCATCGCGCGCGAGGTCAACCCCGCCGATGTGCCCAAGCTGATCGGCGAACTCGAGAAGGAAATGTTCGCCGCGGCCAAAGAGCTGGACTTCGAACGCGCCGCGCTCTTGCGCGACGAACTCCGCGCTTTGCAGAAGATTGAGTTGGGCATCAAGTAACTCTGCCGCTTTGCGGCTTTTGGGGTTTGCCTCGGGTTGTTTTGCTTGAGTCTAATCGCCGCAGTTTTCAAAATGGAGTTGCCGGGCTGAGGAGACTCTCATGCGCCCGTGCATCCGCCGCGTCACCATCGCCGCAGTCGCCGCAATCACGCTGGCATTGATGTCCTGCGCGGGAGGTCCAGGTCGCGACATCAACAACGCCGTCCAGGACATTCCCCTGCTGTTTTTTATTAAACGAACGTATTCGTGGATGGCCGTCGAGTACGGCAATGAAAAGGAGTCCGTCGTCATCATCCGCGACCCGCCCAACAACGGCCCCGTCATCGGCCGCTGGTTTCCCAAGGCGAGCGTGACCGAGCAACTCGACGGCAATGTGCTGATCCATCTCGACGGCTACGGTTACAGCGGCCACAAACTCGCTTCCAACGTGTTTTTCCGCGCCAGCAGCGAGTGTCTGTACAAAATGAATATCAACAGTGACATCGGCAATTTCTATTCGACCTTCATTCCGGTCAGCGAGCCGAAGGTCTCCTTCCATATCTTCCACATCACCGCCAGCGGCGGCGTCGGGGGCATTGCAGACACGCCCGAAAACCGCGCGCAGGCCACGAAGATCGGCGTGGAGGTCTTCACTGACGCGATCAAGCAGGGCTTCACGGTCGCGATGGAACGCGTCAAAGAAGGGCAGATCTGGCTCGGCATCGGCCCCAGGCCAGACCAGCCCTCCAAGCCCTATTGGGCAACGCCCGGCGATCACGACGTCGTCAATGAGTTCGTGCGCATCCGAGAGGACGGCAAGGATTTCATCGGCCCGATTCGCGTCCACAAGGGTGACCAGTTGAGCCTGAAAGTCCAGACGGAGTGCGGCTGGGGCATGGACTGCTACCTCGTCGAGAACAGCGTCGTGCTCGGGGCGCTGGCCAGCCACGTCGACCCGGAAAACAATCCACCACGCGAGCACTTTGTGCTCGCCAAGCAGGAGGGCACAAAATCGTGGGAACAGACATTGCCTGTGACGTCTGACGGGGTGGTCTGGCTGATCGTCGACAACGCAAACGGCGGCGGCGCAACGCCGCCCACCGACGGCGTCGATAATATCCTGGACGCGACGGTGTATATCGGGCTGGTGCGGGCAAAGCAGTAAGCGGCGCTTGTAAACAACACGATGACCATGTTGAATCCGCCCATCACTTTCGAAACGGGGAGAGGGCTCATGCGTAAGTTCGTGTTCGTGCTGTTGCTACTTGTGGCGTGCGTGTCGGTGGTGGCTTGCGGCGGCGGAACCAACAACGCACCCAGCAACACTTCAGGCGGAGGAGGAGGAGGCGGCGGGATGGACCAAAGCACGCCGGAAGGCCTGATCGCGCTGATGACGGCGGCACTGGCCAACGTGGACGCGGACAAGGCATCAAGCTACTTCGTGGAGGAAGACCGTGCCGCGATGAAGGCTAATTTTACAAAGGCCAAGGACTCCGGCATCGTCAGCATCCAGGCCAAGTTCACCAACCTGAAGGTGACCGGCGACGAAGCTACGGCGGACATGGAGCTTCCCGGCAAGGACAAAGAGGGCAAAGAAAAAATGGCCGGCCCGAGCAAGCAAGTGAAAATGGTCAAGAAGGACGGCAAGTGGTGGTCCAAGAAGTAAGTTGAAATTCCGAGGGCAGCGCGTCTGGGGCGACAGAGATGTCGCCCCTGCTATTTTCTCGCCGCAGCTTTAGAGCGCGCATAGCCCTTTTTGCATGGTACTTTTGAGCCGTGCGCGCTTTCTTCCTTGTGCTCGTTTACTTTTGCGGCGTTATCGGCGCGGTTGCCGGGTTTTACACCTTGTTCTCGTTGATTCACCTGCAGGACAAGCTGGTGCAGGCCGTCCATGAGGTTGAGCTCGACGCAAGCGTAGTCGGCGTCAAGGAGCGCAGCCTGCTGGTTGAATTCACCGCGCCCGACGGCGTTCACTACTCACGTTCGACCCGGGCCGATCCGCCGGTGCTGGCGCAATTCGCCGCCGCAACGCCCGAACGCCCGATGCGCGGCTGGGTGCAATGGTTCAATCGTAGCGGCGACTGGCGATTTACGGCGGCGCCGCGGCAGAAACCGGAAGATCTCGTCTCGCAGCTTTTACCGCTGCTTGGCGTTACGCTCGCCGGTGTGGCCGGGTTCGTCGGGTTTCAGCGACTGGCGCGGCGCATGGGTTACGACGTCCGCGTAAGTATCAAAATCGGAGGCAAGTCGGAGAACCGTTGGCGCAGGTAGTTGCGCTATTTCATTTCGAACGTGCGATGAAACGGCGGCAGTTTGCCGATCACGAGTTCGGGTTGGGCGAACACTTCCTTCTTGATTCCGAACTCGCGCTCGGCCCGTGCGGCGTCGATAAAATCGACGACGCCGTCCAACCACGCACACAGCACACCCTTTTCGGGATAGTTGTTCCAGTTGCGCGAGTCGAAGCAGAACAAGACCACGCGCTCGCGCAGGCTCTTGAGCCCTGTATCAAAACCCCAGAACGACGGACCGGTGTAAGAGCAGTTCTGCGGAGCCAGTTCGCCTTCGCGTTCGAAAACGTCAGGATCGATCGGTGTGCCATCTTTGTCGGCCAAGCTGACAATTTTGCGCAGGTACTCCGGTTCAAGCGCGCCCCGTACAAAACATACCTGCCAGAACTGGCGACCTCGGGTTTCGCGGATGAGCTTGTTGGGTGGTGGATGAAACGCCTTAGATTTTTTGGGATCGTGCGCTGCGGCCTCGAGCGCTTCCATCAGGTCGCCCATCTGCTTGGTTTCCATACCCCTTATGGCTGATGGACCATAGTTCACCTGAACTGAGCACAAGGCCGCCGCGACCGCGACGCCGCAAAGGCCCACGAACATGAACACGGCAGCCCAGAAGGTGTTAATCTTCTTCTCTGTTTTGAGCTCGTCTGTCATTTATTTGGTGGTCAACGGGGCCGCTTGCTGGCGCGCGCGGCTCTTATTTGCGGGCCTGTTCGCGGGCGTTGCGGTCGGCGTCGAGCACCTGCTCGAGCGTCGGATGGGCCGTGTTCTTGTGCGCATCGCAGACGCGTTTGACCGTCGCGTAGATGTCGAGGTAGCCGATGTCGCCGCCCAGAAAGCGTTCGACCGCGACTTCATTCGCGGCGTTAAAGCAAGCTCCCAAGGTCCCGCCTTCGGCCGCAACTTCAAAGCCGAGCTTGAGCGCCGGGAAGCGCTCGTAGTTCACTTCTTCCAGCGTCATGTTGCCCATGAATTTCATCGTCGCGGGTGGGATGCTCGCCTCGATGCGATGCGGGTAGCTCAGCGCGTACTGGATCGGGATTTTCATGTCCGTCGGGCCGAGCTGCGCGATGATCGAATGATCGACGAACTCGACCATCGAATGGATCACGCTCTGCGGGTGAATCACGGCGTCGATTTGTTGACGCGTCAAGTCAAAGAGCCAGCGCGCCTCGACCACCTCCAGCGCCTTGTTGAACAGCGTCGCCGAGTCAATCGTGATCTTCGGGCCCATCTGCCAGGTCGGGTGTTTTAAAGCCTGCTGGACGGTCACATTTTTTAGGTCGGATATCGGCGTAGTCCTGAACGGTCCGCCGCTCGCCGTCAAAATCACGCGCTTGATTTCGCCGTGGTCCTCGCCGCGCAGGCACTGGAAAATCGCGCTGTGCTCGCTGTCGACGGGCAGCAGTTCCGCGCCGGTTTTGCGGCAGATGTCCGTGAGGATCGGCCCGGTCATCACCAGCGATTCTTTGTTCGCCAGGGCAAGCCGCTTGCCGCGCTTGGCGGCCTCGAGGCACGCGGGCAAGCCCGCCGCACCCGTGACCGCGGCGAGCATGATGTCGTAGTCGAGGTTCTTGGCGAGGTCGATGAGGCTTGCCGCGCCGTCGAACATCCACTCGGTCTTGATGCCCTGCGTGCGCAGCGGCTCGGCCAGCCCGCGCGCTTCGATCGCGGCAGTTTTGTCCGTCACGGCGGCGACCTTGGGCCTGAACTCCTTCACCTGGTCGAGCATCGCCTCGTATCGCTTGCCACAGGCCAGGCCCACGATTTCGAATTTGTCGGCGTGTTTTCGCACGACGTCGAGCGTGCTGACGCCGATGCTGCCGGAGCAACCAAGCAAGAGTATGCGTTTCTTTTTGGCCATGGCGGCAGTTTAGCCGTAAGTGAAGCTTCGGAAAGACAAGTGAGCCACTAATCAACACGAATGGACTCGAATTAGATTAGCCAGATTCGTGACTATTCGTGTGAATTCGTGGCTCAAATTATTCGAGCCAGGGGTCGCGGTCGGATGCCAGATAGACGTGCTTGCCGGCTAGGGCCGCGTCGCGGGCCGGGAAATCCGTGCGGCAATGCACGCCGCGCGTCTCTTTGCGTGCTAGGGCCGAGCGCGCCATCGCCAGGCCCACTACCAGCATGTTCTCGAGCTGCCATTCGCTGGGGTAATGGCGTTCGCGCTCGCGGACTTGGCGCAACCAGCGCTCGACCTGGCGCACGAGTTCGGTCATGCCGTGGGCCTCGCGCTCAACGCCGAGATAACGCCACATCGAACCCTTGATGCTGTTCTCGAGGTCGCGGAAGTCGATGCGCGTTGCGAGCTGCGCCGCACGTTCACTGGTAATGCGCGGCGGTTTGTGGCCATTGCGTGCAACCTTGCCCGCGGCGCGGCCGACGCGCGCACCCGCGACGAGACCCTCAAGCAGGCTGTTGCTGGCGAGGCGATTGGCGCCGTGCAGGCCCGTGCTGCTGACTTCGCCGGCGACAAAAAGGCCTTCGAGCAACGTCGCGCCATCGAGGTCCGTCGTCACGCCGCCGACCATGTAGTGCGGGCCGGGACGCACGGGAATCCACGACTTCGCCGGGTCGATCTCGGCGTCTTCGCAGCAGCGAATGAAGCGCGGGAAGCGGCGGCGCAGCTCGGTCTGGTCGACGTGCGTGACGTCGAGGAACGCGCAGGCGTCGCCCGTCTTGCGCATCTCGCGCACGATGGCGCGGGCGACCACATCGCGCGGCGCGAGTTCGGCGAGGTCGTGCTGGCCGACCATGAAGCGTTCGCCGTGGCTGTTCTTGAGGTACGCGCCGAAGCCGCGCAGAGCCTCGGTGACCAGCGTGCGCTCAAGACCTGCGACATACAGCAGCGTCGGGTGGAACTGCATCATTTCCATGTCGCGCATTTTCAAACCGGCGCGCAGGGCCATGGCGTGGCCGTCGGCGGTCGCAACTGCGGGATTGCTGCTGTCGCGGTACAACTGGCCCGCGCCGCCCGAGGCAAGCACTGTCGTCGTCGCCCAGATCACGTGCAGTTCGTTATGGCGCATCACCAGCGCACCGTGGCAGCGCCCGCCATCATTGAGCAAGTCGAGCACGAACGTGTTGCGATAAGCGCGCAGGCTTGGCAGCGATTGCGCGTTGGCCAGCAGCGCGCGCTCGACTTCCGCGCCGGTTTCGTCGCCGCGCGCATGCAGGATGCGATAGTTGGTGTGGCCGCCCTCGCGCCCGAGGTCGAGTTCGCCGCGCTCGTCGCGGTCAAGACGCGCGCCGCACTCTAAGAGGAAGCTGACCGCCTCGGGCGCGCCTTCCACGACCTGCCGCACGACTTTTTCGTCGCATAGGCCGTCGCCCGCGACGATGGTGTCCTTAATATGCGCGTCGAAGGAATCGTCCTTTGACATCACCGCGGCAACGCCGCCCTTGGCCCAGCCGGTGTTGCTGTCGGCGAGTTCAGCTTTGCTGACCATCAGGACATCTCGGCCCTGGCGCGCGGCGTGGATCGCCGCGGTTGACCCCGCCACGCCCGCGCCAATGACCAGCACGTCGGCCGTTTCGTGGCTGACGTGCAGAGTGTCGAAGCTCGCCAAGTACCTGTCTGGCATCGGCTTGACCTTACTAAACAAAACAGCGACGCGAAGACGCGAAGGTCACGAAGGATCGAGCTTTTCTTCGCGTGCTTCGCGCCTTCGCGTCAGTTTTTACAGCCACTCGGATCCGTAATAATGATGAAGCACCTTCGGCAGGCGCACTTTGCCTTCCTTCGTCTGGAAATTTTCCAATATCCCGATCATCACGCGCGGGCACGCCAGGCCCGAGCCGTTGAGCGTGTGGCAGAGTTCCGTCTTCTTGTTTTCGTCCCGGAAACGCAGTTTCGCGCGGCGGGCCTGGAAATCCGTGAAGTTGCTGCACGAGCTGACCTCGAGCCACTTCTGCATGCCCGGCGCGAAAACTTCGAGGTCGTAACAGCGCGTCGCGCCAAAGCCCATGTCGCCTGTGCAAAGTTCCAATCGACGATAGGGCAGTTCGAGCAACTCCAGCGTGTGTTCGGCGCAGCGCGTGAGCGTCTCGTGTTCCTCGGCGCTCTTGTCGGGCCGGGTCACGACCATCAGCTCGACCTTGTTGAACTGGTGCACGCGCTGGAAGCCGCGCGTGTCTTTGCCCGCGGCACCGGCCTCGCGCCGGAAACAGGGCGTAAACGCCGTCAGGCGCAGCGGCAGTTGTTCGTGCGGAACGATTTCGCCGGCCTTGTAACTCGTCAGCGGAACTTCCGCGGTCGGGATCAAAAACAGGCCCGCGTCGCGATCATCGAGCCGATACATTTCTTCGATGAACTTCGGCAACTGGCCGCTGTTCTGAAGCGTCTCGCCGCGCACCATGTAGGGAACCCAACACTCCGTGTAGCCGTGGTCGCGGGTGTGCAGGTCAAGATAGAAGTTAATCAGCGCGCGCTCGAGCCGCGCCAACGGGCCCCGGAAAAAAGGAAAGCCGCTGCCGCTGATGCGGCCGCCAACTTCCATCTCCATGCCGAACTTCGCGCCGATGTCCCAGTGCGGCTTGGGCGCGAAATCGAACTTCGGCGTCTCGCCCCAGGTCTTGCGCACAACGTTGCCGGTCTCGTCCTTGCCCACGGGCGTCGCGTCGCTGGGAAAATTCGGCACCACCAGCAGGCGGGTCTCGATGTCCTTGAGCCGGTCTTCCGCCACGCGCGCAAGCACGTTCACTTCGTCGCCGAGCACGCGCAGAAGCTCCTTGGCTTCGTCGGGATTTTCCGGCGTGCGGCCAAGCGCCTTGACGATCTCATCGCCCGGCGCCGCGTTGGCCACTTTCTTGAGCCGACCGAACCATTCGCCAACGCCCTTGCTGGCCGCGTTCAGGGACGCCTGCTTCGTTTCGGCCTTGGTCTTTTGTTCGCGCCAGACCGCGTCGAGCTTTAACACGTCGTCAATCACACTTAGGTCAACGTTGCGCTTGGCCAGAAGCTCTTTGGCCTTGGCGGCGTTCTCGCGGATAAATTTGATGTCCAACATAAAAGCCTCGTTTTTGAACCGCCGATAACGGCGGATGAACGCCGATCAAACCTTTTCTCATCTAAAGACGCAAAGCCTTCACGAAGGCACGAAGAGACGAAGTCACAAAGGAACGCAGTTCTTCGTGTCTTCGTTCCTTTGTCTCTTCGTGTTGGCCGTTGTTTTGTAGTTCCCGCGACTCCGCGGTTACAAAGCCCTAGCCGCGACGTGGCCGCGGCAGATGGTCGCGAACACCGGCGCACCTTGAATCAACAGCGCACCGAGTATGCGGTCAAGCGATGCGTCGGCGCCAACGCCCAGCGGCAGGCCGAACACGCACAGGTCGGCGATGTCCGCACCCAGATTTAATACTTTGCGGCCGTTGATCGTCGCGGCCTTGAACAGCGTCGTAAGGTCGGCTTGCGGCTGCGCGCGTTTGGCAGCGCGAATCTCGCCAAGCATGTCGAGGTCGTCGTTGCTCGCGAGGCTGTCCGTGCCCAGGCACAGGTTCACGCCCGCAGCCAGCATGTCCGCCAGCGGCCATTCCTCGTGGCCGAAGTACGCGTGCGAGCGCGGGCACCACACCACCGTCGGCTTGAATCGCTTCAAATGGTCGAGGTCCTGGCCCTGCGGATAGTTACAGTGCACGAGCACTAGCTGCGGATTGCCGGTCTCGGTCTCCGTCTTGAGCCAGGGCGCGAACCACTCCCACAGCATGGTCGTGATCGGCGATTCGTCCCAGCCCGTGAAGCCGCCCATCGGGATTCCGAGCCGGTCGCAGAAGTCCCGCAAGGGTCCCTCGGCGATGCGGAAAAACTGCTGCTCGTCGAGCGTCTCGGCCACGTGCGTCGTGCAAACGCGGCCTTCGCCCACGCAGCGGCCAAAGACGTTCAGGTAGAGTTCAGCGGAGGTCGAGTAGGGCGCGTGCGGCGAGAAGCCGATCTGCACGGGCTGGTTGTTGGCTGCACCAACTATGAATTTGTCTTCGCCCTCGATCTTGCGCAGGATCGCGTCGGCGTGCTCCATACGGGCGTCGGCTTTGGCGGGATCGAGCCCAAGCACCTCGAGCGCGACGACGCCGGACAGGTTGTGC
This sequence comes from Planctomycetota bacterium, assembly GCA_020848275.1. Classification (GTDB taxonomy): domain Bacteria; phylum Planctomycetota; class UBA8742; order UBA2392; family UBA2392; genus JADLAK01. The sequence goes on from JADLAK010000101.1 coordinate 83,340, forward strand.
TCGAGCATGGCGGCGTGGCTGGCGCCGTCGGTGCTGATGTCGATGACGCTGGTGGTGCCGCTGGCAATCAGGCGGTCGCAGGCCTGTTCGAGCGCGTTGCGAACTTGTTCGCCCGGGACTTGTCTTCCCGCAATCACGGCGTCGATCCACTCGTCGAAACTGAGCCCGCGTGGAATCTGGCGGTGCATGTGGCTGAGGTCGAGGTGCGCGTGGGCGTTGACGAAGCCCGGCATGACCAGCGCGGCCTCAAAGTCGAGCGTGTTTTCGGCCAGCCCGGTCAGGCCGCCGCTGACTTCGCCCTTCTCAATGACCTCGACGATGCGGCCACCTTCGATCAACAGCAGCACATCGCGTTTGAGTTCAAACGTTGCAGGATCAACGAAATGACTGGCGCGCAGAGCAAGTTGCATCGACGCGTTTTAACAGAGCGCGAAGCGTTAGCGAGCGGCAAAAGCGACACGAAGATCACGAAGGGCCACGAAGAAAAGCGAAGCAACAGCATCTCTCGCGGGGTTCGCAGAGCGCGCAGAGAAAAGCCATTGGACTATGGGCCTGCGTGACAGTCGTTCGGCTGGTCTTCCAAAACAAACTCAAACCAGATGTCCGCCGACTTCGCCTCTGGAAGCGCAAGGTACGATTGAGCGGATTTGCCCGCCGCTTGGCATGTCTCGGCCCAAGGCGTCTTGTTGTTGAGGACCCGAGAAAAGTCGGCAATCAGATCGCCGAGCACGCGCAGATACGCGCCCTCAATGCGGAAACCTTCGACACCCAGAATCAAGATATTCCGGCGTACACAAGCGTCGACAATCGCGGCACAGTCATCCCGGCGCACCAGCAGCGTACTGCCTCTGGTGTTCAGCTTGATACCAAGGTTTTTGGCCAGCAATTCGATCGGCTCGGCCATCTTTGGCCTCTCTGCGTACTCGGCGCTCTTTGCGGGAGATGCAGTTACAGTTCTTCGTGGCCTTCGTGATCTTCGTGTTGCAGTTGAAAGTCCGCCCGGACTCGCGCGACAATGGTTCCATCCCACCGCTTACGCAGTGGGCTTGTTTCGCTTACGCAGTAGGCTTGCTGCGCTTGGAGTCGCGGGGAAGTTCGAGCAGGTGGCCCATTTTGTCGCGTTTGGTGCGCAGGTAGGGTTCGTTGTTTTCGTTGGTCGGCGTTTCGATCGCCACGCGTTCGACGATCTCCAGCCCATACGCGCTAATCGCCGTGCGCTTGGCAGGGTTGTTCGTCAGCAACCTCAGTTTCTTGATCCCAAGGTCGGCGACGATCTGACTGCCGGTGCCGTACTCGCGCTTGTCGGGCGCATGGCCGAGCATCACGTTGGCCTCGACGGTGTCGTAGCCCTGATCCTGCAAGGCATATGCTTTAAGCTTCTCTATTAAACCGATGCCGCGGCCTTCCTGGCGCAGGTAAATCACCGCGCCGCGCGGCTGTTTAATAACCTGGACCATCGCAGCATGCAGTTGAGACCCACAGTCACAACGTTGGGACCCAAAGACATCCCCTGTTAAACATTCGCTATGGACGCGGACCATGATCGGCTCGTCGGCGTAGTTTTCTTCCGGTGAACGCAAGTCGCTCGGCTTGACGTTATGGCACAGGGCTAGATGCTCGCCGCCGTCGGCCAGCGACGTGTACACGTGGACGTCGAAATAGCCCGCGAACGTCGGCATGCGCGCCCCCGCGACGCGTTTGATGATGCGCTCGTTGAACATGCGAAAGCGCGCGATGTCGGCGACCGAGCAAATCTTCAGGCCATGTTTTTTGGCGAAGACGACCAAATCCGGCAGCCGCGCCATGCTGCCGTCGTCTTTCATGATCTCGCAGATCACGCCCGCGGGGGTTAAACCCGCGATGCGGCAGAGGTCGACGCTGCCCTCGGTCTGGCCGGTGCGGACGAGCGTGCCGCCGTCGCGCGCGCGCAGGGGGAAGATGTGGCCCGGCCGCGCGAGGTCGTGCGGCTTGCACTCGGGGCTGATCGCTGTGCGGATGGTGTGGGCGCGGTCGGCGGCGGAAATACCTGTGGTCACGCCGCGCTTGGCCTCGATGCTGACGGTAAAAGCCGTGCCGAACTTGGCGCTGTTGTTGGACGTCATCAGGGGCAGATCGAGCGCGTCGGCCTTCTCATTAGTAAGGCTCAAACAGATCAGGCCGCGGCCTTCGCGCGCCATGAAGTTGACGCCCTCGGGCGTGATTTTCTCGGCGGCAATCACGAGGTCGCCCTCGTTTTCGCGGTCTTCGTCATCCACCATGATGACGGCTTTGCCGGCTTTGAGGTCTTCCACAACCTCGGTAATCGGGCTGAGAACAGTTTCGCGGTCGTGTTTCATAGTCGTCCAAAGGCTCTAGGCACTAGCTGCTAGGCGCTCTAGCCAACAATACTAGAGCCTTTCCTAGCGCCTAGGGCCTAGCGCCTAATGCCTTTCCCGTTTTTCCCTAAAGGCGGCCCCTGCCCCTGCCGATGTATTGGATACACATATTTGCATCCTGTTTGGATGCGACAAACGCGGACAAGGATGTCCGCGGCCCCACATCAAGGAGGATGGCCATGGGCCTTCGCATAAATACCAACGTTAACAGCATGACGGCGCTGTCGAATCTGCGCCGCAACGACCGCGCCCAGCAGCAGTCGCTGGAGCGGCTCTCGACAGGCCTGCGCATCAACCGCGCCAGTGACGACCCCTCGGGGCTCGTGATTTCCGAAAAGCTGCGCTCGCAGATTTCGGGCCTGAAGAAGGCGCTCGAAAACACGCAGAACGACATCAACCTGATCAACACCGCCGAAAGCGCGCTGCAGGAAATCAGCGATGTGCTGACCAACATGCGCAGCAGCGTGATTTTCGCGATGAACACGGGCTTTGCGACCGGCGAGCAAATCGCCGCCGAGCAGGACCGAGTCAACCAGTCGCTGGTCGCCATCGACCGCATCGCGCAGGGCACGCGCTTTGCCAGCCGCGGCCTGCTCAACGGCGAAAGCGATTTCCTGGTGCAGAAGACCAACGGCGGTGCGTTCGACGACCTTGCCGTCCGCAGCGTGCGCCTCGCGCCCGGGGCCGAGTCGCAGACCTTCAAGGTCAACGTCAGCCAGCTTGCCGAGCGCGCGACACTCGTGACCAACTTCGGCACCGACTCCACCGAGACGATCACCGACTTCAACGGCGGCAACTCCGCCGACTTCGTGACGCTGCGCGTCCGCGGCGCCAAGGGCAGCGAAGACATCCAGCTTGGCAACGGCAGCACGATCCAGGACCTGATGAACGCCGTGAACCAGAACAGCGCGGCGACGGGCGTTTATGCGGCGGCCTTCCGGCCGATCAGCCTCGATTCCGGCAGCGCTGAAATGGTGGTCCCGGGCGCGGCCAACGGCATCCAGATGAGCGGCCCGGGGCAGGATCTCGTATTCGGCGTGCAGGTCGGCAACGGCCCGATCCAGACCATTGTCGTCAACAGCGGCGCGGGCGATGACCTCGTTGACGCCGGCGAACTCGAAACCGCGCTGGTTGCGGCGGACCCGAATTTCCAGGTCTATTCGAAGGACGGCAACCTGCACATCCGCAACGCGTCGGCGGGCTTCAAATTCACCGGGGCGCAGAACGTGCGCACCTTCACGCTGACCGCCGCGCAGATGTCGAGCATGTTCCTCGAAACGGAAGGCGGTTCCGGAGCGGGCTTTGGCGACACGACGCCCATCGGCTTTGACGTTGACGGCGACGGGGTGATTGCGGCGGGCGAGCAGTTCACGTTCGCCAACACCGGCGGCCCCAGCGTTGACACGCCCCAGGACGTCGAGGCGCTTGCGGCGGCCATTCGCGGCCTGGCGGACCTTGGCGGCAACGCGGCCGTCCACGTTGACGACGACGGCAACCTCGTCGTGGTTGACACCACGGGCACTACGCTGGGCTCGGTTGATCCCGGCACCGTCGGCATCGTCAACGCAGCGGCGGATGACGACGTGACGAATGCGGCGCTCAACGGCACGCAGAACGTCAGCAGCTACAAGACCGACCTGCCGAAATTCGGCATCAATGGCGAAGTCGGCATCGCCAAGGACGAAGCGGTCAGTTTCATCAACTTCGAAGTCCCGGCTGACTTCGTGACGCCCGCGGGCGAACTTGCGATCTCTGTCGCGGCGGTTTCCGGCGGCACGCTGGACTTCTCGATCACCGACTTCAACAACGGCGGCGGCATTGACATCTCGGCCACCGACGTAGGCGGCGACGGGTTCATCGGCCTGTCGGACATCCAGGCGGCGCTCGATGCGACCATCAACACCAACGATACGCTGGGCGACTACGACGGCCGCACGCGCTACCAGGCTTACTTCGACCCGGCCGGCGGCCTGAGCATCGTCGACCGCTTTGGCGGGACCTTCACCGTGGCGGAAGACAGCGGCGGCGACACCGACATGCAGTCCATCTTCGGCCGCCCGAGCAGCGCCAGCACCAGCAACTACGAACGCGTTGCGCTGTACAGCACCGAGTTCGGCGCGGCGCAGCTTGTCAGCATCGAAGACGTCACCGCGCAGGGCAGCGACGTCACGCTCAAGAACGCGCTCAACGGCGGCGTGCAGATTTCGACCACGGGCCGCGACGGCCTTGGCGCAATCGCCGGCACCAGCAACACGACGAAGGGGCTTGCCGGCGCCAAGCTTGAGGGCATCGGCAAGGACGTCAAAGGCAACGTCTCGGGCATGGCGTTTACCGGCCACGGCTTCCACGTGGACTTCGTTACCAGCGCGCTCGACGTCGAGTTCGACCTGGCCGAGAATTTCGGCCTGGCGGGCGAAGTCGGCCAGCAGGCCGACGCCAGCCGCTTCGGCTTTGCGGTGACCGCGGCCGTGGACGGCGGCGGCGCCCTCAGTCCGCTGTACGCGGGCGTACGCCTTCCCAACGGCTACGTTGAACAGGTGGAGTTCACGGTGCTGGAGAACCTGCCGGGCGGGCCTGTCGGCAGTTCTGGCATGCATTTCCAGATTCGCGAAACCAATAGTGCGGCGGACAACCTGTGGCTTGGCATCCGCCAGATTTCGACCGGGACGCTGGGCCTGCAGCGCACGCCGGAAATGCCGGATTCGCTGGGCTACCCGGGCGGCTCACTCAATACGCTGCGCACGGGTGCGGGCAACGACCTGACGCAGAACCCGAGTAACGCGCTGGAAATCATGGATAACGCCATCGACCAGATCACCGGCCTGCGCAGCTTCCTGGGTTCCGTCAGCGCCGACACCCTGCAACGCAACCTCAACAGCGTGGGCGTCGAGGTCGAGAACCTGGCGGGCGCGGAAAGCTACATCCGCGACCTGGATTTCGCCGAGGAAACGATCAACTTCACCAAGGCGCAGATCCTGTTCCAGGCCAGCACCTCGGTGCTGTCGGCGGCCAACAGCATCCCGCAGGCGGTCTTGAGCCTGCTGCAGGGCGTGTAACCGATGTGCGGGCGACGCATGCGTCGCCCCTACAAAAAGCATTCCCCGGCGCGAGGATCACCTCGCGCCGGTCTTATTTTTGGCCTAACAGCCCCGCATGTAAACGCAGGGTGCCGTTCACAAATGACGTTGCCCCGAAAGGCACCCCGGCATCACCGCCCAATGCTGCGGGATTAGTGCGATCAGAGATGGGATGAGTGGGCCGGTCTCCCGACGGGATGCACTATTGTGCTCCCAAGGAACGCGCTCGAAGCGCAACGGGCTTTAAGCCCAAAGGAGACCGACCCATGAAGAAGTTTACTAAGCACAAAT
>JADLAK010000102.1 GCA_020848275.1 Planctomycetota bacterium
AATGCCTTTCGTAGCGCGGGCGTCTCGCCCGCAGTCGCGGGCCAAAGGCCTGCGACGATTGCGGCCAAGATGGCCGCGCTACCCGCAGGCTGGAAGCCTGCATCAATCAAACTGACCCACTACCCGCGCGACCCGCGACTCGCGACACGGGGCCCCAGCCTGTATTGTCTGCCGACCCACTGACTACCGACCACCGGCTAACAACTCATGGCTGACTTTTCCCGCGGACGCGCGCGCCAACCGAAACCCCAGCACCAGGCCCGGCACGACGGGCCCCATCGGCAGGCTCAGGGCGGGCCGTCGCGCGCCAGGCCCGACCATCGCGATACACGCAAAGGCAGTTTCCGCCAGAAGCAGCGCGACGCCGCCGAACGCGGGCCGCGTTCCAGCGGCGTCGGTCCCCGCTCAGCCCCCCACCCGCGTTCGGCCCACGGCCCCGACCCGCGCAAGCTTGGCTGGGCAGTGCTGCGCCGCGTCTCGCCCGGCGATGTGCTGGAGGGCGCGGTGTTGGCCGAGTTCCGCCACCAGGGCCTTGACACGTCAATGCTTCACCGCGTGCTGCCGATGCTCGAGGACGCCTCGCGCTTTGGCATGCTTTTCGACCACCTGATCGGCCACGTCGCCACGCGGCCCGCCGGCGCGCTTGACGCCGACGTGCGTGCGGCGCTTCATCTGTATCTCGCGTGGTTTCTGCTCGATGATCCCAAGGCCGTCTACGCCCACGGCCAGGCCGCGGTCGATTTGCTCAGCGACGTCCACACCGCGCGCGGCTTCGTCAACGCCTGCGTGCGCCGTCTGAGTGAGTTGCTCAAGGTCGAAAACGTCCCGCCCGACGATTACCGCGCCATGGCAGCCGCAGGCAAAATCCCCGAGTTCTGGCGCGACCGTTGCCGCCTCGGCGCGGGGCGTATCACGCGCGCCGAACGCGCGATCTTCGCCGACTTCGCAACCGCGCCCGCGACGCACCTCGCACAAACTTGCGGCCTGCCAGAGGACTTCGTCAACCGGCTGATCGAGCAGCACGGGCTCAATGCGGCGTGCATGGTCGCATTATCCGCAGTGGAAAAGACGCCGACGTGGCTGCGCGCCAACACGCTCAAGACCAGCCCCGAGGGGTTGAAACACATCCTGTCGCTGCGCGGCATTGAGGCCACGCAGCAAAGCCGCGCGATCGCACTGCCCGTCGGCACGCGCGACTTCGACCAGCTTGGCATCTTCGAGACGGGACTCGCCTACGTGCAGGACTTCAGCGCCCAGCAGGTCGCGCCCGCTGTCGGCGCGAGGCAGGGCGACAAGATCCTCGACCTCTGCGCCGCGCCGGGCGGCAAGGCCACGCACCTGGCGGAGTTGACCACCGAGCGCGCAAAAATTCTCGCCGTGGATGTGTCCCTTGAGAAAATCGAGCGCATCCAGGAAAACATCGCGCGTCTGGGATACACCAGCATCGCGACTGCCGCCGCCGACGCGCTGACAGTGAAATTCCCCGAGCCCTTTGACCGCGTGCTTCTCGACGCCCCGTGCTCAAACAGCGGCGTGCTCGCCCGCCGCGTCGAGGCGCGCCACCGGCTGACGCCGGGCAAGCTGAAGGAACTCGGCGAGATGCAGCGCAAGATGCTCGAGAACGCCGCGGCGAACCTGAAACCCGGCGGCACGCTGGTTTACAGCGTGTGCAGCGTGCTGATGGAAGAGGGCATGGACGTCACACGCGCGTTTATCGAGGCGCGGCAGCCCGGGACGTCGCACACCCGAGAAGACGGCGGCTGGGCTATAGAGGAAGAGAAGGTCGTGCTTCCCGTGCCCGCCTGGCACGACGGCACCTACTTCTGCCGACTGAAGGCGCCGTAAAACTACTTCGTTTTCTTGTCTTCGCGGCGCACGAACTCCACGCCGCCGATGACGATGCGCGCGCCTTCGGTGCTGATACCCAATTTGGTGATGGCGCCCTTGGTACTGGCGCATCGGTCCACCTTCTCACCGTCGAGTTTGGCATCGCAGTAATGTCGATTTTCCGGGCCGCCTTCGTCGGTAACCTCAAAGGTCCACGTCTGCCAGATCTGGTTTTTGGCTTTCTTGAAGGGAGCTTTCGCGTCACCGCTGACTTTTGCGGTCCAGTTGCCGTTGTCCTTTAGCACCCAACTCGCCAACGCCACCTTGCTCTCTGTCGTCAGCCAAATGGAGGCCTCGGAACCCGACACCCATCGCACTTTCACAGTAAACGTGCAGTTGCCTTTGCTCCACTCGGCGGGGATTGTGAACTCAAGCGCGGACTTCTCCCCAACCCTGAGGTTTTGGCCCACTTTTGCAATTTCGCCAAAGCGATCTGGCGAAAGCGCCATAATCAAGTCCGTTCCTCTAATATCGAAGACCTGCGCGTCCAGCGCATGCACAGACTTAAGCTCGCTCCACCGGCGCACCCATTCGGCTCCGTCCTTGACGTCGGAGTTCGCGAATTGCGTCGACAAAACCTCGGCCGCTTTGACACGCTTCTCTTCTTTGTTGGTTTCGTCGGCGATGAAGTCTTTGAACGAAGTTAACACGTCAAGCGGTGCAGAATGACTGAGGAACGCATCGTGAGCAAACGCCCAGGCCGGAGTTTCGATCTCCAACGCTTTCCAGCGCGCAAACGCCCACGCCGCGGCTCCCTTGTCAGGCGCCGCGACAGCGAGCTGCAAAACGAGGGGTTCGTGTTCGGTGTCCACCAGTTTCTTGACCAAGTCCAAAACGCCGGTGACACGGCAAGCAACGGCAAGTTCGAGCAGCCGGGTGCGCCGCTTTTCTTCAGTCGCTGCCAGCGCCTTCAGCTTCTTTTGCACCATTGCCTGGTCAGCGATCCTGATTTTAACGAGCACTTCGGCACGCTTGTCGTCGTTGGTCTCAGCATCGAGATAAGTGTCGATGAACTTGTTGACTTCTAACTGACTTGCGCCACTGGCCGGTGCCGGCGCGGCGCTTGCAGGCTCACCGAAGCTCAGGCCGAAAACGATCGCAATCAGACCGATAAATATCACAGAAGGCAGCCGCAAGCGATCTCCTGTCAAGTATTGAGCACAAAAGTCTACAACGATTGGGATAACGTATTGGCGGTTTTCCCGTATTTCACACAATCTTGGCAGGCCTTTGCCGGCGAAAACTCGGCTAACCGCCCGTCGGGAACTCGGCCTGGATTTTAGTGTCCGGGAGTTTCTCGATCAGCTCCTTGATGTCATCGACGGTGATCGCACTGTTGCGCCTGAGGTTGAGTTCTTTCAGCCCGTTCAGCGTCACAAGTTTCATGGCGCCCGCGGGCGTCAACTTGTTCTGGATCAGCAACAGGTGTGTCAACTGCGTCATCTTGGCGACGTGTTCCATCGCGTCGTCGCCGATCCCCGTTTCGGACAGCGACAGGCGCTTGATCGACTTGCTCTCCGCCAGCGCCTTGCAGCCCTCGGCGCCTAGCTGGCAGCTCCGCAGGTCCACTTCTTCCAGAGCCGTCATCGTCTTGAGGTGCGAAAGGCCCGCTGCTGTAAACTTCGCACCCGACGTCAGCAGGGTGACAAGCTTGTCGTGACCCTTGAAGGCTTCGAGCGTTCCATCGCCAAGCGGGAAAAACATCGCACGCAGTTTCTTGAGGTTCTTCAGTTTGGCCAGGTGCTTGCCGCCTTCATCGGTGATCTTGCCTTGGCCGATGATCAGCGTTTCCAGCGCCGAAAGTTTCGCAATCTCGGCGCATCCCGCGTCGTCCAGCCCGTCACCGCCGATGCCCAGCGCCTTCAGCTTCTGCAAGCCGGCAAGTGCGGCGAGGCCCTCGACAGTCACGGCCGTGGCGCCAAGCGTCAATGACTCAAGGCTCGTGAACCGTCCAACGGCCTTGTATCCGGCGGCACCGAACTTGCCGCAGCTCGGGCAGGTCAAGGCGGTAAGCGGCAACTTGTCACTGAAGTCGGCGAGGAACTCGCCGGTGACCAGTGTGCAATCGGAAAGGTCCAGTTCGCGCAGCGCCCTCAGGGTGCTGAGCTTGCGCAGGCCCGCGTCGGTCACTTTCTGGTTGTACATGAACGAAAACTTCTCGAGCGCCGGGCATTTGCCAAGGTGCTCAAAGCAGCCATCTCCCAGCACCGTCACGTTGATCCACAGCGACCTGAGGTTGGCCAGCTTTGCGATCGGCGCCAGGCCCGCGTCGGTCACCGTTGCCTTGTCTCGTTCAAACGAGAGGTCCTCGAGCTTGGCCAGGCGTTCGAGCGCCGCCACCATCTCGTCGCTGGCTTTGGAAAGGATCAACGCCTTGGTGTCGGCGGGGAGTTTGTTGATCTCGTCGACAGATGACGCCTTGGCCGGCCTTTGCGCCGCCATCGAACCGGCCAACACAACCAGCAGCAACGGGGCAAGTAACCTAAGCATTAAATCTCTCCTTTTAGTCAACAGGCGGGCCCAGTGGCGGCGGATTCTCTCCAGTTTGCGTTGTAGCTGCCAGTGCCATCAGTAACCATTTCATAACCCATTACGACGCAATGTGTTTAGGTGTAAACCGTCGGTGCAAACGCGCGCCTTAATTTACGCATCCTTTGCGACGACAGTCGCGCCATGGTGTAAAATTCATGGGGAATTCCGGCACTTTTTGGCCGGGAGTACGTTCTATTTTGTCGGGTTCGCCCGTTCGTTCCCTTTTTGACTTCCCCTGCCGCGAAGGAGTGTTCATGGTTCGCCTGATGTTGCTGGCCGCGCTCGCCGCGATTGCATGCGCGCCGCTGATGGCGCAGAGCCAGCCGAAGGAAGGCCTGCGCGTCATCAAGTATCCGTTGGCAGTCGACGGCTTTTGTCAGCTCACGCCTTCGGCAATGGTCGACAAGAATGACTTCCGCGAGAACCTGGGCATGTACGGCATTCGCCCGGCGTTCATCCTGCTACTGCCCGAGGAAGCGACTGACGACTACGGCAAGATCATGGTCAACACCTACAAGGAAATGCTGACCTTTGCCGACGAAGTGGGCAAACGCCTGGCCAAGAAAGCCGATGTTGTGGTCTGTTATTACCTCGAGGCCGGCGGCGACCCGCTCAAGCCGCCCGCGCACGTCACGCAGGTCAAGCTCAAGTATTGCAGCCTGATGGCGATGGAAATGTGGGCCGGCAAGTTCATTGAAGGCGACGTGCTGGACCTCAAGTTCAACCTCAATTTCAACTCGGGCCTGGGCGCCATGAACTGGCTCTACGTCAGTGAACTCGGCCAGATCGGCGATTCCGGCACCGGCAGCAAGGACCCCAAGCTCGAGGACAACCTCAAGCGCGTCGAGAAGCGCATCCCGCTAAAGGGCCTGCAGGCCGAGGCCATGGAGTCGCTTTACAAATGGAACATCGGCGAGGCGCTCAAGAAGATCGCCAAGGCGGAAGCCGCCGCCAAGCCCGAGGACGAAACCTGGTGCAAGAACTACCGCGCAGTGGCCGAGAAAATGGAGGAAGGCTATCGCGACCTCGTGGCCAAGCCCGAACAGGACCGCGGCTACCTCGTCGAGTACGGCGTTGCGCTGGCGCAACTTGCCAAGATGCTCAAGGGCAACGAGCGCGAGAAGATCGTGGCTGACGAACTGGCCGAGCTGAAGAAGACCGACGAATACAAGTTTGCCGCCAAGGCCAAGCCGAAGTACGACGAACTGCGCCGCGAATACTATGCCGTGGTGGTCGTGGGCCACGCGCAGAGCAGGCAGGATTACTATCGCCTGTTGGGCAACGCGCACAAAACGATCAAGGGCAAGCTCGAGGCCTTTGCCAAGGAGTACAAGGGCTGCGCCTATGCCAAGCGTGCGAGTTCGTGGGTGTTGACGATCAAGGTCTGGGAGGCGCTGGGCCGCGGCGAGACCGTCGTGCGCACCGGCGACGAGGAAGAGGAAGAAGACGACGCGCCGGAAGGCGACGGGTAGAGATCAGCTTTCACTGACGCGGGCCGGCGCTTGCCGGCCCGTTTTATTTTGCGCGCTACGCACTGCGCAAAAAGAAGTTTCCACAAAATCATTTTTCGTTTCGAATTTTTTTCGCGCGCGTTTTTTGCCGCGTAAAAATTGGTTTACGTTTGGAACTTTTTTCGTCACGCCTCGTTTCATCCGCAACGAGCCTGTCCGGACGAACCACTCGCGTGAGTGATCTCCCGGACGGGCTCTCAAACGGGGGCCGCCCAATGTTGACGAAACTCGCCACGACGCTGATGCTGATGTGCCTCGCCGCGCCGCTGATGGCCGAGGACTCGAGCCAGCCCAAGAATTCCATCCGCACGGTCAAATACCCGGTGATGGTCGACGGCACCTGCCAGCTCAAGCCGTCGATCATGCTCGACAAGGACGACCAGCGCGAAAACCTTGGCATGTTCGGCATCCGCCCGGCGTTCGTTTTCATCCTGCCCGACTACGCCGTGACCGCGCAGGGCAAGCTCAACACTCAAGCTTACGCCGAGATGTTCAGCTTCATCGACCAGCTCGGCCAGCGCCTTGGCAAGAAGGCCGACGTCGTGGCGTTGTACTATCTTGGCCGTGACGGCGACCCGACTAAACCGCCGGCGCACATCGCGCAGTTCAAAAGCCGCAACGCAAGCCTTATGGCTCTCAAACTCTCGCCGACGGGAAACCCCAGTGACAGCCTCATCGACGTGCTCTGGAACATGGACGTGAACTCGGCTCTGGGCGCGATGAACTGGATGTACATGGCCCAGCTTGGCGAGATCACCGATAGCGGCATGGGCAGCAAGGACCCCAAGCTCGAGGACAACGTCAAGCGCGTCGAGAAGCGCCTGCCGATCAAGGGCGACAGCGCCGCGATCATGGACAAGCTGGCGCGCTGGAATGTCGGCGAGACGCTGAAGCTGATCGCCAAGGCTGAAGCCAAGGCCAAGGATGACCAGCTTGCCACGCTGAAGCTGCAGCGCGAAACCGCCGAGAAGATGGAAGAGATCTACCGCGGGCTGGTGGTATCGCCCGAACAAGAGCGCCGCTACTTCGTCGAATACGCCGACGCGCTGGCCAACCTTTCGAAGATCCTCAAGGGCAGCGAGCGCGCGGCGGAAGTTTCCGCCGAGCTTGCCGAGTTCAAGAAGACCGACGAGTTCAAGGTTGCGCAAAAGGCCCAGCCGAAGTTCGCCGAGCTGCGCAAGGAGTACTACTCGATCCACGTTTATGTCAAACGCGGCGAGAGCGAGCGGGAGTATTACGCCCGCAAGGCCAAGGCCATGAACGGCATCAAGCTCAAGCTGCAGGCCTTCGCGCAGGACTTTGCGGAGATCGGTTATGCCGATGTCGCGCTGGGCTGGGTCGCGCAGATCCTTTATTACGAGGCGCTGGGCAACGGTAGCGAGAATTGACGAAGATGAACTTTCCGGGGGATGGTTCCCCTTCGTTGACAAAGACCCCGGGGGCCGCAGCAGCGCGCCCCCGGGTTGTTGTTGGGATTCAGGTGGCTTTACTTCGGCTTGGGTTCTTCGCCGCGCCACAGGTTCGCGGTTGCGAGTTCCGCGCGGCCCGCCTGCTTCAGGTACAGGAAGAGCTGCATCTTGTAGCCCGTCAGCCATTTCAGCGGCAGGTCCAGCAGCCACTGGGCGGTCGTCGCCGTCTTGCCCCAGGGCACGGTGACTTCCTTCTTTAATGCGTCGGCCTCGTTGATGCCGGCAAAGAGTTCTTTGACCATCGTCGCCTGGCGATCCAGCGCCGCGGGAATCTCGGCCAGCGTCAGGTTCTGCGCCGCGTCGCGCAGCGGCTTGACTGCGTCGCCGTTGCCGTTGACCGCATAAGCCACGCCCGAAGCGCCGGTGTAGGCGAGGTAGCGCATGAGTTCGAGGATCGAGCGCTGGCCGAAAGTCGGCCGGTAATGCTCCATGCCCGCGGGAATCTTGCCGTGCAGGTGTTTGACGACGGCGATTTCACGCTGGATCGACTCGAGGATAAGTTCTTTGTAGGCCATGTCCGCTCCCGGCTACGAAAGGTTTCGAAGGATGTGCTGGCGCAGGATGATACCCAGTTGTTTGCAATTCGGGCCCTCGACCTTGATTTCGATCGGCTTGATTCGGCCCCACATGGCGACTTCGCAGGAAAGCTCCGACTTCGGCTCCGGAGCGATGGTGTCAAGATAGGCCATGTCGAACTGCTTTGCGTTGATCAGGCACGAGGTCACGCGGCCCTGCAGCGCGACGATGTCGTAGCGCGGGCTTGGCGCCCTCTTCACCAGCATGCCGGAGTTCATCATTGCACGGTCGCTGAAAAACCACAGCTCGTGGCACGGGTTGCCGATGAAGTCGCGCGCCGGAGTCACCAGCGCGTTTTGCGGCGGTCCGCCGGTTGCGCTCGCGAAGAAGTTGAGCACTGACTCGACGCGCTCGCGCATGTCGGGGTTGACGTTCATTGCCATGAAATAAGCGGCGATGTTGGGGTCCATGGGTTATCGCTCCGCGCTCGGGTTCCAGGGGCCTTTTTCGAACTCTTCATTGAAGATTTTGCGGTCTTCTTCGTCTTTGATCGCCTCGCCAAACTTCTGGGCGACCTTGCGGAACTCGGCGCTTTCCTCGGCCATGCCGGCAAGGGCGTGGGCGCGCGCCAGGGCTTCCGTGGCGAAAGCGAGGTCGAAGTCCTGCAATCCGCTGTCGGGTTTGAAATTGTCGCCGTCGAGGCTGGCCTCGGTGAATTCCATGCAACGCCGCGCGCCGTTCATGGCGCCCTCGACGTTGCCCAGCACGCAGTTTACGCGCGAGATCATCCACTGCGCGCGCTGCTGGTTGACAGCCTTGCCGATTTTCGACCAGTGCCAGGCCGAGCCGTGGGCGGCGTGAATCAACTCGTCCTTGTCGGCGTCAGTCATCGAGGCCTGGCCCATGATTTCCCAGCAGCGGTTGAACAGGCTGATGGCGAAGACCTTGTGAGCCTCGGCCCGCGTGAACTTTGGTTCCTTCTTCTCTTCTTCGGGCGGCATGGGAAACCTCCGTTTTTGGGATAAAACACCGCGAAGCGATTAAAGTCAACGCGTCTAGTCCGGGATCCCTGGTCCGGAGTACTGAGTCTTCCATCTTGCACGATCTTTGACCCCACACTCCTGACACTGGACTCCGGACAAGACATTTAACTACTATCCCCCCATGACCGCACCACTCGTCGGAATCATCATGGGCTCCAAGTCGGATTGGGAGACGATGGAGCACGCCGCCACGACGCTCGACAAGCTCGGCGTTGCCAACGAATGCCGTGCGATCTCGGCGCATCGCACGCCGGACCTGTTGTTTGAATACGCCTCGACGGCCGAGAAACGCGGCCTCGAGGTCATCATCGCCGCCGCGGGCGGCGCCGCGCACCTTGCGGGCGTGACGGCTGCCAAGACGGCGCTGCCGGTGCTCGGCGTGCCCATCGAATCGAAGTCGCTGAAGGGCCTCGACTCGCTGCTTTCGATGGTGCAGATGCCTGGCGGCATTCCCGTCGCGACGTTTGCCATCGGCAAACCCGGCGCAATTAACGCCGCACTGTTTGCCGCCGCGATTTTGGCGGGCAAGTACCCGAAAATCCGGGACGCCGTGCACGCCTTCCGCGCCGACCAGACGAAAAAGGGCGTCGAGAACCAGGACCCCAGAAAGCCCTGACAGCCCCGCGTGTAAACGCGGGGTGCTTTTAGGAATAACACCCCACCATGAGTGGCGGAGCTGTTACGCCGCAACGGCTTGCGGCGGCGCGGTAGCAGATTGCACTGCCGCAGCCGCATCCGGCTTGCCCAGTTTCTGCGCCATGTCGCGCAAAAATGCCTCGAACTCCGGGTTGGGTTTAACCGCCGGCAACCGCGGCGCGGCCTTAGCGGGCGCGGCCTGGGCGGCATCAGCTTTTTCGGCGCGTTCCTTCAGGCGTTGTTCATGCTTCATCACGCTCAGCAACGCGCGGGCGGCGGCGATGCCCTCGCGCGGGCTGACCAGCGTGTCGGCGCCTTCCAGCGAGTCCTGCGCGACGTCGACAAGGCTGCTCAGGTAATGTTTGAGCTGCGCCAGGATCTGCGGGTCGTTCTTGGTTTCGAACGCTGACTTCGCGCTCAGCGCCGCTTCGACGGCGCGTTGCGCGACCGGCGGATTGGCCGGCGTACGGTATTTCTTGTGGCTCATGGCATCCTCCATAGGTTGGAGGAACCCTATCACACGTGGCGACAACACTTGGCGGTTTGGAGTGCGGAGAGAGAAGAGCGGAGTAACTACTTGCCAGTTTTGGATTTGTGCCAGCGAACCAGTTCATCCAACGACAGGTCGCCATTGTCCCGAAGCCAGCCCACCCGCACGCCTTTCTCGGTCGTGAAGTGTTTGCCGCGACTTCCGCTCTCGGGAAAGACGTAAGGACCTTGGATGCACCACTTCACGTCATCCACGTAAAACCAGTTGTCAATAGAATCCGAAATGACCTCGATCTTCGTGGCATTGGTTTCCAGGTCCTCATAATGAGGCAAGGTCACCAGAAACCTAAGCGCCGCTTCTTCGTCGGGAGTGCAGTCGCGGCGGCGGATATGGTCGGGCGGCAAGGGCTGTGGGTATACGTACCACCGCAACGTCAGCTTTGCGCCAGCCGGAATACTCCAACTATCAGATGGTGGCGGGATCGGTGGCGCACAGGAAGCGAGGCAGCCGAGGATGAACAACACCCCCATAGTTAACGCGACTCGATTTGGTAAACCCATGGCAGAGCCTCACCCGTAACAACGGGTGGACCCTGTGCTGGTTCAACTAACAGTCGCCGTCGCCTTCGCAGGCGTCGACGATGGTCCACACCAGCCACACGAAGAAGTAGACCACCGTGAAGAACAACCACCAGCTTTCGCCCGCGTCGGGGCAGTGGCCGTCGACGCACGATTTCACCGCGTCGCGAAGCACACGCCCGTCGCTTAGGCCGCCGGCTTCGCGTTCGATGCCGCGCGCGCCCTCGGCAAGCCGCGCATCGGCGTATTCGATCTTGCCGTCCTTGAAGACGTGCGCGACCTCGACGCGCGATTCCTTTTCCATCTTGTAGACATTGAAGCCGCCGCTGCCGTCGGGCTCACGCCGCAACTGGCCGGCCCCGGCGCAACCCGACGACATGCTGATGACCAGACAGGCAACAAAGGCGGGGACAAACGACCAGATGCGGCGGCGCATGGGAACCTCGGGGGATAACCTTGGTATTGAGGATTATCCCCCACCGTCAGCGAACACGCAAAACAGAAGCACTGCGGCGTTTGCCCGATGCCAGAAAGCAGGCAAGTATTTAACCCTAGTCCGGTGGCGCGGACATTCCTGTCCGCGGTCACGTCTGCGCAGCAGACGTGACAAACTTACAATGGCCCCATGCCCTCGCCAAAAGAAGTAGGCAAATACCTTCACATTCACGAACGCCGCTTGCCCCATTGCAAGCAGGCGGACGCAGCTACTTCCTGACCTGGAATTGTCTGCCGGGTGTTTCGTTGAGCCAAACGGAACGGCAAATCGTGTTTGAAACCCTCAAGCGTTTTCATCGCATTCGATTCTTTGTTCTATCCTGCTGCGTGATGCCGGATCACTTCCATGCGATCATTCGACCGTACGAGAAATCAAAGGGGGTCTGGTGGCCCCTTGGACCGCTCGTCAAAGGAATCAAAGGCGCTTCCGCACGCGCAATAAACCTTCGCCGCGGCGCCAAAGGCTCGCTTTGGCAGGACGAATGCTTTGACCGGATGATCCGAAACATCGACGAATTTGGAGAGACGTGGGACTACATCAAGCTGAACCCTGCGCGGGCAGGTTTGACGGACGATAAAGGTCGTTACGACGGTCTTTGGATTAACTCCTACCGGGATGGATTTGTGCCCAAGGCTATGCAATGAGGGATTCGACCGGCTTCGCCGGTCGCGCGGACAAGAATGTCCGCGCCACGGGACAATGCTGTTTTGGCCGCGCCACGGGACAATGCTGTTTTGGCCGCGCCACGGGACAATCCTCTTTTGTCCGCGCCACGGGATAATGCCGGTTCGCACGCACATGCGCGGAATGCCATCCCTTGCTATTGTGTTACTTCACCGGCGAGGACACCCGTGGACGAAGCATCCCTGCTGCACACCGACGACACACCCAAAGAAGCCTGCGGCATCATCGGCGTTTACGGCCACCGCGAGGCGGTCGAACTTACCTACTACGGCCTCTATGCGCTCCAGCACCGAGGGCAGGAATCCGCCGGCATCGCCTGCGTGATGGACGGCCGCATCAAGACCTACCTCGGCATGGGTTTAATAGGCGAAGTCTTCAAAGATGAGTTTTTCGCGAAATTCCGCTCGAACATGGCGATTGGCCACACGCGCTATTCGACCGCGGGCAGCAGCAACATCCGCAACGCCCAGCCCATCACCGTCGATTTCGCCGACGGCCAGATCAGCGTCGCCCACAACGGCAACCTCACCAACGGCTGGAAGCTGCGCCGCGAGCTTGAGGCCCAAGGCAGTATCTTCCAGACCACCAGCGACAGCGAAGTCATCCTGCACATGCTGGCGCGACCGGAAATCCGCTCGCAAAAAGACCCGCTCGCCGCGGCGCTCAGCCGCCTCAAGGGCGCGTACTGTTTCATGATCATGACGCCCGACGCCATGATCTGCGCGCGCGACGAAAACGGCTTCCGCCCCCTCGCGATTGGCAAACTCGGCGACGCGTGGATTGCGGCGAGCGAGACCTGCGCGTTTGACATGCTCGGCGCGCAATTCGTCGATGAAGTGAAGGCCGGCGAAATCGTGCGCTTCGACGCCAAGGGCATGTCGCGCCGCCAGTACAGCAATCACCCCAAGCAGGCGCAGTGCGTGTTCGAACACGTTTACTTCGCGCGGCCCGACAGCCGCATCTTTGGGCTGAACGTCCACCAGGTGCGCAAGGCATTTGGCCGCCAGCTCGCCATCGAGGCGCCCGTCAAGGCCGACATCGTGGTGCCCGTGCCCGACAGCGGCACCAGCGCCGCGCAGGGCTATGCCGAGCAGTCGGGCCTGCCGCTGGAGCAGGGTTTTATCCGTAACCATTACGTCGGCCGCACGTTCATACAACCGTCGCAGACGCAGCGGGACATCGGCGTGAAGATCAAGCTGAACGCCGTGCGCGACGTCGTGAACGGAAAGCGCGTGGTGGTCATCGACGACAGCATCATTCGCGGCACGACCAGCAAAGGCCGCGTGAAGCGGCTGCGCGACGCGGGGGCCAAGGAAATCCACCTGCGCATTTCGTGTCCGCCGACGAAGCACCCGTGTTACTACGGCATAGACTTCCCGGACCCCAAGGAGCTGATCGCCAACCAGTTGAAGGATATCGAGGGCATCCGGAAATTCCTCGAGATCGATAGCCTGGCGTATTTGTCGGCGGACGGGATGCTTCGCGCCGTAAAAGACCAGGGCAACTTCTGCGCCGCATGTTTTACCGGCAAGTACCCGGTGGAGTACGAGGACGGATTCAGCAAAACGGCGATGGAAACCAGCCGTAAATGCTGAACTGCGTTTTCCACGGAAGGCACGGAATTACACGGAAAACAACATGGTGGACCTTCTTTTTCAGACAGAGCGGTCAAAGGTGATCGGGGCCGCAATCGAAGTTCACCGCATACTCGGGCCCGGATATCTTGAGGCGGTCTACCAGGAAGCATTAGAAATTGAGTTCGGCCTTCGCGGTATTCCATTCGATTCGCAGAAGGAACTGGAAATTCGATATAAAGACCGCGCTCTCAAGAAGAAATATGTGCCTGACTTCTTGTGCTTCGGCAAGATCGTTGTGGAAATCAAAGCAATGGAGAGATTGACCGATCGCGAAACCTCCATCGCAATCAATTATCTGAAGTCCACAGGATATCGCGTTTGCCTTCTCATCAACTTTGGCGCTCACGGTAAAGTTGAAATTGTGCCTGTCGTGTTGTAGCGGCAGTTTTCCGTGTCCTTCCGTGTTTTCCGTGGAAAAGCAGTTATGCATTTCAATCGTCGAACCTTCTGCATCTTCTGCGCCATTGCCGCCGCAATCATCGGCTTGATGCTGGCGCTTGGCCCGCTGCCGGTCATGGCCCAGGACAAGGCGTCCGGAAAGGCCGACGACAACTCCGCCTCGACTTTCACCCTCGCCTTCCGCGACGACGGCCAATTGCGCGAAGTCGAGGGCAAACTCACGTTGCTGGGCACGGGCGAGGTGCTGGCCGGTTTCAAGCTGCGCGTGCTTGCCCACACCAGGGCCAACGACGGCGAAGACCACACCACCGCCGATATCACCACTGATAAGGAAGGAAAGTACCTGCTGCGGCTGGGCAAAAGCGTCACGCGCGTGCGGCTGTTCGCTTACGGCGAATACTTCATCCCCGACGGCGTCTCGAACGTGCCGGTGGGCGCGATGAAGTTCGCCAAGCGCGAGACCTGGGACATCCACGCGCGGCTGCTCAAGCGCGTCACGTTCGAGGGCGCGATCAAACGCGAGAACACCGGCAAACCCGCCAACCGCGCGAGTGTTTACCTGGCGCCGCTGGATGTGCGCCCCGACGGCAGCGAACACGTCTTTGAAGAACCCCACGGCGTTGTCACCGACGACGAAGGCCGCTACCGCCTCGAGGTCCCGACGGGCTATTACCGCCTGTGGGCGATCTGGAGCGACAAGGAAACCGAAAGCTGGGAGTCTTATTTCGGCATCGTGCGCCGCGTCGATATTTTCGCGCCCGGCAAACGCGATTTCAGCGTCGCGCTCGGGCCGAAAATTTCAGGCAGCGTGATCGACGCGCGCGATGGCAAGGGGCTGGTGGCGTGGATTGACCTTTACACCAACGCGTATCTGCGCCAGTTACGCAACCCGACGGCCGACGGCGAACTTGTCGATGAACGCACGCCCGACGGCAGGGAAATCCGCTGGCCCGTAGGCGATTTCAACTTCCGCGTCGTCGGCGTCGACCCGCAGGAGTTCACCGCGGTCGTGCGCCCGCGCTGGAGCAACACCGCCATGCGCGTGATTCCCGGCCTCAAGCTCGCCGACCTGAAAGACAAGCGAGTGCAGTGGAAGCTGTTTACCAACGACCAGATCAACGTCGGCGTACGCGTCCGCACACATCAAAAGGACCTGCCCGTTTTCAAACTTGATGTCCGCGTGCAGGCCGTCAAGCTTGACGACCCATCGGCGATCCGCGCGCTTTACACACTGGGCGGCGAGACCGACGAAAACGGCCGCGTCAATTTCCTCGGGCTGGCGCCGGGGCTCTACACGGTTTACGGCGAGCAGGGCACGATGATCCTGGGCGAATTACGCGTGACCAGGGAACTCGTGCAGGACGCCGATTTCAAACTCGAAATTCCCTTTGCCACCGGCACGCTGAAGTACGAGGACGGCACCCTCTGCCGCCACGCGCAATGCGTCGTCAGCGCCGAATATCCCGGCCGCGGCAAGCTCGGCGGGCGCTTCGTCGACCCCTACCCGACCAAGGTCCTCAGCGAGCTTGGCAAAGGTTTAATACCGCTCACGGTCAAAGGTGCGACTTTTACGCTGCGCTTTTACGCCAACGAAAAGGGCCAGACCGTCCCCGACGATATGCTGACCGAAGATTTCCCGTTTGTAACCGACGAAATCAGTTTCACCGTCGACACGGAAAAAGCCTACGAGTACGACCTCACACTCAAACCCCAGCCCAAGAAGCCGCCGAAAGACCCTCCCAAAGACGGATAACGGGTGCGGCGGCCCCGTTTCCGGAAGACTACCGCACCAAACCCGTAGCGTACCCAATGCCTTGCGGTCAATATCCGACGCCTGTTCGAGGAACACCCATGAAACTCGCGCGCTTGCTTCCAGGCCTGCTCCTGCTTGTCACGGCGGCATCAGTCCTGGCCGAGCCCGCCAAGGAGGCCAAGGTGATCGCGCCTGAACTCAAGAACGTCACCGAGGGCGAATTCTGGTATCGCCTCGAGGACGCCGCGGGCAAAGCCGTCGGCTATTCCAGGCTCAGGGTCAACCATGTCAGCGGCGGCCTGCACCTCGCGTGGGAAATGAAAATGTCGCTGCCCTCGGGCGGCTACGAGGAAGCCCGCACCGCGATCATCGAGGCCGACCGCAAACTGAAGTCGGGCTCCTACGAGCGCAACGGGTCAATGATTTGCAGCGCGGTCGTGCGCGACGGCAAAGCTTCCGGCGAAGGCCACGATAAAGAAGGCGTGCGAAAAGCCTTCGAGACAGCCATTCCCGAGGACGCGCAGACGGGGCTGGGCTTTGTGCTGATCCCGGGCCTGCCGCGCGAAGCGGGCGCAGCGTGGACGTTCACCGAAATCGATGAGGCCCAGCAGTTCCACAACCTGGGAAAAAGCACAGTCACCTGCCTGGTAAGCGAGACGCTCAAGATCGAGGGCAAAGACGTGAAAGTCTGGCGTTACGACATCAAGCGTTCGGCGGGCAAGGCGCCGGTTTCGTTCTGGGCCGACGACGCCGGGCGCATCGCCAAGGCGCAGTGGGGCCCCGACCTGTTCCAGGTCATCAGCGAAAAATCGACCAAGGACCTCTACAAGTTTGTGCCCGACGCGCTGCAGGAAACCGCGGGCGCCAAGGGCCGGCTCGTGATGGCCGGCGACTTCAAGGCGACGCCCGAAAAACTCTACGACTGGTTCACCAAAGACGAATTGCTCAAGAAGTGGTGGCCGCAACGCACGGATATCGAACTCAAGGTCGGCGGCAAGTACCACCTGTTCTGGGACGAACCCAAATGGACGCTGCGCGGCGAGATCAAAGCCTGCGAGCCCGGCAAGAAATTCACATTCACATGGAAATGGGATGACGCGCCCGAGCCCGAACGCACCGTCGAACTCACGTTCGAGGCGGCCAAGGACGGCTGCAAACTAACGGTGAACCACGGGCCCTACGGCGACAGCGCCGAGGAAAAGAAGGCGCGCGAGGACGTCAAAGGCGGCTGGGTGTATTTTGGCAACATGCTGCGCGCGGAACTGTCGAAATAGTGAACCAGAGCCCGCTGCGTGAGCGGCGGGTGTTTTTAGAACGGACCCCATGAACACTATTGGCTGGCGCGAGACAACGCTGATCGCCGCAATTTCGCTGGCCCTGCTCGGCATCGGCGCGGGTGTCGCCGAAGCGCAATGGAACCACAGCACGCGCTTCATGGAGCAAAAACAACTCGGAGACCTCTTTTCCGGCATTCAGTGCATTGCCGCAAGTGCCGAAGCCAAACGGAAAATTGCCAAAGCCGACAAGGAACTCTGTGGTCGGGGCTTTTTCGAGTACTGCTTCAAGAACTCCGTTTTGGATAAAGATGAGTTCCTGAAAAAGTGCGTGAGCTTGCGCTCACTTGCGGGCGACGAGCCGAGCGACGGCAAGTTCATCGACGACGAAAAGGGCGCGCTGCCGCAAAGCGCTTGCTCCTACGCAACGCCGAAAATGGGGCAGCTGATGGCGACGCTCAATTTACGCGGGAAGCACAAGGCCGTAGCGCTGTGTTTCGATTCGCGCAACTGGCTCAATGGTGGCAAAGCGGGAGTACTCGTGAGCTGGACCGACGGCGACATGGCCACCTATCTCGACGCCAAGACGCTGATGGGCGAACACAACATCAGCGCCGAAGACCTCGGTGATCCTGGCGGCAAGGTGCTGGGCAAACTCGCGCCGTTCAAATGGGTATTCGAAGAGCAAGCCTCCGCCGATGCCGCCGCCAAGGTCCGCGAAGACATCAAGAAGTTGCCCTCGTTCGTCGAAGTGTTCAAGAAGAAGGGCCGCAGTTGGAAGTACAAGGGGACCCCTCCAAAAGGCGCCGATCCTAAAAAATCACCGATCAAAGAATTTCTTGCGCAAGTTAAAGTTGCTGACGTAAGTGGCAGCATCGCAACGCTAAATTTCACGTTCACCGATGAACAAGGCAACGCGATCGAAGGCCAGAAGAGCGAACACACTGAAAACCTGGACCTGTCGGACGATCTGGACCAGCGACCTCCGGGAAAGGCCGCCGAGGCCGATGAGGAAATTGAAATCGCCGGCAAGAAGTGGAAGTGCCGCCTCTGGACTTTTGTCGACGTCGGCGACGTCACCGTCAAGAACTGGATGTCCGTTGACTATCCGGGCCTTGTCGTCAAAAGCGAAGGCCATGTAACCGTCGAATTGATCGAGTTCACTGAACCGAAGTAATGCTTCGGCAAGACAGGCGCGAAGCGCCGACAGTTCTTTAGCCACCGCCCTCAGGCGGTGGATTACCGGCAACCAATGAATTCAAGGCGCGTAGCGCCGAAACACCCTTGAATCGGTGTCGCCGCGCTGCGGCTTTCTTTCTTTCCTCCAACGCAAACCACCGGCTTTCGCCGGTGGCCAAAGAAATGACGGCGCTACGCGCCTTCAACTGTTGATGATATCGGCGTTCATCCGTTGTTATCGGCGGTTCAGGCTTTTGCCGTAGCCATCAAATATTCGCGGCAGCGGGTGAAGAACGCGTGGTACGTCGGGCCCTTGTAGTCCGGAAACGTCGTATCGTGGCCGACCCACTGGCCGCGCACGTAGCTCAGCGTGACTTCGGCGAAAATCCCGTCGCGCAGATACACCCGGTGCGAAAAATCCTTGGTTGACGCCAGCACCAGCTTCGCGGGCGTGATGTAACCGGGGTCCAGGTTGATTGAGCGTGTGGGTTCAACCAGCCCCGGCCGGGAGGCCGGGGGAATAGCGGAGGACGGCGTCCTTTCCAGCTCCCCCCGCCCTTCCGGGCGGGGCTGTTTCGCTAACCGTTCCTCCAACGCGTTGCTGAACACTTTCCAGTCCGCAAGTTTCGAGGCGTCCGCAGGGTTGGCAAACGCAATAAACCGCCGCAACAGATTCGGTCCCATCTCGTCGCGGTAATAATCGGTGAAATTAAACGCATAATCTTCGCTGGCAAACGCCACCGAGCCCAGCACGCGCTCGAGCTCCGGGATCGCCGCCGCAACTTGCTCGGCCCGCGAGAAAATGCACGCGACGATGGGAAGCACGGGTTTGGGATTGCGGATAGCACCCATATTCAGGGGTCAGGGATTGGGGATCAGGGATTAGAAACTGACATTCGATCACTCTAATCTCTAACCCCTGATCCCTAAACCCCTCGCCACAACTTCATTGATGAACGCAAAAGGAGTAAGCTCGACGCAGACTCTTACGAGGTTCACCTTGCCTGTCCCCAAAATTGCTATCAACGGCTTTGGCCGCATCGGCCGCATTGTCACGCGCATCGCCAAGTTGCGGCGGCACTTCGACGTCGTCGCCGTCAACGACCTGACCGACCCTGAACACCTTGCCTACGCCTTTCGCTACGACAGCATCCACGGCATTTATCCCGGCGAAGTCAGCGTGCAGGGCGACGTGATGACCATTGACGGTGACCCCTTCAAGGTGTTGCAGGAAAAGGACCCGAACAAACTCCCGTGGCGCGAACTCGGCGTCGACTACGTCATCGAAGCCACCGGCAAGTTCGACAAAACCGCCGATCTGCAAATTCATCTCAATCGCGGCGCCAAACGCGTGATCGTCACCGTCCCGACCAAGGACGATCTGGAAAGCACCGTGGTGCTTGGCGTCAACGACCACGTCGTCACCAAGGACGCGAAGATCATCTCCAACGCGAGTTGCACGACCAACTGCGCTGCGCCGATGGCCCTGGTGCTGGAGAAGGCATTTGGCATCAAGCGCGGGCTGCTGACCACGGTGCACGCCTACACCGCCGATCAGCGGCTGGTGGACGCGCCGCACAAGGATTTTAGACGGTCGCGCAACGCGGCGACCAATATTATTCCCACGTCTACAGGAGCCGCAAAAGCTGTAGGCCGCGTCATCCCGTCGCTTAAAGGCAAGCTCGACGGCATTGCCATGCGCGTGCCGGTGCCAGACGGCAGCGTCACGGATTTAACCGTCGAGTTAAAGATTGCGGCCACGACCGCCGAGATCAACAACGCCATGAAGGAATCCGCCGACGGCTACTTAAAGGGGATCATGCAGTACACGACCGATCCGGTGGTCTCGACGGACATTGTGGGCAACAGCCATTCGTGCATCTTCGATTCGCTGCTGACCCAGGTGATCGACGGCAATTTCGTCAAGGTCATCGGCTGGTACGATAACGAGTGGGGATACAGTTGCCGCGTCGAAGACTTAATCGTGCGCTGCACGCACATCGATGGGATGACGGCATCGGTCAAACCTTAGCGGCTGGTATCAGGTTTTAGGTACCGGGTATCAGTTGACCTAATACCCGAAACCAGATACCCGATACCTTGGAGTCGACCATCAAGCGAATTGGGATTATCACCAGTGGCGGCGATGCGCCCGGCACCAACGCGTGCATCCGCGTGATCGCGCGGCGGTGCTTCGACGCCGGCATCGAGCCCTGGGGCATCTTCGACAGTTGGGACGGCTTGATATCCGGCAACGTGCGCAAGCTGGAAAGGCCGGACGTCGCGGGGATTGTGCAGCACGCGGGCACCGTGCTTCGTTCAGCGCGTTCGCGCCTGTTCCTCGAGCCCGGTGACCCGCAGAAGGCCAAAGACGCGCTGGCGAAATTCAGCCTAGACGGGTTGGTCGTGATTGGCGGCAACGGCAGCCAGGCGGCATCGGCCCTGCTCGCCGACAGCGGTTTCCCGTGCGTGGGCGTGCCCAAAACCATCGACAACGACCTGGTCGGCACCGAAATGAGCGTGGGTTTCCAGACCGCGGTACAGGAGGCGACCTCGGCCCTGGACAGCCTGCGCGCGACCGCCGAGAGCCACTCGCGCGTGATGGTAGTCGAGGTGATGGGCCGCCACGCGGGCTGGATTGCGGTCGAGGCCGCAATCGCCGGCGGCGCGGACATCGCGCTGATTCCCGAACACGAATTTTCGCTCGACGATGTTTTCGAGCGCCTGCGCGTGCGCCACGACGTGCACGGCCGCAAGTACAGCATCGTGATTATCGCCGAAGGCGCGATGGACCGCGCCAAGAAGCTCGATGCGCGGCGCGGCACACGCGACGTGATGGGCCGGCCGCGGCTGGGCGGCGTGGGCACAATGCTCGCGCACGAAATCGAGCGCAAACTGGGCTGGGACTCGCGCTGCACGACGCTGGGTTATCTGCAACGCTGCGCCGCGCCAATTGCGCCCGACCGCCTGCTTGCGACGAAGCTGTCCGACAAGGCCGTCGACTATCTACTCGCGGGCCAGGGCGGCGTGATGGCAGGTTTAATAGCCGGCGGCGGCATCGAAGCCGTGCCGCTGAAAGACGTCGTCGGCAAACTCAAGACCGTCACCGACGATTATTTCAGACTGGCCGAAATCTTCGGATAGGGCTGTTCGTGGCTGGGGTTTCCTAACCCCAGCACGAATGTCCGAGCAACAATCGTAGCAGTGATTGCTATCATGCACGCAATGCCCACCGTTGCCAAAGTTCACCTGTCGACACCTGACGCGGCGCAATACGCATTGGCCGCTTTGTTAGCCGTTGCGGCTCTGACCATTTTGTTTGCAACTCTGCCGGGCTTTGCCAACCCGCGAGACCTGTTGATCCCAATAGCCGCAACACTGGTTTGCTTCGGTCCCGTGCCGATTGTTGCCGGCACCCGGATGGTAAAAGCAATCAGGCTCTTTCCCGGGATGCCGAAGAAAGAACTCGGCGAAAAATTGCAAAGCCAAGTCAACGCCGTGGACTACCTGTTGATAGCACTGATGCTTTGCGCGCTGGTCGGAGTCTTCGCGGTGTTGGCATTGCGAATATCGATGGGACTTCCGGTACCCCAGGAGAGACAGCTCGACTCTGATCGTTTGTTCAACGTTCAGATGGGAACAATGTACCTGCTTTTTGCGGCGCAGGCCGCGTACTTCACACGCAGCCGCAGACGAATGGTGATTTTGAAAGCCAGCCTCGGCGGACCCGTTGACGAGCCGCCCAAACAACAGTTCTCATCAGTCGCCGAACGCGCGTAGTCGCCGCTGAAGGACCCGCCGCTGACGCAGCGGGCTCTGATTACGGCAGGACGCGTTCGAGGTACGCGAGCAGATTGGCGCCGAAGATGCGCTCAAGCGCCGAATCGTTCAGGCCGTGGGCGCCGAGGGTGCGTTGCAGGTTGTCGATGTCGCCCAGATGCTTGAGGTCCGCGCAGGTGTCCTCGAAGCCGTCGAAATCGCTGCCGATGCCGACGTGTTCAATGCCCGCGACCTTGATTGCGTGCAGGACGTGCGCCGCAACATCCTCGCAGGTTGCGCGGCGAGTCCCCGGCTTGAAAGCATCGCCAAGCACGTGTCCCGGGTAAAAATCAATGCCGATGAAACCGTCGCGCTCGGCGATGCTGCGCAGCATCGCGTCGTCGGCGTTGCGCACAATGCCAACGAGCGCCCGGCAACCCGTGTGGCTGATACAGGGCGCCCGTTTGATTAGATCCATGACTTCATCGAACGCCGGTTGCGGCAGGTGCGCGCAGTCGACCGCAATGCCGCGACGCTCCATCTCCCCCACCAGCTTGCGGCCGAAATCGCTTAGGCCGTTGCGGGGTTCGGCGCAGCCGCAACCGTCGGCGACTTCGTTGCGATGGTTGTGGGTTAGCCCGATGCCGCGAACGCCGCGTGCGAAGAATTCGTCGAGTTTGGCCATGTCGCCGGCGAGCGGACTGGCGCCTTCAAGCCAGGGAATCAAACCAATTCTAAGGCTGGAAGCCTTAGCTACGCGCTCAAGATCCTTCCGCGAACCGACCTTGGCGAAATCAACGCCGACGTTGGCGTCGATGCAATCAATGATGCGATCGGCGAAAGATGTCGCCTCAATTCCGCAATAACGGGCGGGCGTAAACACGCTGCAGACCTGAAGCCGCTGGTTGGCGCGGCGCATACGCGGCAGGTTGATGTGCAGCGGCGAGCCCTCGGCGCGCGGGTCGTGGCCCTTGAGCGCGGCCTCGTAGAACGTGTCGGCATGTGCATCGGCGTAAATCATCCAGCATTCTATCGGCAATCGGCCCGTGACGTCTGAACAGCCCTCCCTATAATCCCGCCCATGCCAAAGCTCGTGCTCGCATTCATTTTCGCCCTGACCGCTCCGCTTGCGGCCCAAGACATCGGTATGACCGTCGAGCTTGGCATTTCCGGCCTGGTGCGCGCGCCGTTCACCACCGCGCGCGTGCGGGTGCTGCGCGGCGGCGGCGAGGCCTTCAAGGGCCGCGTGACTATCAAGATGGCCGAACGCGCGGCGATGGGCCGCGGGCTTGAGTTCGTCTCGGAATTCGCGCGCGAAATCAGCATCGGCGCGGGCGAAACCGAAAAGGCTGTCGAAATCCTGCTGCCGGTGTCCGCGGGGGCCGTTTTCGGCAAGGCGATCCTCGAACGCGAAGAGGGCGGTCGCTTTGTCGAGGTGATCGACGCCGGCCGCGACTTCCACAGCGGGCTGTTCACGGGCCAGCAGCCGCTGGTTGGTTTCATTTCGCCGGTGCGCTACGTCGCGCTGCAGGGCTTCATCGATTACGCGATGTGGGAAATCACCGAAGACCAGCTTCCGGGCGATTGGCGTGCGCTGCTTTGCTACGACGCGATTGTCCTCAACCACGAGGGGCTGGACAACGAACACTACGACGCCCTGACCAGCTACGTCGCCGCGGGGGGCACACTGATTTTGTCGCCGCACTCGGCGGCGTTCTTCGCGCCGGGCACGCCGGCAGCCGAACTTGTCGGCGTGCGCTCGCTGCCCAACCGCGTCATCAAGTCGCTGTCCGAGTACAGCATGTTGACGCACAAGCTCGACAAGCCGTCGAAGGAAACGATGCCGGCCATTGCGCAGGCGCACATCGGCCTGTGGAAATTTGCCGGCGGCCGATTGATGGGCGCTGGGCCCGGCGACCCGCGCTTTCCGCTGTTCAGCCTCGCCCGTTGCGGCGCCGGGCGCGTGGCGCTGATCCATACCGACGTCAGCCTCGCGCCGTTTGCCAGCGTCGAGACGCGTCTGCCGACGGCCGCGGGCGGCCATTTGCTCGACATGACGCTGGACGCGTGCGTCGCGCACGGCGCGGGGCGGTCGCCGCTGTATGTGCTGGTTACGCCGCCGACGGCGCACGCACTGGACATCGCTGGCACACGCGTACCCGGCCACCAGGTCGTGGTCGTGGTGATCGTGCTGTACGTGATCGCGGCAGGCATCGGCATGTCGATGCTGGCGCGCAAGTTGCGCCGGCCGGAGCTTTACCCGGCGGGGCTGCTGGCGCTGGCGGTGGTGGCCGTGGGCGCGGCGCTGGGGCTTGGCGGCATCGTGAAGGCCGCGGGCGAACGCGTGCTGGCGGCGCGTTACATCGTGAGCGCGCCGGACGACCTGCGGCAGGGCGTCTTCAGCGTGGGCTGCGCGTATGCGCTGGACGCCGAGGCCTTCCGCTTCACGGCGGAGCCCGGCGTGGGCCTGAACCCGCGCACCGCATTTGGCGGCGACGCGATGATGCAGGGGCCGTCGATCTGGCGCATGGACGCCATGACCACCGGCAAGGAAACGACCATGGCGCTGCGCGATGTGGCGCGCGGCCAGAACATCTACTTCGACCAGACCTCGCAGCGCAAAGCGGGCGGCATGCAGCTTCGCACCACGCGCTTTGCTGGCGGCCTGGGCATCGAGAACCTCGGCGACGCGGAAGTTCGCGGCTGCGTGGTCGTGGTTGCGGCCGAGATCGCGGGCGGCGGGGCCGATGGCCTCGAATGGCACTACGTCAAGCGCATCGGCGCGGCGGGAAAGCAGGACGCCCGCGTGACCCTTGACAAGTCAACAGTATTGGCCGGCGACGCCGGGGCGCTGCTGACACGCTGGGGCGATGAATTCGGCGCGGCCTCGGCAGAACACGCGGCGTTGCGCCGCCTGCTGGCGCTGGACACCGACCAGCAATTGATCGGTAACAGCTTTTCCAAGGCCGCGGGCACGCTCAAAGCCGCGGGCCTGTTGTCCTACGTCAAAAACGCGCCGCTGCCCGGCCAGTATGTGCTGATCGGCGCGCTTGCGCCCAACGCCGTCAGCGCGCAAACGCTGGGCACGCCCGTCGACCCCGGCGCCATCCGACAAGCGTGCGTGTGGTGCGTCCAGGGCCGGCTGGAGTAGTTCAGGAGCAGGTTCAGGGCCAGGGTTAGGGGTTGTCCCCATGTTGCGGCTAGTCCTTCTAACCCTAACCCTGGCTCTGTCGCCCGCCTTATCCGCCCGCGACGTGAACGTTGCCGCAATCGATGTTTCCGCGGCGCGAAGGACATCCATCGAGCAGCAGGTTGAGCCCGCCTTTGGCCACATCGCGCGCATGACCGGCCTCGCCGACGACGGCGAGCTCCAGTTGACGCTTGTCGGCAACTCCACGCGCTTTGCCGAGATCGCGCGCGCGGACAGGATCAGCCTCGACGCCGAGAACGTGCTGGGCTACGCCCAGCACGCCGCCCGGCGCGTGGTGCTGAACCTTTCCGCGATTGAAGAACGGCGCCTCAGCCCGATCTCGGTTTTGCGCCATGAACTCACGCACCTGATGTTCGGCGCGAAGATCCGCGCGGACACGCCGCTGTGGTTCGAGGAAGGCGTGTGCCTGTGGGTTGAGGCCTTTGCGATGGACGCGTTGATCGAGTCGAGCAATCCCAACCTGGTGGAACCCGACATTCCCGACTTCGCGACGCTCGAAAAGGGCCTGCGCCAGAACCACCTCGCAGGCTTTTCCTACAACGAGGCACGGCGCGTGCTTTACCTCGCCGAGCGGCTCTATGGCCGCAACGCGCTTCAGAAGCTGCTGCAACTGCTAAGCCTGCCGGACGCGCAGTTCGAGCCCGCGTTTAAGACGGCGTTGGGCATCTCGCTGCCGGAGTTCGAGAAGGTGTGGCAAGAGGACCGCAAGCGCGGCGTGATAGAACGCCTTTGGATGTGGGTCGGCGCGAACATGTGGGTGCTGGTATTCCTGTTTGCGGCGGTGATAGCCCTGATCGCGCTCGCGCTCAGACGCCGCCGCACGGCCAAGCAGATCGAGGCTTGGGAAGACGAAGACAAGTATTACCCGGGCGACCCTTCGTGGAGTTTCTCGCAGGGCGACGACGATGAAAGGTGGCGCGGCGGTGTGCACAGGAAGCGCAAGCCCGACCCCGACAATCCGTACCTGGACGACGACAGCGATTGAATGCAGGTTCAGGTTCAGATAGCGGGTCGCCGGTCTTTTCTGGACCTGCACCTGAACCTGTTGCCTATTCCTTGAACAGCGACCGCACGCGCGTGGCCATGGCCGGCGCGCTTATCATCGTCGTCATGTGCGTCGCGGACTTCATGCCGGGCGCGCTGGCCAGCAGCGCCAGGAACTCCGTGTAGTTGCGAACTTTCAGCAGGCGTTCGCGCAGCTCGGGGTCCTTGAAGCGGTGCACGACTTCGCGGTAGAGTTCGAGTGATAGGGTCGTGTCAGACGCCGGCGTCAGGATCAGCACAATGATGTGCGCCGGTTCGCCGTCCTTGGCGTCGAAGTCGAGGCCCTGGCGCGAAATCCCCACCGCCACCTGCGGCGCCTTCAACCCCTCAATGCGCGCGTGCGGCAATGCCAGGCTCATGCCAAGGCCCGTGGGTGTCATGCGCTCGCGTGCGATGACTTCCAGGGCGACTTCGTCCAGCGGCACGCCCTGAGCGCCGGAGACCGGCACAAGCTCGATGATCGCGGCCTCGCGATCAGAGGCCTTGAGGTCGGGGATAAACGACCGCGCGCCCACGTAATCGGTGAAGGGCTTGGGCTTCTTGCGCCGCAGGGTGCGCTGCATCAAGGGGCCCGCAATCATCGATGTCACCAGCGCCATGATCACCAGCGCCACGAACATCTGGCTGTTGATCAGCCCGGCCTGCAAGGCGAGCAGACCCAGGATGATTTCCATGGCGCCGCGAGCATTGAGGCCGAAGCCGACAGCCCAGGCTTCCTTGGGCGGCATGCCAAGCTTGTAGGCCGAATACCCCGCTCCCATCACTTTGCCCACGCAACTGACGATCAACACAAACGCCACCAACAGCCCGTTGAAGTCGCCGACAAAGTCGACCTTCAAGCCGATGCTGGCAAAGAAAATCGGGGCGAAAATGAAGGACACGAACTGGTCAATGGTGGAGCGGGTGCGCTCGCGCAGGTGGTGGCTGTCGCCCAGCGCCACCCCCACCAGGAACGAACCGAAGATCGCATGCACACCAATCCACTCCGTGAACGCCGCACCCGCCAGCGTCAGCGTCATCGCCACGCCCAGCACGCCGCCGGGCCAGCTCAAGTGGGCTTGAAGCCAGGGTAACAGCCAGTGGATCAGCCAGCGTCCGATCGTCAGCATGAACGCCGCAAACCCGAGCGTTAGGCCGATGGTCTGGGTAATCTCGAAACGATGGTGCCCGCCGCCGGCCATGAGGCTGAGCACGACGGCGAAAATGATCCAGCCCACGAGGTCGTTAAAAATCGCGGCGGCGACGATGACCATTCCCAGCTCGCTGCGGTACATGTCGAGGTCGAGCAGAGTCTTGGCAATGACCGGCAACGCCGAGATGGACAGCGCCACGGCCATGAACAACGCAAACAGCAACGAATCGGCGTTTGGTCCCCCGCCCAGCCATGCCGGGCCAATCAGCCCGGCAAGCCCGAAGCCTAGCGCGAAGGGCAGGATCATGCTGGACAGCCCCACGCCTATGGCGAGCTTGCCCTGCCTGAACATCGTCGAAAGGTCGACCTCCATGCCGGCCACCAGCAGGAACAGGCAGATAGCGAGTGTGCTGAAACCGTCGAGAACTACCGGCACATGGCCGGTCAGGAACAGGAACTGCATGGCCTCGGGCGCGTAACGGCCCAGCACCGTGGGGCCAAGCAACAGGCCCGCGAGCAACTCGCCAATCACCGCAGGCTGGTTGAATTTGCGCGCGATTTCGCCGAGCAGGCGCGCGGACGCCACCAGCACCGCAAGCGCGAGCAACAACCGGACGATCTCGTCGGCACTCAGCTTCATGGCCGGATGTCCTGAGGAATCAACCTAAAGCCCGGAAAACGGCACGCTCTTTTACGGACGGCTTTGCCGGCGGACAACGCCGTTCTTGGCCGGCCGCAAGATTTCCTGCGCGCGCCGGTTCCAGTGGGCGGCGTGCTATACTCGCAGGCGATGCTCACAATCCGCAAAATGGCCGGCAGCGACATTCCTCGGGTCAGCGAGATATTGACGTCCAACTACAACTTTATTGCCGGGCCCGATCGTATCCCGGCGGACCGGATGCCCGCCCTGATTGAAAAGTGCGCGTCGGTAAGCGCGGTGACGAATATGCCCAATAACCGCGACTGTTACGTGGCGCTTTCGGGCAAGACGCTTGTTGCGTTCCTGACAATCAAGGGCGACGAAGTCAGCGACCTCTTCGTCGATACGGCGCAGCATCGCAAGGGATTGGGCGCCGAGTTGTTCCGCTTCGCCCTGCAGGCCGTCAAGAACGCCGGGCACAGGCAACTTCAACTCGTCACCACGGGCTACGGCATCCCCTTCTACCAGGCGATGGGCATGAAGGTCACCGGCAAGGTCGATATCACCTCCGGCCCGCTGCAGGGCGGCCAAACCACGCGCCTTGAGATGCGTCTTGTTTGACAGGGCGCGGGCTGTCCACGCATTGCCTGAATTGAACGGCGCGGGTAATCTTTGTGCTCAGGGGTGCTCCCTATGGACACAGAAAAAGCAAAACGAACCTTGAGACGCCTTAGATTTCCTAAGTGGGTTTTGGGTTGGAAAATTGAGAGCACTGTGGACGGGGATGGCGACCCGCTGGTCCGGGTTTGGCTGCACGTGCCCGAGAAGTTCGAAGTGAGCTTTGGCGAATTCAATCGCGTCCGGGACAGGGTCCGTGACAGCCTTCGCGCCGCGGGCGTTCAACCCTGGGTCACTGTCGAACCTCTATCGACCGCCTTCAAGAACTTGGCGGCCTAAACCGGCATTGCATGACGCTCGCACAGCAGCTTCTCGAAGTTGCGCGATCACTTCTTGCTGCGCAGACAGCGGGAACTGAAGAAGCGCAATTCCGCCGGGCGGTCTCCACCGCTTACTATGCGGTATTTCATCGCCTCATAGAAAAGTCGGCAGAGATGCTCCGGGGCCAAAACGTCGAGCATGGTCTCTTTCACGTTATCGCGCGGGCGTTCGACCATACAGCGATGAAACACCTTGCCAACGCCATGCGAGGAGGGACGGCGCCCGAAATCGTGAACAAGGTAATCAAACAAGTGCCGGATGATCTGCGAACAGTCGCCGAAAATTTTGTCGATCTCCAACTTGCTCGCCATGACGCCGATTATGCATTGGCAGAAAACTTTGACGCCGCGCGCGGCACACGTGCCCTACAACAAGCCGATGCGGTGTTTAGCCAGTTGGACCACTCCTCACCTTCGCCTGAACTCGTGAGCTTCCTCACCATCCTGCCCATGTGGCCCCAACTCAAGAAACGCAGCCAAGATACCTAGATGCTCATCCTCGGACTTAACGCTTATCACGCTGACGCCGCAGCAGCGATCTACCGCGACGGCAAACTCGTCGCCGCCGTGGCCGAGGAGCGCCTCAATCGCATTAAGCATTGCGCGGGCTTCCCGGCACTGGCAGTCCGCGAAGTTTTGCGCATTGCGGGCGCGACCCTCGGCGACGTCGACGAAGTTGCCATTGCGCGCGACTCGACCGCGAACCTGAAACAGCGGCTGGGCTACGTGCTGCGCAACATCACGGGCGTGGCGCGCGCCGCACAAAAACGCTTGCAGGATCGCGCTGGATTGAAGGGTCTGGACGTGCAACTGGTCGAGGCCTGCGGCGCGACGAAAAAGCAACTGCGCGCGAAGATCAAACGCGTGGAACATCACCTCAGCCATGCCGCGAGCAGCTTCTTCCACAGCCCCTTTGAG
Organism: Planctomycetota bacterium; assembly: GCA_020848275.1. GTDB lineage: Bacteria > Planctomycetota > UBA8742 > UBA2392 > UBA2392 > JADLAK01. Next base: position 29,787 of record JADLAK010000102.1, read on the forward strand.
CGCGCGGCGATTTTGACGCTGGACGGCTTTGGTGATTTCGCCAGCACGCTCAACGCCACAGGCGAAGGCAACGCGATCAGCCCGATGTCGCGCGTGTTTTACCCGCACAGCCTGGGCATGTTGTACACGACGATTTGCCAGTTCATCGGTTTCGACCGCTATGGCGATGAGGGCAAGGTGATGGGCCTGGCGCCGTTGGGCGAGCCGCGTTTTGTCGGCGAATTCAAGCGCCTCTTGCGCCTGACACCCGAGGGCTTCGAGCTCGACCTCGCCTGCTTCACCCATCACACCGAGGGCGTAGTGATGGGCGCCGACGAATACGGCAGCCCCAGCTACGGCCACTTCTTCAGCCCGGCGCTGGAAAAATTGTTCGGTGCGCCGCGTAAACGCGGCGACGAAATCACCCAGCGCGACAAGGACATCGCCGCAAGCCTGCAGTTGCGCCTCGAACAGGCGTTCGTTCACCTTGCGACGCTGCTCCAGCACAAGACGCAGCTCACCGACCTCTGCCTCGCGGGCGGCGTGGCGCTCAACGGTGTGGCCAACGGCAAGTTACTCGAGCAAACGCCGTTTAAACGCATCTACATTCATCCCGCCGCGGGTGATGACGGCACCGCCGTGGGCTCGGCGGCTTATCTGTCTCATGCGAAGCACAAGGAAGCCCGCCATCAGGTGCAGCACGCGTACTGGGGCAGCGCATTTGACGACGCCGAAATAAAACGCGAGATTGACAAGTTGAATGCCGATGAAGTGGAAGTGCGAGCCCTTGACGAGTCAACACTGATGAAGGAAACCGCGAAGGACATCTTCGCGGGCAAGGTCGTCGGCTGGTTCCAGGGCGCGATGGAATGGGGCCCGCGCGCTCTCGGCAATCGCTCGATTGTCGCTCATCCCGGCCATCCTCAAATGAAGCAAATTCTCAATGCACGCATAAAACATCGAGAACCCTTCAGGCCCTTCGCGCCAAGTATCCTGGCTGAGAAACTTTCCGATTATTTCGAGAGTGACCATGAATCGCCATTCATGCTCATGGTTTACCGCACTCGGCCGGCGAAATACGCCGAACTCTGCGCCGTCGATCATGTGGATCACACCGGTCGTGTGCAAACTGTCACGAGCACACAAAATCGCAAATATCACGCTCTTATAAAAGAGTTTGGTCGCCTAAGCGGCACACCCGTTGTTTTGAACACCAGTTTTAACGAAAATGAACCCATTGTGTGCACTCCGGGCGAAGCACTTAACTGCTTCCTGCGAAACGGAATGGACACAGTGGCGCTTGGTAACCATTTGGTCAGGCGCCGGGGCAACATCACGTCGGTGTCATAACCGACGCACTGGAGCGGGCAATGCCGGTAGAGGCCGCCGCCTCATCTGTAGATGTTGTGCCCGCACTCGAGCGCGAGGAACTTCTCGCCCGGGAAATGCGCGCGTTTGGGCGCGAGTGCTCCGTCGCCGCAACCGCCCTTTGCCTCATTGGTATCGTCGCACTTGTCGTCGTGTTCCTTGGCCGCTTCCGCGTTGAACTCGACATGCGCGGCGGCAAGCCGCCGTCGCTCCAGATCGTCAACGACGGAAGCATCACGCGCATCTTCGCCGCGCAGCAGCCCGTTGATCTCACCAGCGCGCTGGTGCTGGTTGCGGCCGCGACGCTCGCGGGCGCGATGATCGTGTTTGGCGGGACGATGTTTCACCTCAAGAAAATTCCACCGTCGTCGGCCTGGACGTTGATGCTCACGGCCGGCGTTAGCCTCATTGGATTGCTTCTGTTGCTCACCTCGATCTGACGCACACCCGGGATAACATGCGCGAACACATTCCTCTTTTCGTCTCCATGATTGCGGCTGCCGCGGGCGGGCTGATCTGCGGCCCGTGGCTTCGGCGCATCGCCTGGCGCGTCGGAATGCTGGACCGCCCGAAAGTCCGCGGCGTACACGGCGACACCGTGGCGCGCAGCGGCGGCATGACGATTGTGGCCTCGTTGATGATCGGCCTGCTGGCGCAGATGCTGACGGCGCAGGCGCTGGGCGTGAGCGAAGGCTATCTCAGCAACCTTGAACACGTGTACCTGCTGCTGCCCGCACTGGGTATTTTCGGCATCGGCGCGCTCGACGACATCCGCGGCCTGCCCGCGCTCGGAAAACTCGGCGTGCAGGCCATTGCGGCGCTGTGGGTCTGGGCGCTGGGTTTCCGCCTCGATGCGCTGTCGTTCATGGGCCTGGTTGAAGTCAACACCGGCTGGTTGTCGCTGCCGATGACCGTGCTTTTCGTCGTGGCATTGACCAATGCATTCAACCTTATTGACGGCATCGACGGCCTTTGCGGCGGCGTGTCGTTCATCGCGCTTGCGGGCGTTGGCATGTACAGGTTGATCGGCGGACAGGTGGAACTCACGCTGGCGCTGCCGCTGGCGGCGGCGTGCGCGGCGTTCATCCGCCTCAACTTCGGGCGCCCGCGCTGCTTCCTGGGCGATTCCGGCAGCATGTTCCTGGGTTTTATCGTGAGTGCATTGTCGCTTCGCGCGGTTCGAACGCCGGCGCAAGCCGTCGATGTCGTCCCGCTGTTTTTGCTGCTGAGCCTGCCGATTATCGACGTGACCACGGTGTTCTTCCGCCGCATCCTGCAGGGCCGCAGCCCCATGCGCGCCGACCGCGGCCATATCCACCACATCGCGCTGCTGATTTTCGACGGCAGCGCCCCGCGCGCGACCGCGACACTGCTGACGATGGCGCTGGTGGCGGCGTTCGGCTCGATTGTCGCGGGCGCCGAGCCCAGCTTTGCGGCGGCTGCGCTCGCGGTGCCGTGCGGCCTGTTTGCGACGATTTACGCGCTGGGCGGCTACCTGAACCCGCGCAGCCTGTGGCACGCCGGCCCCGTGACCGACGCCGCCGAACTTCTCGCGACCAAGGCGCAGCGCGAAGGGCCCGAGCCGTCGCTGCGTGACGCCTCGATGCTCGACATCATGAAGCGGTTGGAGCTGCATGGGCTTGAACTTGTCGACACGCAGGGCCTGCGGCAATTCGCGCTGGGCGAATGCGGCAAACATTACCTTCAGGTGCCGCTGTATTCAGGCGGGCGCGCGCAGGTGGGTCAGTTGCGCATTGCGGCGGATGTGGCGCTGCGTTCGCGCCTGGCGTTTGCGGCGCACTTGCTGCTGCCGCTGTACCCGGTGTTTATCGACCTGTTGCAGCGCGCCGAACCCGCGCCGCTTGCAGCGATCGTGCACCAGACCACCGCCCCGGCCGCAAGGCAGGGGGACATTGGTTAATCCCCCGCCCTTGCGGGCGGGCTGATCATTTCGGTTTGTTGGCCTGCCACCAGGCAATCGTCAGGCGCAGGCCGTCCTCGAGCTTCGTCGTTGAATTGAAGCCAAAGGCCCTGGCCCTTGACGTGTCAAGCTTGCGGCGAGGCTGGCCGTTGGGCATCGCGGTGTCCCATTCGATAGCCCCGGAATAACCGATGTGGCGGCCGATGGCCGCCGCAAGGTCGCGCATGGCGATTTCCTCGCCGCTGCCCAGGTTGACCGGCTCGGGCGATTCATACTGCCGGGTCGCCAGCACAATCGCGCGCGCGGCGTCGCCGACATAAAGGAACTCGCGCGTGGGGCTGCCGTCGCCCCACAGCTTGACCAGCTTCACGCCGCTGCGTTTGGCATCGTCAAACTTGCGGATCATCGCCGGGATCACGTGGCTGGACGCGAGATCGAAGTTGTCGTGCGGGCCGTAGAGGTTAACGGGCAGCAGGTAGATGCCGGGAAAGCCGTACTGCGCGCGGTAAGCCTGCAACATCACCAGCAGCGCCTTTTTTGCGATACCGTAAGGCGCGTTGGTTTCCTCGGGATAGCCGTTCCAGAGATCGTCTTCGCGAAACGGCACGGGCGCGAATTTCGGGTACGCGCAGACCGTGCCGAGCTGCACGAATTTAATCAGCTTGCCGCCGCGCTCGCGATATTGCCGCGCTTCGTCGATGAGGTTTAAACCCATCGCCATGTTGTCGTGGAAGTACTCGCCGGGGTTGGCGCGATTGGCGCCGATGCCCCCGACCCTCGCCGCCAGATGAATGATCACCGTCGGCTGCCAGGTCGCGACGAGCTTGCGGGCTTGGGCGCGGTCGCGCAGGTCAACGTCGGCGCTGCGCGGCGTGAACAGGTTTTTGCAGCCAAGCCCGCGCAAATGTTCGCACAGCGCGCGGCCGACAAACCCCGCCCCGCCGGTAATCAGAATCCGCTGTGTTGGTAAATCCAACATATGTTTGAGCCACGAATGCACGCGAATCTTCACGAATAACTGCATCAGATTCGTGTTTATTCGTGAGAATTCGTGGGTAACTCCCTATCCGAAAATTCCTGAATCGGCGCGGAAATCCTCGCGGCCCTCCTTGGCCATCACCAAATCCGCATCGACCATGATTTCCACCAGCTTCTCGAACTTCACCTTCGGCTTCCAGCCCAGCACTTTTCTCGCGCGGCTGGCGTCGCCGCGCAAATAGTCGACGTCCATCGGGCGCATGTGGCGTTCGCTCTGCTCGACATGCTTCTTGTAATTTAAACCCACGCGCGAAAACGCCAGCTCGCAGAACTCGCGTACGCTGTGGCTCTCGCCTGTGGCCAGCACGTAATCGCCGGGCTCCCTGGCCTGGAGCATGCGCCACATGCCCTCGACAAAATCCGGCGCGTAGCCCCAGTCACGTTTGGCCTCAAGATTGCCGAGGAACAGCTTCTTCTGCTTGCCCAGCTTGATGCGCGCGACGGCGCGCGTGATTTTGCGCGTCACAAACGTCGCGCCGCGGCGCGGGCTTTCGTGGTTGAAGAGGATCCCGTTGACTGCGTAAATCCCGTAAGCCTCGCGATAATTTTTCGTCACCCAGTGCGCGTAAAGCTTCGCGGCGGCATACGGGCTCGCGGGCTCAAACGCCGTTTCTTCGTTCTGCGGCGCAGGCGCGTTGCCGAACATCTCGGAACTCCCGGCCTGGTAGTAGCGCACTTTCCGGCCGCTCTGGCGCACCGCCTCGAGCATACGCATGGCGCCAATCGCGTCGACATCGCCGGTCAGCACCGGCTGCTCGAAGCTGACCTTGACGTGGGTCTGCGCGCCGAGGTTGTAAATTTCGTCGGGTTTGATTTGCGCGATCAAGCCCGCCAGCCGCGAGGCGTCACTGAGATCGCCGTACATCAGCCGCAGGCGGTAATTGGGGTCGTGCGGGTCCTGGTAGAGATGTTCGATGCGGTCGGTGTTGAACGTTGAACAGCGCCGGATCAATCCGTAAACGGTGTATCCCTTCACGAGCAGAAGTTCGGCGAGATAGCTGCCGTCCTGGCCGGTGATGCCGGTGATGAACGCGGTCTTTGGCATGGGCACCTTTTACCGCCAAACCGCCAAAGCGCCAATGCACACTCCGCGCTAGAATCAATCCGTGTCCAATCTCGACAAATACAAGCGCAACTACACTTCGCCAAAACGCGGGCTGGAGTCGCGGCTCAATCAGTCCGTGGGCCGGTCGGTGCCATTTTCGGCGGTTGTTACGCTGGTGCTGGGCAACGGGCTGGCGCTGGCGGGCTGGATTGTGTTCCTGTTCGGCATGGGGTTTGGCTGGATCGGGCTGCTCATCTCGGACCTGCCGTCGATGTTTATCTTCTCGCAGCCACTGACGCACACCACGGCGCGCGTAGAAGCTGTCGAGACCACAGGCATGGAAGAAAACGATATCGACGTTTATCGCATTCGCTTCTTCTTCACCGATGCGTCGGGCGAAAAACGCGAGGGCGCGTCCTACCACACGGGCACACCATCAATCTCTTACGGCAAAGTCGTGCCGCTGGAATACGTAACGGGCAAACCCCGGCACGCGCGGCTGGTCGGCTACCGCGCACGCGAATTTGACGCTGCACTTGGGGTACTGCTGATTGTGCCTGCCATCGGCGTGATCCTGACGCTATTTGGGCTGGCAAAAGGCGTTGGCAAATTGGGGCTTATCCGCAGCGGCAAAATCGCCAACGGAAAGTTGCTCAATACCGAGCCGACGAACACCAAAATCAACGGCCGCACCGTCATGAAGCTTACGTTTGGCTTCACCGCCGACGACGGCAAGACGTACACGTTTACGCAACGCACGCACAGACCCGAGAAACTTCAGGACGACGCTGAAGAACGCATCCTCTACAACCCCGAAACACCCGAGCGCGCCTTTGCCGTCGATGCTCTGCCCAGCGGCATCGTGATTGACGAAAAAGGCGACGCTCATCCACCGTCGGGCGTGCGGCTCGCTTTCGCCCTTGGCTTGCCGCTGCTGTGCATCGTCATCCACGGGCTCGTTGCGATGGGCTGGATCATGACGCTGTAGCGTCTTCGCCGCTACGCCTGACGGCATCGATCTTCCTTCCGCCGGCAAACCTCGCCATCCACGACGCGATCGCCGCCTATTGGCTTAGCACGCTTTGAACTGCATACACGGATAGACCGGATAAACAGGATTTTGTCGCGGACGTTTCATTCTGCCCATCCTGTCCATCCGTGTAAGCCTCTGCTTTGCCTTTGCTGTTGTGGCAACGTAAAACTCCCGTATGTCGCGCAACTTCACTATCCGCACGTTGAAGGGCCAGCCGCAACGCACCAAGATCGTGTGCACGCTCGGGCCCGCGAGCAGCTCACCGGAAGTCATCGGCGCGCTCATGGATGCGGGCATGAACGTCGCGCGCCTGAATTTCTCGCACGGCACGCACGAGCAGCACGCCGCTGTGTATGAAACGGTGCGGCGCGTCGCGCGCGAAAAGAAGCGAACCGTCGGGATATTGCTCGATCTGTCGGGCCCAAAAATCCGCGTGCGCGACATCGACAACGGCGCGATCACGCTCGGCGCGGGCGAGGACATCGATTTCGTGCGCGGCGCGGCCGTCGGCAACCGCCACGAACTCACGACGACCTACGATGCGTTCATTGATGATGTGGAGGTCGGCGACCCGGTCTATCTCGACGACGGCGCGATCCAGCTCAGCGTCCGGGCCAAGAAAAAAGACCGCGTGACCTGCCACGTCGAGGTTGGCGGCGTGCTGAAATCGCGCAAAGGAATTAATCTTCCCGGCACGAAAGTCTCCACGCCCAGCCTGACTGAAAAAGACGCGCTCGACCTCAAGTTCGGCATCAAGCTCGGCGTCGATTTCATCGCGTTGAGCTTCGTGCGCACCGCCGCCGACATGCTCGACCTTCGAGCGCGGCTGGACAAAGCCCTTTGTCCGGCGCGCACCGTGGCGAAAATCGAAAAGCCCGCGGCGCTCGAGGACCTCGACGCCATCATCGAGGCCAGCGACGCGGTAATGGTCGCGCGCGGCGACCTCGGCATCGAATTGCCGGTCGAAAAAGTCCCGCTGATCCAGAAGCGCATTATCCGCGCCTGCCGCCATGCGTTGAAGCCGGTCATCGTCGCGACGCAGATGCTGGAAAGCATGATCGAACATGCGCGGCCCACGCGCGCCGAAGTCAGCGACATCGCCAACGCCATTGAAGACGGCACAGACGCCGTGATGCTCTCGGCAGAGACCGCCTCGGGCCACTGGCCCATCGAGGCCGCCAAAACCATGGCCAGCGTCGCGCGCGACGTCGAAAAGGAAATCACCGAACGCACGCTCAACAGCACGTTTTTGCGCGACACCGCGGGCGACCCGCAACGCAAGGCGATGGTGATGGGTGCGGCGATGATCGCCGAGGCGCTCGGCAGCAAGTTTATCGTGGTGCGCTCGGAATCGGGCGAGACGGCGCGTTACCTCAGCAAAGTGCGCGGCCGCTGCCCGATCATCGCGGCGCATCCCGACGACGCGGTGCTGCGCCGCCACGCGTTGTTATGGGGCGTGCTGCCGGTGCACACGGAACCCGGCGACGGCCAGACGCCGACGATGGAATCCGAGCTGCGCCAGCTCGCGCAAGCCGTGACGGCGGAAGGCCTCGTCAGCCCCGACGATCTCGTTGTTGTCGTCAGCCGCTACCCGTGGGGCGAACAGCAACCGCCCAACAGCATCCGTTCGATCCGCATCGCTGACGCGCTGGGGTGATTGTGTGACGGCGCACTCTTTCCCACAGGGCCGCGCAAATCCGAAACAACAGGCGGGAGGCGTGAGGCCGGAGTCGCGTTAACCCGTTCGAATATCATTGCGCAACTCCCGACTCCCGCCTCTACGTCCAATGCAGCTACAATGGCTCACGTGAAGCAACTGGCCATAACACTCGCAGCCATGTCGGTCCTTGCCACCGCCTGCACCACCAACCAGGCACGGCACGCGCTCGATAGCGCCTCGCGATCACGTTCATCCGAGGCGCCGCCACAGGGCCGCGTGCTCGCCGATTTCTCCGACGCGCAAAGCACAAAGTCGTGGACGCTGTACCAGGTTCAGGGCGTCGACCGGCCGCCGCAACTGACGTTTGCCGACGGCGCGCTGCGCGTGCAAAGCAACGACGCCGCGGGAGTCTTCTTTCATGACTGCCGCGTCGACACGAGCAAGGAATCGCTGATCGGCTGGCGCTGGCGCGTCTCGGAGGTATTTCCCGACGCCTCGCCGTTTTCTCTTGAGCGCGATAATTTTCCCGCGCGCGTGCTGGTGGGCTTTGACGCAAGTTGGGAGGGCGCCGACGAAGTCAGCCTGTCGTGGAAGCGCAAAGTCGAACAACACGTCGGCAATACACCTCCCGCGCGCGCGCTGTGCTACAACTTCGGCGGCAACCAGCCCTCGGGCGAGGCGGTCGACGCCTGGTTTGGCATGGGCCGCATCGTCGTGATCAACCTGCGCCCGCCCGATGCCAAAGCCGGCCAGTGGTACAGCGAACTTCGCGACGTCGCGAGCGATTATGCGGCGATCTTCGGCGAGCGCGCACCGGCAATCACGCACCTCGCGGTCAGCGCCGACACGCACCGCAACCATCGCAGCGTGATTGCCGACTTCGACGACTTTGTCGCTTACCCCGTGACGGCGGCCGGCGTGCTTGCGCCACAGATCGGCGAACACGTGATTGCGCACAGCCAGTCGCCGCTCGCGCTGTGGACCATCGGCGCGGGCGGGTTGGCGGCGCTCGTGCTGGTCGCCGCCGGAGCATTTGTTCTCCGCCGCAGGAAACTTGAAACCTGAACTACCTGCGCTGCGTCCAATGCGCATGGGCCGCAACCGAACCTGGCTGATTCTCGGCATGACGGCGGCAGTGGTTCTCGCCGCCGCGTGGTGGTTTTTTCGTCCAGCGCCGCCGGCGAACCTGCTGCTGGCCTGCGCCCCCACCGCCCCCACCGCGCGCACCGAAAGCAGCCCGACTACGCCGCGCCTGCGCAAGGGCAGCCGCACAGCGCCCACTGACGAAGCCGCCGGCGCGCCGCAGCCCGATCAACCGTTCATCGATGATGACCCCGCGATGGAGCAGCAGCCGCTTTGGACGCCGGACTACGGCCCGGCCATCCTGGGCTCGCGTTCGCAGTTGCGGCTGCACTTAAAGGATTCCCTCGGCGCGATGCTGGACGGCGATGTGCGCGTGAACGTGCGGCTGACGCGGCTGATGGGCCGTTACGGCTTGGTGAGTTCCGGGTGGCAATTCGACCCGTCGTCGGGCGAGTTCTCAGGCGGCGGCCCCGACGGCTTCGGGCTTGAGCCCGGCGAGTACGAATTTTTCGCCGACGCGGGGCCTTATGGCAGCGTCACACGCCGCTACCACATCGGAACGGGCCAGGTCATCGACGAAGAAATTGCGACGCCACGTTACAGGCGCATCATCTGCCTGCAATTCGAGGACCGCGAAGGCAAGGCAATCACAGTGTTGCCCGACGCACCGGCGTACCAAGGCGAAGAGCCCGCGGTCGTGCCAACCGAATATCCCGCGCCCGCCGCGGTGCTGCGCGAGCGCAAGGTGTGCACGGATCCCTGCGATGGCCCCGTAATCGACCAGAGCGCCAAGGATGAATGCGGGGAAGTGCGCGACCTGCGGTATTTCGACCGCAAGATGCTGATCGACCTCATCGACGTGAGGATCGTGGTGCAAAAATACTTGACCGACGGCGGCCGGTACTACGTGCGCGTGTTCTCGGGCGGCGCCGGCCGCGTGGAGATTCCGCTGCCCGAGGACTGGTTTGCGGGCGGCAACATCCAGCTCTGCGGGAATTTCGAGGGCCCGGAGTGGGACAACTACCGCGTTACGCTCGACCCGGCCGCGGGCTACCTTGAACAAGTTGCGGAGCGCGCGGAAGCCAACACGGACGATCCCGGTTATCGCAGCCTGCTGCAGCCGCGCACAACGGCCGCCGTCGCGCCGTTCGACCCCAACGACGCCTCGGACGTGGGCGCAAGCGCGGTGCGGCTGGTGGTGCGCGTGAATGCGCCGGCGCCGGTTCATGCATGGCTGGAAAACACCCCGGACGAGGACAGCCTCAAACAGGCCCCGGCGGGGCGCTTTAACCTTTATTGGAACGAAGAGCATCGCGTGTGGTGGACGGACATGATCGGCGGGATGGCTTTTACAGTCGTGCTCAGCGACGGCATGTTTTTGCGCCACAGGCAGGACGTCCCGGCGCTCGCCGAGGGACAGAAAAAGGTGGAGGTCACCATCAACCTCAGCGGCCACGCTTTGCAGTTTGTTGCGCCGCCTCCCACGGTGGCGGCGCTCGCGACGCGCTGCAGCGCGTGGCCGGTGGGCGGCGGGGCGGAAGGCGCGTCGATGATGGCGTCCGGCGGCTGCGCGCAATCGTACTTGTGCGGCGACTTGCCGGAAAAAATCTGCGGCGCCGGGCGTTTCTGCCTTGGCCCGCAGGATCAATACACGGGCGTGCCGTTTACGTTTGCACTGGACGCCGACCAGCGCGCGCAATTGGCGTCCGGCAGCGCGTCCTGCAAGGTTGCGAGCCCGGGACTGGTGTTGCGCGCCGTCGGGCCCGATCTCGGCGGTCTGCCGTCGGTGTGGGGCGCCTTGATCGACACCGAGCTTGATGAGGCCGCGCGGCGTGTGCGCAAGGCGCAGCTCAACAAGACCGCGGTCGAGGGCAAAGCGGCGCGGGAATTCCTTGTAGCGCAGCAGGCCTGGTATCTCACCGAGGATGGGCCGCGGGGCGGCCGCATTGCGTCGGACGCGCACGGCTACATGTATTTCGGCGGTGCGCTGACGCCGGGCAAGCGTTACGTGCTGTACCTGTGGTCGAATTCGCGCGATGAATTACGGCCGGATCGGCGCATTGATTTTGTGGCCGGCCAAGGCATTACCGACCTCGGCGCAGTAACCCTGCCTTCGTACACTGATTAGCGCCATGAGGCGCAAACTCGGACCATGGATCGCGCTCGTAGCGGCGATTGCCTTCATGGCAGTTGCAGGCTGGTTTTTGCAGGGTCCGCGTCCCGCGCCACGTCTGGAATCCGGGTCGGAGCAATCGTCCGAGCGGCCTCGCGAACAACTTAAGCCTCAAGGCCAGCTAATCAACAAGAGCGAACAAATCGCCGGAAATGTTTCGCCGACCTCGGTAGAAAAAGAACCCCCGTCAGCGATTCCCGGGCTGGAATTCGTCGACGATGATCCGCTCGTCGCCCAAGGCCCGACATATTGCGCCGACTACAAGTCGCTTGTTTACGGGCGGGCGTCGGCAATTTTTTTCTTGGTGGATGCTGCGGGCAAGAAGCTGCGCGGCGACCACAGCATCTGCGCCTGGCTGACGCGCGAGATGGGACGATTTGGCATTGAAGTTCCCATGATGTGGGACAACGACGCCAGCACATTGTTTGCGTTGGGCGAAGACGGGTTCGGCATGGAAGTCGGCAGCTACACGTTGCGGATATTCTCCGAACAGTACGGTGATTTCGAAGACCATTTTTTCCTGAGCAGAGGCCAGTCGCTGGAACGCAAGATCCGGTTGCCTCGCTACCGACGAGTCATTTGTTTTTCGTTCATCGACCAAAATGACAAGCCGGTGCCCGCCTTGTCGCTGTCGCACTACGTGCGGTATGAGGACGATTGGTACAGGCGAATGGCCGAAATCCCTCGTTCAAAGATCCCACGCGACGCGCTGCTATCGGTCGGCGCAGAAACCCAGTACGCCCCAACCTGCAGAAGCGGCCGCGCCCGGCCCAGCGAAGCCACCGAGCCGGGGCAATACCCGACAGAGGGCGGGCGCTACTACGTCGAGGTATTTCCCGGGACGGTGCAAACAGTGAGGTTCAGACTCCTCAAAGAAATGTACGGCGTTAGCGCGGCCGAGTTTCGCGACTATTTCTTGACCGAAACGTGGGACATCACCGAGGTACGACTTTGGCTCGCGCCGGACTTTGCCGAGCAGTTGAAGAAGCTACCGGAAGTGTGGGGATTTGTTGCTGGCAATGCGATCGTCACAACCGCCGAGCCTCGCAAGTACGACGACGGCATCCTGGATGAATCGACCATCCCACCCAAAATGTGCCGCATCATCGTCACCGCCAAAGCCCCGGTACATGTATGGCCGACGTTGGGCTACTCCAGCAGCGATCAAACCAAGCCTACCCGAATCGAACCGGCCTTCACGTACTCACGACAATTCTCGTGCTGGTGGACTGACGTGGACGAAACAGGTTACCACAACGACCCGGCCCAACCGGGGCAGTATCTGCTAACGCTCACCGACGGGCTGCTCTTTGCAGCGAGCGAATTGGTTGAACGCGGAGACGCGCGGCTGGTGCGCATCGCGCGGACGTTTAAGGGGAACTTGCTGTTCGTTGTACCGCCTTCGCCGACGACAGCGGCACTGGCAACCCGGGTCGATGCGAAGCTTGCGCTGAAAACACCCAAAGCCACCAAGGGAATTTCGCGGAGCGGTGCACGGACCATTGGGCGTTCTTACCTGAAAACATTTATGACGACGGAACAGATTCAGACACTGGGCGAGGCTGAAATCGACGGCCACGCCATATTCAGGCTGGGCCTCCATGTCGCGACGCGGGTAAACGTGCCGTTGTCATGGACTGCCGGCGAACGCGAAAAGTTTGTCGCCGGGGACGTGACACTCAATCCGCCCGGCGAGGGTCTTGTGTTTCGGGCAGTGGGCACCTGGAGCGAAGGTTTGCCGTGGGTGTATGCGACTCTTCTTGAACAAACGTCCGACGCTGAAACCAAGATCATTCGCCGGTGGCTGATCGACTATCCTGAGAAAGTTGCAAAACTCGCCGCCGAAAAGAAATTGGGCTCATGGTTTGAAGAACATGGTGTCTGGTACAACTCGAAGACCAGCTTTCGCAGCGACGATCACGGGTTTATGACCCATCGTCCACCGCTGGTTCCCGGCAAGCGTTACGTGCTGTACCTGTGGTCGAATTCGCGCGATGAGTTGCGGCCGGATCGGCGCATTGATTTTGTGGCCGGCCAAGGCATCACCGACCTCGGCGCAGTCATGTTGCCGGGGTATGAGAAATAAAACCGGAGATGGGATGAGTGGGCCGGTCTCCCGACGGGATGCACTATTGTGCTCCCAAGGAACGCGCTCGAAGCGCAACGGGCTTTAAGCCCAAAGGAGACCGACCCATGAAGAAGTTTACTAAGCACAAAT
>JADLAK010000103.1 GCA_020848275.1 Planctomycetota bacterium
GAGCGACGGCGTGGCTGGAAGCCACGCTGAGCGAGCGCGACGCAGAGATGCCCACCGGAAAAGCGCCGCTGGCGCTTTTCCGGCACGCTCCGAACGTCGCCTCGCCGCAAGCAGAAACCGGCACGGTAATCTTGAAAATGCTCTAACGACTTACACGGATGGACAGGATTTACAGGATGCTGATTTATCCTGCCTATCCTGTTCATCCGTGTATGTTTATTTCAACATTTCGACGCCTTGCGGCAGGACGACGAGCACCACGCAGCCGGCTTTGCTGCGCGGTTTATGAGTGCTGCCCGGCGGGTGGTAGATGTAACTGCCCGCGGGCCAGCTTTTGCCGAGGTCATCGAGGAAGCCCTCGAGCACGTAGTATTCCTCGCCGCCGGGGTGTTTGTGGGTGTGGTAGGCAGCGCCGGGGTCGAACTTGAGCAGGATTGTAAGGCCGCCATTGTCGTGCTTGCGCAACGTGGCGTAATGTACGCCCGGCACATCGGCAAAGGGCCTGAAGACACGTGTTGCGGCGAGGTTAGTGGTGGACTCAGGCATGGTCAGGGGCCAATCGAAAGCTAAAAGCTAAAGGCTAAAAATTGCGGGATGGCGTTCGGCCACGATTGGCACATTTTAGCTTTAGCCTTTAGCTTGGGGCGTGCATGTTCATCGTGATGAACTGTTTTACAGTGACGCCCGGCCGCGAGCGGGACTTCGTCGAGGCATTCAAGGGCCGGACGAAAGCGATTGACGGCGTGCCGGGTTTTCTCGGGCTGGACGTTTTAAAACCGGTGGGGGCGGGACGCTTCATCAGCATGGGGCGCTGGGAATCGAAGGAAGCCTTTGAGGCCTGGACGCGCAGCGATGCCTTCAAGCAGGGCCACGCCAAGCGCCACCCGGGTTTGTTCACGGGGCACCCGCAGCTTGAAGTGTACGAGGTTTTCGAGACAACGTTCAAACATTAGGAGCACGTTGTGGCGCAGAAAAAGAGTTCCGTTGGTTCATTCGTCTTTGGCTTGCTGATCGCGGCGTTGATCGGCGTCGGCTTGGGCCTGTTGATCGTCAACCCGGGCTACAAGGCGCCGGCGAACTTCGCGCCGCCCGAAAAGGACAAGGGCGACGCCCCGGCGCCAAGCAGTTACGACGACAACTACGGCAAGCTCGCGACGCCCGTGGCCAGCGCGAAGGTGACGCACATCCTCGTCAAGGTCGGCGCGACATCCAAGCCCGCCGGCAAGAAACGCACCGAGGCGGAAGCCAAGAAACTCGTTGAAGACATCTGGAAGCAGTACGCCGACGCGCCTGAAAAAGACAAAGACAAGGTCTGGAAGGATCTCCAGGTCAAGTACAACGAAGACAACGGCGACCACAACGAGTACGACGTTACACCCAACGCGCAACTGGTGCAGGGCTTCAAGGACATTGGCCTGACGACCGAAGTCAAGAAGGCCCGCATTGCGCCCTACGACAAGGTCAAGAGCCACTATGGCTTCCACCTGATCCGCCGCGAAAAGTAGGGACACGCGGAATGACGCGATTCAAAGACAAAATCATCCTCATCAGCGGCGGCGCCACGGGCATTGGCCTTGGCGTCGCGCAGCGTTTTGTCGAGGAAGGCGCCAAGGTCGTGCTCATGGCGCGGCGCACTGACAAGCTCAAGGACGCGGTCAAGGCGCTTGGCAAAAACGCGGCTCACGTGGTGGGGGACGTCTGCAAACCGGCCGATTGCGCGCGCACCGTGGCTGAAACCGTCAGGCTCCATGGCCGCATCGATGTGCTCGTGAACGCCGCAGGCGTGATTGGCAGCGGCGGTGTGCAGAACGTGACCGCGGCCGAATTCGACCGCGTGATGCAGCCCAATGTCTATGGCCTGCTGTATCTCTCGCAGGCGACCACGCCCGAACTCGTGAAAACCAGCGGCAACATCGTCAACCTGTCCTCGGTCACGGGCACGCGGCCGTACGCAAACCTGATTGCGTATTGCGCAAGCAAAGCCGCCGTGACCATGATGACGCAGTGCATGGCGCTTGATCTCGCGCCGCAGGGTGTGCGCGTCAACGCCGTCGAGCCCGGCGTGGTGCGTTCCGAACTTCACCGCGTCACAAACGCCGTACCCGATTACGCGGCGTTTCTTGAACGCAGCAAGACCACGCACCCCCTGGGCCGCCACGGCGAGCCCGCCGATGTCGCCGGGGCGATTGCGTTTTTGGCCTCCAGTGACGCAAGTTGGATCACCGGCGAGTGCATGAAGGTCGACGGTGGCAGATTTATGACAAGCCTGCGATAGCCCCTAAATTCTGCGTAACATCCCCAAGTGGTGGGCGTTCTAACGCTGGAACCGGCTCTCCCAAGCGGTCCCGGGCGCTTAATTCTTATACATTTTATAGGTTCGAACCTTTTTTGACGGAAATTGGTCAGTTCTTGGCGTAATCTGGTACGACGCCTTAACTCGAGGAAGCCATGCACAAGCTCAAAGTCCTTTGCGGCGCGCTTGCCGTGTTACTTTTGCTGACCAACGCCGCGATAGTCGCCGAAGACAAGCCTGCCGACCCGCCCAAGAAAAAGCCGCTGATCACGCTTGGCGACAAGGTCGAGGACTCTGTCGACAAGGGCTGCGAGTGGCTCAAGAAGCAGCAGAACCCGGACGGCATCTGGGGCAAGCTTCCGCCCAATCCGCCGCTGTATTCGGCGGGCACGCCGCACAAGTATGAAATTGGCCGCACAGCTTTCCCGATCTGGGCGCTGTGCAAGTCGGGCGTGTTCCATGACGACCCGGCGATTACCCGCGGCATGAACTGGCTGCGCAAGAACTACGACAAGTACTGCAACGACAACAACGCGGTGGTTTACGAAAACGCGTGTGTCGTCAACGCCATTGAAGCCTTTTACATCAGCAAGTGGGAAGGGGAGCAGCGCAAGCTGAACTACGAAAAAGCCAAGGCCAAGGGGATATTGCGCTGGGGCACGGAAGAGGCCGGCGCCAAGAAGGCTAAGGAAAAGAAGGTCGTCAAACAGCTCAACGTCAGCACAGAAGACATGAACATCGCCAAGAAGGCGGTGGGTGAACTTAACGAACATTATCGCAAGGCTTATGGCTTCGGCGGCTGGCGCTATCGCAAAGACTCAACCGACCCCGGCCCGACCATCGACATTTCCGCTACGCAGTACGCAATGCTGGGCTATCACTCGGCCACGCGCCTGGGTATCAGCTACGACCGCAACATCCTGTTTGACGCCCTCGGATACTTCCTGGACGAGCAGGACAAGACCGGCCCGAAGATGGACCGCGTTGTGAATCCCGACGGCGGCAAGCCTGAAGAGAAAAAGGAAGAGCCCAAGAAGGACGACGAAAAGTCTACCGCCTCGCGCAAGTACAACCCCCGCGCCGAGGACCAGGCCCGCGGCTGGGGATACGGGCGCCGCACGCCGCACGACCCCAACGACGCCATCACCTACGGCAGCATGACCTGCGCAGGCATTTGCGCGCTGATTATCATCCGCGACGAACTCGAGGACGACCCGAAGTACAAGGCCAAGTACGACGCCAAGGCCAAGCAGGTTGAGCAGGCGATCTACGACGGCCTTGCATGGCTGGTGACGAACTGGTCGGTCTCCACCAACCCGCCGCGCCAGCTTTATCGCCTGTACTACTATCTTTATTCGCTCGAGCGCGTCGGCATGCTCGGCGCCGTGGATTTCATCGGCGGCCACGACTGGTACTTCGACGGCGCGGTGGTGATGCTTGACGCGCAGAAGCCGGACAAAAACGGCGCGTTCTGGGACACCAACACCGAGGTCGACCCCAGCGACATCTACGACACCTGCTACGCCCTGTTGTTCCTCAAGCGCGCCACGGACACCATTGACCGGCCCAAACCCGTCATCACCGGCCGCGACTAGAGCTGCAAAACGAACAACCGGAGCCCGCGAGGGCTCCGGTTGTTGTTTTGTCTTACTACTTGCCCTTGCCTAGGAAGTCGCGAATCGAGCTCAATATCCCGTCGACGCTGGAGATGTCGCTGGTGATCACGCGGTCGTCGCTCGCGTAGTGGTTGTCGAGGTCGTCCTTGAACTTGCCGCTGCCGTAGGCGCTGCGCACCTGGCCGTAGCAAAACACGTTGCTGGCCGGCAACAGTTCGGTATCGAGAATTTTGAAACAGCTTTCCGTGTCGTCGGCGCCCCAGTTGTCGCCGTCGCTGAAGTGGAAGGGGTATATGTTCCACTCAAGCGGGTTGAAGCGGTCCTTGATGATCTTGGCGCACAGGTTGTAGGCGCTGGAGATTTTCGTGCCGCCGCTTTCACGAAGGTGAAAGAAGGTGTGTTCGTCGACTTCCTTGGCCTCGGCGTCGTGGACGACATAGACGCTCTGGATGTTTTTGTATTGGCTGCGCAGCCAGGTATCGAGCCAGAACGCCTCGATCCGCACGATTTCCTTCTGCTCTTCGCCCATGCTGCCCGATACGTCCATCATGTAGATGAGCACGGCGCTGTTTTCCGGGATCGGCCGTGTCTCCCAACTGCGGTAGCGGCGGTCCTCGCGCTCGGGAATGATGATCGGGTTGAGCGGGTCGTAGGTGCCGCTGGCGATCTGGCGCAACAGCGCGTGCTTGAAGGTGCGCTTGAAGTGGCGCAGCGATTCCGGGCCGATGGTGCGGATGCCGACGTAGCGCGAGCGTTCCGTCAGCACCGTGTGTTTACCCTTGGGCTCAATGCGCGGCAGCTCGAGTTCTTCGCCGAGAATTTCCGCGAGTTCCTTGAGTGAGACCTCGGCCTCCAGCACGTGGTCGCCGGGCTTGTCGCCGGCTTCGCCGGTGCCCGGGTCTCCGTCTTTGCCCAGCGACTGGCCGACTTCGCCTTCTCCCTGGCCGACGCCGCCGGTTTCCTTCTGGCCGAAGCGAAAGCGCGGAATGTCGATCTGCGGCAGCGGGATGCTGACGGTGCCTTTGCCCTTGCGGGCGACGAGTTCGCTCTTGGTTATGAACTTGCGCAGCTCCTTGCGGATCTTGCCGCGCACAATCTGGCGGAAGCGCGCATGATCGCCCTCGATTTTGTGCTGCGTGTTCATGGGCTCTATTGTAGCGCGCCTTGCACCCGTTCAAAGGCTTTCAGCACGCTCTCAACGGTAATGGCGCGCATGAGCGCACCGTCGTCCTTGCGGCGGTCGATGACACCTGCACTAGCCGCGGGGCTTTGCACGACCACGGCGTTTTCCTGCCTGGGGTAAGGGCCCGTCCACTTCGGGTCGTCCGGACCAAACAGCGCCACCGTCGGCACATCCAGCGCCAGGCCCGCGTGCATCAGGCCGGTGTCGGCGCTGACGTGCGCGCGGCAGGCCTTTAGCAGCGCCGCGCTGGCCATGAAGTGCAGCGACCCGGCGGCGCTTGCCGCGCGGCTGGAACTGGGCAACGTCGCCAGTACCGCCGCAGCCGCGGCTTTTTCATTGGGGCCGCCGACCATGATTGTGGCGAGCCCGCGTTCGTGCAGGCGCTGGGCCAGCGCGCGCCAGTTGTCCAGCGGCCAGCGTTTGCTGTTGACCGAGCCGCCAAGGTTGAGCGCAACCGCCGCACGTTCACGCAGGTTATGCCTGGCCAGCAGGTCGTGCGCGGCGCGCTGGTCGGCAGGCTGGGGGAAAATTTCGGTGTGCCAGTGCTCGCCGCGCGCGCCGATGGCGCGTGTGAGCGCCAGGCGAGCGTCCATGGTGTGCGCGCCGCCGGCGCGGTCGGCAGGCGACAACTTGACGGCGTACAGCCCGCTGAAGGTGTGGCTGGCGTAGCCCACCAGCGCGGGGATGCCGGCCTTGGCCACCATCGGCACGACGTCAGGATCGTTGGCGTGCTGGATGATCGCGACGTCAAAGCGGCCCGCGCGCAAGGCCTTGAGCGTGGCGCCGACGCTCTTGAACTTGCCTTGGTAGGTGACGATGCCGTTGAGCCGCGGATTGTGGCGCATGATTTCTTCACGACGCCGGTCGACGAAAACCTCGAGGTGCGCGTAGGGGAAAGATTCACGCAGGTCGGCAACGGGTCCAGTGCAGAAGATCGTGTCGCCGATGCCCGTGGTGTTGACCACAAGGATGCGCGCGCGGGTGCCCGTGTTGAGCGGCTCGAGGCCCGGCGGGGGATGTTTGCGCGCAAAGCCGCGCGCCCACATTAACGCAAGTTTTGTGGCAAGCCCCGGCTTCCTGGCCATCTTTGCCCTGTCGACAAATTACATGAAACTGTTTTTGCACTTGCTGCAGAAAGGTGCGGCGTAGCGCATGTAGTTGCCGCAGCGCGGGCAACGTTTGCTGTTGCGGTTGAAGGCGTTTTGCACGTTGGCCAGCAGCGCGTGGCCGCGGAAACGCTGGCCGGCCTTCTGCAACATGCTGGCGGCCTTGTTGTAGTCTTCCTGGATCTGGAACAGGTCGATCTTGTCAACCACGGCCTCGATGTCGCTGGGGTCAAGCCGCAGCATCTGGTCGAGGCACTTGTGCGCCAGCGGATAATTGCGGTCGGATTTTGCGATCACGTGCAGCGCGCGCAGCAGCAGACGGTTGTTGGGGCGCTTGGCCTGTGCCTGCTCGACGATCTTGCGGCCCTGGGCGCGCAGCGCGTCCTCAAGCAACGGGCCGGCGCTCGCCCACACCGTCATGCCAAGGCCGTAAACCACCGCGCCCGGTTCGTCCTCGTAGGCTGCATTGATGAAAGTCTCGGCGAATTGCGACTGGCCGTCCACGATCTCGCGCATGGCCTGTTCGACCTTGATCTTGGCCATCTCAAGGTTTTCTTTGGGGGGCACGTCGTCGCTGTGCTCAAGCGACATGACGTAACGCCTGCCCAGGCGGGCAAAATATTCGAGAAACCTGACGTCAAATGCCTCGGCGGCTTCGAACATGCGTGCGTGTCTGTGGTGCGCCCTCGCCCGGCGCGAATGGCCAGAGTTGTCGTTTCTGGCCTCCTAAAAGTCAACCCCGCATATGTTTAGCTCCCTGGCAGCGAGCCTACTCCTTGGCATCTCCGCGGGCAAAGATGCTGGCCACGAAATTCAGCAGGTCGTTGGCGCTGGTGTCGTTGTAGCCGTACTTCTGGATCAGGCGCTGCTTGACCACGTCGATCTTGGCCTGCGTTTCCTTGTCCACGACATTGCTGACCAGGCTCGTGAGTTTAATGCTGTCCTTTTGATCCTCGAAAAGCTTCAGCTCAAGAGCGCGGTGCAGGCGTTCGTTGGTTTTGTAGTCGAACGTCCGACCTTCCAGCGCCAAAGCGCCGATGTAGTTCATGATCTCGCGCCGGAAATCGTCTTTACGCGACTCGCTGATGTCGATCTTTTCCTCGATGCCGCGCATCATGCGCTCATCGGGTTCTTCGAGTTCGCCGGTGTATTTGTTGCGCACGCGCTCGCGCTGGGTAAACGCCTTCACGTGATCGATGTAGTTGCTGCACAGGCGTGCAATGGCGTCTTCGTCGGCCGAGATCGCACGCTGCACTTCGTTCTTGGCGATTTCCTCGTACTCCTGGCGCACCACGCCCAGCAGCTCGCGGTAATACTTGCGGGTGTCCTCGCTGTTGATCAGCGAGTGATGCGAAAGCCCCGATTCCAGTTCATTGAGCACCATGAACGGGTTGACGGTGTCCGTGGTGGTGTGGTTCACGATCGCGTTGGAAATCTTGTCCTGGATGTAACGCGGGCTGATGCCTTCCATGCCTTCGTGGTGGGCCTCGGCGCGCATCTCGCGGATGTTGTCCTCGGTCATACCCGGCACGGACTTGCCGTTATACAGCTTCAACTTCTGCAGCAGGCTGATGCCGCCGCGCTTGGGCTCCTCGAGGCGCGTCAGCACAGCCCACATCGCCGCAATTTCGACAGTGTGCGGCGCGATGTGCTTGTTCACGCGCTCAGGTGTGAAATCCTTGCGGTAGATGCGGATTTCGTGGTCGAGCGTTGTGTTGTAGGGCACGTCGATCTTGACCGTGCGGTCGCGGAAAGCCTCCATGAGTTCGTTGCTCTGGAGCTTGCGGTATTCCGGCGCATTGGTGTGGCCGATGATGACTTCGTCGATGTCTGTCTGCGGGAACTTCTTCGGTTTAATCGAGTGTTCCTGAGAAGCGCCCAGCAGGTCGTACAGAAACGCGACATCGAGTTTCAACACTTCGACAAATTCGACGATGCCGCGGTTGGCGACGCAGAACTCGCCGTCGAAGTTGAAGGCGCGCGGGTCGGAATCAACGCCGTAGAATGCGATCTTGCGGTAGTTGACGTCGCCGGTGAGTTCCGTGGCGTCCTGGTTCTTTTCGTCCTTGGGCTGGAAAGTGCCGATGCCGACGCGGTCTTTTTCGCTGATCAGCAGGCGTTTGACGACGATGTGCTTGTCGATCACCGCGCGCCAGTCGCCGTTGTACTGCGCGATCAGCTCGCGCATGAGTTTGCGCGACAGCGGGTCGAGATCGCCCTCGATATTGAGCTTGTAGGGCAGCTTGTTGAGCGCGTTGAGTTGCGCAAGCAGCTTCTTGCGCGGCTCGGCGGGAATGAGCTTGAGCGGCTCTTCGTTCATCGGGCTCCAGATGATTTCCTGGCCCGTGACTTCGTCCTTCACCTTCCAGCCAAACGTGAAAAGGCGGCCTTCCTTGCTGCGCGAATATTGCTCAAGCCCGCGTTTGAGCAGGCGCGCAATCGTGCTCTTGGACGAACCAACGGGGCCGTGCAGGAGAAGAACGCGCTTCTCCGTGCCGAAACCATACGCCGCGCTCTTAAAATGCGCGACGAGCTGCATCAGCGGCTTCTCGATGCCATAGATGGCGTCCTGGCCGTTGCTGAAGGGATCGCCGAAGAAATTGTATTTAATCAGGCGTTGTTTCTGGTAGTCATACTCCTGCATGCCGTGCGACAGGATCATGTCGTACACGCGCTGGTGCGCATGGCGCACCACCGCGGGATCCTCCATCGCCAGTTGCAGGTATTCCTTGAACGTTCCCTGCCATTGCAGGTCGCGAAAGCCCTGGACATCGGGGCTGTCGTAAATGGCTTGCAGAATCTGGTCGGGATCCAGGTTGGGTTTCTTTGCTGCCATGTTGGGCCTTTCGCGTGCCATCGCATCAGTTTAGCAATAAACGCCGCCGCTCGTCATCAACTACGCGTCAACGGCCCGCCTGAAAGTCTCATCGCAAATTGGCCAAAAGCGATGTTGCAACATAAGTATCACGTCCTAAAAAGGCAGCCTCATTTCGCGGCGAGGCTCCTATGGCATCCGGCAGCGGTTCGACCCTGAGTCCTGATCAACGTTCGGAGCGCGTCGTCCTTGTCACGGTTTTCGCCGGCCTGCTGCTCCTCGTTGCCATCGCCATGCTTGAGAAGGGTTGCGGCCGTGATGCGCCGCCGCCCGTCGCCGCCGCTTTTGACTACTTCCGGGCCAAGGCCCTTGAGCTTGGCCGCGACCCTAAGCGTGTAGTCGCCTTCGTCAAGGATGACGTCGCGACCCTTGCCTATCGCGGCGACGTGAAAGGGCCGCTGGCCGCATTGTGGAATGGCGGGGCGTCGCCGGAGGAAAAGTTGGCGCTGGCGCGCGCGATCCTGGCTCACTGTCCCGGCAAACATGAAGTCGCACTGGCCGATGTCGCAGGCGCCGACAAGCTCGACGAGCACATCTTCAAGCTTACCGTCTCGCACCGCAAACTCGCCGGCAAAGCGCCCGCCAAAGACGCGCCACGCAAGGAGTGGCGCGACGCGGTGGAGGCCGGCCGCAACGTCGACACGCCTGTCTGGTCCGGTCCTATTGGCGAATTGGTAGGGGACGTCCACAGCATCGAAACACCGGTTACGGGCACGACACAACTGACCTTGCGGCGGCGAAGCGGTGCACCGGTTTCCGTCAAGGTGGACACGGCCGACGCGCTTGGCGAGGAATTGCTGTTCACCGTCGAGCGGCCTGGGCAGGACCCGCTGCCGGTGTGGCGGGAACTGTGGCGCGCGGACAATCGCACGGGCCTGGGCGATGCGCGCGAGGGCGACCGCCACGACTTCGTGGTGCTGCCCTGCCGCATCAGCAAGTATGTGCGCGAAAAGGAAGAGTTGTTATTGAAGCAGCGCGGGCGTGAAAAAGCCGTCGAAGCCGAGCCGTACCTTCAGCTCCTGGACTACGCGCTTGAGGCCGACGGGTTGATGGCGAAACTCGAGAAGGAACGCAACGTGCGCGCGCAATACGACCACCCGCGCATCCTCTTCCTCGGCTCGACCGGGAAATGGGCGGGCGAGCCGGTGCACACCTTCGACCTGCGCCTTAATCGCACGCGTTTTGAGGGTAAGAAAGTCGACGCCTTCTGGGCCTGCGAAATCCGCGGGCTCGTCGAGGCGGGCCTCGAACACCACTTCCTCGAGCGGCTTGCCAAGGGGCCTGTGGTATCGACCTGGGACGTCTTCAACCGCATGGATGACCGCTATCCCAACCGGCCCGAACGCCGCGTGGAGGCTTCGTTCAAGGCGCTCAACGTACTGCGGGACAAACCCGGCGCCCGTGCCCGTTTCAGGGCGCTCGGCAGCGACGGCAAAGGCTCTCCCGGGGCGCCTGCAGTCGAGGTGCTGGTAGGCCCGGACAAGTCGTTTGCGCTCACCTCCGGCAACTTGCGCGCCGAACTGATTTCCGCAGCCAGGGACAACAAGGACCTGCGCGGACTGGCTTTCGACGACAACCGCCTCGAGGCTCGCTTCAAGGACGCGGGTGAAGCGGCGGCGGCCATTGAGGCTTCATTGCTTGGCGCAGAGGGCGCTGCGCGGGTGGATCCTGATTTCGTGCTTGAGGTGGCGCTGGACGTCGGCGCCGAGACCCCCGTGGTTGAAGGCGCGGTGATTAAGTACGCATGGGGCGATGGCGAAACCCGCACCACGCAGGATTTCAAGATGATGGGGGCGGTGGACGGCCTCGCCTACGAATTCGAGGTGCGCGAGGGTTTAACGGTCGCACAGGGAACGCGCACCTTGACCGGCGGCGCACTTGAGAATGCAGTCCTGCACAACCCGCATTACCGCAAGGGCAGCGAAAAGCAGGACGACGCGACGTCCTTCTGCGTTTCGCGCAAGGTCTTGCGGCAACTGAAGGAAACAGGCAAGGCGGAAATCAGCCTGCTTGGCAAAGTGGTGAACGAGGAAGCGCCGCGCCCCGTCGAGTGGAAGGGGACGCTGGAAATCAGCGGCCGCCGCAGCATCAAGGTGCAAATCAACGGCCGGGCCGAAGACGTGCCGGTGCTGGAAGCCGCCATGGTGGGGGTCGCCGATGCGCCAAAGCTGTTGATCTGGGATGACGCGCAGTTCGCCATTGGCAAAGTGGACACGATCGCGTCGATCAAGACCTTTGTGCGCTGCCGTGTCGTTGATGAGGACGGCATCGGTGTTGCCGACGCTGACGTGGGCCTGACGGAGGCCGAAACGCTCGACACAAGCTGGCCGGACGGCGGGTTGCGCCTTCCGCCGCCCAAGGGCGACAGCTACGGCAAGATCAACCTGGTCGTCACACAGCATGTGGGCCGCGAAAAGGAAGTCCAGCGCGTCGAGGTCGACCTGACGGCGCCGGGCCTGGCCGTTGCGCCGATCAAGGTCAAGCGGCTGCGCACCAAGGTCGCCTATATCGTTCCCGGCGAGGAAGCGAAGCTCGATGCCCTGGACATCACGCCGCAGGTTAAACGGCACGCCAGGCGCTGGCTTGGCGCCAAGCGCATTGTGATCATCCCCGAGCGTACGCTGCCCGGCGGCTTTGGCGGCGTGATCGGGTTTTTCACCCTTGACCCGTCAAGTGGCGACATCGTCGGCGTCATGGAAGACGGCCTGCACGGCTCGTCGATGGTGGATTACGCCAAGTACCGCAAGGGTTTTGACAGCGCGGGCAAGGACCTCATCGATTCGCAGGGCGAAGCCGACGCGACGGCGCCGCTGCACGCCTTCCGCGGAGCCCTTACGGCCTGGTGGATTTTCGCGGCCTACAAGCTTCAGATGGCGAGCACCGAGGCCGTCATCCAGCGCATGATCGACGAAGTCGACGAATGGGAAGCGCGCACAAACATGTTCACACAACTGGACGAGGCCACAGGCGATCACGGCGCGGGCGACCAGTTGGCGGGCATGATCGGCGAAGCGCACGGGGGCATGACGGCCATCAACGGCAGCATGGCCAAGGCGGCCTTCAAGATCGCCTACCTGGGTTCGTTGATGTTCCTGGAAAAACAGATCGGCTAGCACCGCCATTCAAGGAGGCATTATGCGCCGATTCGCGATCTTCCTGATCGTTGCCGCTTGTTCTCTAGCCATCGCCCACGTTTCGCGCGGGCAGGACCCGCAGCCGCCCAAGCCCGCCGAAGACAACGCCATCGTCGAAGTCGAGCCCAACGACGACGAAAAAACCGCAACGCAGGAAATCAAAGCAGGTACGCCCTGCAAAGGCGTTTTTGCGAACAAGAGCGACGTCGACTGTTTCCTGCTTACCTCAGACGAGCCCGTCGTCATCAACCTGACGTTGACCATCCAGGACAACATCAACGCGCGCCTGCTGTTTCTTCAAGCGACCAACAAAAACATCTACACCCGCAACGGGCCGCTGCGCGTGCTGAACCTGCGTTTGCCCTCGGGCAAACACGCACTGCGGCTGAACAACGAATCCAACAGCGAAGAAGTCGCCTGGCGCGTCGATACGTCCATCGTTCAGGCCGGCTCGGACGTCGAAGTAGAGCCCAACGACAAGGCTAACTTGGCGCAGGAAATCCCGATCGGCGTGACCATAAAGGGGGCGATTTCGCATTCGTCGCAGGATCATGACTATTTCGCGGCGAAGATTACCGAGGACGGGATTTACCGGCTGTCCTTTACCCCCAAGCTTCGGCCTGAAGATGCCGGTATCGAGGGCGTTCAGTTGCCCGAGTTCAACCTGCGCGTGAGCGAGAAGGACAGTCGGCGCGAGCACTACGCCTATCGCGCAGACCAAGTCGCCCCCGCCTACGTGTTCTATCCTTACTTTTACAAGGGCGAGGCGCTGATTGACGTGCAATGCCCGCCGGACGTAGTGGGGGCGGGATACGACCTCTTGCTTGAAACCGTCTCGCCCAAAGTGTGGTCCGACCTGGAAGCCGCCGCGCGCGCCGCCATCAGACGCGGCGAGGACTGGCTGCTCACGGCGAAGTTCAAGGAGGACACGCACGAGTGCGCCGCCCGTGCATTTCACCTGGCCGCCCTCGCCGAAGGCGAATGGGGCGATCGCAAGGCCGCGCGCGACGCCAAAGTCGACGAGCTGCTGGCCTGGTTCGACAAGGCTTTCACCAAAGAAACCAAGGGCACCTGGCGCGGCGAAGAGGTGTATTGCCTTGGCGGCATGTACGTGCACGCCATGGCGACCCTCGCACTCGCCGAGGCGGTCGCGGCTGGCTTTGAAAAGGCCCGACCGCTGTGTTCCAAGGGGGTAAGGTATCTGCTCGCCGCGCAGCTTTCCGATGAGCGTTCTGAAAATTGGGGCGTGATCGATCCCCAATCGGAGCACTTTGGCGGCTGGCGCTACAGCGGCAATTCCGACGACGCCGACCTCTCGGTGATTGGCTGGTGCCTGGTGGCGCTCTACGCCGCCGACGCGGCGGGCGTGAAAGAACCCGGCATTGCCGCCGCGGTGCGCCGCGCGCAGACCTGCGTCAAGCTTTGCAAGTACAAGTCCGAGGGCTTTACCTACCAGCCGAAGAGCAGCGGCATCGGGCTGATACGGCAGAGCATCGGGGCGCTGATCTACCTCCTGCTGGGCATGGACGGTGAGGAAATGAAGAGCGCGCTGCGGGATATCGAAATGAACCAGTGTGCGGGAACCCAATCCGCGGATTCATCGCACGACTGTCCCTACTATTATTGGTATTACGCGACGCGCGCGACTTACCTGCGCGGCGGCGCCCCGTGGGAGGCATGGCGCACGGTCACCATGCAGCAACTGACGCGCACGCAGCTTGCGGACGGGCACTGGCAGAATATTCGCCAGGAAGACCCCGCGGGCACCCGCTATGCGACGGGGATGGCGGTCATCATCCTGCGCCTGTGCCTGAACAAGCCGCCGTCTTATTTGCGCAAGGAAGTGAAGGGATTTTAGAGCTACTTGCCGCGCGAGCGCGGGTCGAGCCAGTCGCGCAACCCGTCGCCGATCAGGTTGAATCCCAGCACCGTCACCATGATGCAGGCGCCGGCCACGCCGACCTGGAACGCGCCCTTGGACGATTCGTCCCAACCCAGCTTCAGGATCAGACCCCATTCCGGCACAAACGGATCGCCGCCCAGCCCAAGGAACGCAAGCCCGGCGACGCTCAAGATCGAACCGCCCATGCCCAGCGTCGCCAGCACGATCATCGGCGTCAGACAATTTGGCACTAGATGGCGAAGCAGGATGCGGCTGTGGCCATAACCCAGCGCGCCGGCGGCTTCGACAAATTCCTGCGATTTCAGCCGCAGCACCTCGGCGCGCACTTGGCGGGCGAAGCTTGGGGCGCCCGCGATACCCACGGCCCATATTAAATTGTCCAGTGACTTGCCCAGCACGGCGACGGTAACGACCGCGAGCAGAAACGACGGGAAGCTCATCATGAAATCGACGCCGCGCATCAACACCAGGTCGGTCCAGCGCCCAAAGTAACCCGCGACGGCGCCAATCACGCTGCCCGCGAACATCGAAAGTGTTGTAGCCGCAAGCGCCACCAGCAGCGTTGTGCGCGCGC
Organism: Planctomycetota bacterium; assembly: GCA_020848275.1. Taxonomy (GTDB): domain Bacteria; phylum Planctomycetota; class UBA8742; order UBA2392; family UBA2392; genus JADLAK01. Next base: position 14,685 of record JADLAK010000103.1, read on the forward strand.
CGTAAAGCAGCCGCGTGTAGAGGTCGCGGCCCTGGCTGTCGGTGCCAAGCCAATGCGCCGAAGAGGACGGCGCGTGCATCAGGTCCTGGAAAGCCTGCATCGGACCATAGGGCGCGACGATCGGCGCCAACACCGCCGCCGCCGCGACAATGATAATAATGCCAAGACCGATCAGGGCAGGGCGGTGGCTTGCGACGTACTTGAGCAAGGCGCCGACACCCGCCAGCGCCGCCTTCAGGATTAACGCCAGGCGCCTGCCAAAGCCGACGGCGGCGCCGCCAAGCAGGTTTTTCACCGCATAAAACAGAAGCCACGCGCCGAGCAATCCCAACGCGACGACGGCGGCTGCGTCGATCGCCTGTGCACGCGCAGGATTGCGCCCAAGCACGCGGTCAGCGGCAAGCGACAACACAACGCCGACAAACACCAGCACGCCAATCTGCCACAGGCGCGCGCGCCAGGGCTCGCGCGACGCGACTTCCTCGCGACCTTCACCTTTGCGCAATCGCGGGTCAATGAAGGCGTAGCTCAGGTCCGTCAGCAGGTTGACCAACACGAAGGTCGTGGCAACTACCAGCACGCCGGCCTGCAAAGGCCTCGCGTCGAGGGCTTCGATCGCCTCGATGGTGTAGCGGCCAAGTCCCGGCCAGCTAAAGATCGTTTCGGTCAGGACCGCGCCGCCCAGCAGGTAGCCAAATTGCGTGGCCACGGCCGTGACGATGGGGATAGTCGCGTTGCGCAAAGCGTGGCGCATGACCACGCCCATCGGCTTGACGCCCTTGGCCCGGGCGGTGCGCACGTAATCCTGGCGCAGGGCTTCCAGCATCGACGCGCGGGTGATGCGTGCAATCAACGCCATTGGCACAGTCGAAAGCACCAGGCCCGGCAACAGCAGATGATGCAGCACGTCAGCCAGCAACTCGGGGCTCTGGTAGACGAAGATCGCGTCCAGGGTGTGGAAGCCGGTCTCGGATTGAAAGCCTTCCCAGTAATCGCCGAGGCGGCGGCCAAAGGGCAGCAACTTCAGTTCCCCCGCAAACAACTTTTGGGCCATGAAGCCAAGCCAGAATATGGGCACGCTTACGCCGATCAGCGCAAAACCCAGGCAGGTGAAGTCCGCGATACTTCGGGGTTTGATCGCCGCGAGCATGCCCAGCGAGACGCCAATCAAGGTCGCAAACAACATCGCCACTACGGCAAGCTCAACTGTCGCCGGGATAACCTTGCCGAGTTCCTCGATTACCGGCTTGTTGGTGCGGTGGCTTTCGCCGAAGTCGCCGCGCGAAATGCCTCCGGCCCAGCGCACGTATTGCTGCTCGAGCGGAAGGTCCAGCCCGGCGCGCTCGCGGAACTGGCGCTTGTTCTCCTCGGTCGCGCGCTGGCCAAGCAGGTAGGCCGCGGGGTCTCCGGGCAGGGCGTGCAACAACAGAAAGGCCGCCACGCTGATGGCGGCCAGCATGGGCACGGCGGCAAGCACGCGTCGGATGACGTGCGTCAGCATTCGTTGTTTCTACTTGAAACGCGCCTTGTGCAGGCGATAGCTGCCCGTTGAATCGACGAAAATTCCCTCGACCTCGGCACGCCATGCCATGGCCTGCCTGGCGGTCAGAAGCGGAACCATCGGCCGGTGCTTCTCGTGCACCGTGGTTTCGAGTTTGCGGTAGGTTTCGGCGCGCTTGCCCTGGTCGCGTTCCTTTAATGCGCCATCCAGCGCGTCGGCGACTTCCTTGTCCCAGAAGCGCGGCACGTTATTGCTTGAGGGCTTGCCGCGGCCGCAAAGCAGAGGCGTCCAGAAGTCGTCGGGCTCGCCGGTCTCGCCCATCCAGCCAATCAGTACCAGCGGGTAGGCGCCCTTGGAGATCGCGTCGCCAAGCACGTTCATGTCCAACGGTTCAAGCTTCAGCGTCAGGCCAATTTCGCCAATCTGCTGGCGCAACAGGTCCGCTATCTGCGGCGGTTTGCCTAAATAAGGCCGCGGCACGCGCGGCAACGCCAGAATCAGCTCTTTGCCGTCGGCGCCGGCGGCTTTGATGAGTTCGCGCGCCTTGGCCAGGCGGTCGGCGCGCGAGCCTTCGTCGGTCGTCGGTTTGTAATCCTTGGGAAATCCAAGCATGGTGGGGGGCAGCAACACGTGGTGGGCCTTGGCGGTGCCGTCGTAAAGCTTTACAAGCGGGTCGCGGTCCACGGCCATGGCAATCGCTTTACGCACGTTAATGTCGCTGGTGATGAAACCGTTTGCCGGGTCGACGTTCATGCCGAGATAGCACAGGTTTTCCGCCTCCCACGAATACAGCACGACGTCTTTGTTCGAGCCCAGATCGGCCCAATCCGCGCCCGCCGGGCTGTCGATCATTTGCACGGCGCCGGAAACAAGTTGTTCGCGCCGCACCTTCTGGTCCTGGTTCCAGTTGAACACGACGCGCGGGATTTCAGGTTTGCCGCCCCAATAGCCGGCAAAGGCGGTCATGGTGATATTGGCCGAGTCCTGGTAGTCGCCTTCAGCCGAAATTGTGTACGGGCCCGTACCTGCGGGGTGGCGCGTCAGCCACGATTGGCGCTTGGAAGCGTCAGCCTCCTTCTCCATCATCTCGATGGCCTTGGGGCTGATCACCGACGCCGCAAACAGGCCGCAACTCGCCAGGAATTTCGGGTTGGTGTCGTTGAGTTTGAATTCGACGGTCATCTCGTCGGGCGTGCCGATTTCAAGCACGCCGCCGAAGTACTCGTCGGCGTAGGGCAACTTGCCCGGTGCGGCCTTGTCAGTGGGTGCGCCCTTGTCATCGATCTTGGTAGCGCGCTCGAAGCTGCGTTTGACGCCTGCTGCGTTGAGGTCCGCGCCATCGTGGAACTTCACGCCTTTGCGCAGCTTGAACTTGTACGACTTGAAGTCGGGCGAGATATCCCAGCTTTCGGCAAGGCAGGGTTCCCAGCGCACGGGCGCTTTCTCGGAGGGCTGAACCAGGCCCTCGTACATTTGCTGGATGACAAACGCGTCGGCGCCGCTGTTGGTTGCGTGCGGGTCAAGGATTTCTGATTTGTCGCCGCGCAAAAAGACCAGAACTTCCTTCTTGTCGACCTTGCGCAGGGTGCGCGGCCCGCCTCCACCGTCATTGGCGCCGCCGCTTCCGCCGCCGCAGGCCGAAAGCGAAAACGCGAGCGCCAGAACCGCAAACGTGCCAAATCGCCGCATGAGAACCTCGATTCCGGTAGGGGAGGGGGATTAACGCAGGTGAAACAACAAAGGTCAACGATCACGTAGGGACACGCGGCAGCATGTCCGCCGGCCATCCCGATCTTCGGACACGCTGCCGCGTGTCGCTACGAATTCGTTTTCCGTTCGAGTTCCGCCACGCGGGCTTCAAGGGCGGCCAGGCGCTGCTCAAGACCGGCAGGGGACACACTTGCCGTCGAATTTCCGGTGGTAGAGGACGCGGCGGGGGAGGCAATCCGCACTGACGCCGCGGGCAAAGCCGGCTCCTCGCCCTCGGGATAAAACGTGTGCGCCCACAGCACGCCGCGAGTGCGGCCTTCACCTGACAAACGCTGCACCAGCGGTTCGGGCCGCGTGCGCAGCGATTCCAGCACTTCGTGCTGTTTGGCCAGTGAATCCAGCGGGGCCATGCGGCTGGCGCGCTGGCGCAATTCGCCCTCGCTTTGCGGCCCGCGCAGTAACAGTTCGGCGATGATCGCCGACTGTTCCTTGTTGAGGTTCAGCACCGCGGTCAGAGCTTCCTCCCACTTCGGCACGCGGCCGCCGGCCGGGAAAAACTGGATAGCGAGGCTGCGCTGCTTGAGCTTATTGCAGGCTTCCTCGATCATCTGCTCGGTCGCTTCCATCATCGGGTCGCGCGCCGATTTCTGGTTGCAGCCCAGCATCAGCGAATTCAGCGACAACGGGTATCCCTGTGGCGTCGTCAGCGCCTTTTCGATCAGCGTGCCAAGCACCCGACGTTCGATTTCGTTCAGTTTAATCGCGGGCATGAGTTTTGCGCCGACGACGGGCCAAAATCGGCAGCAGCGCAAGCAGCGCCAGTGGGGGAGCCGAAAGCGCCACGGCGCAGCCGCCTTCCTCGCCGCTCTGGTTGCCGCCTCCTCCTCCGCCGCCGCCTCCGCCCCCACCTGAAACCACGAACATCGATTGGCCGCTGATGGCCGCGGGCGTGGTCAGGATGAAGTCGCCATCGACGCCTTCGCTGCCGATAACGCCCGTGCGTTGCACCTGGGCTTCGAGCTGCGCGTCGGCGGTGCTGTTGAGGTCGTAAGCGATCCAGAAACTGCGCGCCGTGCCGGAATCGATGCTTGCCAGCGCCTCGATTTCCGCACCGTCAAACACCACGCTCAGCACCGCACCCGTAACCTGCCAACTGGCGGTGTCAGCCGAGGTGCGGCGCAATATTAAATTGTCACCGGCGCCGGGCTCAAAGGTCGCGTCGCCGTCGTCGCTGTACAGCTCCACGCCGTCAACCACGCCGGCGTTGGCCGCCGCAGCCATGTTGATGGTGGCCGTGAGGCTTTCGAGGTCGATGCCGACGAGTTCGCCGGGCGAAGTCGCCGTGCGGCTGTCGAGTTCAAAGTGCAGCGCCGGGGCGTTGAGCGTGCCGAGGGCCACGTTGCGCGGCGCGGTGAAGTTGCCGCTGCCGGGGCCAAGGGCGACGAGGCTGTTGCGCAGCACCAGGTTGTTGCCGGTGACCGGGAAAGTGCCGGAGACCGTGTCGGTGCCGGTCATGCGCGGAAGGTCGGAACTCGCGGCGATGCTGACGGTATAGTTTTCGCCGTACTCTGACGGCGCGTCGTCAATGTCGACCTGGACTTGCAGGCGTCGCTGCAGGCCGCTGAGCACCGTGAAATTCTCGGTGAAGGTCAGGGTCGTGCCGCCGTTGGGATCCTGGAAGGAGTCGACTTCCTCGCCGGCGCTGTAGACGCTGTTGCCGTCGGCGTCGAAAAATACGCGCACGGCGTTGAAGGCGTCGCCGGCGCTGTTGTCGTTGCTCAGGGTAATGGTGACGCCGGTAAGCGTGACGTCTCCGCCGGACGCCTCAAGGATGAATTCGACGATCGGGACGTTGGTGTCGAGAATCTGGTTTGAAAACGCCGGTGGGGTGTCGGGCGACAGGGTGACTTCGACATCGGCGGCTGAAAGCGGCGCACCCCAGGCGGCAATAATCGACAACAGCATTAAACGGCAGAAGTTGGACGGCACAGGATGCTCCGGGAGATACTTGGGGTGCGCCAAGAGGCGGATCGTCAGTCTAAAAGGGTTTTACGAGGTCGCCACAGGCAAGGCCGGGAGAATCCGGCCACGTGCAGGCCGAAGCGGGCGCGTATCTGGCCTGCGAAGCCGGTTTGCGGCCATCCCGCCACACACGCCTGAAACGAACATAAGAGCGATTATCGGACGTAGGGGGTATAATCGCCAATTGGCTCGCCGGGGCTTCGAGCGTCATTTGGCCATCAGTCTTGAGGAGTCCGACCATGAGCAAACTCTTTTTGTTTCTCACCGGCGGCCTGAGCGGGGCTGCCATTGTCTGGCTGGTTATGTATTCCGTTTGGCTGACACCGTTGCGCCGCGAACACACGCACATGCGCGAATCGCTGACTGACGCCGCCGAGCAACTGACGCTCGACGCCATACACGTGCGCGAAGCCAACCCGTCAGCCGCGACCAGCATGCACCTCAACGCCGACCGGCTGCATGCGGCGTCGATGTACCAGGCCCCGGCGTTGCATGAGGGATCAGGCAAATAGCACGCGCTGGCCGCGGGCGAGGTCGGCGTTGACGCCCCGGGTCCATTTGTGCAGCGGCACGTCGTAGCGAACGTGGCAGCTCTGGCACAGCGCCATCAGGTTTGAGAAATGGCAGTCCGCCGGGTTGTGGTTGAGATGCGCTGCGTGCAGAATCACCTTGACCCAGCGCAGCTTCGGCGGCTCGCCGCAATGCCACAGGTTGCGATACCACTGTTTGCTGGGCCACGGTGGTGGACGGTCGATCAGCGCGCCGCGGTCGTCGTGCCACTGGTAATCCTCCCCCATCCAGCTACCCAAGGGCCCGCTCCAGATCATCGCGCCGTGCGGTTTTTTGCAGCGTTCGCAAAACCCGCGCGCGCGTTTGAAGCGCACACGCCTCGATACCTTCTTCCAGTTTTTCGGATAGTCGCCGGGCCGCAGAATGGCTTCCGGGGCCGGTTTGATGGTTTTGTCGGTTTGTGCAGTGTGGGACATTTGCCTAAAAGTTACCCGGTATTGCGACAGCTTGAAGTGCTAGAATTTGTGTGTCGGGGTAATCGAGGAGACCACGGGCGTGAACATCGGGCCGGCCAGGCCCGGCAGACCACAGGAGGATGTCATGGCTACGATTACCACAAACCGCCGTTCCCTCTTTATCAGCGCCGTCTCGATCGTGTTTTTCGCCCTCGCCTGGGCGCTCATTGGCGCGGTGGCGCAACCACGCGCCCTTGCGGCCTACCGCACCGACTACGAGGTTGCGAAGTTCGGCAAGGAGAACCCGGTTTTTGTCCGGATCGTCAATAACGAAGATGCCGTCCGCGCCGGCGAAACGTTCGCGCGCGATTACGAAAAGCTCGAAGATGCCGGTTACTTTATGGCGCCCATTCGCGTCCTGACGACCGCCATTTCGCACGACAAGTACGACGATTACATCAACCCGTCGGAACGCGAGAAGTTCGAGAAGGAGCGCAGAGAACGCGAAAATCGCGAGGCTGAGGCAGACGCTGAACGCCTGCGCGAGATCCGCGAGCGTGAACGCGAAAACAACAACTAGCAGCCGCTAAAAAAACAAACCGCGGGGCCTACGCCTCGCGGTTTTGCGTGGCCGCGCGTTGACGAGTCCCCTACCACCGGCTACGTTCATGCGCGGCGCCGGGAGCGCCAAAACAGGAGCAGTCATGTTCAAGGGCAGCATCACGGCGCTTGTCACGCCGATGGACGCCAACGGCAAGCTCGACCTGAAGTCGCTTGATAAGCTGGTCGAGTGGCAGATTGAGCAAGGCATCCAGGGCCTTGTGCCCTGCGGCAGCACAGGCGAAAGCATCAATTTAACCGATGAAGAGCGCGGCGCGGTGATCGAACGCGTCGTCAAGGTCGCCAGGAAGCGCGTGCCCGTCATCGCAGGCACCGGCACCAGCAGCACCGACACCACCGTCGCTTACAGCAAAGCCGCCGAAAAGCTTGGCGTCGACGGCCTGCTCGTCGTCACACCCGCCTACAACAAGCCCCAGCAGGAGGGCCTGTATCGCCATTTCGGGGCCGTCGCAAAGGCCACAAAGCTGCCGGTCATCCTCTATAACGTGCCCGGCCGTGCTGCGGTGAACCTGCTGCCGGAGACCTGCGCGCGCCTGGACACCGACTTCAAGAACATCGTCGCGCTCAAGGACGCCGCAGCAAACCTTGAGCAAACCACGCAGGTGCTGATCAAGACCGGGCTGGACGTGCTTTCCGGCGACGACGGGCTGACGCTTCCGATGATGGCGCTGGGCGCCAAGGGCATCATCAGCGTCGTCTCGAACGTGGCGCCCAAGGCCATTCGCGAGCTTTCAGACGCCTGTGCGGCGATGAAAATCGTTGAAGCGCGCGAGATGCACCGCAGGCTCACGCCGCTGGTGTCGGCGATGTTCATCGAGACCAACCCAGTGCCCGCCAAGGCCGCACTGGCGATGATGGGCAAAATCCCCAACGAGTTCCCGCGCCTGCCGCTGGCGCCGCTATCCGACAAGTCGCGCGACGTGGTCAAGAAGGCGCTGAAGGACTTCGGGTTGACATAGTCCAACACTGCACCGAAACGCACAAAGACGCCGCTGTCCGCGGCGTCTTTCATTTCCGGAAGGCGGAATGCGGACTTTGCGCGTAACAACCTGACCACAGCCGTATCCTATGGTGCCCCTTTTTTTTTCCCGGAGAATCCATGCACCGATTCATAATGCTCGCGATCGCTCTGTTCGCCGCGACACCGCTTTTCGCCGCAGACACCGACAAAGACGCCGCCGCACGTGAAGAAGCCAGGGCGACAATCATGTTTCCCTGGAGCGAGACGGCAAAGACCGCGGATCTCAAACTCCCGGCCGATGGCACAAAATTCATCAACCTGTGGCTCGATTACTGCCGCAATACCTCGGCGCGGCGCGCCAAGCCCAGCAAGAAGTTCATGGGCAACGCCCACTTAATCTGGGAGCACAGCCTGGACGCAAAGAATGTGGCGACCCTGAAGTTCCATGCCGACTTCGTGCATCTGCAAATCGACTCCGCGTCTTTGCCGCTTTCGGGTGTCCCGGCGCTGTTCAAAGCCCTGTTGTCGGACAAGTTCGCCGCCGCGGTCAAGGTTGACGATGACGACGATGACCAGCTTCGCCGCTGGGCTATAGGCCTGGCGACAGCGACGGCCCAGCAGGCTGAGAAGGCGCTGAGCGACAAAGCTGCGGGCCTCAAGGCCGACGCCTGGAAGTCAGCAAAGTCGACCGTGCTCGAGGCCGTGAAGACCGAGTGGGCGAACACCTCCCCCACCGGCGACAACTGGGGTTTTCCCGGCACACCCGAGGCCGCCCGCGGTGACTTAATGCTGGCGATCTCGGTGCTTGGCGGTGATGAGACCGGGCCGCTGCTGAAGAAGATCCTTGAGGCCGCACGCGAGGAAGAGAGCAAAGTTGACATCTCCGTCGCGACGCGGCTGCTGGCGCAATCCAACACCAAAGAAGGCCGCGAATTTGTGGCTGCCGAGCTTGAGAGCGAGGACGATGAGCGTGTTCAGGGCATCATGCCCTACGTGCCGACGGACTGCGACGAAAAGACGCTCGCCTGCGTCGTCGCGAAGCTGAAGGCCGCAGAAGACCGTAACATGAAGGGGTCGTGCGTAAGCACCCTGGAGCGCATCGGCAAATCAAAGACCATCGGGGCAAGCGCCCGCAAGGAATTGCTGGCCTACTTCAAGGCGACCGACGACGATTACGGCAAGGTCTGTGCGGCTTGCGGGCTGCTGCGCCAAGGCGAGAAAGACCCCGCCCCTCGGGCGTTTCTCGAGAAATACTACGAGTCCCTGGACCCCAATGACGGCCATGCGCAATACGTCAAACGCCTTCTCGATGAATCCAAGTCCAAGGACGCGCCTGAGGGCAAAGCGTCCTCCAAAGGCACAAAGTAGTTCAACGCAGAAGCGCGGGCCCGGTGGCCCGCGCTTTTGTTTTTTCGCGTCAACTCGCTTTGCGGCGGCGGCGGCCTGCTATCGCCAGCGCCAACAAGCCGAACACCGCGAGCAGCGCCGGCGAAGAATCCGTCGCCGCCGAGCACAGGCCGCCCTTGTCTTCTTTCTTGTTCGACTTGGGCGCGGGTGGCGGCGCGCCGCCGGTCACGGTGATCACCACGGTGTCGGTATCCGTGCTACCGTTGCTGTCATCGACAGTCAGGCGGAACGTCAGGGTGTCGTTGGCGCCGGGCGCCGTGAACGTCGGCATCGCCGCGGTGTCGTCGGACAGGGCAACCGGATTGGCGCCCGATATCTGCTGCCACGAATATGTAAGCGGGTTGGCCTCGGGATCGGTGCTGGCCGATCCATCGAGCGTTACATTCGAATTGATGGCCACACCCTGATCCGCCCCGGCGTCGGCGACCGGCGGCAGGTTGCTTGACGACGTGTTCTGCACCGTCACGGAAACCGTGTCTATGTCGACGCCGAAATCCGGGTCACTGACCGTCAAGCGGAAGACAAACGTGCGGTCGCTCGACACTTGCGGCGCAGTGAAGGTGCAGGTGTCGGTATCATCCCCGGAGAGAGACAGCGTCGGGGTGCCGCTGATTTGTTCCCACTGGAAAGTCAGCGGTTGTGACTCGGGGTCGCTGCTGCCGCTTCCGTCAAGCGTCACCGGGTCGGTTTCATCGACGGTCTGGTCGGGGCCCGCGTCGGCGTCGGGACGACCGCTGCCCGCGGGGCTTGAGTCGAATTCAAGTTCCAGCGCGAGGTATACAAGCGTGCCCGCGGTCCCGATCGTCACGTCGGAAATCGTGATCGTCCAGGTGCCGTTGGCAGGTTTGCCGTCGAAGGCCGACATCGGGTTGGCCGGCGCGCGAGTGTCGGGGTAAATCGCGAAGATGTCGTCGCGCGCCGCGTCAGCGCCCACCGCTTCGTTGTCTTCGATGATCACTTCGGTGCTGTCGGGGTGTTCAAGGCGGATTTCAAGGTGGCCGCGCGTGGTGTGAAGGATCGAGGCGTAGAGGCGCACCTGGGTGATGTCGTCGGTTTCCGTCACGTTAAAAGTGCGAGTCAGGCTGGTGACGCCGTCGGGAATAACGACGGGCGTGCCGTTGTTGGGCGGGTTGGCAGCGTCTTCATAAAAGGCGTTGTTGTGAGTGATAGGGATGCTGGTCGCCAGGACAAAGCCCTGCGGGCGGCTTGCCGAAGCCAGATTGAAGGCACGTACGCGGATGATCCAGTCGCCGGCGGCGGGCAGGGTGATGACAGCCATCTCGGCGTTGTCGCGCCGGTTGGGTGCTGTCTGCGTGAAAACCGTGCTCTGGCTTCCGCCCGTCGTCAGGCCGCTAAAAGGAAAGTGCACGCCGCCGCTGGGGTCGATCAATTCAAGGTCGAGGTCGTTGACAAGTTTCGTGCCCGCGCCGGGAGTGCCTGCTTCGTCAAGCCAGTTCAGCATGACCTTGAATTCCGGCAGCGCCGGGGCCACCAGCACGTCGTAGTCGATGACGCCGTTTTGGTACACGCAGCCGCGCACGATCTGTTTGCCGCCGTTGGCTTCGTCGGCAAGGATCAGGTCGGCCGCCGCCTTGGCGTCGACGACACCAAAGCCGAACTGGTAGTCCGGCCCGGCGTTGCCCTGGTCGTCGGCGGTCTGGAACAACACCGCGCGCGCGACGTCGGGCGCGAGTTCCATGTTGTTGTGTTCGCGCTTCCACAACTCGCTCAACAGCGTGATCGCGCCGGTGGTGCTGGGCGTGGCCATGCTGGTGCCGCTGTAGGCCGTGTAGCCCGAAGGGCTTTGCGGGTCGGGGCTGATGGGGTCCATGGTGCTCACGAGCCCCACGCCGTTAGAGGTAATTTGCGGCACCAACCGGCCGTCGTCGGCGGGCCCGCGGCTCGAGAAACTCGCGATCGTCGTGCCGTTGTCGTTGACGGCGGCGACGACAAGCCCGTTCTTGATGCAACTGTCGTCAAACACCGTGCCGGAGCCGACGGCGCCTTCGTTGCCCGCGGCCTTGCACATGATCATCAACACGTCGCGGTTGTCGAAGTCGACCTCGGCGGCAAAAGCGTCGTAGCCGCCGAAGGGTCCGGTTTCGTCGCCCGCGCCGTAACTGTGGTTGTCGACGACGTGGCGGCTGTTGTGGCGGCGCAGCCTGCGCTCGGCCGGGATGTCGCCGTTGAAGTTGTAGTTAAACGAAGTCGCCGCGGGTGCAAAACCGCGCGCGGGTGCATGGCCCGCGCCGCTGCCCAGGATCGTCCCGGTCACGTGTGTGGCGTGAAAGCCGTTGCCGTTGGCGACATAGGCTGAAACGTTGGTGACGCGGGTGTCGAAATCGCCGTGCATGAAAACGCCCGCGCCGTCCCATATGCCGACAATCTGGCCGGTGCCGTCGAGGTTGTAGATGCCGCCGTCGAGCGTGTCGGCGTTTGAAACGCCGACGCTGGTCTGGTTGCTGACGCGGCGCGCGTTGATCAACTCGACGTAAGCCGTCAGCGGACTCGCCAAAATCGCGCGCGTCTGGCCCTCGTTGGCGGCAATCTCGACATATCGCGTTTCGAGCGCCGGGCGACCGAACTCGTCGCGCGGGACCAGCAAGTCGGTGGTTCCCGTGATTAGCGCGTCGGCTTGCTCTGGCGTCACGTCGCGCCAGAACAGCACACGAATAGGCGCAAGCGCCGGCCAGCCGCTCTCCAACAACCTCCACAATTGTGGCGACGCCGCATCGGCGGCTTCGCGCCGCGAGGCGCCGACTACGCGGTTGTGGCTGCGCAGGCGGCTTTGCAGGGTGTTACGTTGAAGCTGGTCCCCTACCCGCACCACCCAGGTGTTGGGGCCGATGAAGCCGACGATGTTTGCACCGGCGGCCTTGAGTTCCTGCTCAAAGGCGGCGCTCATACCATCGGCGAGAGTCACGTAGCTGATGCCGCCGCTGGGCGGCAGCGGGCAGGTGTCGTCGGCGGCGAAGCGGCGCGCGCACAGCCGCACCAGTGCGGCGCGTTGCGGCGCAGCCATGGAATCTTCGAGGGCGTCCATGGCCTGGGTGTCAAAGGCCGTTTGCGTGGGCGCTACGCAAGCGAGGGCAGGCTGACCCTGGGATTGACCACTAAAGAATGAAGAAGACGCAATCAAAGACAACGCGACCAGCGGAAGCCAGGTTCGACGCATCGATAGTCCTCGTTTCGCGCCCCGGTTGGTGTGGGTGCAAGGATGTGAGCAAGCCCATCATAGCTTCGCGTCACACGCTGAACCAAGCGTGTGGCGCGAAGATAATGAATGGGTCGAGGCCCGGCTACACGCGCCGTTTACGCAGCAGCAGCAGCGGCAACAGGAGAAGCGCCAGCCAGCCGCCCTGTCCGTATGCGACGCAGCCCGAGCCCTTCTCGTGGTCCACATAGTGTGTGTTCGCAACCGGCAGCACGCCCCCGACCGTGCCCGTTTTGTTGACCCACACCGTCACGCGGTCGGCTCCGACACCGCCGCGACCGTCATCGACTGACAGCTGGAACTCCAGGCGTGCGTCGACGCCCGGCGCGTTGAAATTCGCACGGGCGCGGTTGGCCTGGCTGATGGAAACCGCCGGCCCCGCGGTCTGGATCCAGGTGTAGACAAGGATGTCGCCGTCGCCGTCGAAGCTCTCGCTGCCGATCAACTCGACATAGTTGAAGTGCGTGGTGCCGAGGTCCTGGCCAGCCCTGGCGATGGGAATGGAGTTGACGATGACGACTTCGCGCACTTCCACGATCACCGTGTCTTCGTCTTCAGCTCCGTGGATGTCCCTCACCGTAAGCTTGAACGACAGGAACGCATAACCGACCACCGGTGGCGCTGTGAAATGCGCGTTCACCGTCGTCGCGTTGGCCAGCGCAACCATGGGCCCGCTCGTTTGCGTCCAGACGTAGGTCAGCGGGTCGTTGTCAGCGTCGCTGCTGCCGCTACCGTCGAGGTTGCAGACGTTGCCAACGTTGACGTTCAAGTCGTTGCCGGCATCAGCCACGGGCGCGTTATTGGTGTTGCCGCCGCCGGGGCCGCCACCCGGGCCGCCGCCGCCGACGCCCGTGGCGCCATCGTCGACTTCCAGCACCAGGCTGTGCAGCGTGCCGGTGTTGCCCGACCCGCGGTCGGAAACGTCGACCTTCCATGTACCGTTGGCGGCTTTGCCATTGAACTGCGTGATGTCGCCCGCACACAGGCGCGTGTCCGGGTAAATCGCGAACAGGCCGGGTCGCGCCGCATCCGGGTTGTTGTAATCGCTGGCCTCGATCATGACCTGCGTGCCGTCAGGATGGGTCAGGACGATTTCAAGGTCGCCGCGCAGGCCGTGGCGCGCGCCGACGTACAGGCGCACCTGGCCGACGTTGAATGTCGGCTGGATGTCGATGTCGAAGGAAACCGTGCCGGCGTCGGGAATATTGAACGGCGCGGCCTGGCTGGGCGCGGGGTTCGGCGAAGCCGAAGCGGTTTGCCGGGTCGAGGGCACGTTGGTGACCAAGGCAAAGCCCACACGCAGAGCCGGCGTCGGGATGGAATACCCGATCACGCGAATCTTCCACAAGCCCGCCGCTGCGCCGGTGATCACGCATTGTTCGGCCGTGTCGCGGCGATTTTGTGTGGTCTGGGTAAAGGCCGCACCCGACGTCCCCGCGCCCGTCAGGCCCGAATACGGGTAGTGCACGCCGCCCGAGGGATCGACCAGCAGCAAATCGAGGTCATTGACCAGCGCCTCGGTGGCGGTCGGCGAACCGGCTTCGTCGAGCCACGCGAGGGTGACTTTCAACGTGCCGCCGGTAACGTTGACGGGAAACTCGACGTTGGTGTTGTTGCCGACCGAACCGCGCAGGATGCGACCGCCACCATTAATGGCATCGGTCTCAACCAGTTCGCACGCAGCCTTGAGGTCGACGTTGCCGTAACCCGTGACGTAGTCGGGCCCGGTCAAGCCCTGGTCGACGGCGGTCTGGAAGAACAGCGCGCGGCAGGTGTCAGGCGGAATTTCTGCGCCCGCGTGGCGGTACTTCCATAACTGGCTCACCAGCGTGACGCAACCGGCCATGGCCGGCGAGGCCATGCTGGTGCCGCTGTGGCTGGCATAACCGCCGGGAATGGTGCTGTTCAGCTCGACGCCGTTAGCGCAAATGTTGGGCACCAAGCGGCCGTCGGGCGCGGGACCTCTCGAAGAAAACGCTGAATTGGCCGAGGGCGCCCCGTTGTCGTCGACGGCCCCCACCACGAAAGCATTCTTCAGACACGTATCAGCGGGAACAGTCATGTCGTAAATGCCATTGCCCGCGGCTTTGCACATGTTCATCAGCATGTCGCGGCAGTCAAAGTCGGCCTGCGCGGCATAAGCGTCGTAATTGGCGTAGTTGAAGGTGCCGTAGCTATGGTTGTCGACGACATGAAGTTGGGTTGCGCGGAGGTTGCGGCGCTCGGCGAGGATGTCGCCGTTCCAGTCGTAGGAGTAGCCGCGCGCCGCCGGGGCAAAGCCCCTGGCCGAGGCATTGCCGGCGCCCGAACCCAAAATCGTGCCCATGACGTGGGTGGCGTGCTCGCCCCCCATGCCGCCGGCAAATGGATCAACCGACGTGGTGCGGCCCGCAAGGTCGGAGTGCAGATAATCAACGCCCGAACCGTCCCAAACGCCGATTATCTCGCCCGAGCCGTCGAGAGACAGCGGCGCAAGCTGGTTGCCCCGGGCGCAGACAAACGCGTCTACGTTGCAGCCGACGAACTCATGGACGAAGTCCACGTTTTCAACCCACGGGCTCGACAGCAGCCCGTCGAGACGCTCCGCGTCGACGGTGACATCGACAAAACGCGTCGCCAACGAAGCCGGCGCTTCGCTGTCGGCCAGCAGGCCACGCACGTCGGCCGCGCCGGCGTCGGCGGTAAACAGGACGCGCACTTTGGCAATGCGCCAGCCCGATTCGCGCGACGCCCAGACACGCGCAGTTGCGGCGTCAGCGGGCTCACGGGAAGCGACGCCGACAACGCCGTCAACGGCGACTGTCGCGTGTGCGGCGCGGTCGTTGACGCCGACATGGCGGGCGATGTAGCTGCGAGAGCTGACAGGACGCACGATGCGTACGCCCTGTGCGGCGAGCCTGGCGCGCAACGCGTCGGTCAACGAATCGGCGAGCGTCAGGTAGAAGACGCCGTTTAGGCCGGGCAGCGAACAGGCCTGGTCCGCCAGCACTGAGCGGGAGCGGAGGCGAACCAGGGCTGTTTGCTGTTGGCCTGAAAGGCGGGCTTCGAACCGCACGCGAGCGGATTCATCGAACGGCGCGGGGGCAAGCCCCGGATTACACGGGCCGCTTTGGCCCCTAATCGGCGCACTCGGCCAGGCCGCAGCCAGGCAAACGAGAACACCCGCCCCCGCAAGGGGCGGTACACGTAAACGCATTGGGATCTCCGGTTAAGGGACCAGTCTGCGAGCATGGTTGTTGAAGGGATGACCACTAAAGTCGGGATTCGCCTAGCCGTTGAAACGGCTAAATCGTCCTGACTGGGGTGGTGATTCCTTCAATTGCGGATGTTGCATCGGGCACAGCGGCGTTGCAAGCCTCGACCCCCGCCGCCTTATCGGATAATCTTTGTAACAGCATGAACCTGACCAAAGACCTGATGGCCGCCAAGGAAGAGATCGAAAAGCACGCGCGTGCCTTCGGCCTCGATTTCTTCGAGACGCATTTCGAGATGCTCGAGTACGACGGACTCAATGAAGTTGCGGCCTTCAGCGGCTTTCCCACGCGCTACCCGCACTGGCGCCACGGCATGGTCTATGAGGAGCTGCTCAAGAGCTACACCTACGGCATCTCCAAGATTTACGAGCTGGTGATCAACAACGATCCCTGCATCGCGTACTTGATGGTCAGCAACGACTTCGTCAGCCAGAAACTGGTGATGGCGCACGTTTACGGCCACTGCGATTTCTTCAAGAACAACCTTTGGTTCAGCAAGACCAACCGGCGCATGATCGACCAGATGGCCAACCACGCCTCGCGCGTGCGGCGCTACCGCGACCACTACGGCCACGAGAAGGTCGAACAGTTCATCGACGTTTGCCTGTCGCTGGAAAACCTGATTGACGTGATGCTGCCGTTTACCAAGCAGCCGGTGAAAAAAGACGCCAGCCAGATGGAGGATGAAACCAGTAACATCGAGATCACGAAGCTGAAGTCCAAAGATTACATGGACCGCTTCATCAACCCGCCCGAAGTGTTGCGCAAACAACGCGAGGACGCGGAGAAGAAGAAGGGCCAGCGCCCGAAATTTCCTGAGCAGCCGATTAAAGACGTGCTCTGGTTCCTCATCAATTACGCGCCGCTACGCAACTGGCAGCGCGACATCCTCACCATCGTGCGCGACGAGGCCTATTATTTCGCTCCGCAACGCCAGACCAAGATCATGAACGAGGGCTGGGCCAGCTACTGGCACAGCACGATCATGACAACCAAGGCCGCGACCTCGGCGGATATCGTCGATTACGCCGACCACCACAGCGCGACCATGGGCATGCGCCCGGGCGTGATCAACCCCTACAAGCTGGGGCTCGAGCTCTACCGCGATATTGAATACCGCTGGGATCGCGGCATGCACGGGCCCGAGTGGGAAAACTGCGAGGACATCCACAAGAAGGAAACCTGGGACACCGGTGAACGCGGCGCGGGCCGCAAGAAACTGTTTGAGGTGCGCAAGGTCTATCACGACCTCGGGTTCGTTGACACGTTTTTGACCGAGGATTTCTGCAAGCGCGCCAAGCTGTTCACCTACGACTACAACGCGCAAACCGGCCAGTACGAGATTTCGTCACGCGAAGTCAAAACCATCCGCCAGAAGCTGCTGCGGCAACTGACCAATTCGGGCGAGCCCTACATCACCGTCGAGGACGGCAACTATCGCAACCGCGGCGAAATGCTGCTGGTGCATCGCCACGACGGCTTCGACCTCGACCCGCAGTGGTCGAAGGAAACGTTGCGCGCATTGCACAAAGTCTGGAACCGGCCCGTGAACCTGGCCACCAAGGTCGACGGCAAGGACCAGATCGTCGGCTTTGACGGCAAAGACTTCACCGAGGGCTCCAAGGCCAAGGCCTAAAGGGTCTTGCGACCGCAACACCGCCGCGTATCATGGGCTCTCTCCCCCGCAGTCATCCCGTGGCGTCCAGCATGCGTAAGCTCTGCGTTTTATTGGCGTTAACCGCCGCATCTGTCATCGCCGGTTGCGCCGGCCCCAAGGCCGATGTCCGTGGCGAAGGCCCCGATGCAACCCCCACCACCCGCACCGCCCACCACGCCACACAATGGCAGCAGTACCTGCGCGTGATGTCTGAGCGCGAACGCATCGAGTTCTTGAACATCCTTGGCGACGCCGACCGGCGCCAGTGGGTCCGCACCAACGGCATCGACGTCCGCGCCGAGCTGGCCAACAAGCTGGCGCGCGGCATCACCATGGAAACCGCCAAGCGCCGCCTCAACGACCCCGTCGAGTCGCAGGAAACGCGCGGCGACGCCACGATGCTGTACTACAGCCGTTTCAACGGCGACACGCGCACCAACTATTACCTGAAGTTCGAAAGTAACCAGCTTGTCAACTGGAATACCTACACCATCGCGCAGCAGGATCGCACGCTGGACCTGGTGACCTTTGAAGCCGAGATCTCGCGCCGTCTCGACATCGCGCTGCGTCCCGGCATGGGCGCGCACCAGATCACGCAACTTGCCAACCTGGCGCGCAAGCGCCTGGATGACGTCATGCAGGGCCCCTACCGCGAACGCATCACCAACACCGACGCCGATGGCCACAACGACTACAAGCGCCGCGTCAAGATCGAGATTGACGAAAAAACCGGCAAGTACGTCGCTAAGACCGCCGATGGCGGCTCCGAGGTCATCGTGCACCGTCCCGGTGCCGACAATTACCTGGTCGAAGAGCAGGTGTTGCTGACAACCGCGCAGGCCGACTTCCTGGGCTGGTTTGCGCTCGAACCCAGCCGCAAGATCATCCACCGGCCCTTTGAGACGCACTTGTTCTACATTCCCTACAAGAACAAACGCGGCAAGGCCGAGACCGTGATCGTTGAATTCAGCTACAAGGATGGTTTATTGGAGCAATGGTTCGTTTACCACGACGAGTAGCCGCCTGATTCATCAATAATCGCACCCCCGCTTACAGCGGGGGTGTTCTTTTCGTGTCTTCCAATATGGATACCACTCTTCGTCACGCTGTTCAGGCCAAGACGGCCAAAGGCACGCCGGCAATGCTGGGTCCGGCCCTGGCGCCGAACTCAATGCTGCTGGTGATTGCCGCGGCCATCGGCATCATCTCGGCGCTGGCCAATTACGCGTTTTACGGGCTGATCAGGGCCTTCCACCTTCTGTTCGTGGACTGGCTTGGCACAGACCTGCTGGGCGCTTTTGCCGACCCGGACCGCCTGTACGTGAACCCGCCGCAAGCCTGGGCCGTGGTGCTGGTGCCGCTGGCGGGAGCGTGCGTATTGTTTCCGATCGCGAAATTGTTCCCCGGCGAAGTGTACGGTTACGGCATGCCGCGTTTTCTCGAGCGCGTAAACCTCAAGGACGCACGCCTGCCCGCACGCAATATCGCCGTCAAGATGTTCTCGGCCGCAATAACCGTCGGCAGCGGCGGGTCCGCGGGCAAAGAGGGACCCGTGGTGCAAATTGGCGGCACGGTCGGGAGTGTCGCGGCGTCGCTGCTTCGCATGAGCACCGAGCGCCGCCGCCTTCTGGTAGGCTGCGGCGCCGCGGCCGCCATCGCGTCGGCTTTCGACGCGCCCATTGCCGGCGTGTTGTTCGCCGTCGAAATCATCCTCATCGGCGCATTCGAGTTGCACGTCTTCAGCATGCTTATCGTGGCTGCGGCTGCGGGGGTGGCATTCACGCGGGGCGTGCTGCACATCCCCGGCATCTTCGGCAACGTGCCGCGCATTACATTTCCCGAGGGCTGGACGCTGCTGGCGTTCATCGGGCTGGGCGTGGCGGTGGGCCTGGCGGCGTGGGCGTACAACACCATGTTTCACCGGCTGGGGCGCCTGTGGAAGAACTGGAAGCTGAACCAGCACGTAAAATTATTCATCGGCGCGGCACTGGTGGGACTGTCGGGCATTGGCGTTGTTGCGGTGCTGGGCGACGGAGCCACGTGGATTGCGGGTATATTCACCGTGCCTGTGCAGGACCTGGGTGACCTGGTCGGGCGCATGAGTCTGCTGGTGAACAACGTTGACTCGGCCTCGAGCGTGCTGATCGTTGCGCTGCTGGGCATTGCGCTGCTGAAAATGCTCACGACGGCCACGACACTTGGCAGCGGCGGGGCGGGCGGCGTTTTCGGCCCGGCCCTGTTTGTCGGCGGTATCCTGGGAACAGCCTACGGGTTGATAATCCACAAGGTGTTTCCCGGCATGCCGGTCGACGTGCGTCCTTACACACTTGTGGGCATGTGCGCTTTCCTGTCGGCCAGCACCCACGCGCCACTGACCAGCATCTTTCTTTTGTTCGAGGTCACGGGCCGCGCCGAGGCCGTGGTGCCGATCTTGTTCGCGAGCATCATAGGCACCGTCATCAGCCACCGACTGAATCGAGAGAGCATCGACACGCTCGAGCTTGCCGACCGCAACGTCAACCTGCACTTGTCCAAGGAAGAACGCCTGATGGTGCTGACGCCCGTGTCTGAGGTAATGCGAGGCAACCCGGAACGTGTAAACCAGCGCGAACCCTTGAGACCGTTGATCGCGCGCATGTTGTCGAGCCGCGAACAGTACTTCCCGGTTGTCGATGACCAGGGAAAACTCACGGGCATCATCGGCCTCAACGACATCAAGCAGGCGCTGGCCAAGCCCGAATCGCTGGACTTCCTGATCGCCATTGATGTGGCGACAACGAATGTCACCACGGTGCGTTCCGACGACAACCTGAAGACGGCCCTGCAGCGGCTGTCATTTCGCGGCTACGCCGAGTTGCCCGTCGTTGACGCTGATGGAAAGTTGCTCGGCATGGTCGGCCAGCAGGACGTCATAAACGCCTACAATCGTCGTGTTCTCAATGGCGCGACGGGGTAAACTGAAATTGTCCCGGGCGCAACTCTGGAGCTCCCACCATGGCGCCGCCGCAGAGCAACTTCATTCGCACAACCCGCATTGGCTGCATAGAGGTCACGTCGCTGTTTGACGGCTGGCTATCGCTCGACGGCGGCGCGATGTTCGGCATCGTCCCGAAAGTACTTTGGGAAAAGAAAATTCCCGCCGACAATCTCAACCGCATCAAGCTTGCCCTGCGGCCGCTTCTGGTGCGCACGCCGCAACACACGCTGGTGGTCGAAACCGGCCTGGGGCAGGCGTTGACGGCGCGCCAGGAAAGCATGTACGGCGTGCAGCGCGGCGCCGGGCTCGACGAGCAGGTTCGCGCCGCGGGTGTTGACCCGTCAAGTGTCGAGCACCTGCTGCTGACGCACCTGCACTGGGACCATTCCGGCGGCGCATGCCGCAAAGTCGACGACCATTTCGTACCAACGTTTGCGGCGGCCCGATACTGGGTCAACCGCAGAGAGTGGAAGGTCGCGACGAAGCCCGACAATCTACAGAGGCAAAGCTATGTCCCGGAGTCGCTGACGCCCTTGCGCGGCCAGCTCAAGTTTGTGCCCAGCGACGGCAAGGTCGTGCCCGGTGTGCGCTTTGAATCCACGGGCGGCCACACTGAAAACCACAGCGTGATCTGGATTGAGGACGGCGGTGAGGCCGGCTGCTTCATGGGTGACATCCTGGAGACCACAGCGCATGCGCCGCTGCCCTGGATCAGCGCCTACGACCTGTGCGCGGGCGAGAGTTATCGCGCGCGCGAGAAGCTCTGGCCGAAACTGGTTGAACGCAAGGCCACCTGCTTCGTCTACCACGACCCCGTCCATGCCGCCTGTAAACTGGTTCAGCGAGACGGAAAATACGACACCGAGCCGATTACTTAGGCGTCGAACGAAGACGGCTTTTTGATTCCGGTTAGCGCTGACCATCGATCAAAGTCAGGCGCGGCGCGCCGTCATCTCTTTGGCCACGGGCGTAAGCCCGTGGAATCCCGAATCAGCCTGAAACGCAGGCGCGTAGCGCCGACACAAGCCGATGTGGGTGCCGCCGCTTGCGCGGCTCACGCGGATTAACTTTGCTGGACCCCCGGCTTTCGCCGGTGGCTAAACAACTTTCGGCGCTACGCGCCTCATCTAACGATCTCGCGCAAATGGCAAACCCTCGCGGCGTCTAAACAACTCGTCACGAGGGTCGTCTATGTTTGCGTCTAACTACTTGTTGCGGCCGCCAAGCTTGACCTTGGTGATGCGCTCCTCGCCGTCACGCCGGTAACGAATCTCCACGTCCGCGCCTGGATCTTGCTTGCCCAGCACCTCGACCAGCTTCTCGTAGTTCGTCACCTTGACGTCGGCAACAGCCAGGATCAGGTCGCCGGCCTTCAGGTCGGCTTGTTCCGCGGCGCCGCCTACGATGATGGTCTTGATTACCACGCCATCCTCGGGCAGGTCCGTGCGCAGGCCCTTCTCGGCTTCAATGCCCAGAAACGCGCTGCGCGTGTTACGCGGCGTGCTGGAAAGTTTCGCATCGGCCGAGCGGTCGTCGCCCTTGAGAATGCGCTCGGAGACCTTGCGTGCCACGTTGATAGGGATGGCAAAGCCCAGGCCGTCGGCGCCGCCTTCGTTGGCGCTGCCGGGGATTTTCCAGGTGTTGATGCCGACCACGCGGCCTGTGAGGTCGATCAGCGGCCCGCCGGAGTTGCCGGCGTTGATCGCCGCCGAAGTTTGCAGATAGTTGGGCACCAGTGTGCCCGCAATGGCGCCGTCGCGGCCGACGAAGCTGATGATGCCCTCAGTGGCGGTGTGCATCAGGCCGTAGGGGCTGCCAAGGGCAATCACGACGTCGCCTTGCTCAACCTTATCGCTGTCGCCCAGGCTCGCGGCCTTGAGCGCCGTAGCGTTTATCTTGATGACCGCGAGGTCGTAATCGGCGCGGCGGCCGACAAATCGCGCCGGGTAAGCTTTTTCGCCCAGCACGACCTCGAGGTTGCTGGTGCTGTCGGGAATCACGTGGCTGTTGGTCAGGATGTAGCCGTTTTCGTCCAGCACGATGCCGCTGCCCACGTGCTGCTGGCCCGGCACGCGATATCCGCCGATGCCGCCGCTGCGGCGGCCCGCGGTCTCGGCGATGATGCCGACGGTGTACTGTTTGGCGAAGTCGATGGCGCGCGCATACTGCTTGGGTTTCTCGACGCCGAGCGCCAGCGGGTCTTCAATGACCTTTGGGCCTGTCGTTATCTGCGCCCAGATGCCCGAACTGAAAATCAAAAACGTCATCGCGGCGCCAAAAAAGCCGCCGACGAACATGTAAGCCATCGAGCGCCGCCCCAACATCTTGGCTGTGTCGAGGTGGCCGCGCTGATAACCGTCGTAGAAGGCGACGTCGGGGCTGTCGCCGCCAGGAAGCCTTTGAATTTGGTAAGCCATGTTTCGTTCCTCCGCATCTCACTACTTTTTACGCGCGGCCTGCCGTAAAGCGCAAAAGAAACGCCGCAGAAAGCCTAACAACAAAGGCCGCCGGGACATTCCCGTCGGCCCTGATTGCGAAAATTGATGCCCGGTTTTCGGCTAAGACGCTGATTCAAAACCCTCTCGCGGGCTCTTTTCGGCGGCGAGCGTTGCATATCTGCGCCACCCTCCCTGCGCCGTATCGCTGGGGATACGGCTCGGTCGGGTTTCTTGATCTGCTCGCTCAGCGCGCGAAAATAGCCTCGCTCAGGGTTCTGAAACAGCGTCTAACGGGCGCCCTTCAACTCCTGTTCCTTGCCCTCGCGCAGGATCTTGAGCGTGAACGCGTCGCCGGATTTCAATGCCTGCAGGGCCTTGCGCAGGCCCTCGCGGCTGGTGGTTTTCTCGCCGCTGATCTCGAGAATCACGTCGTGAACCTTGACGCCTGCGGCCGCCACCGCGCCCTGGTCACTGACGATCTCCCCGACGGAAAGCCCGTGAGTGATGTTCAGTTGGGCCTTGAGTAATTCGCCCACGCGCGAAACCCGCGCGCCCCCCACCACGTCGGCCTGCTCGTCGGCGGGCAGGCGGACGTCCTTCTCCACGGGTTTGATCGGCTCCACCGGCTTTACGGGCTTTTCCGGCGTGTCCGCATCGACGCCCAGCTTTACCTCCCAGCCGATAATCTCTTCCTCATACGTGTCAAAGAGCTTGCGGCCGCCCTCCAGCGCGCGGGCTTGTTCCTTCTTGTCGCCGTCGTCGATGCGGTCGCTCAACCCCGCGAAGTCGTCGCGAATGCGGTCCTGCAGGTCATCAAGCTTGGTCTCGTCGCCGCCGGCCTTGCGCAACGGCTTAATGCGGTCGATCAACGTGCGTTCCAGCGCCTTGAGGCTCGCGGCGTAGCGTTCACGCGCGATGTCCGAGTTCTCGTCGTTGCGCGTCTGTTCGTTGGCTTGGGTGTTGTTGTCGCGCGCACGGCGTTCGAGCTTTTCCATTACGCGGTCAAGGCGCTTGCGTGCGTTTTCACTCAGGCGGTCCACTGCATCCTGCGGCAGTTCGCCCTCGACGGGCGCGACGCCGGGTTGGCGCGGAGTCACCGGGTCAACCGGGTCGCCGCGGTTAAGGCGCTCCAACTCCGCGAGCAGCTCATTGAGCTCCTCGAGTTCGCCCGCGACGTCGCGTGTTGCATCGGGCCTTCCCTGATGTTGCGGCTGCTCAGCGGGTTCAACCGCGGGCGAAATGCGCAGCGTGAAGCCCTCGCCCTCATAGACCTTGTGCCAGTCAGGCTTGTCCTTCTTGAAGCTGTCCTCGTCCTTGAAATCGGCCGTTTCGGTTTTGCCGTCTTTGACAACCGAAACCTTGAATGCGCCCTCTGCGGTCTTGTCGAAAGTGAATTCCTCGCCCTCGCGTTTGACCATCACGCGTGTGCCGTTCTTCGTCACCTCGACGCTGCGGGATTCGCTTCCCGCAACAACGCGGACCTTGAGTTCCGCTCGCAAATCCTCTTCGTCGTCTTCAGCCGCGTCATCGGCAGCCTGGGAGCGGAGGTATTCCAGCGCGCCTTCCAGGCGCCAACGTGCCTCATCGGAGAGGTCCTCGTCCTTGAGCTTGTCTTCGATCAGGGCAATGGCGGGGTTGCCCATTTCCTTGATGCGCTTGGTCGCCTTCTCGCGCACCTTGAACTCACCGTCGTCGAGGTCGGCGCATGCATCGTTGAAGCGTTCCTTCAAGTCGTCGGCATCGTCACCGTTGATTATCACAACGCCGCTGCCAGGCGTCCAACTCCACTGTGTCGACGTCGGAGACGGACCCGCCAGCGGAGCCGGTCCAAGATTAGGTGCCCACCAGCGAGTCGCCGTACCATGACAGCCTGAAAGAAGGCCCGATGCGGCGAGACCCAGCCCCAGCGCGCCGACACGCGCAAAACGCCGAAAGTTGAAGAGCATTCAATGTCTCCCTGGTCCCGCCATCATACTCGTACTTCCTTCTACTTGGACGAATTACAGCCCGCTTTCGCTCCACGGAATTGACCCTTCGCCCCAACCTTCCCATACTCTTGGGGTTACACCGAGAACCTCTATGAAGCTTGGCAGCCTCAAACTTCGCAACAACCTGATCGCGGCGCCCCTGTGCGGCATCTCCAACCGCGCTTATCGCGTTTTGTGCAAACGTTATGGCGCCGGCCTGACATACGTCGAGATGCTGAAGGTCGAGAGCTACCTGCACCACAACCGCAAGACGATGACGCTGAAGTACTACCGCGAGGACGAGCGTCCCATCGGCATCCAGTTCGCCGGCAACAACCCCGCGTGGCTCGCCGAAGCCTGCAAACAAGCCGAGGATGAAGGCTACGACATCATCGACTTCAACATGGGCTGTCCCGTGCCGAAAATAGGCAAGTGCGGCGCGGGCAGCGCGCTGATGGCCTACCCCGACCGCGCGGCCAAATGTTTTAAGGCCATGGTGGACGCGGTGAAGATTCCCGTGAGCGTCAAATTCCGCGCCGGTGTGAACGACGGCAACCTGAATTTCATCCAGATCGGCAAGCTCGCCGAGGAAAACGGCATAGTCGCTTGCACTATTCACCCGCGCACTCGCCAGCAGAGCTTCGCAGGCCAAGCCGACCACTCACGCACCGCGGAACTCAAGGCCGCGCTGAAAATTCCCGTGATCGCGTCGGGCGACATCAACGAACCCGACTTTGGCGTCAAACTGCTGAAGACGACCGGCTGCGACGGCCTGATGCTGGGCCGCGGCGCCTGGGGCCGTCCGTGGCTGTTCCGCGAGATCACGGAGACGATCAATCACGGCCGCGTCGTGACGCCTTCGCCGACCGCGATTGAGCGCCTTGCGGTGCTGCGCGAGCACTACGAATTGCTGCTGGAATGCTTCAGCGAGCGCCACGCCTGCCAGGTCGTACGCAAATACGCCACGTGGTACATCCGCGATATCAAGGGCAGCGCGGCGTTGCGTGGTCGCTTCAGCCGGGTCAACAGCCGCGTCGAGTTCCACGAAGCCCTGGACGAGGCGATGGAGTTGTACGAGCGCGAAATGTCGCGCGACAACCAGTCGCAATCGGACCCCGCGCTGGCGGCTGTGGGATAAGCCCGATAGAATTTTGACATGGCGAACGCGAAACCAAAATCCGCACCCAGGGTGGCCGTTCTTGCCGACGGGACGAAACGCCGTGTGCCTGCGCACATGACCGTGGCAGAATTTGAGGCCTTCCCGTTTCGCGAAGGCGATCACTGGGAATTGATCAACGGAGAGACCGTCTTGTCGCCCTCGCCGCAGTACGACCACCAGTTTGTAGTCAGGACGCTGTTGATCTTTCTTGATGGGCAAATGGCCCGCGCCGATCGGTCTGAGCACGTCATTCCGGGGCTAGATATGCGCGCGTCTGAATCCTCCAGTTATGTGTGGCCCGACCTGATGGTGGTGCCGGACGATGAGTTGCTCGACGGCAAAGCCAGGCCATACACGGGTACGCCAATGCTGGTGGTAGAGGTCTTGTCGCCCTCCTCCCACGCCAGGGACATTCAGGACAAGCACGATATCTACGAACGTAGAGGGGTGCCCGAATACTGGGTGGTCGATCCTGTCACGGGCGCGCTGTTTGTTTTTGTTCGCAACCGGAAGGGTCGCTACGAACAGCAGCCTGCGGACGACGAAGGTTTTGTGTATTCTTCGTTTTGCAATCTCCTCCTGCGGATGGCCAAACGCAAACGCACTTTTGACGTCCTGACCAAGAACCGAAGGAAGGGCGCGTGAGCCTACCCCGCCGGCGCGCGATCATTTTGCGGTGCATGGTGGTTGCAGCCGCGCTGCTTTGCACATTGCTCGCGGCCGGTTGTGTGACCGACAGCCCGCGCACCAGAGCATACGCCTGGCCGTTCTATCGCGCCGATGTGAACCCCGAAACCGGCGACCGCACCAGCGGGACGCTGGGCCCGATTGCCGACAAAACGCGCCGGACCGACGGTTTTGTGCAGACCAACGTGCGCCCGTTTTACAGCTACACACGCGACCCGCAGCAATTTCAGCAGGAGCAGACCTTCTTTTACCCGCTTGGCATGTACCGCGAACGCGAACGCCCGGGCCCCGAATGGTGGGGCGACGCGAACAACGACGGCAAGGTCACGCTGGAAGAATTCAAGATCAACGCGGTCGAGGGCGCCAAAGACGCCGAGGTCGAGGCGGCGTTCCGCAAAATCGACACCAGCGGCGACGGATTCATCGACCTTGAGGAATACAAGGCGGTCGCCGACTGGGAACGCTCGCCGCGCCTCGAGCGCCGCGCGCAATTCCCGCCGATTTTCTGGTGGAACGACGTCAGCTACGCGCCCGGCCACCGCGAACTCGACTACTTCTTCTTCCCGCTCGTGTTTGGCGGCAACAGCACCATAGAGGGCAGCCACTTCGCCGTCGTGCCCTTTGGCGGCAATATCAAGGGCGTACTGGCGAACATCTTTGGCGGCGACGAACTGCGCTTTGTGATGTTCCCGCTGTATGCCGAGGTCCGCAACAACGCCAAGAAGCGTGTCACGTATTACCTGCCGTTTCCGCTCGTGCGCTGGGGGTATGGGCCGGGCTACAAGACCTACGGCGCGCTGCCGTTTTTCATGCGCACCGAGCAATGGCGCGACGAAAAAGACGCCGCCGGCAAAGCCACGCGCATCCCCGTGGCCGACCGTTGGACCATCATGTGGCCGCTGTTCCGCTACGACCGCGACCGCATGGACAAGAAGTACCCGCGCGAATCGCTGATGGTCTACCCGTTTTTCGGCATGACCAAAACCGCCGTCACGTTCAACCTGAGCTTCGCGTTTATCCTGAATTACCCGATGTTCAGCTACACGCGCGCCGACCTGACGGACACCACGATCATCGACGCCTTCTGGCCGATTTTCCGCATTGGCCGCGGTCGCAACTTCGAGCAATTCCGCATCTGGCCGCTGTACGACTACAGCAAGGTCAACGGCAACACGGCCATCAACGTGATGTGGCCGCTGTTCTGGTATTTCGACGACATCACGCCCTGGTATCGCGAGGAGCGCTACCAGATCTTCCCCATCTTCTTTGCGAACTTCCGGCGCTACCTGCCGGAGCCCGACGGAACCGTGCGCACGCGCGACCTCGTGCGCGTCTGGCCCTTTGCGAAGTACCGCAAGGATCCGGACAACACCGTCAATTTCGAGATGTTATCGCTGTTTCCATTCAACGACGAGAAGTTCGACCGCACCTATGGCCCGCTGTTTAAATTCCTCACTGTGCGCGCGGGGCCCAAAGAAGCGGCGGTGCAGGCGTTGTTCCGTATTTTCAATTACGAGGAAGACCCGACGCACCTCGAAGTCAGCCTCGCGCCGCTTTTCCGCTGGGAGGTCTCCAAGGAAGCCAAGGACCGCTTGCCGCCTGTTGGCCAGCCGCACCCCGGCGATGTCGAGAACTTCGATCTGCTCTATGGGCTGTTGGGCTATCATCATGGGCCCAAGGAGCGTTACATCAAGCTGTTCTGGGGCATCAAGATACCGACCGGCGAACCCGCGCCGGAAAAAAACAAGTCTGCCACGAATGAACACAAATAAACGCGAATCTCGCCGGCACTGATTCGTGTGAATTCGTGTGGATTCGTGGCTAAATAACAGACATGACCGACCTGCTGCCATTTCGCGCCATTCGACACGCCGGCTACACGCTGGTGCTGCTGTTTGACGCGCTGGGCCACATCACGCAGGTTTTCAAACGCGCGCGCGCGGTGTTCACGCAGATGCATGTCATCGGCACGCAGTCGCTCGCCATCGCCAGCTTCTTCATGCTGCTGGTCGGCATGGTGTTCGCCCTGCAGACCGGCATCGAGTTCGCCCGCTTCGGCCAGGTTCGCCTTGTCGGCCTCGTCATCGCCGCTGCGATGGTGCGGGAGTTGGGCCCCTGGATGACGGCGTTTGTGCTGATCGCGCGCGTGGGCAGCTCCATGGCCGCGGAAATCGGGACGATGCAGGTCAGCGAAGAAATCGACGCGCTAGACGTGATGTCCATCAACCCCGTCAGCTTCGTGGTCATGCCGCGCATCGTCGGCTACGCGATCATGGGGCCGGTGCTGACCGTGGTCGCAACGATGGTCGGCATCCTCGGCGGCGCGCTGGTGGCGCGCATCCAGCTTGGCGTCAGCTTCGATGACTTCTTCTACGAGGCCCGCCGCGGCGTCGAGCCGCTGGATATTTACTGGGGAATTTTGAAGTCGTTTGTCTTCAGTGTGTCCGCTGCGGCGGTCGCCTGCGCGTATGGCATGAAAACCGGCGGCGGCGCGGTCGGCGTCGGCCAGGCCAGCCGCAACACGGTCGTGGTCGCGCTCACGCTGACGGTGTTCTTCAATTATCTTCTGACGAGTTTTTACCGCGTCGTGAAGCTGATCGTCACGGGCGCCTGATGTTTATGAACATTTTGCGGCCACGTTGGGGATTGGCTAAGATAGCGCCATGAAAGCGCCCTGGCCCGTGCCCACAATGGCGGACATCAAAGCACTGGCGGCGGAAATCGCCGCAAAGTTCCATCCCGAAAAGATTATCCTGTTCGGTTCATGGGCCTATGGCACGCCCAACGAGCACTCCGATGTGGACATCCTCGTAGTGAAGAGTCACCGGGGGCGCGACATTGATACCGCTACAAAGATTCGTTGCGCGCTCGAATGCAACTTTGCGCTTGATCTGCTCGTTCGAAGCCCCTCCGCGTTGAGGAAGCGCATTGAAATGGGCGATCCCTTCATTATCGAGATTACCAGCAGGGGCAAGATTCTCTATGAAGCCGATTACGCAAGAATGGGTCGACAAGGCCGAGGGCGACTGGGTAACGGCTTCAAGGGAGTATCGCGCCAAAAAGCAGCCTAATCACGACGCGACCTGTTTTCATGGCCAACAATGCATCGAAAGATACCTGAAGGCGATCTTGATTGAACGAGGGACGCCGTTTCCCAAGATGCACGACCTCAACGAGCTACAAAAGCTGTTCCAACCCGCGGATCTTGCGCTCGCAGCCGAGTCGTCCAATTTCAAGCGTATCGGCGATTTCGCCGTAGCCGTTCGTTACCCCGGGCCATTGATGCGCAAACCGGATGCGGCTTTTGCGCTGCTCATTTGCGCCCGAGTGCGCAAGCACTGCCGAAAACTGTTAGGCTTGGCGACTCAAGCCAGGGCTGCAGCAAAAAAGTCGACCCGGACGAAACGTGCTCAACGGAAATAGACCGCATGAGAGCTGCGGCGGCGCGGTCGGCGTCGGCCAGGCCAGCCGCAACACTGTCGTGGTTGCGCTCACGCTGACGGTGTTCTTCAACTACCTGCTGACGACCTTCTACCGCGTCGTGAAACTGATCGTCACCGGGGCATAGTAGTGCGCTTGTTCCGGCGAGCCCGAAGGACAACACTCCAATGCCCGGTTCAGTGAAATTTGGCGGCCCGAAGAAGCGCTACCGCTACCTGTTGGAGCGATGGTGGGTTGATGGGCCGAACGTACGGACCATATGTTTTGTCATGCTTAATCCGAGCACGGCGGACGACAAAGAAGATGATCCAACGCTCAGATGTTGTATTAGAATTGCGAAGAGAGAGAGTTTTGACCGCTTGCTCGTCGTCAATCTCTTCGCCTTTCGGTCCACTGATCCTGAGAAGTTGCTTAGCGAGAAAGACCCGATTGGGAAGCACAACAAGAAACACATCCTCAAGGCAGCAGCACAAGCTAAGAAGATCGTACTGGCCTGGGGCAATAATGGTTCGATCGAGGGCCAAGCTAGTGTTGTCCTCGGATTTCTCTCCAAGCGATTCCCTGACAACCTGTGGTGCTTAGGGGTAACGAAACTAAAGCATCCGAAACATCCAGTCCGTCTCCGTAAAGACACGCCACTGGTTCAATGGCCTCCCAAGCAGCGCCGCAAATAGCCTGAAAAATGGCAGCGGCAGACGTCAAGGCAAATCCCGCGCGTTCCGGGTGTGTCAGATTTGATGTAAACTCAACTGCTGCATGGCTAAAGAAGCAGCGCAACCATCCAAAACCGCCGCCGGCGCGCGACCGCTGGTTGAGTTCACCGACGTCCACAAAAAGCTGGGCGGGCGGCCGATTCTCGACGGGCTCACCTTCGACGTCAAACGCGGCGAAACCTTCGTCATCATCGGCTATTCCGGCACCGGCAAGTCCGTCACCCTGCGCAACCTGATCGGCCTGATGAAGCCCGACAAGGGCTCGATCCGGCTGGGCGGCGAAGAAGTCACCACCATGAAACCGCGCGAGCTCGAGAACTTGCGGCGCAACATGGGCGTGCTGTTCCAGAGCGGCGCTCTCATCAATTGGCTGTCGATTTACGAAAACGTCGAGTTGCCCTTGATCGAGCACACACGCCACAACAAGAAAAAGCGCGCCGAGATCATCAAGCAGAAGCTCGAACTCGTGAACCTCTGGAACGACCGCGACAAACCACCGTCGGAGATTTCCGGCGGCATGAAGAAGCGCGCGGGCCTTGCGCGCGCGATTGCGCTCGACCCTGAACTCGTGCTCTACGACGAGCCCACCTCGGGCCTCGACCCCGTGATCGCCAACGAAATCGACAAGCTCATCATCACGCTGCGCGACCAGCTCGGTATGACGTCGATTGTCGTGACGCACGACATGGAAAGCGCATACGAAATCGGCAGCCGCATCGCCATGTTCTACCACGGCAAGATGATCCAGATCGGCACCCCCGACGAAATCCGCAACAGCCAGATTCCGGAAGTCCAGCACTTCATTTCGGGCGGGCGCGAGGGCGCGCTCAGCATGCGGTCGCGCGCCGCAGTCGAAAGCGGCAAGCCGCCGGTGTTTTCGCTGCGCCAGCCGGTTGCATCGCAATCGTCGCTTAACCTTGCTGACAGCGGCCTGATCGCCATCGAAGACATCGAAACAGGCGTGCTAAAAAGGCCGGAAGTGGCGCCAGCGCTTGTCGAGGCGTCGCAACAGCCGTCGCCCCAGCCGCCGGCCATGGACGACACCGAGGGTCCCTTTGCGCCCGAGACCCTTGCGGAAGTCGAGCCCACGGCGGCGATTAAACCGCCGACGCGGGAGGCGCCCAAGCTGCCCGACCTGCCTGAAATCGTGCGCAAAGAAGTTGAAGCCGCCCGGGCGCGCGTTTCCAGCCGCAACAAGCCAACGGAAGTGGAAGAACTGTCTGAGGACTTGCCTGAAATCGACCTCGAGCCGCACAATGACACTGAAGGAGCCAAACCATGAAAGCACGCGACCTGATTGCCGGCCTGCTGTTCTTCGGCGCCGCCGCGGTCATCCTTTACTTCGCGGTCACGCTGGGCGGCATCGGCCAGGCCAAATGGCCGTGGCAGGAAAAAGACGTCGAATACACGATCACTTTCCCGCGCGTGACGGGCCTGACGCCGAATTCGCCGGTGTGGGTGAGCGGCGTGCCCAAGGGCACCGTCAAGGCGATGTACGTGGACCCCAACACCGCCAAGGTTGACGTAAAGATAACGCTCGACCCGGCGATGCGTCCGCACATGGACACATTTGCCGAAATCGTCTCCAGCAGCGCCTTTGGCGGCCGCGCCGTTTCACTTGAACTGGGCGACCCGGCCACGGGCGACTTCGACCCGAAGTCAGGCCAGAAAATCCGCGGCGAAGTCGTCGACGACATCTTCACGGCGGCGGGCCGCAGCATCGGCAAGCTTGACCAGGGCATCGTCATCGCGATCGACACGCTGAAGGAAGTCAACGCGATCGTCAAAGACGTGCGCTCGGGCCGCGGCCCCATCGGCACGGTTCTATACGACGAGAAAATGGCCGGCGACATCACCGCGACGGTCGAAAACGTGCGCGATATCAGCTCCGACGGCAAGGTCATCTCCGGCGACATCCGCGAGATCACGCGCAAGATCAATAGCGGCGACGGCCCGGCGGCGTTCTTCCTGCAGGACCCGGAAGCCGCGATCCGCATCCGCAACATCCTGCGCAATATCGACACGGCCAGCGGCGATGCCTCGGGCGCGACGCGCGGCATCCGCGCCATTGTCGAGAAAACCAACGACGGCCGCGGCGTGCTCGGCGCGCTCGTCAACGACGAACCCACCGGCGAACACATCAAGAGCATCATCGCCAAGACCGACGACACGATGACCGACGTAGGCCGCACTTTTAAAGCCACGGGCGACATCGTGTCGGACGTGCGTGAGGGCAAGGGCAGCGTCGGCAAAATTTTCAAGAACGACACGCTCTACAACGACATCCTGAACTCCCTTAACACGCTGCGCGCGGGCTTTGAAGACATCCGCGAGCAGGCGCCGATCACGACCTTTGCGTCGCTGCTATTCCAGGTTTTCCAATGATGCCACTGGCGGCCTTCCACGCGTTTCGGTTCGACCCCGCGCTGGGCCCCGCCGCCTCGTTTTTGCTGCATGGTTCGATCCTTCTGTTCTTTGTTGCGGCGGCGCTGGCCGTGCTATCACAGCTTGTGCCGGGCAAGGTGAAACTGCGCTGGGCCGACGCCACGGGCGCGGCGGCAACAGCCTTACTGGTCGGCTTTTTTGTCGCGCGGTTTATTGAGGCGGGCTCGCGACCGCTGGGCAACATGTTTGAGATCGTCGCGATGTCGGGCCTGGTGCTGGCCGTTGCATACCTCGCGGCGTCGCGACTGAAGCCAATTCCCGCCGTGGGCGCGTTTGCGTTTCCGCTGCTGGCGGTGATCTTCGGCGTCGACTACCTGCTGGCGCCGACGTTTGCCCGGGCCGGCGCCGACGGGCCGTCGCAGCCGCTGCTGGTCGCGCACATCGTGCTGGTAGTGTTGTCCTACGGCGTGTTTTTGCTCGCGACCATGGCCGCGGTGATGTCGCTGGTGCAGGAGCGCCAGCTCAAGCAGCACCGCGACACGCCGTTTATCCGTTCGTTCCCGCCGCAGGAAGCCTTGCGCAAACTCGTGCATACCTGCCTGCTTATCGGCCTGCCGGTTCTGACTGTCGGTTTTGTGCTGGGCTTCGTTTCGTTCACAAGCGCCGATTGGGCCGCCCTGCCGCAAAACCCGAAGATCATCGCAAGCCTCGTGCTTTGGCTGGTGCTGGTTGCGGCGCTGGTGGGCCGCGCCACGGGCCTGCTGCACGGGCGGCGGCACCTTTACCTCGTGCTGGCCGGCTTCGTGCTGGTGATTTTCTCGTTTGTGGGGCTGGGCTTGATTGTGCAATCGCGCTCACAGCAGGTCGCCGCGCTGGCGGAGGGACGCGCATGAAGCGATTCGTCATGCTCGGCGTCAGCCATAAATATGCGCCGCTCGAATTGCGCGAGCGCGTCGCCTATGCCGACCGGCGCATCCCGGCCGCCCTGCGCACGCTGCGCGAGCAGTGCGGCTGCGACGAGGCCGTGATCATTTCAACCTGCAACCGCGTCGAGGTCTACGCGTTTTGCGCCGCCGATGACGCGCGCGAAAAGCTGTTGAATCAAGTTGCGGCCGACCACAACCTGAAGCCCGACTTCCTTGCGAACTACGTTTACTTCATGCGCGGGCGAGAGGCCGTTGAACACCTGATCCGCGTTTGCGGCGGGCTCGACAGCCTCGTGGTGGGCGAAACGCAGATCATCAACCAGGCCAAGAAGGCGTTTTTGATCGCGCAATCCGAGAACGCGACGGGCAAATCGCTCAACGCGCTGTTCCTGCGCGCGTTCAGCGTCGCCAAGCGCCTGCATAGCGAGACGGGCATCAGCGAAGGCCAGTTCTCGATTTCGTCGGTGGCCGTGGGCTTTGCGCGACGTCTGTTCGAAAGCCTGTCGGACAAGACCGCGCTGCTTATCGGCGCGGGCGAGGTCGGCGAACTTACGCTCAATTACCTGAAGGAAGAAGGCATCGGCCGCGCGATTGTCGTCTCGCGCACGATTGAAACCGCGCGCGATACCGCTTCGCGTTACGGCGCCGACGCGGTGCCGATGGAACTGCTGGCGGACTATCTGCCCGCCGCGGACATCGTGATTACGCAGGCAGCGTCGGAGCACCCGATCCTCGGCAAAAACGAATTCCGCGCCGCGCTCAAACGCCGCAGCCACCGCTCGATGTTCGTGCTCGACCTCGGCGTACCACGCAACGTGGCGGCAGACGTCAACAACGTCGAAGACGTCTACCTCTATAACGTCGATCACCTCGAGCAGGTCGTGGCCGAGCACACCCAGGCGCGCAGCAACGAACTCGAGCGCTGCTCGCGCATCGTCACGCAGGAAGTCGACAGCTTTCTCGAGCACTTCCAGGGATTCTCGGCGGGCCCGCTGATCGAGACACTGACCAAACGCGCTCAGGCGGTAAAGTCCGCCGAACTCGAACGCGTCAGCGCGCGGCTTGCCGGCCTCGACGAAGACGGCAAGCGCGAGCTTGAGGCGTTCGCCGACCGCCTCACGAACAAGCTGCTGCATACACAGATCAATGGCCTGAAGCAGGAGTCCCGCCGCGCCGACGCCGCTGAATCGCTGCGCGTGCTCTCACGGGCTCTGGGCCTTGAGGACGACGCCGCGCAAACGGCCGCCCAACCCGCCGAGGCGCCCTCACCCCCGCCCCTGACGGAGAAACAACCATGAGCGGCGGCGGACGATCGAGGCTCGAGTTCCTCGGCCAACTCGCGGGCGGTCTCGCCCACGAGATCAAGAACCCGCTCAGCACGATGAAGCTGACGCTGCAATTGCTTGAGGAAGATTTCGCGAAAGAACAAAGCGCGCTCGCGATGCGGTCGAAGCGTAAGATCGAAGTCTTGTTAAAGGAAGTCTCGCACCTCGACGCCATCGTGCAGGAATTCCTGCGCCTGGCGCGCGGCAGCGAAATAAAACTTCAGCGCACCAACCTGGCGGATTTGATCACAGAGCTGGTCGAATTCCTCGCTGAGGACGCCGCCCGCCGGCGCATCAACCTGCGCGTGACCATCGAAGGCGACCTCGACGGGCTCATGCTCGACGGCATGATGATTCGCCAGGCGCTGCTGAATCTGGTAATAAACGCCTTTGAGGCGATGGACGAAAATGGCGGCGACGTGTTCATCCACGCCAAACGCCAGGGTGATGCGGCGGTTGTCGAAGTGATCGACAGCGGCTGCGGCATCTCGGCGGCGAATATGGACCGCATGTTCCGGCCCTACTTCACGACCAAGAAGGGCGGCACGGGCATGGGCCTGGCGATGGTGCAGCGCATCGTGCATGAACACGGCGGGCAGGTGAACTTCGACTCGGTCGAGGGCAAGGGCAGCCGCTTTGTGATGCTGCTGCCGACGGACCCCAAAAAGGGCGAAGACCTGCAGGCCATGGTGCGAGTGCCGGTGCACCCGATGAAGCCGCAGGAGCCGGAAAACGTTAAGCGTGTGAAAGCGCGGACAGCAAAAGTGAAACCGACGAAAGTAAAAAAATGAAAGTGCTGGTCATCGGCGGCGGCGGGCGCGAGCACGCCCTGTGCCGAAAACTGAAACAGTCTTCCAAGGTCAGCAAGCTCTTCGCGGCGCCGGGCAACGACGGCATCGCGCAGATCGCGCAGTGCGCGCCCGACATCAAGGCGACGGACATCGACAAGCTCGTCAATTTCGCGCGCGACAACGGCATCGACCTTACCGTTGTTGGTCCCGACGACCCGCTTGCGCTTGGCATCGTGGACCACTTCCGCAAAAAGAAGCTGCGTGTTTACGGGCCCACGGGCTCGGCCGCGCGGCTGGAATCGTCCAAGGGTTTTGCCAAAGACGTCATGCGCCGCCACGCCATCCCCACGGCGGGACATAAAATTTACGACAAGCCGGGTCCTGCCAGCGAATACCTCAAGAACTGCGACTACCCCGTCGTGATCAAGGCCGACGGACTTGCGGCGGGCAAGGGCGTCACGATCTGCCACGACGTCGACGAAGGCGAAGCGGCGGTCAAGGAAATGATGATCGTCAAACGCTTTGGCGAGGCAGGCAGGCGCGTGCTGATTGAGGACTTTTTGCAGGGCGAGGAAATCAGCGTGCACGCCATCACCGACGGCCGCACGATCTTGTCGCTGTGCCTCGCGCAGGACCACAAGCGGGCGCTCGACGGCGACAAGGGCGAAAACACCGGCGGCATGGGAACATATAGCCCGCTGCCGCAAGTGAGTGAAGAAGTGCAGGACCAGATCCAGGACGAAATCATGGTGCGCACGGTGCACGCCATGAACCGCGATGAAACGCCTTTTTCGGGCACGCTGTTTGTGGGCGTAATGTTGACCAAGCTTGGCCCGAAGGTCATTGAGTACAACGCGCGCTTTGGCGACCCGGAAACACAGACGATCATGGCGCGCATGCAGGGCGACCTGTTTGACGTGTTGTGGGCCGCGACCGAGGGCAATCTCGACAGCGTCGACGTCGAGTGGGACCCGCGCGCCGCGGTCACGGTGGTGCTCGCCAGCGGCGGTTACCCTCGCGAATTCGAGAAGGGCTACAAGATCCACGGCCTGGAGAACGATTTCGGTCCCGACGTGACGATTTATCACGCGGGCACTAAACGCGTCGGCGGCGAATGGTTCACCAACGGCGGCCGCGTTCTGAACGTGACGGCGCTGGGGACGGACCTCGTCGACGCCCGCAAGAAAGCCTACGCCGCGATCGAGAAAATCCGCTTCGACAAGATGTTCTACCGCAAGGACATCGGCTGGCGGGCTTTGAAATAACTGGATCCCACACCATGGCGAAGGACGACCTAAAGAGCGTAGCCGCCACGAATCGGTCTCTTCAATTTGAACGGTTAGTCGCCTTAGTCGACCGCGTTGGACCTCCTGGGGACGATCCTAGTTGGACTACTGCCTTCGAGCGCATTGGTTTGATTCTTATGTCCGGATTAGAGTTCGGCCGCGGGCAACATCACTGCTTCTGCACGCGCTGAATGTAGTTCCATTCGCATGCACTGGGGTGGACGGCAGCCACTTTAGCTTTTTGGAAACGCACGGCGCTGTAACCGACGATTCCCCGATCATCATGACGGTGCCGACGAACTCACCGGATCAAATGAACGTCGTCGTTGGCGAAAACCTGCGAGACTTTTTATGCCTTGGTTGTGAAGTCGGGTACACCATCCTCGATGATTTGGCATTTAATCCTGCCCAAGCGATCAAAGACATTCAGAACGGATCAAAGGATGACCCTGAATGGCACGACGACACCATCATTCAGCGGCTGCTTCGTATCCTTGTTGAGGAATTCGATCTAAGACCTTGGGATGACGTCGATACCCATCTCAAGACGTTGCATGATCGTCATTTCTCGAAAGTCATTTCTCGAAACTTGATGTACTAAACTCCGGCGCCTGACCGCACCACTTGTCTCCTCTGTCGCCCCTGACGGGGCTCTGGTTTTTTCTATGATCCTGAACCCCGGCCTTGCGGCCGGGGCTAAAGAAATGCCGGCGCTCCGCGCCTGTAGCACAACGATTGGCGGTTTTTAGGCGCGTAGCGCCGCAAGCTCGTTAGCCCTCGGCGCAAGCCGGGGGTTGCCCGACGACCAAGATTGCAGAGCCCCATAGGGGCGACACAGGTTGCAAATGTTCGACCACGACACTCTGCTCAAGCGAATCACGGTTGACGCTAATACTTGTGCAGGCGCTGCAGTTTTCAGAAACACCCGGACATTCGTTGCAACCGTTCTGGCATCGCTGGCGGATGGGATGACAGCCGATGAGATCATCGATCATTTTCCGCAACTCAAAAAAGAGGATGTTGCGGCCGCCGTCGCCTATGCAATTCACTTAATTGGCGACAAACTCAGTGGCCACTTTGATGAAACCGGTTGGGAAAACGCAAAGGAGTATCCACTTGCCTAGCTCTATCGCCGCACCACGCATCACCGATGGACCGCTTACCGACCTCGCCGAATTCGTCATCAGCGGCGGCGAGATCGACCTCGATACCGCCACCGCACTCCTGCGCCTGCCGACCGAGCGCGCCTACGACCTCATGTACGCGGCTTATCTCGTCAAACGCCATTTCCTCGGCGACCAGCTTCACCGCTGCGGCATCGTCAATATCAAGAGCGGCAATTGCGGCGAGGACTGCGGCTTCTGCGCACAAAGCGTCTTCTGGCAGAAGGAAGCCGGCACCCCCACCTACGGCCTGATGTCCACCGACCAGATGGTCGATGCCGCGCGTGAAAGCGTGGATCACGGCGCGACGAACTTCGGCCTCGTCGCAGCATGGAAAGGCATCAAGAAGGGCCCGCAGCTCGACCAGATCTGCGACGCGATCAAGCGCATCAAGGCCGAAGGCCGCGTGCTGCCAGACGTCAGCCTCGGCGTCGCCGGCCCCGAAGAAATGGCGCAACTCAAGGACGCCGGCTGCGTCGTCTACCACCACAACCTTGAAACCAGCTCAAGCTATTACTCGCAAGTCTGCACCACGCGCCCGTGGCAGGAAAACTACGACACGATCAAACACGCGAAAGCCGCGGGCATGGAAGTCTGTTGCGGCGGCATCTTCGGCATGGGCGAAAACATGCGCCAGCGCGCCGAGTTCATGCTCGAAATCCGTTCGCTGCGGCCTGAGCACGTACCGCTGAATTTTCTCGTCTCGGTCCACGGCACGCCGCTCGCGGGCAAGCAGGATATTAAACCGCTCGAGGCGCTGATGCTGATCGCGGTCTTCCGCCTTACTAACCCGACCAGCGACATCTTCGTCGCCGGCGGCCGCATCCAGAACCTGCGCCAGTTGCAGCCCTTTTTGTTCATGGCAGGCGCCAACGGCATGATGGTCGGTAATTACCTGACTACACCCGGCCGCACGCGCGAAATGGACATCGAACTCGTGGCCGACCTTGGCCTCGACGGCGCAATCCATGGCTGATTACAAAATCACCTGCACGCCGTAATGGCCGCGACTGCACGACGTGATAAATTTCGTGGCGGAGGACTAGCCATGCGCTTTCGATCTCGTCGCCCGTCTCGACCCATCACGTTGTTGATTGCAGGCGCTGTCGTCGCGCTGGTTGGCGGCGGGCTGGCGATGTTCAACATCACGCAGGGCGCTCGCCTGGGTGGCCTGCAGGATCACGGCCAGCAGATCGAGGGTCAGGCGATCGGCGCCTCGCACCGCGAAACGCGCCGCAGCAAGGGCGGCATCAGTCATCATTACTATGTGCAGGTGCGCTTCGACACGCCCACCGGCGAACACATTGATTCGGAAAAGGAAGTCGCGAGCTTTGTGTATGGCAAATACACCGGATCGTCGCCGTCGTATCCCAAACCCGTCGCCATCCTGTTTGACCCGCTGGACAAGACCAACTGGGCAATCGCCGAGAACCTCGGCCAATCCCAAAGCGAGGCGAAAACCGGGCTCTGGATCGGGCTAGGCGTTGCGGCGCTTGGAGGCATCCTCGCGTTTGCGGCGCTGGTGCAGGCCAAACATCGCGGCGGCCTGATGGCGCTGCCGGCCGGTTACGAATCTTCAATGCCCGCAAGCTACCTGTCGCGGCATTACCACCAGCCCTACCCCGAGCACCCGCAATACCCGCAACAGCCGCACCCCGGCGCGGCCGTGAGCTATCCGCAAACGCCGCACCCGGGCGCAGTGCAGCCGCCCTATCAGCCGTACCCGCAGCGGCCGCAGACGCCCTATCGCCCGCCGCAACCTCCGCGCTAAATTGCCCAGACATCGCCATGAGCCGCAAGCCGGACAAACAGAAGTTTCTGGGTGTCATCTCTAATTGGGATGCGCGGCTGTGGCTTGGCCGGGCGCGCGCGCGGCGACTGAACAACGAAGACCTGATTCGCGTGCAGTTGCCGAACATCCACTTCGACGACGAAGAAGAGCACCCGGAAAAGTACGACACGCCCGAGAAAAAGATCGCCGCGATCATGGAAGACAACGGCGGCAGCCTGGGCAGTTTCAACGTCGAAATGGCGGCTTTGTCGATACAGGAACAGATCTACGACATGCCCAACGACCAGATCATCGCCGAACTCGCGAAGTTCGGCATCGTTGTCAGCGGCATCGAAGACCCGCCGGCGTCAGACGATCTTCCCTTTTAGCTGAGCGTCCAGCGCACGCCTTGCGGCGTGTCTTCGATCAGCACGCCGCGCCTCTTCAGATCGTCGCGGATCGCGTCGGATTGCTTGAAGTCTTTGGCCTTCTTGGCGGCCTGGCGCACGGCGACAAACAGCGCAATAGCCTCGGCGTCCATTTCCTCAATCGGCGCGAGATCCTCGAAGCTGGGCAGTTCACCGGCCTCGATTTTCTCAAAGAGCACTTCACGGTCGGCGGCTTTGGCCCAGTGCTTGACCTCGTGCGCGGCCTTCGTCTTAAGCTTCTCAGCGTCGAGCCACGAAGACACGTCGCCCGTATTAAACAGGCCCGAGCGGTCGCTGCGGTCGAGCACATCCAGCACTTCGTCAAAGCTTTCCATCAGGCGCAGGGCCTCGGCGGCGTCCGCGGCCTCGGGCTTCGCTGCGTTCACCGCGCCGATAAACGTGAAGACGGACGCCAGCGCGTTAGGCATGTTCAAGTTGTCGTTGAGCGCTGCGTCGAATTCCTCCTCGTGCTTGTTCACGAGTTTGACCATGCGATCCGAGGGCGGCTTGGTCGCGTCGCCCGCCGCCTGGCGCATATCCTCAAAGAAACGCTGAATGCGCTCAACGCTCGCTCGCGCCTGTTCGAGCAATTCAAAGCTGAAGTTCATCGGCTGCACGTACTGGTTGGCGATCAGCGCATAGCGCAATACGTTGGCCGGCACACCGGCCTTGAAACCCGCATCAGCCAGCGGCTTCTGCAGGTCTTTGCGGCCAGCCGCAACCGGGTCGAGCAAGTCACGCACCGTGAAGAACGAGCCGTCACGCTTGGCCATCTTCTTGTTGTCGACAAGCAAGTGGCGGCCATGCACCCAATAGCGGGCGAAGGATTTGCGGGGCGATTGCTGATCGGGCGCGCCGTGCGGACCCGGCACGGTCGAGCCAAAGGCGCCATAACTCTGGGCAATCTCGCACTCATGGTGCGGGAAAATGTTGTCCTCGCCGCCGGTGTGGATGTCGATCACCGGCCCGAGGTGCGCTCGCGCCATCGCTGAGCACTCAATATGCCAGCCCGGGAACCCCGGCTTGATGGTCTTTTCGACGCCCTTGGGAACCAGTTCACGATAACGGTCCCAGTCTTCCTTCGGCCAGCCCTTGGGTGAGTGCGGGTCCCACTGCATGAGATGTTTAACGTCTACCTTCCAGAGTGCGAAATCGCGCGGATCACGCTTCGCTTCGCGCACGTCAACGCGCGCGCCGGCCTCCAGCTCGTCGATCACCTTGCCGCTGAGCGTGCCGTACTCGGGGAATTTCGCAACCTCGTAGTACACCTCACCGCTGTCCACGACGTAAGCAAATCCGCGCTCGATCAACTTCTGGATCATCGCCAGCATCTCAGGCACGTGGCGCGTGGCCTGCGGGTGCAGCGCGCGGTCGTCCGCCTCGCCGCCCTGCATGACGCGCAGCCGCATCGCCCGCGCGTCTTCGTAGAACGCTTTCTCGAAGTGTGCGGCGACCTTGAAGGGATCGCTGCCCAGTTCACGCGCGGCCCTGGCAAGCTTGTCCTCGCCCTGCGCATCGGCCAGGTGGTCTTCGGTCATGTGGCCGACGTCGGTAATGTTCATCACCTGCCGGACTTCGTATCCATTGCGCTCAAGCACACGCCTCAGGATGTCGGCGGCCAGGAAGCTGCGGAAGTTGCCTATATGGGCAAACGAATAGACCGTCGGGCCGCACGAGTACATCGTGACGCGGCCGGGCATCAAGGGTTCGAAGGTCTCGAGCTTGCGCGTGTACGTATTCTTGAGTTTCAGCACGGGCATATTTGCCACTCTATTTCACGTCGCGGAAGATAAGCAAGGCCGGCGCGAACAATCATGCCGCCGCCGGAAATAACAAAGGCCACCGTGGGTGGCCTTTCGACTCGCACGACGCGTCAACGCCGGGTCAGCCACCAATGCAGGGATCGTGGGCAAGGCAACACAAGCTGGTGTTCAACATCTTCATAAGGTCGAAAGATACCCCATCGGCCCGGCGAGTCAAACTCTTTACAGCTTCCGCAGCGAAACAATCGCCTGCGTCGCAATCGCCTCTTTGCGTCCGACGGCGTCCAAACCCTCGTTGGTGCGGGCTTTCACGTTCACCTGGTTGGTGCGGATGTCGAGCAACTCGGCGATGCGCGCCTCCATCTTGCGTTTGTAGCCGCCGATCTTCGGGGCCTGGGCGATGATGTTGCAGTCGATGTTTTCGATCTCGAAGCGCGCGTTGCGCACGATGTCGGCCACGGCCTTGAGCAGTACGCCGGAATCGGCGTCCTTGTACTTCGCGTCGGTATCCGGGAAGTGCTCGCCGATGTCGCCTTTGCCGCTTGCGCCCAGCATGGCGTCGGCAATCGCATGCAGCAGCGCGTCGGCATCCGAATGGCCGTCCAATCCCTTTTCGTAGGGTATTTTCACGCCGCCGAGGATGAGTTTGCGCCCGGCGACCAGCGCATGAATGTCATATCCGATTCCAACAGGCATAAACGTTCCCCCGTGCCGGAGTATAGCCTCGCCGCGCGCGCCGAGTAGGATGCAGGCAGGAGAACGAATATGCCCGGCAACCCGCAAGTCTACGGCGACGGCAGCACCGACTACGAAAAGTACATCCGCACGCAGGAGCTCTTTAAGCTGCAAAAGGGCCCCTCCGAATGGGCCAACGAGGAGGAGTTGCTCTTCCAGTCCGTGCACCAGTCGATGGAAATCTGGCTGAAAGTTGTCATCCAGCACGCCGAACAGGCAGCCAAGTGGATGGAGGGCGACAACCTGCGCGACGCCGCGCGGTTTCTCACGCGCGCCGCACGCATCATCGAATTCCTCGCGGGCAGTTTGAAATTCCCGATGTCGATTGCGCCCTGGGATTACCACAAGATTCGCATGGGCCTTGGCAAAGGCAGCGGGCAGGAATCCCCGACCTTCAGCCGCCTACTCGACATCGGCAAGCCGTTGCTGGCGGCCTTCGAGGGCGTGCTCAAGCGCCGCAAGGCCACCGTGGACGCCGTGCACCAGGACCCGGCGGGCAATCGCGACCTATATGACCTCACCATTGCGATGGCCGAGTTCGACCAGGAGTTCATGCACTGGCGCTACCGCCACTTCCAGGTCGTCAAACGCATCATCGGCGACGGCGTGCTCAGCCTCAAAGGCATCCCGGCGAGCTCGCTTGAAAAGCACGCTAATTCGGCGATGTTCCCCGACATTTGGGCGGTTATCAACCGCACAACAAACGCGTACAATGCCAAGTATCGCCCGCAGGGCGGCGGCGGTTACACCACCGCGAAGACGTAAAGACATCCGGGCTCTCGGGGCACAGCAACCGGGAGCAGCCATGAAATCAGCTCCGTTCCTTCTCCTTAGCAGCGTCGTGTTAATCGGCGGCGGTGCGGCGCTTGCGGTATGCGCGATCGCCGACGTTTTCGGACTGAGCGAAGGCATCGACCTCGACCTCGGCTTTTTGCAGCTCAGCAAGTGGCCGGCGGAACGCTGGGGAATCCTCGCACTGGGCGCGTTTGTCGGCATGCTCGGCCTTGGCATGTTGACGGCAGCCGTTAACAACAAGAATTCCTAAGTCACTTGCCATACCCGCCTGTGGACGCACAATCGCGTCCATGGGCGACATTTCCGGCAACGTTCAACGCTTCAGCGGCTTTGCGCAGGTTTACAATTCCGTGCGGCCGCACCCGCCCGCGGTGCTGATCGACGTACTGGCGTCCATCGGCGGCTTCGCGCGCCCGGCACTCGTAGTCGATATCGGCTCGGGCACGGGCATTTCCACGCGCATCTGGGCCGAGCGCGCCGACAGGATCATCGGCATCGAACCCAACGCC
This sequence comes from Planctomycetota bacterium, assembly GCA_020848275.1. Classification (GTDB taxonomy): domain Bacteria; phylum Planctomycetota; class UBA8742; order UBA2392; family UBA2392; genus JADLAK01. The sequence continues at coordinate 59,256 of JADLAK010000103.1, forward strand.
GACATGCGTAAGCAGGCCGTTGCGGCGACGGCTGCGCACAATATCGAATACATCGAGGGCCTGTCGTCAGACACGGGGCTCGACGACGCCTGCGCCGACGTTGTCACTTGCGCGCAGGCCCTGCATTGGATGGAGCCGGGGCCGACTTTTGCCGAGATTGCCCGCATCCTGCGGCCAGGCGGTGTCTTTGCCGCCTACGATTGCGACTGGCCGCCGGTGCTTCACTGGCAGGTGCAGTCGGCCTACGAAGATTGTCTTTGCAGCGCCGAGAACATCGAACGGCGCAACAAGCTGTCCCCGCACGTGCGTTATTGGGACAAACACGGCCACGCCGCACGCATGGCTGAAAGCGGCTGTTTCACCTTTGTGCGCGATTTCGCCCTGCACAGCGTCGAGGAAGGCAACGCCGAACGCCTGATCGGCATCGCGCTCAGCCAGGGCGGGGTGCAGACCGTGCTGAAGTCCGGCTTTTCGGAATCCGACATCGGCGTGCCCGCGCTGAGGGCCATTGCCAAGCGGATTCTGGGTGATACACCCTCAACCTGGTATCTGACCTACCGTGTCCGCTTGGGAATCAAGTAGACTCGGCACGGCTTACTTCACGGGGCGGCTTTGACCAACGTCAAGGTTTATTCGCATTGCGAACACATCAAAGGTGATGGGCGTGTCCGCATGGCGTGGCTGGAGGCCGACACGCACGTAGTACTGGCGATTGCCGACGGCAGCGCGGTGAAGGCCGGCACACCGCTGGCCTCGCAAACCGCCGTCGAAATGGCGATGAAATTCGCTGAGGGAAACACCTTCCCATTCGATCCCGCGCGCTGGGTGAAGTGCATCCAGGATATCGACGCCCACATCGCCGATAACAACCGCGGCGAGACGACATTGTTCATTCTCGCAACTGACGGCGAGCTGCTCGCCGGCGCAGCTTGCGGCGACACCCACGCGCGCCAGTTTGGCCCGGGTGGGGTGCTCCCGGTCTACGCTCGGCCCACGGTTAAAGGTTTGATCGGCAGCAAGCAGGCGATAGTCGACCCGATCCAGCTTGCGTACACCTCGCCGGTGATTGTTGCGGCGACCAAGGGCCTGTGGCGCTACACCAAGGTCGAGACCGTGCATCAAACCGTCGGCGCAACCGCCTCGTCGAAACTGCCCTCGGCCCTGGCGGGACTGGTGCGCTTGAAAACGGGCGCGCTCAACGATGACACCGGTATTTTCACGATGGTCAAGCGCAAGTCCGGCACCAAGGGACCAACGGACGAAATGCCTGTCGACGACATCACCGAAGCGCTGCCGGCGGAGTAGTCGGGCCCGGCGCTAATCCACTTTCGGTGCGTGCTCTAAAGCGGGGAACCGCTTCACCATCGCGTCCCAGAAGCGCGAAGATCTCGCGTTTTCGAGAAAGTCCGCCCACCACTTCGACTTGTCCACATTCTCGCCAAAAACTTGTCTAGGCGCGCGTCGAACTAGTTCACCAGCTTCGTCGATGTGGCCGTGCCAAACGAAATCCGTTAGCCGGGATGCAAGGTCTTCCACACCATAATCGTCACAAAGCGTGCGATTCAGAGCTTCGGCGATCACTTGATCGGCTAAAGGTTTGTTATCAAATTCGAAGGCCGGCTCTTGGAACGACAACTCGACCTCAGGAAACGGCGACCCGGCAAAGCCCGTGTAGTAGTAGGCAAAAATATCGTCGAAGCAATGCAGACGTGCGGCTCCCGTGCTCTCGACGCTTACAAGCCCCAGTTCTGAATTCCCTAGCGGCATGTAGTTTAAACACCAGCAGTTGCCGGTGTCGGCCTTCAGATTGAGAATCCAGTAGTTGTACGCCGCATGCGCACCGCCGGTCCACTCATAGGCGATAACCGTCAATCCGCCACGACCTGTCATGTCCTCAATTTCGAGGTCTGTGTCACGGCCGTCAGGCGTTTGCCAGCATCCGCGTGCCCACGAGCTGCAATCACCAAGCGGCCGTTCAACGCTCTGCTCTGGCCACCGGCATTTACCGAGATGCCGTAGCGTTAAAAAACACATGAAATAGCCCCCGCTGGTTCCTTCTTCACTGCCGGACCCTGCACCAAGCCATTTCAGAACGCCTTTGTGTTCAACCTTCAAGTGGGAGAACTGGCGCTCTCCGTCGATCACTTCGACAAGCTTCCAATCCCTGTAGAGATACTCGCGAGTTGTGTAGCGTTGCCCATCTGGCGTACCGGCCAGCCCATGCAATTCGCCCATGGCACGCGTCCGAATGACCATCGGACCTGATGCGACTACTTCCGCATCGCTGGAAGAATCCTCACGGGGAACTTCGGAAGCTGGTTCGGGCTGTGCCAACGACACGGGCAGTTCCAGCCGCGAACTGCTGCTGACGAGCATGAGCACGAAAATAACGGCCACAAAACGAATCAGTCGAAGCATGACAGGCTCCTTTGTCAAATGATCGGCGACGGCGCAACTGACGTGCAGTTTTTCCGTGTTTATCTGTGTGAATCTGTGGCTTAAAAGAGGGTGTGCTGTCGCTACGTCCGGGAATCGGGGCCATCATGACTAAAACCACTGATCCGCTAATGAAATGGCGCGAGGAGTTTCCGATCCTCGCGCGCAAGACCTACCTCATCAACAACAGCCTGGGCGCGATGCCCCGAAAGGTCTACGAAGGTCTAAAGCACTTCGCCGACATGTGGAACACCGACGGCGTCACGGCCTGGCATTACCCCGACGGCAGCGGCTGGCTCCACGACTGCGAACTCACTGCCGATTTAATAGGCAGCGTGTTTAATGCCCCAAAAGGCTCCGTCATGCTGCACCTCAACGTCGCCACGCTGACGGCACAGGTGCTCTCGAGCATCGACTTCAGGGGCAAGCGCAACGGCATCGTCTACGACGACATGCAATTCACCAGCCCGCACTACGTCACGCAGGAATGGGCGCGTTACGGCGCGAAGGTGAAGATGGTCAAGAGCGACGACGGCATCGGCGTCGACGTGCAGAAACTTTGCGACGCGATTGACGAAACGACCGCGATCGTACCCATCAGCCACGTTTATTTCCGCAGCAGCTACCTGCAAGACGTCAAACCGATCATCGAAAAGGCGCACAAGGTCGGCGCAAAGGTCCTGCTCGACGCTTACCAGAGCCTCGGCACGGTGCCGATCGACGTCAAGGCGCTCAACGTTGACTACCTCGTCGGCGGCAGCGTCAAATGGGTTTGCGGCGGCCCCAACGTCTGCTACTTGTACATCCGCCCCGACTTGATCAAGGACTACAAGCCCGTGCTGACGGGCTGGATCAGCCACGCGCGGCCTTTTAAATTCGAGATGGAATTCGAGCCCGCGCCCAACGCCTGGCGCGCGAGTACCGGCACGCCGCCCGTCGTTGCGTTGTATTCGTGCCGACCCGGCTACGAGATCATCAAACAAGTCGGCGTCGACAAGATCCGCGAGAAGAGCCAGCGCCTGACCGCGCACCTGATGGACAAGGCTCTGGAGGCCGGTTTCAAGGTCAACTCGCCTCGCGATCCCGCTCGGCGTGGCGGCACCGTCTGCATCGATTTCCCCGGTTCTGAACAGGCCGAAGCGAAGTTGATCGAACGCGGCTTTGTGATCGACTATCGCCCGCGCGGCGGGATTCGAGTCTCGCCGCACTTCTACAACACGACCGACGAATGCGACGCGATCCTCGCCGAAATGAAGAAGCTGGCTAACAAATAATGCATCAGCGCCCTACTTCGAACATGGCGCGCGGCAATTGCGACTGGCGAATGATCGATTGCAAGGTGCCGATCCGAAGCTCTTTGTAGTCCGGCACAGGCACTGTGATGGTCGTGTTGCCACTTCGTTTCTGCATGATGATGTGGCTACCACGTTGGCGGACTTGCACAAATCCGTTGGCGGAAAGAATGGCGCACACTTCGCGGGCCGATAGAACGCGAAGCTTACCCAACGGCGATCTCCAGCCGGGTCACGTAGACTTCGGCATGTAGACGTTTCTTGATCTCAGATTTTGATGCCGTCTCAAAGAACAATTCGACGGCCTCGGCGAGATTGGCGCGGGCGTGCTCGACGCTGTCGCCCTGGCTGGCAATGTCGAGTTCGGCGCAATGGGCCACATATCCATCGCCTTCGCGTTCGATGATTGCTGTAAGTTGTTTGCTGGCCTTCATGGTTGCCTCCCTCACCATTGTATCAGTCTTCCGCGCCGTCAGCATTCGGCGTGATGATTTCCAGCGAGTCGCCAGAGTCGAGTTTGCCGCTGCATTTGGCCGGCAAGGTCTCGACCTGACCTTTGGCGCGACAGACACGGTTTACTCCGGGTTCGCCGCCCTTGGGCGCACGTTTGCGGCGCTCTGTCAACAGGCCGAACTCGCAGGGCACCAGCGCACGGATCCGCCGAACAACACCGCGGCCGCCTTTCGCGCCTTCACGTATCGAATACTCCTCGACGCGCAGCGGGTATGCGTGCTCGAGCGCCTCGATCGGCGTATTGAGCGTGTTCGTCATGTGGCTGTGCGTCGCCGAGGCTCCAGGCTGCGCGTCCGTGCCGCCGCAACCGCCCGCGATTGTCTCGTAATACGTAAAGGTTGCGCTCTTGGCGTTGACCCCGCCGATGGTCACGTTGTTCATCGTGCCTTGCGACTGTGCAGCGACCCTCGCGCCGGCTTTGGCCAGCGCCGCAAAGCAGACATCGACGATGCGCTGGCTCGTTTCCACGTTGCCGCCCGCGACCGCGGCGGGCCGGCGCGCGTTAACAATCGTGCCCTCAGGCGCGATGACGCGAATGTCCTCGAAGCAACCCGCGTTCACCGGCGGCACCGGGTCGCACAGGCACAAGCAAGCGTAGTAGCACGCGCTGGCCGTAACCGCCGCAACCGCGTTGACGCCGCCTTTGACCTGCGGCGCACTGCCCGTGAAGTCGAACGTCAGCTTACCGCCGCGCTTGACGGTCAGCGTCACGGCGACGCGGATGTTCGTGGTGCCCGCGCCGTCGTCGTCCATGAAGTCTGCCGCGCGATACACACCCGGTTTTAGCTGCTTCAACGAATGACGCATAAGATTGCGACTGTGCGCGACGAGAGCGTCGCACAAACCATCAAAGCCGCCTCCCCAATGCTGCTTGGCCTCGCGCAGGCGTTGCCCGCCGCGCGCACATGCGGCCTGCTGTGCCTTGAGATCGCCGCGCCGCTCATCGGGCGTGCGCGTGTTCGCCGCGACCAGCGCCAAGGTTTCACGCGTGAGCAACATGGGTGGAATAATCAGGCCCTCGGCCATGAGTTCGGTTTGTGGCGACATGCTGCCCGGCGCAGCGCCGCCGATGTCGGCGTGGTGCGCACGATTCGCCGCATAGCCAATCAACGCTTTGCCTTCGTACACAGGCGCGACCATCGTGATATCCGGCAGATGCGTGCCGCCGTTGTAGGGATCGTTGACGATGGCGAAATCGCCGTCGCGCTTGAATTCTACGCGGTCGATCACGGCATGAACGCTCGCGGGCATACTGCCCAGGTGCACGGGCAAATGAGCCGCCTGGGCGATCAGACGGCCGCGAGCATCGAACAATGCGCAGGAGTAATCCTGGCGCTCCTTGATGTTCGGGCTGAACGCGCTGCGTTTGAGCACCTCGCCCATTTCCTCGGCGGCGCCCACCAGCGCGTGATGCAGTACGGAAACCGCCGCGATGTCGTGTTTAGGCATGGCTTAGCCTCAGTGTGCCGGTCTTGAGCACTGCAAGCTTCCAGCCACGTGCAAGCCACAGACACGAGGACAGCTCGGTCACGATGGCGGGCCCTTTCAACTTCGCGCCGACGGGCATCGTGTCGCGGTCGAAGACAGGAACGCCCTTCCAGCGTTCGTAGGGCTTGGCAACGCCCTTACGCGGCAGTTCCAGCGGCAAACGCAGCGGCTTCCGTCTTGCACTGACACGCGCGCGCACATTGACGATTTCGGCTGCGCGGTCGGGCATCGCTTCGCCGAACTCGCGTTTGTGCGCGTCGTCGAACGTCTTGCGCCAGTGCGCCGTGAGCGGAACATTCAATTCGTAACTCTGGCCGACGTAGCGAACGTCGAGGCTCGCGTGCGTCTCGAACGGGCCGTTCAGGCCGCAGGCGCGGAGTTCAGCCGTGGCGCGCTTCTCAAGTTCGGTTGCCACACGTTGCAGCGCGGGATGGAGGCCCGAGGTGCCGTCGCGCAGCAACACCGTCCGCGAAGCGTCGCGCGAAGCTTGGCTGTTCAACATGCCAAGCGCGCATAGCAGACCCGGGTCGCGCGGGACGAGAATCTCGCGCATGCCAAGTAACTCCGCCAGTTCGCACGCCAGCAGGCCGCCCGCCCCGCCAAAGGGCACAAGCGGCAGGTTGCGCGGATCAATCCCACGCTCGACGGTCACGCGTTTGAGGGCGCGAGCGATACCGGCGAGCGTGACGTCTTTGATTGCGGCGGCGGTGGCGGACACGCTGCCGCGCGTCCCTACGGAGGCCACTGCTTTTTCGGCAAGCGCGTGATCAAGCGTCATCTCGCCGCCAAGTTTGAGTGACGCGGGCAAACGGCCAAGCACAACCAGCGCGTCGGTCAGCGTCGTCTGGGTCCCGCCGCGCGCGTAGCAGGCGGGACCCGGCTGCGCACCTGCGCTCTGCGGGCCGACGTTGAGCGCGCCGCCGGCATCGAAATACGCCAGCGATCCCCCACCGGCGCCAATCGTGTGAATGTCCAGCGACGGTGTGCGCAGGGGCAAGCCCGCGACTTCCGTGACGCCGCGCAATCGCGGCTGTTTTGTCACCAGCGCAACGTCCGTCGACGTGCCGCCGACGTCAAAGCCCACCGCCGCATCCACGCCCTCGGCGTCTAGTACCGCGAGCACACCCACCACGCCGCCCGCCGGGCCGGAAAGCGCCAGCCGCACGGGTTCGCGTGCCGCGATCTCAGCCGGCAGCCACCCGCCGGCGCTATGCATGATGACGACGCGCGTTGGGGACACACTTTGCGTCAGGGTTTCCAGATAATGTTGCAGCAGCGGAATCAAACCGGCGTTTGCGGCGGTGACGAGGCTGCGCTCGTACTCGCGAAACTCGGGGGCGAGATCGCTCGACAGAACGACCGGCACGCCTAGCGCCTTCAGCGCGTCGCGCACCGCGTGCTCATGCACTGCGTTGGCGTAGGAGTGAATCAGGCAAACAGCGACGGCGGCGGGTTTGAGCGTTGCGATCTGGACGGCAAGGCGGCGCAGATCGCCGTCGCTCAACGGGCGTTCAACGCTGCCGTCGGGGCCCAAACGCTCGTCGACTTCAAGGCGGCGTTGGTGCGGCACGAGTTCGTTGCGCTGACGCGGCACGATCGCGTAAAGGTCGCGCGGGTCGCGGTTCTGCCGGCCAATCGCGAGCACGTCGCGCATGCCCTTTGTAGTGACGAATGCAATCGGCGCGAGCTTGCCCTCGAGCAACGCGTTGGTCGCCGTCGTCGTGCCGTGCACAAGCAAATCTGAGCCGCCCAGCCGTTTCAACGCCGCCGCAACACCGAGCGCCGGATTTTCAGGCGTCGTCGGCAGCTTGCAGCGCGAAAGTTTGCCGTCGCGCCACAACACGGCGTCGGTGAACGTCCCGCCCACGTCGATGGCGGCGATGGCTGGCCGCTCTTTCATTGCGCTGTTCCTGTCACGCGCTGCACCCAATCCAGCATGAGCTTGCCCAGCTCTTTCGGCTTGGCGTACGGCAACACATGGCCGGATTTAACTCCCGTGACGCGCGCGTTGGGTATTGCCGCCCAACCTTGTATCTGGGCCTTCGTGCCGCTGATGCCGTCACGCGTGGCATACACGACTTCGACGGGCACAGCAATCTCCGTGAGTCGCTCACGCGCATCCCAGCCCTGGAACAGCCTGACGCGCGCGGACATGACAAACGGGTCGATTGCGTCAATGGCGTCGGCGAATCGCTTATGCTGGGATTTCGCCATGCGCTTGCCGGTGATTTTTCGCGCCAGTACCCGGGCGACAGTTTTGGTGGTCGACTTTGGCAGCACACGGGCTAACGCCACGCCAAGCGCCTCGGAAATCGGCGCAGGATCATGGTTGAACGTCGCGATCAGGCACAGGCCATCGACGAGTTCGGGATAACGCAGGGCGGTCTGCATCGCGACAAAGCCGCCGAAGGAACAACCGGCCAGCAGGCGTTTTCCCTTCGGGAGCTTGCGTAGTTTCGAAGCGACCATCGAGGCCAGGCCTTTGACGTCCGCCGTGTCGTTGTCGGGATAGCGGGCGAATCGAAACTCAAGCACGGGCGCGAGCAAATCCTCAAGGTCGGCGAACTCCGACGCACTGCCGTCGAGGCCGGGGCAAACGATTACAGGAATGGGTCCGGGCACGGAAGCGATGATGGTGCGGGGCGCTCGATACTTCAATGCGCTGCGGTTAGGAAACCGCAGCCACCGGCAGTTAAACGAAAGCGGGCAGCCCCGTCAGGCCGCCCGCATCGTTGGTAAAGCGAATTTACTTCAGAAGCTCAACAGGCAGGCCAGCGCGCTTCCAGGCTTCGAAGCCGCCAACGATGTTGGCAACGTTCGTGTAGCCCAGCTTGCGCAGCGCACCCTGCGCCATGCCGCCGTACATACCGCTGCGGCAGAACACGACGACCGGAGCATTGGGATCGGGAATCTCGCCGGGGACGGTCTGGAGGATCAGATCAATCGGAATCTGTCTTGCCCCGGGGATGCTGCCCGCAACCCGCTCCTGTGGCTGACGCACGTCGATGAGCGTCAGACTCACGTCTTCCTTCGTCTCCTTTTTGGCCGAGACCTTCGCGGTCTTCTTCGGCGCAACCTTCACAGTGGTCTTCTTCTTCAGAGAACGTCCAAAGGGCTCCAGAATCGTAGCCGCTTCCGTCGGCCGCAGCCGTGGTGGCAGTTGCATTGAGTCTCCCGTGCGCGATGCGTTGGATGGCGTCAACTGCTGCTTCAAGTCAGTGAAAACTAATATAGCGAGATTTGGGTAAAAAAGAAAGGATGAAGCTCTTGACTGTGCGCGGCGGGAGTCTATTTTCCGCGCCCCTTTGCGCCTGGGGTGTGTCAGAAATCCAAATCCCGCAGCCTGTAACGTCAACTCGTGTCACGAATCACGCAAAAAAGGGCGATTTGCGGCTGCTTCCATTGTTTGCGCGCCACCGTATAAGCGTGCGTACCCAATCCAGGAGCCACGCATGTCTTTCAATCGCCCGAAACTTTCCGTCGTCGGTGCAGGTTTTGTCGGCGCCACTGTTGCGCAGCGCATGGCCGATCGCGAACTCGGCGACGTCACGATGATCGACATCGTGCCCGACATGCCGCAGGGCAAGGCGCTGGATATGTTCGAGAGCGCGCCCGTTGAACGCTTCGACGCGCGCATTACCGGCAGCAACAATCTCGCCGACTTGAAGGACAGCGCCGTTGTCGTCGTGACGTCGGGAATTGCGCGCAAGCCGGGCATGAGCCGCGACGACCTGCTCAAGACCAACGCGGGCATCGTCAACGGCGTCATCGACGCGGTCAAGCAGCACGCGCCCAACGCGATTCTGATCATGGTGACCAATCCGCTCGACGTGATGACGTACCTCGCGCACAAGCGTAGCGGCTTCCCGAAAAACCGCGTGATCGGCATGGCGGGCGTGCTCGATAGCGCGCGCATGGCGAGCTTCGTGGCGATGGAACTTAACGTCAGCGTCAAGGACGTCAGCCCGATGGTGCTGGGCGGCCACGGCGACACGATGGTTCCGCTGCCTCGCTACACGACCGTCAGCGGCATCCCAATCACCGACCTGATGTCGCCCGAGCGCATCGACGCGATCAACAAGCGCACGCAAAACGGCGGCGCGGAGATCGTCAGCCTTTTGAAAACGGGCAGCGCCTATTACGCGCCGGGCAGCAGCGTGGTCGCGATGGTCGAAAGCATCGTCAAGGACCAGCGCCGCATCCTGCCGTGTTGTGTGCTGCTAGAGGGCGAGTACGGCCTCAAGGGCTCGTGGCAGGGAGTGCCCTGCGTGCTGGGCAAGAACGGCCTCGAGAAAATCATCGAGCTCAAGCTCAACGACAGCGAGAAGAAGCAGCTCGGCGTCAGCAACGACCACGTCGCCAAGGCCATCGAAGAGTGCAAGAAGGTCCTGGGGCTGTAAGACCGTCACTCCATCTCAAAAGGGCGCCCGATGATGCCGAAACGCGAAACTACGCAGTCGACCATTCGCATCTATGGCAATCTTGGTCATGTACATGATGTGGCAGCGTGCTTAGAAGCAATTGAGCAAACATACAGCGGAGCCCTGCTTTTCATCAACTTGCCCGCCTCATTGGAACGCCTTCTGTATCGCGATCCCTCACCTCGGTTCGGTCGTGAGTATTACCTAAATGGTTGGCCCCCGCGGTTTGTCGACAACTACTCTGACAGGAGGCGACCGCTTTACGAGCACTTGTTGCCTAAAGACAAACTTGTATTGCATTCGGCTAAATTCAATTCACCTGGGTCTTGGGCCTTTCAAGGGATCCGAAAGGTGTTCGAATACTTTTTGGATCTGATTCCGCGGTTGGTTTCGTCAGACAACCTTCGACAAGCGACGGTAGACGCCCATGAGCATCAAAAGGATGCGGGGTATCGCAACGAACACGAGAACGAGCGGTTGGCGTTGGAAAATGAAAGAATGCGGATCGAAAATGACATCCTTGAGGTGAAGGCAATTAGTGACGCGATGCTGCTCCTAGAGCGACATGGCGTGCCCGACGAACAACGTGCACGATTGGCCACATCCCTCTTGCTGCGGCCGGCGAAAGACCTACGACCTTTCGCCCAAGATGGCCTGCTAACCAAAGCCGAAATGGATCGCGACGAAGAACAAACACCACGTAAACATTCGTAGCACTTTCAAACAGCGCCGGTAGCCTAAACGCCCGCTGCGCGAGCTAACAATCGTGATTCGACGTGGAGAGTTGCGTTGCCGCGCGAGTTTCGCCGCCACTTGCGGCTACTTCTTTTCGGGCGGTTTGGGTGCGGCCGCGGGGGCCGGGGCGCCGGGTCTGCGCCAGGGTTTGCGCTGGCCGCCGCCGTCGGGGCGTTCTTTGGGCTTGGGCGGCCGCACGTAGGCGCGCACGTGTTCGTCGACTGCGCCGAGCTTTTTAAAATTCTCGCGCGCTTGCGTCAGCGATAGCCGCCCGTTGGCGCCGTTTCGTACCTTGTTGGCGTCCTTGTCGTCCTGGCCGTCGTCTTGCCAATAACAGATGGGGCAGCGCTCGTCGTCGCCGCGTTCGTCAATGGTGAGATAGCCGCAACAGGGGCACGGCAGCTTCGGTGGTTTGCCGGGTTTAGTCACCGGAACTTCAATAGCAGGCTTGCTGGCGGGCTTTTCGGCGGGCATGGGGGCATTGTGTATTGGCGCAGGCGGGTTGGCTATCGCCACTAGGTTTTACCAGACGGAATCTCTTCAAGCCGGGGAGGCCTTACTGATTTGAGCATTGTCCTGCTGCATGCGCCAAATTCGCGAAAGTTCGCCCGCGCTTGGGTTAGCGACAAGTCACTGTTTGGGCCACCACGAACAGCGTCCGCGTCATGATCGTCCTGACCGTCGTCTTCCCAATAACAAACTTCGCATATCTCGTCGCCACCGCGCTCGCTCAGCGTGAGAAAACCACAACAAGGACATGCATACGCAACACCATCAGCGGGCGGCTTGCGCACACCTTGCTCAGCTTGCTGGCAGTACCAGCTAAACCAATCGCGCTTTGGAGCTCCACTCACGCGTTGATCCCCTAGCCCTTTTTGCGTTTGCTGGCGGTGTCGGCGCGGACTTTGTCGACCCACGCGTACAGCCCGGCCATCTGCTGGCTGAAGTCGTGCGTGTGGCCATCCAGCGGGTTCTTGAAGAACGGCGCCAACTGGCTCAAGAGGCCGCTTTCGCCGCGGTCCCACGCGACAGCCGCGATGCGCACGAGGTCAAGCACCAGCGGCGCCGCAAGTGCCGAGTCGCAGCCCTGCCAGGTGAACTGCAACGACATCTCCGCGCCGAGGAAGCCGCGGAAGTGCACGAGGTCCCAGGCAGTCTTCCAGTCGCCGAGGCTCGGCACATATTTAATGTCGGTCTGCACAAACGAATCACCGCCCAGCATTTCCTTGAGCGCCGCGTCCTTCTGGCGCAGCTTGCTTTCCTTGGCGGCCGGCGCGTCGAGCACCTTGCCGTCGTTGTTGCCGAGGAAGTTGTTGCCGACCCAGCTCATCACGCTGAGGTTGCGCGCCAAAAACATCGGCGCGAGCACCGTTTTCAAGAGCGTCTCGCCGGTCTTGCCATCCTTGCCGGCGTGCGGCAGGCGCGAATCGCGCGCGATCTTGCGCAGTGCCGGGAGTTCGCTGGCCTGGCTGGGCGTAAAATTGATGTACGCGCAACCCTGGCGCAGCGCGGCCAGCGCGTTAATCAAAGTGCTCGACGTGATACCCGGCGCGCCGACCGCGAGCGCGGTCATTAAGGCCTCGGGCGTGTCGTAGTCGCTGGTCTCGGCGAAGTGCGGCTCGGTGCTGGCGACGTTGACCACAATGACGCGCTCGAGGTTGTGCTCGGCGCGGAAGCGCGACAGGCGCTCTTCGGCCTGCGCGAGTTCCGACAGGTAGCCCCCGCGCGGCGCAGCGCCGAATTTAAAACTTTCGACGCGATGAATGCGGCGGTCAATACGATCAAGCTCGGAGGCCAAAGGCTCGACGAGGTTTAGCGGCAGGATGCGGGCTTCGGCGCATTCAACGGCGCGGCGGCGAAGCTGCTTGTCGACGATGTCGCAGCCGCCAAAGATCAGGTCGTCGAGCGCAGGAAGCGGCAGGCCGCGGAATTCCGGCCCGGCGGTAACCATGCCCGCGGTGTCGGCGAGATTGCGCGAAACCGCCAGCGCGCCCAACATCGCTGTCACGGCCACGTTGCCGCGCGCACCCAGGAGATAAACGCCCGTACGACCCATAAGAATTTCCTTCGGTCCCGACTTCGCCAAGGCTTCGTCGGGCAAGCCCTACTTTCCGGCAAGCTCCACCGCGCGCTGCGCGATCTGACGCCGTGCGAGCGGCTGCGATGCCAGTATATCCGATTCGGCTGCGCCTACACGCCGCTCAAAGACGGGAAATGGCGCCATCACGCGTGCGTAGGCGTCACCGCCTGTCGCGCGGTCGCTGACGCCCGAAGGCGCGCGTTTGCCTTCCTTGAACTCGCCCGCGATTTCGCCGTAGCGGCCCGCCGCAGCCTCAAGCTTCGCGGCCAGCGCCAGCAAGTCGGCTTCGCCCGCCGGTAACTCGCGGGGCGCGGCGTCACTGCCGCCCGCCAGTGCCGATACGCCCGCCATCGCACGCGCAGCATCGGCCAGCGCGTTTTCTTTCGCCTCGGTCGATGCCGACGGGTTCTTGATTGTGTTCGCCGCGATTTTCAGGCTCGCGGCGGCGCGAGTCATCTTTGCGGCCGCCGCAAAAGCCGCGGCGTCAGCCTCGCTGCGCGCCGAGGCAATGTCGACAGCGCCAGGCCTGGGCGAGCGGCCCTCGTCGATTATCCCGGTCATCTCCACGCGCGGCATGCTGACCGCCGCGGCCGAAAGCAGCGCCGCGCAGAGCGCCGCCAGCGGCGCCGCCAGCATCAACCAAAGCGGCAATACCGGCGCGAGTTTTAGGGCGCGCGTGCGCGCCAATTCGGCATTGGCGGGCGCAATGAGCGCGGTGGCAAAGTCGTTGCCCGCGCCGATACCGACCAGCGTTACCAGCGCGCCGCCGCGTTGCGCGTCGGCGGCTTCCAGCACCAGCGCGCAATCCAGCGCCCCGGGCGCGCGATAGCCGCGCATGTTCAGCCACACTCCCGTTGCCATTCCTGCCACGCCGGCGGCCAACGCCGCGGCAAGTGCGTCCGCAGAAGCCCCCACCAGCGCGCGGGGCAGCACAGTCGCGAATAACACTCCAAGCGCCGCGAACACGCTGCCCGCAAGCACGCCAAACGCCGCGGCGCGCAGAGCCTGGCGCAGCATCAGCCTCAGCCGCAGCGACGCCAGCACACGCATATATGTCGCGCCGGCGTTCATGGGTGGGCCTCGAAGATCAGCGTGATGTCGGCGCCCGCGGCGGGCATGCCGGGAGCGTCCGGGTTTGGCGTGTAGCAATCGGAGATCGAGCCGTGTTTGCGGTCGTTGTCGAGGATGCAGGACGAATCGTGCCAAACCGCGATGTAGTTGCCGAGCTGGTCGGCGGACACCGTCTGGCGATTTTGCTCGGGGGCGAATTCCTCCTGCCCGCCCGAGAATACAAAGCCGACGTTCTCGGGCGCTTTGCCGGTGATGGTGTCGATGAGCCATTCCTCGGCGCGCACGACCATTGTCTCGCCTGTCCCGGCGTGCTTGAAGCGGACGCTGATCTTCACTCGGTCGCCGACCGGGTCGTCGAAGTAGCCGCGGCCCTGGCGCTTGATGTGGCCTTCCTTGAGGCCGATGAGTTCAAGCGCGCGCTTGAGGTGTTCGGCTCCCGCGGCAGTGGCAAACAGGCTTTCGTGCGTGGCGCCGCCGGCCGCCACCAAAAAGAATTCGAGGGGGCGGCTCTGGCCGCCGATGAGCTGCGCTGCAAGCTCGACGCGTTTGAGCGCCGGGTAAACCTTCAGGCCGCCGTCAAAGGCCAGATAGTCGACGTTCTGGGGTTCAAGCGGGATTGCCACCTTGCCGACGTCGGCCGCGGTCGTACCCGGTTTGTTTGCGTTGTTAACGACGGAATTGCTGCGCGGCATGTTATTGCCGGCGCCAGGCCCGCAGGCGGTAAGAGCCAGTGCCAGCGTAGCGACCATTAGCGGGTGTGCCCTGTAGCCCATGAAAGGTTCCGGCCCCGGTGTATTCCTGACGGACATTGTATGCCGCTGCATCGTTACAACCCTCTGTTAAAACGGATGTTACAGGCGTTTGCCCGAAATAAACAAAAAGGACGCGAGTTGCCTCGCGTCCTTTGCTCGATCTTCTGGAACATTACCCCGCCGAAAGCGCGTCGGCGAACTTGAAGGTCACCGATAGCTTGTCCTTGCCGTTGGCTTCGCGGTTCTTGTTCAACTGTGCCGCAGCGTCAATGGCCAGCGAAACGAAACACCAGGGCGCGGTGCCGGACTTCGCACCCTTGACGGCGTCCTTGGCGAAGCTGATTTCCAGCTTCTCGATCTTGGCGCCGGTGTTCTGGATATAGCTGTCGAGCTTCTCAACCAGGGCCCCGTGGACCAGGCCATAACGCTGCTTCTTGGTGCGGATGTCGCCTACGCCGTCACTGGGGAAAATGACGAGGTCGGTCAGGCCCATGCGCGATTCGGGCACAACCTGGCGGTTGCGAGCGCCGATAGCCACCACGTATTCGTTCTGCGTGCCGTTCCACTGGCAGTAGACCGTGACCTGTTCCTTGGGGACGGCGGGGGCGTTGCTCAAACCCTCGTCGGTGGGCAGGTCGGCGCGGTGGTTGCGCTCGTCCATCTTGAAGCGCGTGCACACGATGAAGAAAATCAGCAGTTGGAACACGCAGTCGATCATCGGCGTCAGGTCGAAGCTTGCGTCACCACCTGCGTCTCGCTTTTTACGTTTCATGCAAATCTCCGTTGCGCCTGGGGCAGAACCGGCAAGCCGGCCCGCCGCCGGGCTCAATCGACTTTGATGTCCTGCAGCACCGCAACCTTGATCTTGTAGATGCGCGCCTCGCGGGCCATCAATTCGATCAGCTTGCCGAACTCACCGGCCGGCGCGCGCGCATCCATGCGGATCAACACCATGTTTTCACTGCGGTTGTTGGCCGCATCCCAGCCGGGCTTGTTGTCGTTGCCTGGGTCCTGCGCCTTGGCTTCCTGCTGAAGGATGCCGGTCATTTCCTGGGCGCTCTTGGCGACCGGCTCGCCGTAGCAGAACCAGCCCCAGGCCTCCGGGATCGTCTCGATGGAGGCCGGGTTCTGGTCCAGGGCGGCTATGTGGATCGTGAACGTCTTGCCTGCGCCCTTGCCCTTGGGGTCTTCGTTGGCGGCAAGCGCATCAGGCAGACGCAGTTGCACGTTTTCCTGCTGCGTGATCTGGGTACAGACGATGAAGAAGATCAGCAACTGGAACACGCAATCGATCATCGGCGTCATGTCGAATGTCGCGCCCTCGGCGTTTCTGCGTTGTCGTTTCATCGCAAAGCTCCTTGTGAAGCAGGATCCATTAGCCCTGTTGAGCAGCCTGCTGCTCCGAATACTTCGCGATCTGCAGGATCATGTCTTCAGCCACGGCGCCGATGGAGCCGGCGATGTTGGCCGCCTTGTTCTTGAAGAACCAGTACGCAATGATGCCCGGGATGGCGATGATCAAACCCATGACGGTTGACAGCAGCGCGAGCGCAATGCTGCCCGCGACCATCTTCGGGTTGACCTGGCCGCCAGGCGCGTTTTCAATGGCCTCGAACGCGCCCACCATGCCCGTCACCGTGCCGAACAAGCCCTGCATGGGGCCCGTCGCTACGCACAACTGGATCGGCGCGATGTGGTAGTCAATCTTGCCCACTTCGTCGTTCATGGCGTTCAGCGCCGCTTCTTCAACCTTGCCGGGGCCGTACTGCATCTTGTTGAGGGCCGCGGCGATCATACGCGTCAGGAAGTTCGGGGTGGCTTCGCAATACTGCAGCGCACCCT
The DNA here is from genome assembly GCA_020848275.1 of Planctomycetota bacterium. GTDB lineage: Bacteria > Planctomycetota > UBA8742 > UBA2392 > UBA2392 > JADLAK01. Next base: position 75,886 of record JADLAK010000103.1, read on the forward strand.
CGAGGTCGCCCTGTTCAATGTAGTTCTGCAACGCGCCGATGGTCTCCGGCGGCACGATCTTGTCGCGGCGAATGCTGACAAAGCACTCGATGCACCAGCCGAACATGAAGATCGAGGTCAAGATGATCAGGACCTGGGTCGTGATGCCGAACCAGCCCGAGGGAATACCCAGCAGCTTTTCACCCAGCGAATAGCTGCGCTCCTGCGCCATCATTTCCGGCGCGACGACAGCGGCGACGCTGAAAATCGCAACGGCGAAAATCGTAAACTTCCAATCCTTCCATTTCATGGATAAGCCCTCTGCTAGGTTTTAGAGCTGCTCCCGGTCATCCCCAGGTGAGCCGGAAAACAGACTAAGGTGTAATGGTTCAAAACGGGGTGCTCAAAAAAAGGTTCATAATACTGTCAGAAATCAGGTTTATGCCTCATATCACTACTTTGCGGTGTTAATGGTCTCAATAATCTTGCGGACGGCCGCCAGATCCGGGTCCAAGGCCGCCGGAGTGCCCTTCAGGTTCTCGGTCAACTCATAAATGTAGGTCGATGCCGTCTCGGCGTTGCGCTTGGCTAACGCGACGTCCTTCTTCTTTAGAGCCACTTCGCCCATCTTGGCGGCGGCTTCAGCGGCGTAAAGCAGACAAGAGCCGCGAAGTTCCTCGCCTGCATTGAACAGCGCAACCGCGTTGGAGTAGTTGTTCAATGCCTGGGCCCAGTCGTCGGCCGTGGCGTTGGCGTTGTCCTTGGCGCGCGCGCTTGCCACCATGCCAAGCCCCAAGTAGCTGCCGGCAACCTGGTAGGCCTTGTCCGGAGTGATCCAATCCGAGGCCGGCGAACCGGGGCTCTTGCGGCTGTTTTCCCAATTGGAGACCGCAGTGCGGAAGCGGGCGAGGGCATCGTTGTACTTCTTGTCCTTGATCATCATGTAACCAACGTTCAACTGCGCCTCGATCAACTCGCGGGACAGCTTGTTGCCGGTGCTGGCGGCCTTGCTGGACGCGATGGTTTCCAGGCGTTTGTAGCACGCCTGCGCGCCGACGTAGTTCTTGTTCTGGATGTTGAGGTTGGCCGCGGCACGAAGCGCGCGCACCGCCCAGTCGTAGAACTCGAGGCGGCCCTGCGCGTTTGCGCTCAGCCTAGTGGTGAGGTCGACGAGGCGGTCATAGGCCTCGGTGTTGGCTTTTTCAGCCTGGCCCGCGCGCGCATAGGCGTCACCCAGGCCCTCGAGCGCGTCGAGGTAGAGGCGATGCAGCAGGCTTGCATCGGGAACCTTGGCCCCGGTGGGCGAATCGAACCCCACGGCGCCGAGCTTGATGAAAATAAGGCCGGGCATGCCCTTCACGCCGGCCTTGAGCGTCGCCGCGTAGGCCTCGGCATCGCGCATGTAATCGAGGAATGAAGCTTGCGCGTCGCTGAACTTGCCGGTCTGGAGCTGGCCGACGGCGCGGTAGTAGCGCGAAGTGAGACGAATCCAGTTCTGTTCTTCCTCGGTGGTGCCAAAGGGCAGGGCGTCCTTGACCTTTTCGTCCTTGGGCAGGGCCTTGGTGGCGCGGTTGATCATGTCATCAGCGATGGTGAGGAGCTGGTCGCCTCGTCCCGCTGCGGCCTTGGATGCGAGGCTGTTGAAATCGTCGAACTCTTTCTGGTTATAGCGGACGGTAACGACTTCCCAAATCAAGGCGCGGTTCTTGCCGTCCTTGGATTCAACGCCGTGCAGCGTCTCGGCGCCAACCTGGTCAACGACCGTGGATGAGGATTTTAACTGGAACACGGCCTTGGTCGCGTGCAGGCAGGGAGCGCCGAGGGAAACCAGCAACAGGCAGAGGATGATTTTTCGCATGTGTTTTCTCCCTTACTTGGCGTTGGCCCAGGCGGTTTTGAGTTCAACCACGGCCGCGGCGAGGTCTTTCTTCCACGCCACGGTGCCTTCGTCTTCGAAGTGTTCCGAACCTTCCGAATTCTGCGTGCCCACGGAAATCGCTTCTTCGATCTGGGTCTTCAACGCCGCCTCGCCACCCTCAAGCTCGGCAATGCCCATGGGCTTCTTGCCGTACTTTTTGAGCCACAGCGCGGTGAGCTGGATCCAAGTCATTACGTTGTCGCGGAACTCGCTGCGCCAGGGATGGTCATCGAGCCGGTAAAACGCGCCCCAGGTATCGAGGCGGATACGCCGCGCTTCCCACAGGTACGAAGCTTCGTCCGACGGCATGGGCTGCATGAGGGGCTCGCCCTTGGCGTTCTTCTTGACCTCGAGGTTGGCGTTGAACTGGTCGGCCGCGGCCAGGAAGTCAGCCTTGACACCGCCCTTCTTGTGCAGCTCAAGGTAAATCTCGGACATGGTCTCAACGATGTCGAGGTAGTAATTCTCCATCTCGTCCTTGAAGGTGAGCTCAAAGGGCGCGCGGACGTTCTTGGCCATTTCGTTGGCATTACGCACCTGGACAAAACTGTAGGCGCGGCGCATCAGCGGGGCGGCCTTGACCAGGTCTTCGACGTTGCCGCCAACCTTGTAGCGCTCGAAGTAAGCGGTGCCGAGCTGGAAGCAGAGTTCCACTTCCTCGCCGCTTTTCACGATGCCGATCTTCTTGGTTTGCACGTTGGCGGGCACCATGGTGCGGTCGCCGTAGGCCTTGGCCTTGACCTGCTCGTCGAGCAGCGGCGCAAGGTAGTTGATGGCGCGTTCCCAGTCGTGCACGCGGAAGTATTGCTTGCCCAGCGCAAAGCGGTCCTTGGCGTCCATGACAGAGCTGACGCCGGTGTCCTCGCGTTTGGCTTCCTGGTACATCTGGTAATAGGTGAGCACCTTGACCATCAGCGGGCGCAAACGGCCGTCGAGGTCCGTCGCGACGGTGTTGAGGAAGCCGCCGAACTCGTAAACAAACACGGTGCCGGTGAAATAACGCAGGTGGCCGGTGTTGAGATAAACCTGGGTGCCCAGCGTGCCGAACAAGCTTGCGCTTGGGTCGTTCTGTTTGCCGCGTTCCTCAAGCTTGTCGACAATGTCCGAATCCTTGCCGCCCTGCAGCAGCTTGATCGCCTCGTCGCGGATGCCGTCGAACTGCTTGTCCTTGACGATCTTGTCGAAGTCCTGGCGCATGGCCTTGGCCCAGCGCGCGGGGTAACTTTCAGCCAGTTCGTCCCACTTCTTCTTGACCGTTGCACTGAGTTCCGCCGCCAGCAGGGTCTTTACGTTGTCGCTGGCTTCAAAGGTCCCCTTGACCAGCCAGTCGTCCCAGAAATGCTGGGCCAGGGCCTTGTCGCGGGCAAGTTGGCCCTTGGCTTCGTCAAGGCGCTTGGCGGCCTCGGGGTACTTCGGGCCGATGCGCTCGACGAACAGGCCCAGCTTCAACTGGTTAAAGCGCGAGCGCAAGTTGGTCGCCGCCGAATTCAGGGCCTGGGTGCGCGGGTCGTAAACCTTCAGGTAAAGGCTGTACACGCGGCCGATCATGTCGAACAGCTTCTTCTTGGCCGCTTTCTTGACGTTATCCGCCGCGTCCGCGGGCGGGCTGAACTTTTCGCGATAGATGGTCAACATCGCCTCGGCGCCGTCGGCGTCGAGATCATCGACCATCGCGTAGAACGAAAGGTCGACCACGCTTTGCGTGAAGTCGCGGTTGAGCTTGAGTTCGTCCACCGTCAAGTTGCCCTCAAGGCGGAAGTGAAGCTCAAACAGGCTCGGCATGCGGCGCAGCAGCTTGATGGCCATCGGACGGTATTCGTCCTCCATCTTGGTGCGGGCTTTGTTTTCACCCACATCTTTCACCGACGCCGGCATCACGCGCAGCAGGTAAGCGAAGTTATGCATCGAAAGCGCGAGGCGGCGCAGCTCGGCATCGGGCTTGCGGGTCGCCGCGGGAATCTTGATCCAGTCTTCCTGCTTGGACTCGCACAGCGCGATCAGGGCGTCGATCCAGTCGGCCTTCTCGGGCTCGATACGCTTGGAGACGCGTTCCCACTCGCGAATCAGAAGGAACATGAAGTACTTCTGGTAGTAATAGACCGCCTTGTGCCAATTGGCGACGTCGCCTTCCGTCTGGGCGTTGTTGATGACATCCCAGTGCCGCGCATCGATGCCCTCCCACAGGTTCTTGGGCAACTTGTTCAGGTCGGGCTCGTGGCGTGCCTGCTGGTCCTTGAAGAACTGCGGGCTCTCGACTTCTTCGTCGCTGCCGCGCGTGTTCATGCGCAAGCTGTTCTTGGCGCCCGCAAGTTCGCGATAGCAGCGTGCGGCGTTGTCGAGGCACAGGTGGTACTTCTTGAAAACCGACGGGATCTTGAGATAGCGCACTGCGGCCTGCGCCCAGTTGCTGCGGTTGACTTGCTCAGAGGCCTGGCGCATCAGGTTTTCGAACATCTGGTCCTGGTCGCCGTAATTCGCCACCACGTTATTGGCTTCCTCAAACAACTTCTTGAACTCGTTGCTGGTCTGGTCGCCGTACTGCGAGCTCGTGAGCCACTTGGTGACCTTCAGGAAGTTCTTGGCCATCATCAACGGATAACCGTAGGCCGTTTTGCTGTCGGTGATCGCGTCGCAGCGGCCTTCCATGTGCTTGTTGTCGTCGCCCAGGGGCTGGCCGGCGGCGGGCTCGGTTTCATCTGCACCACCGAACTTGGTGCGGAAATAACCCGTGCGATAAGCGGCCTCGCGGTAGACGATCGACGCATCGAGGAAGCGGAACATCTTTTCATAAATGTCGCCCACGCGCAGGTAGGCGGCAGGCGCGTATTTCTCGAACTGCTCAACGGTGCCGCACTGTGAAATCAGGGACTGGAAGGCCTGGGCCGCGCGTAGCAACTGGCCCACGTTTTCGCTGTTGCGGCCGACTTCACGGGCGCACTTGAAACGGACCTCGATCTCGAGGCCGGGACGCACGGAGATTTCCGCAAGTACCGCCAGCGCCTGGCGCTTGAATGCGGGGTCGGGGTCGGCGGCGAGCGAGAACAGCTCCTTGACCGTCGCCTCCATGTCTTCGCCAAGACGGATCATCGCCGAGATGCGGTAAAGCTTGAAGCGCTTGAACTCGGTGACCAGCCCCTGCTCCTTGCCGAACTTGTTCCAGGCCTCCTGGTAAAGGTCCTTCACGCGCTTGAGGTTCGCCGGCTCGTCGCCAAGGTCGCGGGTCAGCACTTCCGCCGCACGCAGGTAACCATTCAGCGAGTGCAGGCCGACGACGTAGTTCACGGACTGGTTGCTTAGGAAGCTTGGCACCGAAAGGAACTCGTTGACGGCGCCTTCCGGCTGGCTGAGCGCCAGTTGCAGCTCGCCCTTGAGCATCATGCTTTCGAGCAACTCGACGCACACGATGCCGACATCGAACTGGAATTCGTCAATCTGCGCCGTGCACTTTGCGATCCAGTCGCGGCGGGCGTCGCCGCCGACGGGATGGGTCAGTGAAATGATGTAGAAGCTTTTGCAGTACTCAAAGCCGCAACGCACGAACTGCTGCCAGTTGGCGACGTCATCCTCCATCACGGCAAATCCGCTCATCGGGTACTTGTCACGCACTGTCTTGAGGCGAGTCAACTCTTCGCTCAGGGCCTTGGAGGCCGCCTCGGCAAGAGGGCGCGCCTTGGCGCTGCCCGAGTTCGCCAAGGCCTTGGCCAGTTCGAGGCGGATAACCGCGAGATCGACCTTTTCGGCGCCTTCCTTGGGTTCGACACCGCCAAAGACTTTCTGCGCTTCGTCGTAGAGTTTGTCGCGCTCCGACTCGTTGCCGTTTTTCTGGAAGTTTTCGTCGGCCTTTTGCTTGATGACTTTGGCAAGGCTGACGCGGGCGCGGCCTTTTTCCTTCTCGCTGCCCGATTCAATCTGCTTGCGGAGGATGCGCTCGGCCTCGTCAAACATGCGCAACTGCGTGCCGAGATATTCGCCATAGGGGCTCATATCGCGCGCGCGCAGCGAGTTGCCGATTAGTACGGTCGCTGCAACCACTGCAAGCAACGTGAGAAACGAACGTTTTACATACGGCATAGGCCGTCTCCGTTAGCCTCGGAGGCAGAAAAGATAGTTGTGGTCTGGTTGGGGCAGACCTCTATACCATCCCAAACGGCCAACTCAATGCATGGTTCAGTCATTGGCCGCAATTCTCCCAACGGAAAATGAACGACCCCCGGCAAACGCCGAGGGCCGCCCTGAACTTGTCTTCTACACCGGGGTTTCCCCACCCCGGTTTTGCTACCGGTTACGCGGCTGCGAAACGCCGTTGTCGTAGTGGTAGGCGACTTCTTCTTCCGGGTCCACGATGCGGGCGGTGACGATGATCATTATGTCCGAACGCACGGTGCTCTTGCCCTTGCGCTTGAACAACGCGCCCAGCAGCGGGATGTCCGAGAGGAAGGGGATGCCGGACTCCTCATCGAGTTCGACCATCTTGCGCAAGCCGCCGATCACAAAGCTGCCGCCATCGGGCAGGGTAATGGTAGTGCGGATACGCTGCAGCGTGAGTTGCGGCGTCTGGATGGCGACCGGCGTACCGACGCCCAGCGACGTGGTAAACGTCGGGATCGGGCGCAGGACTGTCGCCAGCGTGGGACGCAGCTCCAGGGTGATATAGCGGCGGTCGGCGCTGACCGTGGGACGTACGTCCAGCACGATGCCGTCGCGGATGACGTCGACGACAGGGTCGGCGACCGCGGTGCCCGTGGCGACGTTGGTGTTGAAGTCGCGGATGTACGCGATTTCGTTCATCACGCTGACGTGGGCGCGCTGGGTGTTGTGCACGGTGATGCGGGGCGCCGTCAGCAGCGTGGCGCGTTCGCGCTTGCGCACGGCGCGCAGCACTGCGTTGATTTCCGGGTTGTCGACAAACGCGAGCTGGAATGACGCGCCGCCCGAGTTGGTGAGGCCCTGGCTGCCGCGCACGCCGCCGAGCGCCTGGTCAAACAGGTTCTCGATTCGCAGGCGCTGGTCGATGCGGACGTTGCCCGAAGGCGGCATGTCCTGGAAGAAGAAGCCGGCCGCGTTGCCCGAACCGCCGGGGCCCACGGGGTTGGCGTTGTTGCCGAACTGAATGTCGTCAAGGGCGGCCGGGACAGGCGGAACGCCCGGGGGCGGAATCTGCGGGCTGCCGCCGATGCCGCGGAAGTCCATGCCGATGTCCTCGAGGAAGTCGTCGCGGATGCTGATGAAGCGCGCCTCGACGGTGACGGTCAGGCCCTGACTGCGGCGCAGGTCCGTCAGCAGGTTCTCGACAGCGTCAACGATCTCGGGACGGTTGACGACGATCAGGTCCTGCTGGCGCGGGACAATACGGTTGGTGTCGTCCCATTCGCCCGCGTGGACGGTATTAGTGATGACGTCGGCGAGGTCGCCGATGGTGACGCCGGGCGGGTCGGTGACAGCGGGTTCCGTGGGGATGCGCTGGCGGTCGGTGTCGTCTTCACTCAGGCGAGGCTCCGAGCCGCGGAAGTTGCGCAGGTTCACCAGCAAGTCGGCCACGTTGAACACGCGGCGCACGGCGTTGCGGGCGCCGGGCGCGTCGGCGGCGTCGATAACCACCGCGCCGTTTTCAATGCGCCAGGACAGTTGCAGCTCGGTCTGGATGAAATTCAGCGCCTGGCGCAGCTTCACGCGCCCGACGTCGAGCTGGAACTTCAACTCCGCGGAAACCGCCTTGGCGCGGATGATGTTGATGCCGCCGCCCGCCGCACGCAGGCGCTCAATCAGGATGTCGATTTCCATTTCTTCGGGCGGAAGCTGGACTTCGACGTTTTCGATAGCCGCGCGCACCGAGATGTCTTCCTTCGACAACTGCGTGCGCTGTTCCTTGGCCAGGCGGTCGCTGCGCATCAGCGAGTACAGGTAGGTCTCATACTCGGGCAGCGTGATGTCGTTTTCCGGGAAGGCAGCGATGCCGACGATGGTAGCCATCGACTGCTTCCAGTTCTGGTTGAAGCTTTCGAACGCGTTGCGCTCGTTGAGGCCCTTTTCGAGGTTGCGGGCGATGGTCTTCATGCGCGCGACTTCGTCGTTGTACGGGTCCTCGCGCAGGATTTTGTCGAGCACGATGATGCACTCGCGGTATTCCTTGCGGTCGAAGTATTCCTTGGCGCGGGTATAGAGGTTGCGGATTTCCTCGCGGTAGCGGTCGAGTTCTTCCTGCATTTCAAGTTCGCGCAGGCGGCGTTCCTGCTCGGTGATCTTGACGTAGTCGCGCACGCGCGATTCTTCGCGCTTCTGGCGGGCGTCCTCGATCATCAGGCGGGCTTCGCGCTCAAAGGCCTCGGTCTCAAGCATGTAGCCGGTCCAGCGGATCACGTCGAGCACCTTCTCGAGCTCGGCGATCGCCTCGCTGTATTTGCCCTCGTTGATCAGCTTGTTGGCGCGGTCAAGGCCGCTGTTGATCTCGTAGCGCGCTTCGCTGCGCGTGGCGCGTTCTTCGTCGGCGCGGGTGCGCGCAAGCTTGCTCGCCTCGCCCGATGAACTGCCCAGCGCGACATCGACGTCGTTCTTCACCTGCAACGCGCGCGGGTTCTTGTCGTCGAGCGACAGCGCGTCGTCGACATACTTCAGGGCCTTGTCGAAGTCGCTGGCGCGGTAGAACTGGTACGCCTCGTCGGCATAGTAGTTCGCCAGCGCGCGCTTTTCGCTGTCCGACACCTTGACCGTGTCCCCTTTGCCGACGCGTGCTGCGCCGCCGATGCGGTCCGCCACCGGCTGTGTTTCGCCGCTGGCTGCAGGTTCGGGTTTGGAGGCCTCAACGCGCGGCGTTTCGCGCGATGTCTTGTCGGCCTTCATGTCCTCGGCTTCAAAGCGCGAGACGTAATCGTCAGTGGTCGGCTTGACCGACACGGACGAAGCCGCGCCGCCGCCTTGGGTCGCACAAGCCGCGAGGAATCCGGTAATCGAAGCACAAACGACTAACGCCAGGCGTTTCGCCAGCATTGCCTTCATGTCTAGGCTCCACATCCAACGGGGTTAACCGGGGACGCTGCGCGAGGGGTTCGCTTACTATAAACAGGGTGGGGTGCTCCTAAGTCTATTGGATGACCTTTGTGTGTCAATACTTCTGGCGATGGCGACGGTCATAATTTGGTCACGCGGGAAAACAGAGCCCCGCGCGTGAGCGCGGGGGTTTGAGCGACGGGGTTTGCGACTCCTATACCGCGGTGCTTGCGCACCGCGCTCTGTTGATTACTTACTTGTGAAATTCTTCACCCATTGCGGGTCCGCGGGCGCTTTGCCCTCGGCCAGCATCTTCTGCCAGGCCTCGTCAGTGAGCCGGTCGTTCATAGGATGCCTGAACTCATAGAACGACAGCACCGGGCCAAAGCCGACCAGCAGCTTGCCGTCGGGGTTCAAGAACGTGATCGCCACCAGCCGCAACTTGCCGGTGCCGACCTCGAGGCATTGCTTGCTGTTACCGTCGGTGTGGACATCGGCGATGATGTCCGTGCGCAGGCCTTCTTTTTCGATCTTGCCGAAATCCTGGGCCAGCGCCTGCTTCACCCAGTTCGCAAAATACTTGATGTACTCGTAGTCCTTCTGGGCGAGTTCCTTGCCCTCGAGTTCGCGCCGGCTGATGTCCGCCAGCGTGCTGGACATCGCCGACAGGCGCTCGAGCCTTTCGCCCGCCGATTTCGGCAGCGCGCCGAGGTCTTTCAGGCCTTCCTTCATCATCACGCACAGCCGCTGCATGCGTTCGTAGAATTCGACGTGCGGCTCGACAAAGCCGACGATGCGCGGATCGTTGAAGTCTGCGCCCGCCGTGGGAGGCGTCTCGCTCTGCTTGGCATAGAGAATCGTGTCGTGGCGAAGCTGCGACCAGGACGCCAGTGCCGCCGTCAACATGCGGTCGTCGTAGGCCTTGTTCTGCATGTACGTGGGATAGCCCGTGCGGCCCGAAGCGGGCGCCAGCAGCGGCTTCAGCGCATACAGCCAGCCGTAATACAGGTTCTGGTTCCAGTCCTTGTCCGGCAACGCGTCCCATTGCTTCTTCAATTCGTCGAGGGATTTGTCGTAGCCCTGGTAGCCGTCGTCCTTGAGTTCATGCAGGATTTCGCGGGCGCGGCCGCTGCCCAAAAGCGTCATCACGTCAAGCCCGCGGGGAAACGCACGCACCGGGCCCCAGTTGGTTTCAACGTAGGTGAAGTTTTCCTTTGTGGCGGTCGTCGGGCGTCCCACCACGGGGAACACCAGGCGGCTCATGGCCTCGGAGTCGGGCACGAAACGCTGGCCCATCAGGCGCATGCCCTGCATCGCAACGCGCGCGGCCTGGAACCCTTCCTCGCCGCTGTCGATCAGGACGCCGACGCCCGCTGTGCCGCCAAGAATGCGCGGCAGCGGCATCGCGGCAAGCCCGTCGCGGAATTTGCGCAGGGGCTCGACGTCAAAAAGTTTCTCGGGCTTGTCAGCGCCCAGAGCGCTCTTGAATTCAACCGGCGACAGGTCGTCCGCCGCGCCGACAAAGAATTCGGTGCAGGAATAAACACGCTTCCAGAAATCGGCCAGCGACTTGACCTTTTCGACAGCGACGGCATTCGCCGGGCGCGTTGTGGGCCTGGCTTCAAGGGTCATCAGGTCGTGGGCGACCAGCGCCGCCTGCAGCGTCATGCGCTCAGCCATCTCGTGCGTCACCGGCGGGTCGGCCTGCACGAGTTCGCCGTCGCGCGGAATTTCATGGAACAGGAAGCTCATGCGGCCAAACCACATCATGGCCTTGAAGTAACGCTTAAGCAGCTCGCTGCGCGTGTAGTGGCCGCGGGGCAGGTACTGCGAGTAATTTTCCTTGTAGCCGAAAATCGGGCTGGCGTCCGACTTCTCGTGGGCGTCGATGAGTTTCATTTCCTTCTCGACGAGGTCAGCGATGTCAGCGTGCACCTTCACCGCGGGCATCGGCACCTCGACGAGGCGAGACACCCAGCGACGGTCCTTGTCCTGCTCGACCTTGCGCTCGCGCGGCATCTCGGCCAGCAACTTGTACGCGACGCTGAGATAGGCCACGTTGCCCTTGAGCGCGTCGTGGCGGCGGTGCTGGCGCCCGGCCTCAATCACGTTCATGCCCGCGGTGTTGACCGAGGCCTTGGCTTCTTCGTACTGCCGGGTCTGCGAGGCCAGCAGTTCGCCGGCCATATCCAGCATGTCCCATGCAAACATCTGTTCTTCAAGGTCCTTCAACGCCTCGTCAAAGACGATGTGGAACAGGTGCAGCACCACGTCGGGCGTGACGACAACCGGCACTTCCTCGTCGCACAGCACCTCGTACATCTCAGTGAAATCGTCTTCGCTGGTGCGCTCGCCGACGACAAAACCGTTGGCCTTGAGCAATTCCGCGGCGCCCTCGTTTTTCAGCAGGCGCTCAACACGTTTCTGTTTGGCGTTTGCGATCTTGGCCGTGTCCAGCGGCAGCGTGTATTGCGCAACGTTGGCCGTCACCGGCTTACCGGGGCCGGGATAAAAGTTGCCGAAATTGAACCCGGGACCTGTTTGCTTTTTCAGGCCCACGACGGTGTTCTTGGGCACTTCGCGTTTGGCGCCTTCCTTCTTCTCTTCCTTATTGTCCACGTTGGCGCCGCCTGTGTTGGTTCCGCCAGTGAAGTTGTGGCCGCCGCTGTTCCACGGCTGCCAGCTCAACACCAGCGTAATTCCCAGCGCCGCCAAAAACGCCGCCGCCGCCGCAAACAGCCAGCGCGTGTCGCGCACAGGGTGCATTGTCAAAGTCGCTTGCATGGTTTCCCCTTTGAGATTGGCCTCAATCAGGCCCTGAAGTTTCGCACGTTCATTTGCCGTCAAAACCGCCCTGGGCGCGGCGAGGTTGACCACGGCGTTCACGGCGCGCTCGGAGTTGTCCTGGCTCATATTAGATCCTCCGGGTTGGCCATTTTCCGCCGCAATGCCGCCAGCAAAGCCTCGCGGGCCCGCACCACCAGCGACTTCGCCCCTGCTGCACTCATGCCCAGTTCCGCCCCCACCGTGTCGTAATCCATGCCTTCACGGTAGGTCGCCTCGAGCGCCCTTTGCTGCCGTGGCGGCAACTCCGAAATCGCCGCCCGGCAGAATCGCCCGAGTTCTTCACGTCCGGCCGCATCCGGCGGCGGCGTGCGGCCGGCAAACAACGTTTGCTCGACACTTTCGGGGGTCAGTCCGACTTTGCTCAGGCTTGGGATGCGTCCGCGACGATGTTCGTCCACAAGTTTGTTGCGCGTCACCGCAATCATCCACGCCCACAGCGCCTCGTCGTCCGGCCAATCCTGGCCCCTGCGTGAGGCCGCAATGGCCGCCACCAGGGCTTCCTGCACGGCATCAAGCGCCGCTTCGCGCTGGCCGCAGCGCGCGCAGGCAAAGGCAAACAGCGGCTCAGAGAGCGCCGAAAGGCGTTCCCCAAGTGCGGTGCCTGTCTTTGGTGCGTCAGCCGCCAGCGCGGGCATGGGCTCTTTCTTCACGCTTTTCACCCTTTACTCGCGCGGCCGGCTAAGATCGTGTCGAAATTTCCACGGAATTCGTCAAACAGTATCCCCCCTGCGGACAGTTACATGCGGGAGCTGGACGAACATATGACGGACGTCGCATCAAAGCTGCAAGCCCTGGCCGACACCTGCGCTCCGCGCGCGTGGCGGTTGGCCTGTTCGATGATGCGCAACGCCGCCGAGGCCGACGACGTGCTGCAAACGTCGTTTGTCGTCGCCGCGCAAAAACCGCAAGCCATCCCGGGCGATGACGCCTGGCCCTGGTTTGCGGCCGTCATCGCCAACACCGCGCGCAACGCCCGGCGCAAACGAGCGCGGCACGCGGCAGGGGGGATATCCTTGGAACCCGCAGACCTTCAGGCAACGGACCCGCTGGCGGCGGCCGCACAGGCGCAACTTGCGGCGGCCGTGCGCCGCGAACTCGCACAACTGCCGCAAGACGAGGCGGACGCGATTTCGCTAACGCAGCTTTCAGGGCTGAGCCTGCGGCAGGCCGCGGCGGCGCTTGAAGTACCCGCGCCGACGCTGAATTCGCGGCTGGAACGGGGCCTTGATCGCCTGCGCAAACGCCTGAAGGTTGAAGGCGCGGCGCTGTCGCTTGCCCTGCCCTTGGTGAAGTTCGACCCGCCCCCACTTGGCCTTGAGCGCACCGCTCAGGGATGGCTGAAAACCGCGCTGGTGCATGCCTCGTTGGCAAGCTCTGGCGCTGCAGCCGCAACGGGAGGCATTGGAATGATGAAACTACTGGTCGTCGCAGCACTGGTTGTGGCAGCGGGAGTCGGCGGGTGGCAATGGCTGTCGCAGGTTACACCCACACGGAAAGCGCAGGACAACCAGATCGCCGCTGGGGGCGACTCGCACGATCGCGAATCAGCGCCACGTGCAAATTCCGGCCGGCACGATGCCGGGACAATCGGCGGCGGCGGCGGCGCGCCAGCCAAGTCCGCGCCTGAAAAAGAGGGCAAAACAGCCGCGCCCAAGGCCGTCGCCGCAGGCCCGGCGAAATTCAGCGTTTCAGGGCGTTGCATGGAATTTCGTGCCGAGGGCGCGGGACACGATGCGCGCTACAGCTTCACTGAACCGATCGCTGACGCGGTTGTGTCGATCAGGCGCGTGAGCCAGCAATGCCTTCCCACCACCGGCAAGGCGGATGGGCGAATCCACATCCAGGAAGACCCTGAGAAATACCACGCCGTCAGCGGCGCCGACGGGTCCTGGACCATCATTGACATCCCCCGCGATTGGGACGGTCCCGTGCCGGAGAAAGGGGATAAGCCGTACCTCGAGCAAATTGAGGTCCGGATGCAGCACGAAATGTACTTCTGCGGGGCTCGCACCCTCGTCAGTTCGCTGCTGTTCAGCGTCAGTTTCGAAAACGACAAGCCGAAATTTTTGGCCGCGCGAAACGCTTACGTATGGACGCCGCCCGATTGCGTCGCCGCGGACGGCACGCTGCGCCTTGGCGCCATCAAGGGCGTCACGCTGGGCGGCCTCGTGCTCGACCCTCGCGGCGCACCGCTTTCCAACGCCATCGTGCAGATTGCGTCAGACGAAGGCCGCAGCGCCAAGACCGATGCCAATGGCCATTATCGCATCAGCGGGCTCTGCCCCAGCGTCAAGGGATACGTCCGGGTCAACGACGTCAGCGCCGCGCCCTTTGAAGCGGCAGTCGAGTTCGCCGCCGCCGGCGAACAGGAATTCAACATCCAGCTTGTCCGCGCCGGCGAAATCCACGCATTGTTCACGCCGCATGCCGCCGCGCCGTCGGGGCGGACGCTGGTGGTCCGGCTGGATCACGATTCGTTGAAGCCCGAGGAAGCGCGCTGGATGGACATGCCCAAGGACGGGAAGGTTGATTTCCTGGGCCTGCGGCCGACGGGGAAATACCGCATCCGCGTTGAACGCGAAGAAAACGAAAACAAGGCGACGCTGATTGTCACCGTGTGGATCGACCCTAACGTTGACGGCGCGCCGCTGCTGCTCCAGGAACCCGAGCCCGCGCAATTGCGGGTCAACCTCGGCGGCCAATGTTTCGCCGAAGGCCGCGACGAGATGATCGCCGTCGTATGCCCCATCGAGTGGTTTGTCTTTGGCGTCATGTCGACGCTGTACAGCCTTGGCAAGCGCAGCGCGCCCATGGCATGGATAAAGAAGGAAGAAGGTTCGCGGACCTTCCTTTATTATCCCGACGCCATGAGCCGGCGCGTGCGCATTATCGCCCTGCCGCCGAAAGCCGAAAGAGACAACATGTACCTGGAGTTCCGCGATGGCGGCGAGGACGCCTTGAGCCTGGCCGATCTGCCCGATGACATTTTCATCTCGGATGAGCTTGAACTTGAAGCCGGCAAAACGACAGACGTGACCGTAAACGAGCTCCTGGTTCCCTGCGTGATTTCGGGCCGCATCGCCAACCCGCGCGGCGGCACGGTATGGCTTGAGCCGGGCAAACGCGACTTCAGCCACGACGGCAAGAGTTACGGTTCGGACGCGCCGGACGCCGACGGCAAGTTCACCTTCCGCTACTACCTGTGGCCCGGTGAATATGTGGTGCGCTGGAGCAAAGACGGCTCGGCCAAGGGCGAGGTGCGCAAGACTGTGACGGTAAAAGCCGGTGAATCCGTGCAGGTCGACATCGACCTGCCGCCTGAAACCCCCGAAGAAAAATAGGCCACGGAAGTTTTAGCGCCAATCGGGCCCGCCTACCGGCGGGCCTTTTTGGCAGAATAATCCCGGTTTCCTTAAGAAATCCGTCTCCCCTGCGCGAGTTATGGGCGGGAGAAGGACAACCGGACCATGAACAAGGATGCTCTCGACAACCTCGCCGCAACCTGCGCCCAGCGGGCGTGGCGCCTCGCGCGTGCGCTTTGCATCTGCGACGCCGACGCTGACGACGCCGTGCAGGAAGCTTTCGTTGCGGCGGCAGCACATCGCGAGCGCATCCCCGGAGACGATCCCTGGCCGTGGTTTGCCAAGGTCGTCACGTTCAAGGCACGGGACATCTGGCGCAAACGAGCCAGCCGCAAGGAGACCGCCATGCCCGACGATGCCGCCGCGACCGTCGTTAATCACGACCGCAACGAACTCGCGGCGCTGGTGCGCGACGCGCTGGCGCAATTGCCGCAGGAACAACGCGAAGCGCTGGCGCTGACGCATCTTTCCGGGCTTACGCTTGCCGCCGCAGCAGAAGCCGCCGACGTGCCGGCAGGCACCGTCGACAGCCGCTGCCGCAAGGGTCTTGAGCGCCTGCGCGGCAAGTTGCGTGCGTCGGAAGCCGCGCTGTTGGGCTGCCTGCCGGTTCTACCGATTAATCCTCCTCCCACGGGATATGTGGTTTCAACGGATCGCTGGCTTAGCGCCGCCAAGGCTTCGGCCGCGGGCGCGCTTGTCGGCGCGGGAGGATTGGCAATCATGGTGAAATTCGGGGCTGGTCTGGTCATCGGGCTGATCTTGGTGGTGATTGCGATCTTTGCATTCAAGCTGCCGCTCCGCTTCTGGGAGGCTCGCGGGCCGGCAACAGCAGTCACCTCGGACGGCGATGCCGACGATGTCGCGACTCCAACCACCCATACAGCTCACCGGCCCAAACCGGTTGAGCCGCAGGCTCGCGGCACTTCATTACCTGCGCGCGACGTTTCGAAGGAACCGGCACTCGTCAAGAATGCTCCTGTGGACATTGGAAACACCGCGGTGGCCGACCAGTTTGTCGTCCTCAAGGGTCGCTGCCTCGAGTGGGCGAGTATCAACGGTAAAGCCGCCGTCACCGATCGCCCCATCGCCGGAGCCACGGTGTGGCTGCTCGAACGCAACGACAAAGGCACGCACTGGGTGGATGCGCACGGCAGGCTCACCCCGGCGGCATCCGATGGGCCAGCACCATCGTTCCGCACCACCCAGGCGGGCACCGATGGATCGTTCGAGTTCAAGGATGTCCCAATCAGCCTGGTCGGCGCCGTTGGGATGACTCACGCTGATTACCTGTGCCAGACCGATCGCCCGCCTTATTGGCGCGAAGGTATAGACCAACAGGACGAGATAGCGCTTCAAAACATGTGGGATGACCACAACGTGAACCAGTGGCGTGACGGAAACTACGCCAACGTCTCCGAAATCTACGCTGACGTCGTGGCTGAAGAATACCTGGCCGCCAACCAAGGCACGATCACGCTGGTGGCAACGCGGGGTGTTTCGCTGCACGGGACGATCTGCGGGCCCGAGGGCCAAACAATTCAGGCCGACGTCACCGTAACCGTCAACTACTCTAAAGAAGACCGGTTCAGCGCCCTGGCCGGCCACTACGAGTTCCCGGCGCTGCGGCCGGGTGCGGTCACGTTGCGGGTCCGCGCCCCCGGCTACGCGACGGTGGAGCGGTCCATCATTCTGTCCAAGGACAACCAGCGTCTGGACTTTTCACTGCGGCGTGCGGGCATCATCCGGCTGCGATTTGTGCCCCGGGCTGGGCGGGAGAACGTGAGCAGTTTGGTGGTCAAGGTCGAAAGCGATTTACAGGAACAAGGTGCATTACGCCGACTGGAATTTCTCGCCGTTGTCGACGCAGGGGCTGCGGGGCCGCAGCCCGTCGAACTATGGGGGCACCGGGAATTTGGACTGGACGAAGCGGGGAGGCTCATCCTGGACGACATCGAGGCCGGCCACTGGTACCGATTCACGGTAGTGGATGCCGAGGCGTCGGGCGACAATCGCCTTGCGGTGTCCGAGCGCATTTTCCCGACGAGCGAGGGCGTTGATGTTGTGCTGATCGAAGCCGAGCCGGTACCGGTCAGCGTCGAACTGGCCGCCGATGCGTTTGCATCCCCCGAGGTGAAGCACTACGACGTCTGGATTGCTCCCGACGAAATGTTCTGTGGAGAAATGGTGAGTGGGATGAAAAAGCTGGGTGCCGTCAACTTCCGCTTCAATCCCTACCCCGACGGCCACTTCGCCAACGAGAGAATGGACGATCTACGTTTTGACGCGGCAGTCCCGGTTGCGGAAACCAGTTATGTCGCCGAAAGCGTCCATTTCGTGCGCCTCACCCGTGAGAATCCCCGCGCCGAGATCCGCTGTAGCCCGTTGCAGAAAATTCGGGCGCTCGCTTTTCCCTATAAAGTTTCGCCGGATGGCAAAGAAACGCGCGCCGGCACCATCTCCGAGCTCCTGATTTCCAAGCCGGTCGAACTGAAGAGCGGCGAGGCGTGTGTGGCGGTTGCAGACACCCGACCGAAGTTCGGTGTTATCAAGGCACGTTTCAAGGATGTAACGCTGGACGGCGGGATCTATTTGAGCACGCTTTTCGCAGGCAAACAGGAAAGGGTCAATGTCGGATGTTATGTCGTAGATGTGGCCTTCATTTACAAGTTCATGGGACCTCTGTGGCCCGGTGACTACGCGGTGGAGTCCGTTGATATCAACAGCAAGCCCCGCAACGATCGGCAGGTCGTGCGTGTGCAGGCGGGAGAAACCCTCGAGGTAATCCTGCCCACACCCGCGCCGGTTGAACCTGAAGAGAAATAACTACTTCGGCAGCCTCAGCGCAAAGCTGCCTCTGGGCGATCAGCCACCTAGAGACCCAATCGCAGATTTCTGGCAAAATTTGCCGGATTCCTCCGGAAATCGGCCGCTCTCGCGCCGTTGTTCTCGGGAGAAGCGATGCAGGTCAACATGGGCTCAACTTCGGATCCACTTGCGCGGCTTGCACATCGTTGCGCCGATCAGGCGTGGCGCTTGGCCCGGGTGCTGACGGCCAACGACGCTGACGCCGACGACATCGTCCAGCAGGCATTTGTCGTGGCGGCGCGCAAACGTGATTCGATTCCCGCCGACAATCTTTGGCCCTGGTTTGCCAAGGTTATCGCGTTTGAGTCCCGCCAACTGCGCCGCAACCGGGCGCGGCACCGGGAGGTTGAGATGGCACAGGAGCCTCGGAGCGGCGGACTCGAGCAACAGGTCGAGCGCCAGGAACTTGCCCGGCTGGCACGGGCGGCGCTGGCGCAGTTGCCCGACAGCGAGCGCGAAGCTGTGGCCCTGACACACCTGACCGGCCTGACGTTGCATGCGGCGGCGGCCGCGGCGGACGTTCCGGTAAGCACCCTGGACGACCGCGCACGGCGCGGCATTGGCAGGCTCAGGGAAAGACTGCGCACCTCGGAGACATCGCTGTTGGGCTGCCTGCCGATGTTGCCGATCAATCCTCCTCCCAGGGGATATGCGGTTTCAACAGATCGCTGGCTTAGCGCCGCCAAGGCTTCGGCCGCGGGCGCGGCCGCAACGGGAGGGGTGTTAATCATGGCAAAGGCACTGGCGGGGCTGATTGTTATCGCATTGGTGATTGTGGCCGCGGTCTTTTTTCTAAGGCAGCCGCAACGCGAGACGCCAAATAGGGAGAGTGTTGACGCCGTTGCATCGAGGGGCAACTCGCAGGACACTGCGGCAACGAAACCGATCAACCCGTCGCTCCCCTCGGGCAATCAGAACGTTCCGTCGTCGCCAAAAGCTGACGAGGCCGCGCCGACGCACACAAAGGTGCCTGAAGAGGCTGTCACGCCGGCGCCTGCGCCGCGCACCCTCAGCCTGAGCGGCACGTGCATGGAGCTGACACTGGCAACCAACGCCGACGGATATCTGGACGCCAGCCTGAGCAAACAGCCCATCGCCGGGGCAATTATCTGGGCGATGCGCGTCAGCGATGAAGGCGGCGAGAACTCCTGCCAAACTTGGGATCCGGACGCCAAGATGCTGTGCACGACGACAGCAGCCGACGGAAGCTGGACCATCGATAACATACCACTGGAGTGGCCCGGCCCCGCCGACGCCAAAGGCAACACCCATAAGCTGATCGAACTTCGCGTCACGGCCTATCACCCGCACTACTATCGCTGGGATCGCTTGTTTGGCATGGTCGATGACGACGACGCCGCGGAACTCTACGGCGAAGTGCCTGACGGCGTGCGCCACAAGGAAGAAAATCGTTTCAGCCACGTCGGCCTGACCGTCAAGGACGACGGCAAAACCACCACGCTTGGGCAAGGACAGCGCACGCGGATGTACTTCCGCAACGTCAACGACGATCTGCTCTCCTTTACTACGCCGGTGCGCCTGGGCCTGGTCAAAGGCGCAAGCATCAGCGGCACGGTTTACGACCAGGACGGCAAGCCGGCTTGCGGCGCTGAGGTGGGGGTCGAGTGCTGGTGGCGCTATTGGCAGCACAACGATGACTGGGTTGACCTCGACGGGTTCGATACTGGGATGAAATTCGAGCTGACCGGCATTTGCGACAAAGAGGGGCGCTATCGCATCGAGGGACTTCACCCGTGGGCAAATACTGAAATCGACGTCAACTATCTCGGCCTTCACCCTCTCAAGACGATGTTCGACCCCAAAGGTGCTGGTGAAGAACAAGCGCTCGACTTTCACCTTAAGGCGCCGGCGCGGATTTTCGGCCGATTCATGCCTGTCGCCGGCCGCGACTCCGCGCAAGGCGTGATCGTCACCATCGAAGACAAGCGCAATCTCCTGGGCGAAAAGCGCAAGGTCGTTCTTGGCGATAACGGGGACTTTGCCTTCGAAAATCTCCAGGCCCAGCAACCCTACCGCCTGCTCGTACATGACGCTGAAGGCACGCGCGAGGTGCTCAAGACCGACTGGCTGGACCTATCAAATGGCGAGCGCCGCGTCGACTTGGTCGAGCCCGCGCCGTCCGTCCTGATCGTCACGTTGGCGCAAAGCGCCTTTGCCGACGACAACGAAAAGATGGCCATTGTGATTGCCGCGGCCGAATGGGTCGAAGGCCAGAAGTCCCTGTCGAACCTGGTGACCTGCATGCCTGGCCGGTGCCCGACGCGCGCTGACGTCGCGCGGCCCAATCCCAGCGCCGAACTACACTTTCAACGGCGCGAAATCGACCCGGGGACTTTCTCGTGGCCGGGGGGAATCGCCAAGCGAATCGTCGTCGTCGCCATACCCGTGGACTTCTTCACTCTCAACAACCATTCAACGCAACGCGACGCCCTCAACCGGGCCATGAAGCGCATCTATTTGTCCCAGCCAATGGAGCCGCAACCCGGTGAACGAATCGAAGTCAAGCTGGACGCGCCGATGCCCCATTGGACACTCGACGTTGTCGTCAAAGACGGCAAAAAAGGCAGGGCGTATCTCGAATGGATCCCGGTTTCTGAAGGCGATGTCTCGTGGCGACACGGAACACACGCACAACAGCTCGACACGTTCGGGTTCGCTTACTTCACGCAGGCTGGGACTTTCCGAGTCTATTGGAGCAAGGATAACGACAGCGAGCGCATCTTGCTCGGCACCGTGACCATGGCGTTGGGCGAAACCAAGAAGCTCGAGTACGAAGCCCCGGCGGAGCCCCCGAAATAGGGCTACTTCGGCAACTTCAGCGTGGGAATGATTTCTTTGGCGGCGTCAGCGAGCAAGTCGCGCTGCAGGCGTTTATCGTCGCCAAAGAAAGCTACGCTCGCGCCGCCGTCAAGGATATGCGTGCCAAGAAGGAGGTGCATGCCTTGTTCGTCAAAAACGCCTTCGGCCAGCACGATGCGCTCCTCCACCGGCCCGGGTTCGCCAAACAGCGCGCGGAAATATTGCGCCTGGAGGTTTTCCTCGCGCGCCTGGTGGCTGAGCGAAATCACGGCGTGGAACGATTTGCGTTCGGCCTCGGTGAGGGTTGCCATCCAATTCGTCATCGCGTCGTTGAGGCCCTCGAGCTGCGCGCGGCTCGCCTCAAGGGCGTTATCGAGAACCATTTTTCGCATGTTCGCGCAAAACTGGTCGCGGTAGGCCGCGGGCAGGCGCTTGTCCGCCGAGGCGCGCTTGAGCAGCACGATGCAATCCGCCACGATCTTTTTCTGCCGCGGTAATTGCTCGGCGCTGAAACCCTGCTGGTCGATGGTGGTCTCGGCGGCCTCGGCCTTTGCGAGATAGGCATCGATCTTTGCGGTCGCAGCGGCGTCATACGGCCCTTCGCCGATCAACGCGAACAGCCCGTAAATCGACAGCGGCACATGATCAATCGCCTTGAGCCGGTGATACATCGCGGGCGTGTAATTCACCTCGGACTCGCGCATGCCCGCGCGGTAGAAATAAAGTTCATCGCCGCCCACGAGCACGAAGGTCTCGTTCTCGAGCACCTTTTTGCGCGCGTCGTTGAAAATCGTGCGCAGTTCCGAGTTCGACGCCATCAACGCGTCGGGCTTTTTTTCCTCGACGGGCTGCGTCGTCGTGCAACCCGAAAGCAAAACCAACGGCAGCAACAGCGCGAAAATGTAAGCGTGAACTTTCATGGTGCCCTCGTCCTGTAGATGCGCCGTGGCATGGACCTCCAGGTCCGTGTGGTTTTCAACTACACCTGCACATCGAGCTGGAGCTCGATGCCACGCTACTCCGAAAAAACCTGCGCCGTGAATGTGTAAATATCCGTGCCTCCTTCCTTCCACGCGCCCGGCGGTAGCCCCGCCTTCATGCACGTGTGGTTCAGGAAACTCTCGCGATCCCAGCCGTGCTCCGTCGCGACTTGCGGCAGTAACACGCCGCTGTATTGCCCGCGCCGGATCATCACGCCGTGTTTGCCCGGCGTCACGTCCGCGGCCTTGGTCACTTTCATCGGCGACAGCACACTGACTTCGTACTGGATCGCCGCAAGGTCTTCCTCGGGCACCGGGTCGAAACGCGGGTCGTTGTTGCCCGCGGCAACCGCCATCTCGCGCACGGTTTCAGCGAGCGGACCGTGGGCGGTCATGGTGCCGATGCAGCCGCGCAGTTCCTGATCTACTTGCAATGTAACAAACGCGCCGTATCCCATTTGCAAAGCGCCGGGCAGTTTGTCGGGCAGCTTGCTGCGCTTGCCCGATTTGACGAAGGTCTCCAGGCTCTGCCGAGCGATCTTGAGCAGCAGCGCACCTTCTTTTTTCGTCAACGGTTCCGCATCGTCGCCCAATGGATTCTCCCGCACGTTCAAATTTTGCACAAGTATTGCGAAAACTAAAGGCTATAGGCTAAAAGCTAAAAAGAAAGCGGGCCCACTTTTAGCCTTTTGCTTCAGGGGTTTCTTCCATGAACATCATCGTTTGCGTGCGCCGCGCACCGAAAACTGACGCGCGTATTAAAGCCGGTCCCGACGGCAAGAACTACGATCCCGCGGGTGTCGAATACGACATCAGCGAGTACGACAAGTTCGCCATCGAGGCGGGCCTGCTGCTGAAAGAAAAACTCGGCGGCAAGGTCACGGCGATCTCCGTGGGCCCCAAGGACGTCTCACGCGACCTTCGCAACGTGATTGCGATGGGCGCCGACGCCGCAACACTGCTGGTTTCCGACGCTGCGCACGACCCGTGGGCGACGGCAAGCGCGCTGGCGGCGAAGATCAAGGCGTTGGGCTTTGACATCGTTTTCTGCGGCCAGACCAGCGTTGACAGCCAGAGCGCACAAACCGCACCGATCCTGGCTGAACTGCTGGGCGTTCCCTGCGCGACGGTCGCAACGGGCCTCGAAGTGGCGGACAACAAGGCGACAGTCCAGCGCGAAATCGACGGCGGCAAGCGCGAGAAGTACGTGCTGAAGCTGCCCGCCGTGATCTCGTGCCAGAAGGGCCTGAACAAGCCCCGCAGCGCGAGCATGAAGGGCATTATGAACGCCAAAAAGGCGGTGATTGAGGAAATCCCCGCCAACGCGCCGGCGAACCTCGTCAATGTACTCAAGATGGATATGCCGCCACCGCGTCCCGCGGGCAAAATCGTGGGCGAAGGCCCAGACGCCGCCAAGAAACTCGTCGAACTGCTGAGGAACGAAGCGAAGGTGATTTAGACGTGCTTCGGGATACGTGCTACGTGTTACGGGCAGTTCCGTAGCACGAAACACGTGACACGACAAAAAGAGACGATCAATGGCTAATGATGTCCTGGTTTACATCGAATTCAAAGACGGCAAACCCACCAAGGCCGGGCTGCAGGCCCTGGGTGCGGGCGCTAATCTCGCGAAGTCACTTGGCGGCAGCGCGATCGCGCTCGTTGCAGGCAACGGTCTTGATGCCGAAGCCGCGACGCTGGGCGCCTATGGCGCCGCCAAAACGCTGCTGGCCTCGGGCGACGCATTTGCGCAGTACAGCCCCGACGCCGTCGCCAAGCTCATATCCAACCAGGCGCAGGCGACCAGCGCCGTTGCGGTGTTGGCATCGGCGACGAGCGCAGGCAAGGATTTCCTGCCGCGCGCCGCGGCAATTTCGAAGGCCGGCCTTGCGAGTGATATCGTCGACCTTCGCGCCGAGGGCGGCAAACCTGTTGCCGTGCGCCCGGTTTACGCCGGCAAGGCACGCGTGTCCGTGCAGGCCAGCGGCACGCTGTTCGCGAGCCTGCGACCCAACGTTTTCCCCACGCCCGCCCAGGGCGGCGGCAACACGCCCGTCACGCCTGTGACGGTCGCGTTTGGCCTTGCCGATTTGCGCGCGCTGGTGAGTGAAATCGTCGCCGGTGCGGCGGGCAAGCTCGACGTCGCCGAAGCCGAAATCGTGTGCAGCGGCGGCCGCGGCATGAAGGACCCCGCGACCGACGGCAAGCAGAACTGGGCCAATCTCGAGAAGCTCGCGCAGACAGTCGGTGCGGCGGTCGGCGCTTCGCGCGCGGTGGTCGATGCCGGCTGGCGTCCGCACGCCGAACAGGTGGGCCAGACGGGCAAGACCGTCAGCCCGAAACTTTATATCGCGTGCGGCATCAGCGGCGCGATCCAGCATTTGGCGGGCATGAGCGGCAGTAAGGTGATTGTCGCGATCAACAAGGATCCGCAGGCGCCGATTTTCAAGATCGCCGACTACGGCATCGTCGGCGACGTCGCGGAAGTCATCCCGGCGCTCACCGACGCGTTTGCCCACGCACTCAGGTAGCTGCGCCTTCCAGGCGCAGCACTGCGGCTGGAAGCCGCCGTTACTATGCGTCGCGCATGTCCATGGCGGCTTTGACAAAGCGCGGCTCGAGCAACGCTTTCACGCGCACGTCGTTATCTTCGTAATCCATGGTCAGGATCTTGCCGTGCTGCTTGAGGTAGGCCAGCAGCTTGCCGTTGGCGGCGCTGAAGGTCCAATCCAGCGCGGTCTCGCCTTCCTCGACGATTTTCTGCACGCGGGCCGCAAGTTCCTTCAGCCCCGTGGCGCGCATCGCCGAGATATCGACGTAGTCGTGGTGCGTGCGGTGCAGGATTTCGAGCTCGGCGTGGTTTTTTACCTGGTCAATCTTGTTGAAGACCATTAGCACTCGCCGGTCATCCGCGCCGATTTCCTTCAGCACGTCGTTGACGGCCTTGATCATCGACTCGGCCGATTGATGGCTCGCGTCCACCACATGCAGCAGCAGGTCCGCGTGTTTGACCTCTTCCAAGGTCGCATTAAAACTCGCGACCAGTCTGTGCGGCAGGTTGTGGATGAAACCGACGGTGTCTGACAGCAGCACCTTGTGGTCCGGCAACTTCCACACGCAGGTGCGCGTATCGAGCGTCGCAAACAGGCGGTCCACGGCCAGCACGCCCTCGCTCGTCAGCGCGTTCATCAGCGTGCTCTTGCCCGCGTTGGTGTAACCCACAATCGCGATTTGGAACAAATCCTTGCGCCGGGACACCTCGACCTCGCGGCGCTTGAGAATTTCCGTGAGTTCGTCTTTCATGCGGTCGATGCGCTTGTTCAGCAGACGGCGGTCGGTTTCGATCTGGCGCTCGCCGGCGCCGCCGACCGCACCCATGCCGCCGCGCTGGCGCTCAAGGTGAGTCCAGAGGTTTTTCAGGCGCGGAAGCTGGTAATCGAGTTGCGCGATCTGCACCTGCACCTTGGCCTGGCGCGTCTGGGCGTGATTAGCGAAAATCGCAAGGATCAACTCCGTGCGGTCGATGACAGGCACCCCCACCACTTCTTCAAGATTGCGCTGCTGGCCCGGGCGCAGTTCGTTGTCGAACACCACCAGCTTTGCGCCCTCAGCCTTCACGTGCAGCGCGATTTCTTCGGCCTTACCTTTTCCGCAATAAGTTGAAGCGTCGATGTGCTGGCGCTTCTGGTAGACGCGGCCGACAACATCAAGGCCCGCGGTGTCGGCCAGAGACGCCAGCTCCGCCAACGGGTCATCGCCGATGATCACGTCGCTGGGCAGCGTGATGCCGACCAGCACGGCCTTCTGGTTGCTGTAATTGAGTTCGTCGAGGAAAGTTCTATCTGACATTGGAATGCATTTCGTGCACGTTGGTCTGGGTGGAAGTTTTATCAAGTAAGGGATGAAGGGGTTAGGGACTAGGGATTTGGGATCAGGGGCGCTTTCCCTGACGGCTAACCCCTAATCCCTGACCCCTTCACCCGTAACGGAAAATTCTCCCAACCCCAACAAGGCTCATGCGTAACACATAAGTCAGACAGCCCGGGAACCACCGTGTCCAGCGCGATTTACATCGAACATCCGCACGTCATTGCCGTGACGTTGGGCGGCAACGCCAAGAAGCCGCGCCTCAAGAAAGTCGTTGTCGGCACGATGGCCGAAATGCGCACCGAGGACGGCAACGTCGTCGTGGACCGCGCAAAGCACCTCGCCGACGAACTCACGAAATTCGTGAAGGACAACAAGCTGTCGCTGGGCAAGACCGCGCTGCTGGTCGGCCCCGACGCCATGCATTACCGCGAGTTCCAGATCGCGTTCAACGACCGCAAGCAGATCGACCGCGTGATCCGCTTCCAGGCCGAAGGTCTGCTGCCCAGCATCAACATCGACGATCTCGCCATCGCCTACCAGGTGCTGTCACAGAACGACAAGGGCTCGCGCCTGCTGATCATGGCCGCTGACAAGGAATACATCCGCAAGCGCCTCGACGCGCTTGACGCCGCGAATGTCCCCATCGACATCGTCGATTGCCACCTGTCCGGCACGCTCAACCTCGGCCTGATGCACGCCGCATTTGCCGCGGGCACGGCGCCGGCGCTGTGGCTCGACTTCGCGGGCACCACGGCGCTGGTATCGCTGGTCAAGGACGGCAAGGTGCTGGCCACGCGCGCGTTTGTCGCGCCGTATCTCGCGGGCGCGACGGGGGGCACAGCCCGCGCCGAGGACAGCAAAGCGGCGCTGAAGGAACTTGAGGCCGAGGCCGGCAACCGCAGCGCGATTACGGCTACCGACTTCGATTCCGCCGACATCAAGAAGTCTCTGGCCGACAGCGAACTCGACGACCTCGTGGTCGATGACGACGAGGTAGAGGAGATTGTCCCGCGATCGGACCGGCAGGAGCCCGTGGCGGCGCCGACGGAGCCGGTCGCGTCCACCGAGCCCGCGGGTCTGCCCAGCAACGACAGCGTCAACCTTGGCGCGCTCGAGGTCGCCGACCGCATCAAGCGCATGAGCCGCGCCGACCTGCTGCGCTTTGTCAGCCGCGTCGCGACGGAAGCCCGGCGCACGATGTTCATGGCCAACCTGGGCCTCTCGCCCGAGCGGTTGATCGTCTCGGGCCTTGGCGTCGAGGGCGGCCAGTTGTGCGCCGCACTGGCCAACGAACTCAAGATGGAGAAGTACGAGTCCATCAACCTGCTTGAGACCATCAACCCCGTCGACGAAAAGACCCGCCGCCCCGCCGTCGACACGCCTGACGTTGGCGACCTGACTTACCTCTGCGGCGTGGCGCTCAAAGGCATGGGCCACGACATCACCGGCGTGGACTTCCGGCAGGGTGAACTTGCCGCCGGCACGATGTTCGATTACGTGCGCACACCGCTGGCGTTCACGGCAACCCTGGTGTTTTTGCTCGCGGGCATCATGTTCATCCTGGCGCTGACGCAGGTGCAGTCGCTCGAGGCGGGCGTGAGCGACCTGCGCTTCCCGCTGAATCGGCCGTCACTGCAGAAGCGCTACGAGAAAACGTACACGGACGCCTTGAGCGCCGTGAAGCAGGCCTCGGACCGTTCGACCGAGGATGCAACGCTTCGCCAGAAGAAGCTCGACGCCGATGTCGGGCTGATCAAGAAGGATTTCGGCAACTATCCGGCCAACGATGAAGACCCGGCTGCGGAAATTCGCACGGTGAAGAAAAAGCTCGACGAAACGGTCAAGCGCCTCAAAGGCGAGTCGACGTCGAACTTCCCCGTGCCCCACCGCGCCGATGTGATTGCGGCGCTTGTGATGCAGGCCGTCGACAGCTCCGAGCCGAGCTACGATTTCGCGCTGCGCAAAGTGGACGTAACTCAAACCGAGGTCACGGTGATCTTCTTTGCCGCCACCGGCGAAACGGCCGAAGAGCTTGCCAAGGGCAACCGCAAGGGCCGTTCCGAAGGCCTGCGCGTCAGCAAGGCGCTTGAAAAACTCGTGCTCGATAACGACACGGTGTTTGACCCGCAACAGTTGCCTGAACCCGTTGGCCAGCCCAAGCCGTTTGCCGCCGACGGCCGCAACGTCAACGAAATCCAGATCAAGATCCCGCTGCGCAAAGTACCGCCGCCGAAGAAGGCCACCGCGCCCGGAGGCGGCAAATGAGCAACGAGCGCGACGGCAGCAAGGCCATGACGGTCTACATCATCATCTGCTTCACGCTCGCCCTTGCGGCGGGCGTGGGCTACAAATTGATGAATGACAGGCGCGAGGAGCTGATTGGCGACTACCCGAGCCTGCGCAAGAACATCCAGGAAATCGACAGCGGCGGTGGACGCGGCCTGTTGCCCAGCGTCGCGAACTACTACGAACTTGTGCGCTCCGGTGAAATCCAGCAGCCCAGCGAGGACGACAAGCGCGACATTCCCATTTATCTGGCCGAAATTGCGGCCAAGCTGCAGCTTGCCGACACGACCGGTCCGCAGGACCAGATCGACATTCCCACGGCGCCGCAAAGCAACGCCCAACCCTCGATGGGGTATATGGATTTTACGCTGGACGTGGTGCTGAAGGGCGTAAGCCAGTCGCAGTGGAATCAGTTCCTGATCGAGGTCAAGGATCACCCTATTCTCAAACGCTATGTGTCAGTCACCAAGCTGACGATCCAGCGCACGGAAGACAACTACGCCAAGATCACCGTCGGCGACGGCTTTGTCGACGGCACACGCTGGAAGGTGACGTTCACGCTCACCTGGTACAGCGCGCTCAAGCCCAAAGAACAGCCCGCCGCGCCCAAGACCGCCTAGGCGGCGCAATCAGCCACTACTTCCCAAGTTCAACCACGCGGACCTTCTGGCCGTCGCGCAGCAGCGACTGGCCGCGCACCACAACCAGATCGCCGTCGGCGACATCCACATCCTCGGGCCCCGGCGAGGCCAGGGGCGCAAGCTCGAACACTTCCTCACTGCTGAGCCCGCGGCGGCCGGCGATATTCACACGCCGCGCAACGCTGCCTCCATCGGGCGACTTCTTGATGACCCACAGCACTTCGCTGTCGCCGCTGATCGCCGCACCGTTGATGGTCAGCCGTTCGCCGCGCACGTCCACTACGATGCGCGCATCCGCCCACATGCCGGGCCGCAGCCGCAACTCGCCGCTCTCGCGCGAGCGTGACGCCGTCGCAATCACCGCGGCACGGCTGCCTGCATCCAGTTGAGCCAGCAGCTTGGCGTGGGTGGTTTCGCTGACGACCTGCGGCGCGATCAGACGCACCGTGGCAACGATCATGCCGCGCGCGGGGTCGATGGTCGGTGCGACGCGCTCGAGATATCCAAGAAAACGCTCGCTCGGGTAAGCGGTGACGCTGACGAACACAGCCTGGGCCGTGTCGAGGTCGACTTTCTCGCCAAGCTCGAGCAAGCCGACGGCGGGAATGCGCCGGGGCTCGCGCAGGCCGCGGATGCCGGCCTCGGGTACGTCGAGCTTGATCTCGAGCGCGGAAAAATCCGCGATCTTGAACAGGCTCGCGTTTTCGCCCACCAGTTCGTTTTCGCGCACGTTGCGCTCGACAATCACACCATCGACCGGCGCGGTGATTTGCGCGTAGGACAATTGCACGCGTTTGCGCTCAACTTCCGCGGCGGCCTTCTGGAGCGCGAACTGGCCGGACTCGACGGCGTTGTCCGCCTTTTCGCGCGCAAGCACCGCGATGTCGTAGTCTTCCTTGCGGAAGGTTTTGCTCTCGTCGGGTTTAAGAGGGTCGAAGTACTTTAGAATTCGTTCGACGTCCGTGCGCGCCTTGGCGGCTTCGAGAACAAGCTTGGCCAGCGCGAGTTCCGTCTCGCGCTGCGCGGTTTCGGCGGATTTCAGGTCGAGCTTCACTTGTTCATCGTTGAGATTCACCAGCGGGTCGCCCTTGCGTACAAAATCGCCGACGTCCTTATGGACATTCAGCGCAACTTCGTGCAGCCGCGCGTAAACCTGCGCGGTGTCGTGGGCCTCAATTCTTCCGGTCGATCGTTCCAGTTGCGCGATCACGCCTTTGCGCGCAGGCAGCACCTCGACGATGGGGTCCTTGCGCTCGACGGGCTGGTCGCCGCCGCCCCACTTGCGCGAGTTGTCGCCGCCGCCCTGGCCGCAGGCGGCAGTTAAGGCAAGCAGCAACAAACAAAAACCGACGCGAAGATCGCGAAGAAAACCAAACGAGGCTTTGTCGCTTCGAGTCATATTGTTGCTTCGCGTCCCTCGCGTCGCACTTATGACGCCGGCATTCCCGCGACTTCGGCTGCGATCAACACCACCGCCTGCGCAAGCCGTTCCAGCGTCATCTCGCCGCCCCCGCCTTTGACTGGCGGCACGTGTACAAAGCCATAAGCAATACGTCCCCGCAAGGCATGCGCCGCCCGATAAAACAAATGGTTGCACAAGTACTTGCCCGCATCGTTGGACACTTCAACGGCGTAGCCCGCATCCGCCAGCGCCTTGCGCAGGCGTTCAAGCGGCAGCGCGCTCGGCAACGTCTCGGGTCCTGCGGCGACGATCGTTTGCTCGGCGCGCACGACGCCGGCGTTATCGGCTTTGCTTGCGCCATCGCGGTTGCGCGCCGTGCGCTCAAGGCAAATCGTCTGCGCCTCGCGCCCCAGCCCGCCGTGGACGCCAAAACTTACGCAGGCGACGGGATTGTGCGCCTTGACCGCGCGCTCGAAGGCTTCAAAGGCCCCGCCGTATGTCACAGGTATCTTCTCGATGGCAACAGCAACGCCCGCGAACATACCGCGGGCGTTGGCGAATTTCAGGGCTTCCCAGCTCGGGTTCTCTTTAAAATTTCCAAAAGCGTCAAAGCCCGTCAGTAACAACGGCGCGGCCATCAGTTGTTGGTACTCCAGCCGCTGTTCTGGTGCGGGATTGTTGCATCGCCAATGGGCTCCGGTTTGCCTTCGGTGCCAACCTTCGCGCCCGTTATCGCCATCCATTTGATTTTGTAAGGCGATCCCGTGCCCTTGCGATGCACCAGGAACGCGATTTTCGCGTCGCCGCCGGTGATGGTCGCCGGGAACATCTGGATCCACGCCTCGTCGTTGTAGATATACGGCGCGCCCACGAGGCTGATGTTCACCAGCGGAACGGTTTCCTTGTGGTACGACAGGCCTTTGTTGCCTTTCAGGGCATCCTTGTAGGCGTTGTAGAAGTTCTCGAGGTCCTCATCCTTGATCTTGTCGGCCTCGCAAAGGTCGTACGCGCCCTTGAAATCACCCTTGCCGATCTTGGCCATGAAGTCGTCGGTAATCTTCGTGGCGGCCTCCGCCTCAGCCGTGAACGTCGTGCTGAGGTACTCTGCACCCTTGTAGATCGCAAAGCCGATGCCGCCCGCGGCCAGCACGCCCAGCACCAGCAGCACCACGAACGCAATGATGCAGCCCTTCATGAAACCGCTCTTCTGCGGCTGCTGCACGTAAATGACTTGCTGCGGCTGGCCGTAGCCAGGAGGCTGCTGCATCGGACGGGGACCGGCCATGAGTTCTCCTTGAGTAGACGGCGTGAGTTTAGTGACGCAACCGCCGCTCCTCAAGGCTCGCCGCATTACAATGTGGCGCGCTGCCGATAATCGGGCAGCCAGTGGCGCGATTGCCGCAGTTACGTTATAGACGTCGGCCATCATGGCCGACCAACCACTAAAGGGCGTGCGCATTGCGCTGACCCGCGAACGCACCCAGACCGCCAACATGCGCCAGGCGCTTGAAGAGCGCGGCGCCACCGTGGTGATCACTCCCCTGATCAAGCTCGCGCCGACCGCCAACTGGACCGAGACCGACCGCTGCCTGGGACAAGTCGGCCAATACCTCTGGATTGTCTTCAGCAGCGCCCAGGCCGTCGACGCGTTGATGCAGCGCGCGGCGGCGTTGAAGATCGGCCCGGATGCGTTTTCGCGCTGCAAAGTCGCCTGTGTGGGCCCCGGCACGGCGCGCGCCGCCAAGGCCGCCGGCCTGAACGTCGACCTGCAACCCTCGACGCAGAACGGCCAGGGAATGTCCATGGAGCTGCGCATGGCGGGGCTAAAGCCCGGCGCCAGAGTGCTCGCCCCGCGCGGCAACCTGGGTCTGGGCGGCCTTGCTGAGTCGCTTACGCAGGCGGGCATCGTGGTCGACGCACCCATGGTCTACAACAACCAGCCCGACACCGACGGCGCGGCCGAACTTGGCCGCGCGTTAGCCGCCAACGGCGTTGACGCCATCGCCTTTGCCAGCCCCAGCGCCGTCGAAAACGCGCTGGCGGCCCTCGACGACGCCGGCAAAAGCGCGTTGTCGAAGGTGCGGCTGTACAGCATCGGTCCTTCGACAAGCGAGGCCATTGCCAAGGCCGGCCTCAAGGTCACACAGGAGGCGCGGCCCCACGACATGAAGGGCATGATTGCGGCCATCGAGCGTGGAGAAGCCGCCCGTGGCTGATGCCCCGTCTCCGGACGCGGCAACCGCCAGCCCGCAAACCGGCGCGGATCGACCACGCATTGAGGCCTCTCGCACGCCGCGCGGCGGCTTGATCGGCGCAATCCTTTACCCGTTTCGCTTGTTGAAGGTCGTTTACGCGTGGCTGCTGTCGCTGGCTGACACGAAGTGGGGCCCCGCCGCGTTGATTGGCGTGGGGCTGCTTGACACCAGCATCGTACCGCTGCCGCCCGACCCGCTGATGCTCGCGCTGTGTTTTGGCAAGCGACGGTATTCGTTTGTTTTTTCGAACATGCTGGTTGCGACCTCGATCGCCGGCGGATGTGTGCTGTGGCTGGTAGGCCATCATTATTTTGACTCGGTCGTCGGTTGGGTGATCAACACCCTGCATTGGCAGGGGGCCTGGTACGGCGCGCTGGCCTCGCCGGAAACGCAGAAACTCACGGCCGAGCAAATCGCGAGTTTGCCGCGCGTGGGCGGCGAAATCGCCTACCCGGACGGGCTGCTGTTCCAGTGCAAAACCGCGCTGGACGACAACGCATTCCTGTTTTATGCGGGCAGTGCGCTCGCGCCGGGACCCTTTCGCGTTGCCTGCGTAACCGGCGGGCTGTTTAGCGTCAACCTTGTGCAGCTCGTGCTCGGCACATTGGTCGGCCGCGGCATTCGCTTCAACGTGCCGGCGGCCCTGGCATTTTTCTTCGGGCCAAAAATCAAACCGCTGCTCGATCGCTACTTCGAGTGGATCGCGCTGGGCGCCGTCGCCCTTGTGGTTGCGGCGGTGATGGTTTTGCGCTATGCCGTCAAGGCGTAACGGGAGAAACGTCGTGGGCGAGGAACAAGTTTCCAGCACAGCGCCGGCTGAAAGCGCCGTCGCGCAATCCGGTCCTGCGGAGCAACCCAAGGCCGAGAGCAAGACCAGCATCCGTGCGCGCATCGAGAAATCACGCATCCCCACGGGCGGCTTGCTGGGCGCGATCATGTGGCCTTTTCGCATGCTCAAGGTGCTGTACGCCTGGCTGCTGTCTCTGGCGGACACCAAGTGGGGGCCGACGGCGATGTTTTTAACAGGCGTGGGTGACGGCAGCTTCTTTCCCATTCCCGCCGATCCGCTGCTGCTGGCGTGCTGCTTTGCCAAGCGCGAGAAGTCGATTCATTACGCCAACCTGCTGGTGCTGGCATCGGTCTTCGGCGGCCTGTCGGGATGGCTTGTCGGCTACCTGTGGTTTGACTCGATGGCGCTGTGGGTCATCAACACCTTTGGCATGCACGACCAGTGGTTCAGCACCGCCATGCACCCCGACGTCCAGAAGCTGACGGCGGACCAGGTTGCGGCGCTGCCACAGCTCGCGGGCGAAACCTTTTACCCCGGCGGCTATCTCTACGAATGCAAAAAAGAGCTCGAAAACAACGCCCTGCTTTTTTACATCACGGGCGCGCTGACCCCCATTCCGTACAACGTTACGGTGATGGCGGGCGGCCTGTTCAACGTCAGCATCCCGGCGCTGGTCGTGGGCACAATCATCGGGCGCGGCATTCGTTTCTGGGCCATCGGCATTCTCGCCTATTACTTCGGCAAGAGGGTCAAACCCTTCATCGAACGCTACTTCGAATGGATCGCCATGGGGATCCTGGTAGTAGTCGTGCTCATGGTCGTGGGCTATCGCCTGCTGGCCAAGGGTTGAAACTCAAATGTAGAACGTGTAGCCCGCGATAATCGCAAACGACAGATAACTCTGCTCGGCGCGTCCCGGCGTTCCCACCAGCAGGTTGTCCTCGCGCGGCCTTGAGAAATCGACGGCCTGGAAGGCCTTGCCCGTGCCGATTGAAATCTGCACGCCGAGGCTGAATTCGTTTTTCGCACTGCGGATCACCACGCCCGTCGTGACGTGCACCAGGTTCCAGGACGCAATGCCGAGCTCGAGCACCTCACCCTCGGGCTCGTTGCGCGTGCTTTGGTCAAAGCGCAGGCTCCATGTGCCCGAAACCGCCGGGACGAATTGCTGCTCAAGGCCGATGCCGACGTTGAAGCAGCCGCGGCGCACGTCGTCGACCCGCAACTGGTTGCGCGTGCTGAGGTCAAATGGAACGCCCACCAGGAAATTCTTGTCCTTGGGCACCATCACGCTGTAGCGGCCCACGGGCAGAAACCACTCCATGTCCGTGGTCAGGCGAGTGTTCGACCTGAATTTGTACTCGATACCGATGCCAAAGGCCCAGGGCGAGCGAAACTGCGTCTGCATGTTCTCCTGCCGATCATCGGCCACGAATGAGTCGCCGGTGCCGTCATTGTCATTATCGAGGTTGATAAACGTGACGTTGCGGCCCACTGATCCGCTGCCGAACATGTTGAGGCTTGCCGTCGTAAGCGTCGCGGCTGCCTTGAAGTCGCCGAGGTCGGCCGAAAACCCGACCTTCCAGAGCATGCGCACGTTGTAGTAACCCACGTCGGCGATGTTGTCGGCGCCGAACATGTCGAAGTTGCCGACGTTGACGGCGCGCGTGACGAACGCAACGTCCTGGTCCTGCAGGCGCAGTGCGGCGTAATGCGTCGCGCCGATGGCGAAGTGGTCGTCGAAGCGGTAGGCGTAGCTCAGCCCCGCCCAGAACTCGTTGAGGCTGCCGCGAAATTTAAACTGGCCGACGTAACGCTCCATGCCGGGCGAGCGCGCCTCCGGGATGATGTCAACGTCGTCGCTGCGGCGGGCGGTGCCGAAGACCGACCAGTACTGCCGCGCGACGATGTTGAAGCCAAACGCATGCCTCGGGGCGGCCTTGAGCAGCAGGATGCCCGACGCGAGCAGCGGCACGATGCGCGCCTGTTGCGAGCGCAAATCGGTGCCCGTGCCTGCGCCGTTTTCAACCGACAGCACGTCAACCTGGTAGAGGCTGGCGCTGGCGCTGAGGCTTTCATTGGAGATGAACGCCAGGCGTGCGGGGTTGTAGTAGCCCGCGCTGGTGTCGTCGACTCCCGCTCGCACCGCCCCGCCCATCAGCGCCGACTTCGAGCCGTACTGGTGCGTCCAATAGTGGTAATCCTGCGCTGCAAGCGCCTGCGCCGACACAATGACGAAAACTGCCGCGATCAGAAGTCGTTTCATGCCCGCCCCTTTTTTGAAGAAGGGCATTTATCCACGGAAGACACGGACTTACACGGAAAAAGGCAAAAAGCATTCTCGGCCGTGCAACTACTCGCCATGCGAGTAAGATGCAATGTCAGCCATGCTATCCCCTCAACAACGACATCGAACCCTCTCGCTCTTGCCCATCGCCGCGTTGACCTGTGCTTTAGGCTCGTGCGCTCCAGTACCGAGCAACGTGCCAACAACCGCCCGCCAAAATCGAATTCTCTACCTCAAGGCTTATGAAGGTCCTCACGCATTTGAGGACAAACCAAACGCGGACGAATTTGACCTGGGCATTGTTGTCTGCAATTTTGGAAGCACCCGCGTAGGCGCAGAGTTTAGCCTGCAAGTCATTGAGGAAGGCGGTCTGATTACCGTGGTGTGGGACCACGAAAAGCGTTTAGGCGCCAACATACCGAGCTACATGAAAGACGACGGGTCCGCCGGCGCGCGCGTCAGATTGCGTCGAAGGCTTGTCACAATCGTTCTAACTGAACACTTACAGAAAAAAATTGTGCGGCTTCCGGTGGACCTAAGCGTGACCGATCCGCAGGAGAGTTACACGTTTGTTCTTGAACAGGAAAAAATCTGGTACTACCTGTTCGTCCCCAACGAAACACCACAACTCAAAGTCGTCGAGCTGGTACGCGAGGATGTGAAGTAAACGTCTTGTGTCGCGTACAAAACCGGCATTTCTCCAAAAGCGCAGAGCATCAACCGAAGTTGCTTCTCTCTGCGCTCTTTGCGATCTCTGCGAGAAAAGCTGTTAAGTCTTCGCCGTTCTCCGCGTCCCCACGGTTAATTACGGCTTCGTCAGCAGCAGTTCGCCGATCTGGATGGCGTTCAGCGCCGCACCTTTGGCGAGCTGATCCCCCACCGCCCACAGGCACAGACCCTTGTTGTCCGGCACGCTGATGTCCTGGCGGATGCGGCCGACGCCGACGTCGTCCTTCATCGTGCGCTCAAGCGGGATCGGGTAGATCTCGTTCCTGGGGTCATCCTGCACGATCACGCCCGGCGCCTTGCGCAGGATTTCGCGCGCTTGCTCGGCGGTCACGGGCTTTTCGAACTCGAGATTGAGGCTGACCGAGTGCGAACGCAGCACCGGCACGCGCACGCAGGTCGCGGTCGCGCGCAGGCTGTCGTGGTGCATGATCTTCTGACCCTCCCAGAGGAACTTCATTTCTTCCTTCGTGTAGCCGTTGTCTTGAATGACATCGATGCGCGGAATCACGTTGAACGCAATCTGCTTGGGCGCGACTTTGATAGTCATCGGTCGGCCCGCGGCCCAGTCGCGCGTTTGCTGCTCGAGTTCGGCCATGGCCTGCGCGCCCGCGCCGGAAATCGCCTGGTAGCTCGACATCACGGCGCGCTTGAGACCGAATGCTTTATGCAGCGGGAACGTCGGCATCAGCGCGACGATCGTCGTGCAATTCGGATTGGCGACGATGCGCCGCGCGCCAAACTTAAAGGCGTCTTCGGGGTTGATTTCCGGCACGACCAGCGGGATTTCCTTCTCGTAGCGAAAGGCGCTGGTGTTGTCGATGATGATCGCACCGGCCTTGGCTGCGGCGGGGGCGAATTCCTTGCTGATGCTTCCGCCCGCGCTAAAAAACGCGTGCTCGACGCCCTTGAAGGAGTCGGCGGTAAGCTTCTCGACGGTGTATTCCTTGCCGAGGTATTTGACTTTCTTTCCCGCACTCCGCTCACTCGCTAGTAACTTCAAATCTGCGATGGGGTATTTGCGCAGCTCGAACAGCCGCAGGAATTCATCGCCGACGGCGCCCGTGGCGCCGACCACCGCAACATTCACGCTTTTTCTGGCCATTGTGTGTCCCTTCGTTCCTTCCCTTGCTGTGGCGCGGACATTCTTGTCCGCGCGGTCGGCGCATCCGACCGACTTGTGCCGCTTCGCGGCACGGCGGGCAGGAATGCCCGCCCCACGGCTTTCACAAAACAAAACCGCCGCGGAATCCGCGGCGGCAAACGACAAGCCGGTCCGCGGGTTATGCGGGAGGCTTCTTACCCATCTTCGTGCTGGTCGTCTGCATGGGCCAAAGATTAGCGAGAGCACGAACGCGTTGCAAGCTTCGTCGCATTATCGCCGCTTCAGGAAACACTGCACCAGTTGAACACCGGCAAAGGGCTTACTTGGGAAACCTCGGCGTCCGGTGCAGTAACCACACACAGTCACCTCTTGCCCCACTCTGAACCAACCCTCATCGCAGATTGCAAAATCTAGTTCAAGGCAGACATCCTTCGAGGCATCAGTTGTGTTCAGATATATCGGCCCACCATATTGCTCCCCAATCTCTGGAATCGACTGGGGCGCAACCACACCTACCACCTCAACAATCTTGTTACGCGCGGAGGCATTCTCATCGGCCGCGAATGCATTGAGAAGGGCGTCTGCCGTCAACGTCGCGCTCACAGGGAATCCATCAAATCCGTCTTCCATGTGATCGGCACGGTTCAAGAGCGGTCCCTCGCCGGCGTTGCGAATCGTCAGCACACCTTTCATGCGGCACAGCTCGCCAAGCCGAGGCAACGGCAAATCCCACGAGCGACTGCGAAACCTGCCCCGTTCGTTCAGCTCAGGACGGCATTCGATGCTTGAACTCATTCCCCAACCAGCAATGAAGTAGATGTCGTCGTCATGCAAGTTGGGATCGTGTTCATCCACGTTAGTGACTAGGCCAAGCACCTCGACAATCTTACCGTCGAACTGCTTTATCACAGCAGTACGATCGGTGTTGACCATCGCTAATAGATCCGCTGCCAGCACCAATTCCTGTGTCTTCTCCAACAGCATCATTTTCGGGAGACGCGGTAGTTCAGCGGCTTGGGGTAGAGGCGCTACCGGGGCATTTGGCGAGTTTGCGGCTGGCGAGCATCCCAGCGCCGCAAAGAATATCAGGCCAATAATGATGAGGAGTGCATGCGCTCGCATACTTTCCATAAACGGCCGAGCTTGATGCACGTTCAAAGCTTCTTTGCAAGCACCACGCTGCGGTAGGTTTTGCCGGGCCACTGGACGTGGTCGACGATTTCGTAGCCGCGGCCCGTGTAGAACGCGATCAGGTAATCCGCACGTTCGCTGGTGTTGCCGACGCAGAATTTGAACCCGGCAGCCCGGGCACGATCCTCAGCCACGTCCATCAACTTGCGGCCAAGGCCCGTCTTGCGAAAGGGTGGATCAACGGCGAGCTGCGAGGCGTGTGCGCAATCCGTGCGGCCGGCTGCCCAAGGCGGCTCGTCTTCGGGACCAAGTTTCACGGTCACTGTGCCGATGAGTTTGCCCTCGGCGACCGCGACAAAGCAATCGCAGCCTGTGATGCGTTCACGCGTTTTCTCGACGCTCTGGTTGACCGCGGTGTAGTTGAAACCGAGGTCCGCCAGACGTTTGTAGGCGCGGTGCAGCATCGCCGTCAGCTCTTCCAGCGAGTCGGACGGTTGGAGGGGCCGGATCAGAATCTGGTCGGGTTCAGGCATAGGCGTCCCATATCCCGCGTCGCGAGTCCCGCGCCGGGCACGCGACACGAGACTCGACACACGCGACGTTTTTCAACTACACCGCGACCGCCTCGATCACGCTCACCGGGCTCATGGTCGGCGTGATGCTCGACAGTTTCAGGCCCGCGCCTTTGAACAACTCGGCAAAGCGGAATTCCGTGCGTTCGCAGCCGCCCGGCGTCATCGCCAGCATGTTCATGTCCATCAAAAAGGATACGTCCGAGCGCACCACTTCAGGCATGAGGATTTCCACGACCGCGACCTTGCCGCCCGGCGCCATCGCTTTGCGGATATTCTTGAGGATGATCGTGCAGCGCGCGTCGTCCCAGTCATGGATGATGTGTTTAAGGAGATAGCAGTCGCCGCCTTCGGGCACGCTGTCAAAGAAACTGCCGCTCTTGATCTCGACGCGGTCCTTCACGGCCTTCAGCAACGGCCCGGCGTCCTTAACGACTTCCGGCAGGTCGTAGAGCACTCC
The DNA here is from genome assembly GCA_020848275.1 of Planctomycetota bacterium. Taxonomy (GTDB): domain Bacteria; phylum Planctomycetota; class UBA8742; order UBA2392; family UBA2392; genus JADLAK01. The sequence goes on from JADLAK010000103.1 coordinate 115,166, forward strand.
CTTGGCGCTGGGCGCGCTCTGCAACACGGTCGCAAGCAAAAACCCGTGCCCGCCGCCGACATCGACGATCTTCTTGAATCGCTTGAAGTCGTAGGCCTCGGCGACCGCGCTGCCGGTCAGGGACGAAAAGCTGCTCATGGCCGCGGCGAAGATTTCACCCTCCGCGGGGTTGCGCTTGTAGTAATCGAACACGTTGCCGCCGAGCACCTTCTCGGCGCAGGAAACGCCGTCTTTGAGCGTCTCCTCAAGCTTGCCCCAAGGCAGCCAGTGCGAAGGCGTCGTGATCATCTCGGCCATCGCGCGCAGGCTGCCCGGGTGGTCCTTGCGCAGGAACTCGGACACCGGTGTCAACGCGAACGTCCCGGGCTTAGGCTCGGCGAACACGCCCACGCTGGTCAGCGCGCGCAGCAGGCGATGCACCGCCTTTTCTTCGCATTTCACGGCCTTGGCGATGTCGGTGTAGTACGTGGGTCCCTTGGCCAACTGGTCGGCGATGCCCAGTTTGGCTGCGCTTGACACGGCCTTGGTGACCATGAAGCCCATCATCATCTGCATCAGTTGCATCGGGGGCGGGATTTCAGTTCCGGTCGCGGCCATGGTCGTTCTCCTCAAGGATTTTGGATGACAATAAATTGCCGCCGCAAGTCGGGAAAGACATGCCGCCAAAGCCGCCAAAACAAAGGGCCCGGCAATCGCCGGGCCCTATAACCCATGTACGCTAAAAAAATCTGATCGCTTCGCCCGGTATCGGGCCGCCATTCAACCATTCATTTAATTCAATTCGATCGCCCTCCGGACTAATAATGCTCAGTCCTTTGAGTTCGGGAACGTCGTCGACGACTCCAACTAGGTGATTCCAAACGCGTTGGTCGACTGAAATGACCATCTTTTCCGCGATAAGCGCCGCTTCCACTAAACAGGTATCTTTTCTGACCAATGCCAAAATCGCGGTTTGTTGCGGTTCATCGCCCGCATGTTTTTCGGCAAGAGGTTGTTCGATTCGAGCAGCCAGTAGTTCAGCATTCTCAAATTCCTTAACTATCACCTTTTTTCGACCATACATCTGGATCAGCCACTTTGCGGTGAAGCCGCTTCGGTGGGGCCTCCATTCCTCTAGTAAGCGAGGAACAAAGGCGATCTGATGAGAAATCGCCAAGATACCCTGCAAGATGTCCCTACAAGAGATTGCACGGGTACTCGTTTCGTTATGCCCTGCGGACTGAGCAACGCACGAATCCACAACAAGAACCATTGAACGGGTTTGAGCGGTCACATCTTTTTCCGGATGAGTCGCCTCTCAACGGCGTCCAAATAGTCCTGCTGGAGTTGTAGCTCCACTTGGCCAAAGTCCTCGGGCCAATCCCCGAAGGCGCCTTCCGAGTCTAGGTTTGAGGAACGAACTTCAGACGTGCCGTCTTCTTCTGAGCGCGTAAACCAATGCAATTTGACAATCCCGGGATCCAGCATCCCTTGAGCGATTAAGGTCCTAAGCGACAGCAGAAGAATTGAACTGTGTGTTTCAGCAACTACTCGAACACCTCGGCGGGCCGCGTCTGCAAGGACAACGGCTAGCGCTTTTTGAGCACGCGGATGTAAGTGGATCTCCGGTTGCTCGATGTAAACCAGCGTACCGGGGCTAGCAACCAGAAGCGCAACAATGACCGGAAGAACCTGAGATAATCCAAATCCGACGTCGGCAATACTCACCAAATCTTTCGCGCCGCCAGCGCGCGACCGTGAAGTACGTCCAACTTGTAACTCGATTTTCGTTGCATCCACGTATTTAGTGGCAATTTTCCACGTAAGACCAAGTTCATTTAATGCGGAATTCAACTCATCGAGTCTGTTGTTCGGGGACGACTCCCACTCCTGAACAAGTCCCGCGACATAGTTTTCGAAAGTCCCTGGAAACAGCGGACCCGTTGCGGACTTGACGTACGACCGACCGGGGTTTCCTCGCAGCCCTGGGACGTGAATAATACCGCGCAGTAGGTCCGCAACGCCCCCCTCCATCGGGCCAGTGCCAAATGCGTCCGGGCTCAACATCAAGCCGCTATTCGCGTCCTTAACGGTCAACAAAAAGCGCTCGCGATGGACTTGTGGTACGATGTTTTGTTGTTTGGGCCAAATCGCCTTTACGACATCGGTGCCCAACCGATCTGGAACCTTCGCCAACTCGTCCGCCCCCATCGATCGAAAAATCCGGGTCGCAGGCCCATCGCCGTCACGATATTCAGATTCTTCGACATCCACCGACTTCTTTGGACGTGCAACAAATGTGGTACGCAGGGATGTATTTCTAAACTGCGTGGAACTAGTTGGTCTGTTCGGCGCATTAGCATCGGTAAAGTCAAAAGTTTCAATTTGCTCTACTGCAGCAATACGAACCGCAAATTTGGATACAGACTTTCGCAGCTGCCGTGACAAAAATTGAGATGGGTCCGTGTAACGCACATTCGGGCCATCCAAGAGCAAGGATCCCGGATCAAAGGTGGCTTCTAGCGTTTGCTTGAGCAGCAACAACGGCTGCATCGCGCTGGATTTACCGGCGCTGTTTGCACCGGCAATTATTGTCAACGGACGAATGTCTATCGTCGTTTTCTCGCGCAACGATTTGAAGCCTTCGATCTCAATTCGATTTATTCCCGGCAGGTCGCTCATCCCAAATCGCCTTGCTTTGTCCTAGCCGCACAAAACCTGTCGGATTACGTTCCTTCGTTCCAGGAGGCCATGTACTTCTCTTGCTCGGCCGTGAGCACGTCGATCTTGTGGCCCATGGTCTCGAGCTTCAGCTTGGCGACCCACTGGTCGATTTCCTTGGGAAGCTGGTGGACGCGCACATCGAGCTTGCCCTTGTTCTTCACGGCGTACTCGCTGGCAAGCGCCTGCACCGCAAAGCTCATGTCCATCACGCTCGCCGGGTGGCCCTCCGCGCTCGCAAGGTTGATCAGGCGGCCTTCGCCCAGCACGTAAATCTTGCGGCCGTCCTTGAGCGTGAACTCTTCGACGTACTCGCGCACCTGGCGGCGGCTCTTGGCGATCTTCGCCAGGCCCTCGAGGTTGAGCTCGACGTTGAAATGCCCGCTGTTGGCGACAATCGCTCCGTCCTTCATCTTCTCGAAGTGGTGCGTGTCGATCACGTGCTTGTTGCCCGTCAGCGTGCAGAACACATCGCCCTTGGTTGCGGCGTGTTCAATAGTGGTCACGTGGAAGCCGTCCATCACCGCCTCAATGGCGCGCAGCGGATCAACCTCGCACACGATCACGTTGGCGCCCAGGCCCTTGGCGCGCGTGGCGAAGCCGCGGCCGCACCAGCCGTAGCCGCTGACGACCACCGTCTTGCCCGCGAGCAGGACGTTGGTGGCGCGGATGATGCCGTCGATGGTGCTCTGGCCCGTGCCGTAGCGGTTGTCGAACATGTGCTTGCAGTTCGCGTCGTTCACCGCGATCACCGGGAATTTTAGAACTTTGTCTTTCTCCATTGCACGCAGGCGAATGATGCCCGTGGTCGTCTCTTCCATGCTGCCAATCACGTTGGCGGCAAGTTCCTTGCGCTTGGTCAGCACCACGGTCACGAGGTCCGCCCCGTCGTCCATGGTCAGATTCGGCTTTTCATCCAGCACGGCCATCAGGTGCTTGTAGTAGGTGCTCTTTTCGCCTTCGCTGTCTTCGCCCTTAATGGCGTAGGTCGGCACGCCGTATTCGAGGCTGAGCGCCGCGGCGACGTCGTCCTGCGTCGAAAGCGGGTTGGAGGCGCACAGGTGAACCTTGGCGCCGCCAGCTTTAAGTGTCCGAACAAGGTTTGCCGTTTCACTGGTGACGTGCAGGCAGCACGCCATGGTGTAACCCTTGAGCGGCTGCTCCTTCTCAAAGCGCTTCTTGATCGCGCGCAGGACCGGCATGTCGCGTTCGGCCCATTCAATGCGCGCGATGCCTTTTTCCTTCAGGCTCGCGTCCTTGAAGTCACCCTTTACGGTCGTTTTCGCAGCAGTCACCTTCGCTGTCGCAGTCTTCGTGGCCATGATCGTCCTTGTTGTCCTAAAATTGTGGGGGCGAGGTGCGCCTCGCCACTACGGGTTTAACTGGTTGCGGGCCATTGGCAAGGAACTATCTCGCGGACGACACGCCCGCGGGCCTTTACTCGGGCTTGCCTGACAACTTGTCCGAAGGAGCTTTTGCGAAGTCGGACGCCTCTGTGGCAACGGGAGGCGCGTAGAGCGGCAACCCGAGCGCAGGGTGAAAGCCCGGTACCAGCGAATCTTTGTACTTCGCGGCATTTTCAAGGTACTCGCGCGTCTTGGGCCGCGTCATCGAAAACAGCAGCAGCAGGTCGATCACTAACGTTATCAATACCGTAAGAACGACACTGACCGCGCCGCTGATTTTCATGATGCCGCTCATCTGGCCCATGATTTCCTCGACTTCGCGCTGCCGCGCGGCTTTGCGCTCAGCCGCTGCCGTTTTCTCGGCCTCGGTCATGGTGCTCGCTTCCCTTTCGTACTTCGCGCTGGCCTTATCCATCTGGCGCTTCATCGTATTGCGCATCATTTCTTCGTAGGCGGGCATGACCGAGTTAATCTGGTTCAGCATCTCGTAGCCCGTAAGCGGCACTGACAGAAGCAGCAACGCACCGAGGACTAACGCCAGCACCCGGCCTGAAGGACGCGAACGCAGCAGTTGAATCGACGCTGCAAAGCAAATTACCGTGACGACGCTCGACGCCGCCAGGTTCGCCCAAAAGCTGAAACTTGCGAGTTCGCTGGCGATCAATTTCTTGGTCAGGACGTTCATCTCGTCCAGCAGTTCGGGGTCCATGCCTGGCATGGTTGGCATGCTCTTAAGGTCGAAGCCGCCGCTCAGTGCAATCGTAATGCTGCCGCCGACGTTCACCGCCGAAAACAGCGCCCCGATCAGCAACAGTATCCCCCACACCTTCACCGCCGTACCACCCTGGCGTTTCATGACCATTTCGCCTGCAAACGGCGGGGGGCTGCCTTTGGGCGGCGGCACGGCAGCAGGTTTGGCGGCGGGTTCCATGGCGACAGAGTAGTTGCGATTGCAGGACCGGGAATTGAAAACAGCAGTGGTTTGTGTAATGCGGCGGGATTCTCTATTCCACTAGCCCCAGTATGTCAGTTACAATACGTCAAAGACATATCGTTCCTTACGATTTGTCATTATCACATTGAGCATCGGTTGCCTGTCCATTATAGAGGCAGCATGGTTGATGACGCACATCGTAAGTACTATACCGGTCTCTCCCCCGAAGAGCGGATGTTGTTGGTCTTGCGTGACGAGCTATATGCAGGCTCGTGGGACAAGATGGTCGAAGATTTAAAGAACCGCCTCAAAGGCCGTCCTTACATCTTCAAGCTTGTCGCCCGCATCGAAGAGGACTTGGCGCGCATCGAGACGCTGCGCAGTTACGAGGCCAAGCACAAGATCAACCTCCAGGAATACGCCTCAGGAGAAGTTTAATGTCCCAGTTCAAGGCGACGTTTCGCGGCTTGCCGCCGCACGTCGGCACCCCTGTCGTTCGCATCGGCGTAGCCGTCCTGGCATTTGCGTTGCTCTCTGCCTGCGGCAACCAGCAACGCGCGCGCGTGGTTGACACCATTGCGCCGGACCCGACCGTCCGCCAGCCCATCGATTATTACCAGGCGCAGTTGATCGAGCTTCCACTGCGCATGAAGTACTACGACCTCGCGGGCGCCCAGCGCAGCGACCCGGTCGTGATCCGCGAGATGCACGTGCTGCACGATGACGTGCGCGACGAAATTCTGGTCGTTGACTGGGATCGCGGTCGCCATCACCTCTGGAGTATCGACCCCTACGACTTCAAGCTGCACTGGCGCACGCCCATCGAAAAACGCGTCGATTACGACCCGCTGGCGACGTCGAAGTACGTGTTCCTGATGAACTCCGCGGGCGACTACCAGGCCTTTGACCGCCAGAGCGGCCCGCGCACCGACGAGTCGCGCCTTGTCTCGATGGGCAAGTTCGGCACGGGCGTTTTCCCCAGCGCCCAGCCCGCCTTCAACGACACGCACCTGTTTGTGCCCGCCACCAACGCCAACTCGATGCGCGGCCTCTCGATGTTGACGGGCCCTCGCGGCGTCGGCAGCGAAAGCTGGACCTTCCCCGAAGTCGGCCAGGCCGGCGAGTTGAATTTTTACCAGATCTCGCTACGCCCCGCGGCTGATGGCGAGACCGTGGTGTTCAACAACAACAACAATCACCTGTACATGGTCAGCGCCTCGGATGGCGAGTTCCGCGCTGCGCCGTTCCTTGAGCGCCGCTCACGCACGCCCCCGGTGATCCGCGACGACCTCGTGTTCGTGGGCTCTGACACCGGCCAGGTTTTCGCCTGGCTGAAGTCCGGCGAGTCGGCCTTTATCTTCAACGTGCCGGGCATTCCCTACGGCGAAATCTTCGTGCAGGACAAATGGATTTTCGTCCACACTATGGAAGTTTACGACAAGCGCGTGCCAAACCCGGAAGGCAGCGGCACACGCATGGTTGCGGCGACGCGCCCCGGCAAACTCTGCGCCTTCCGCTACGAGGTGCAGGAAGTCGAAACCCCGGTGCTCGATGGCGAGGGCAAGCCCGTCACGGACGACACCGGCAAGGTGCGCATGACCAAGGATTTGCCGATTGTGAAGGCGATCGACGGCGACCCGACCACGCGGGACATCATCGACCCGATCTGGACCCTGCCGGACATGGGCCAGGAAGTGCTGATGAAAAACGGCAACCAGCTTTATGTGCTGTACGAGGAGAAGGAAAAGGCATTCACCGAGCGCGAACTTTCGAAGCTCAGGCTCGACGGCCGCATCGTGCGCGCCGAGGAACAGTGGCACACGACAAATCGGCAGTTGAAGATCCTGAACGTCAACGACGGCAAGCTGCTGCGCCCGGACTGGAACTTCAACCTCGCCGAGTTCGCCTTTGTAAAGGGCAGCATGTGGAACAAAGACCGCGCGCTGTATTTCGCGACGCAGGACGGTTACGTGTTTCGCATGTACGCCAGCGGCGGCTCCGCCGGCGGGAACTAACATAAGAGCCGCGCGTGGCGACCGAAGGGAGCGTCGCCGCAGAAAATGCTCCAGTGGAGCATTTTCAAGGCAAAGCGGCCCGGTTGCAACCATCACGATCAAAACGGGGCTCGCACTCGCGAGCCCCGTTTGTTTCGTAACCTGGGTCCACGACCTCTGCCTCGATGCCTGTGCCTATTTCAGTAGGTGCTAACTCTAGTCGGTCGAAGGTAAAGGTCTGTCATGCCAGACTTTCGCTGTGCGCAAGTCAATCCAAAACACTGTTGGCCAGCGAATCCGAGCCGTTCGCGAAAGCCTGGGACTCACGCAGGAGCAATTGGCTGACCGGTGCAAATGCCACCGCACCTACGTGGGCATGGTCGAACGGGCCGAAAAGAACATCTCGGTACTAGCCCTGTCCAAATTTGCCAGCGCGCTCAAGACAACGATGTCCAAACTTTTGGAGGGGCTATGACCTCTCCAACCCCTGCAAAAACTATCGGCGTTGGCACTCCAGAAAACGCCGAAGCGCTCCTTATGGACTTGTACGTTCGGTTGCGACGTGATCTTCAACGTTGGGCCGCCGTGACACGTCAGACACCACAACCCAGAATGGGTTATGTCGGTCAGCACTTGGTAAGCGTCGTTACCGGACATCCAGGCGGGCGCTCCGGCGCGCGCGGAGACGATCTCAAATTACCCGAAAACAAGGTCGCGGAAATCAAGTGTTGCTACCGTGTCGATCAACTCGGTAACTGCGGAGCGTGCGGGACAGTTGTCGCAAGCATCGAAAAGGTTTGCCCGAACGCCGCCTGCGGCTCGACAAATCTCAACCGCAAAGACGATTCAAAATGGTTGCTGTCACCGAAAAATGAGCAGGAGCTAAGGGAACTCTTCAATCCGGTCAGCTATTACTTCGTGTTGTTTGAATTTGCCGATCTGGAAAAGGGGGAAGACATTGATGTCTTCATCTATGAGGTTGATCCAAAATGCCTCGGCTTTTCGCTGTGTATGATCGACTATTTTTTCAATATCCGTCCCAACTCCTTATCAAAGGCTCCGTTCAACATGTGGCCTCACAGTGCTAAGTTCTGCATGATGAAGCCCAAGATGATCTATTGGTCGGTTATTCTCGACAATGACACCATAGACACGAGGGTGTTTCCTACACGGGACAAGCCAGTTTTGTATGCCCTTGAGGAGCTCACTGAATATGCCGATTCAGACACGATAACCGAAAATGCCATCAATGCAGTGGCGATCGCTCGTCGAATAAAGTTCCCAAACGCTAGACAACTGCCTACCGCCAATGGCAAGCGCCGACGGGCAAAACTTGAGATACTCCAGCAGCAACGTGTTCTGAACAAGTGGTCAGACGAAGAATTGGCCGACGACTTTGCGCGTGCAGCTTTTGCAGGGGTTGCAAAGTACAAAAAGTGGATAACCGAATTCGCGCCAGCGCTCTAGGTCAAGAAAACAATGTTGGAAGACGCCGGACGGTTGCGGAGAGTCGCTTTGCGGCTTTAGCGGCCATGTCCGCGTCAATCTCGATTGAAATTGAGCGTCGATCAAGCAACTTAGCGGCAATCGCGGTGCTGCCGGAGCCGGCAAACGGATCCAATATCACTTGGCCGGGACGACTGCTCGCTAACAACAAGCGTTGGATAAGCCGAAGAGGCTTTTGCGTCCGATGGATTCTGTCCTCAGCATAGAAGTCGATGTCCTGCCAAACATTCGTTAATCCCATCTGGGACTCGAACACGAATCCTTTCAAGTCGTCTGGAGCTTTGAAATCAAGGACGCTTTCCAGTCGTTCCCACATTTCCAACGTGGGGACCTGTGCAAGTATGTTCTCCCCCGTGTAGAGGGACCACACACCTCCCCCGTTGCTCTTCACCCCGAGCCGTTCGTTGATGGTCTTGGCGCTCAAACCAACCTCTTTGGCCCTTTGAAGAAGACACTTTCGAATGTCGGGCTTGGCATCGTAAACGAAAAAGAAAATGGTCTCAGTTGTGTTCGGAAACTGCTTGTAGGTGCTGGTCTTCCGGCCACCCATGGACTTCATGCCCTTATCGACAATGATTTCCTGTCGAAATTCAAAACCGAGGTCCGTTATGTCATGAAAGAGATGAACAAGATTCCGTAGATACCCAAAGAGGTACACGGTTGCGGATCGCTTACACACGCGCGCGATTTCGGCGAACCACTCTCGACACCATTTCCGATAGTCCTCCTCCGTTCGCCAACGGAAATCCCAGACTTCTCCAACGACTTTCCAGTATGGAGGATCCAAAACTACGAGGTCCACACATCGGTCGGGTAAGCGCTTTAGCTGGGCAAGGCAATCGCCAACCAATATCTGATCTAGCGGCAGAGCATCGGCCAGAAACGGCGTGTTGACCGTTTCTTGAACTTCACTGGCAACGGAAGCCTTGCGGGCGTTCGGCCGCGGGCGGTAAGCGCGTTTCTGTTTGGGATTCACAATCAGCATGTAGACTCCGAGCGCGTCTAAATCGTACGCCGACAACAAGCCTAATTGCAACGTACTATACCCTGGGCTGCGACACCCGTCCCATCATTCCACCACTACACATCCAGCAACCTGAATTCGCGGCCGAAGTGCAATTCGAGGCAGCGGCGCAACAACGACTCGTCCGTCGTCAGCGCGTGCACGGCAGCGTCTTTGCGCGCCCTAGCCAGCACGTCCAGGTCGCGCTCGAAGTCGCCCGCGTGCAATTTCGGGATGCCGCTCTGCCGCGTGCCCGCGAAGTCGCCAAAGCCGCGCATCTTTAAATCTTCCTCGGCGATGCGGAAGCCATCGGTCGTCTGGCAGATGATCTCCAGCCGTTTAATAGCGTCCTGCGTATGAGGCTCACCAAATAGGTAGAGAAAACTTTGGCGCGCGCCGCGGCCGATGCGCCCGCGCAACTGGTGAATCTGCGCCAAGCCAAAACGCTCGGCGTTTTCGATCACCATGATGTTCGCCTCGGGCACGTCCACGCCAACTTCGACCACTACCGTCGCCGCAAGAATGTCGATCTCGCCCTTGCGAAAGCGCTCCATCACCGAGGCTTTTTCTTCCGACGGCATCTGCCCGTGCACGAGCCCGACGCGGAACTCCTTGAAGATTTCATTCTTGAGGTGTTCGGCGTATTCGACGGCGCTCTTGGCCTCCACCGCCTCGCTGCCCTCAACCAGCGGATAAATGAAATACGCGCGCCCGCCGGCCTTGAGTTCGGCGCGGATTTTCTCGTAGCACGCCGCCTCACGCCGCCGGTGCACCCAATCCGTCAGCACGGGCTTGCGGCCCGGCGGTAGCTCGTCAATCACGCTGACATCCAGCCCGCCATACAACGTCAGCGAAAGCGTGCGCGGGATCGGCGTTGCGCTCATCGCCAGCACGTGCGGCCGGTCGCCCTTGCGGCGCAGATCCGCGCGCTGATTCACGCCGAACTTGTGCTGCTCGTCGATTACGCACAGGCCAAGCCGCCGAAACTTCACGTCATCTTCGATCAGCGCGTGCGTGCCGATGATGACGTGCGTACGGCCGCGCGCGAGATCGTCCAACAGTTCATCGCGTTCGCTCTTTTTCATGCCGCCGGTCAGAAGCGCGATGCGGACCTTCGTCTTGCCGAGATAACGAGTCAACGACGCGTAGTGTTGACGCGCCAAGACTTCCGTCGGCGCCATGAACGCCGCCTGAAAGCCGTGCTCGATCATCAGCAGGCTGGCATACAGCGCCACGGCAGTCTTGCCGCTACCGACATCGCCCTGAATCAAGCGGTGCATGCGGCCGGGACGCGTCATGTCGCGCTCGAGTTCGGCGCTCACTCGCTTTTGTGCGCCCGTAAACTCAAAGGGAAAATATTTAATAGCACGCGTGCGCAACTCATCCGTGACGTCGATTTTCAAGGCAGCGTCGCCTTCTTCGCTGCGCTGGCGCAGCCGCAAACCGCACTGGATCAGGAAGAACTCGCGATATTTCAGCGACAACTGCGCCGCCGCAAGTTGCGGCCGCGACGTCGGCCCGTGGATCGCCGCGTACGCCTTATCCAGCGGCATCAGGCGCAGGCTTTCGGACAGCACCTTGGGCAGCGGGTCGGGGATCGTCGGGGCGAGCGCCATATGCCGCGCGATCAGCGCCGCAATCTCGTCGTTGGCCAGTCCTTCGCTGAGCGGATATTCAGGTTCGAGCGCGGGCGCGGTGGTTTCTTCCATCGGCGGCGCGAACTCATGGATCGTCGGCTTGATCGTCCACGATCCGTAGGCGTAGTCGACGGGACCGGACATTTTGACGCGCACGCCGGGCTTGTAGCGCCCGGTGAGCCAGGGCTGCTGGAAAAACACCGCCTTGATGCTGCCGCTGCCGTCGGTAATTACAACTTCGGTCAGCTTAAAACCGCGCTTCTTGCTGGCCTTGTTGTTGGCGCTGGTGACTTCGCCGACGATGGTCGCGGTATCACCGGATTTGAGCTCGGCGATTTTTGCGCGCACATTGTAGGCGCGCGGGAAGTGGTTGAGCACGTCAATCACGCGCCGAAGTTTCAGGCGTTTAATAGCGCCGGCGACGCGCTCGGGCAGAGGCAGGTCGGCCAAGGACCTTACGAGGGGCTCGTCTTGGGCTTGAACAGCCATGACTTGAGGCGGCCGATCAGCGACAGGTCCGGCACCGATTCCTTGCGGAAGGGGTGCCGTTTCGCCAGCTCGTTGAGGTCGCGGACCACCTGCTCCGCGTCGAACGCTCCCCATTTGCCGCCTCCATGCACCTTGGCGCCCTGCGCAAACGTCTCGGCCATCGCCGCATCGCACAGCAGGCATTGGATTTTCTTCTCGCGGTAATACGCCTGCAAGGCGGGGAAGTCGATCAACATTTCCGCGTTGGAAATGGGATCGTCGAGTTTGAGCGGCAGCTTGGGCTCTAAGGATTCTTCGTCGGAGTCGGGCATACGGGGTCGGGTATCGGGTTCCAGGTATCGGGTCAAAGACACCTGATACCCGAAACCTGATACCCATTACCTACACAAATCTCCACTTGAGGAGTTCCCAGATGGCGAGCACACCATCCCACGGCCTGATCTTCTTGCCTTCCTCGACGCTGCGCGGGTGGTAGCGAATGGGCACTTCGGCGATGCGCTCGCCGCGGCGAAGCACCTTCGCCGTGACCTCGGGGCAGAACTCAAAGCCGGTGCAGGTCAGCGGGATGCTGCGCAGCAACGGCCCGCGAAACAGCTTGTAGCATGTCGCCTCGTCGCTCAAATGCGCGCCGTAAAGCAGGTTTGTCGCGAGCGTAACCACGCGGCCGCCGAGATAAAACATCATTTGCCCGTGCTTGTCCGGCCCGTGCACGCGGCTGCCGTAGACCACGTTGGCATCGCCCGCGAGCAATGGCACCAACAGCGCCGGGTAATCGTTGGGTTCGTATTCGAGGTCGGCGTCCTGGATGATCACGTAATCGCCGGTTGACTCGTCGATGCCGCGACGCACCGCGCTGCCCTTGCCGCCGTTGGGTTTAACTATCAACCGCACAGACAAGTCTTCACGTCGATTGGCAGCCGCCCAGGCCTCGACCTGTCCCGACGTGTCGTCCTTGCTGCCATCGTTGACGACAATCAGCTCAATGCGCATCGGCAACTTCACCTGCGCGACAAGGTCGAGGATTTTATGGATCGTCCGCCCTTCGTTGTACGCGGGGATGACGACGGAGAGGGTCTCTCTCGATGCGGTGTTTGTTGCGCCCGTGGGCTGAGCATCGACCATGAGCCCAGCATACCGAAAAGCGGTTTCAGGTTTTAGGTGTCAGGTTTTAGGAACCGCTGAAACGAAAATCGGGCGACATCCAGCCGTCGCCCGACCTAAAGCCCCAAAACCTGGAACCAAGCACCTAAAACCTGTTGTTACACCAGCCGCGCGAGGATCCGCACCGCGATCGGGTCGCGGTTGCGCGCATCGGCGCCGCGGAACAGCTCCATGCAATCAAAGCCGCGCAGGGGCAACATCGCGCCTTCCATGCCCGCCACGCGCTCGAGGAAGCCGAACGCGTCGCCCGCCGTCTGTACCCAGGGCTCGTTCTCTGCAAAGCGCGCCAGCAGCCGCACGTGCGCCGCGACAAAGTGGCCCGCGCGATGTGTGGAATTTTCGATGCTCAGGCCCACGCGCATCTGGCCGGGATAACGGTCGGTGAATTTAAAGGTCGCTTGCTGCGCGCCCGTGCCGGCAAAGGGCGCTTCGAGTGCGGGGTACTCCTGAGCGTTGGAGCCGTCATCGAGGCTGAAACGCACCGCGCGGATACGCAGGTCCAGGTTCGAACGCGCCTCAAGCCGGCGCGCAAGCGCGCGGCCGGCTTGGGTGTTCGTTGCCGCAAGGTACTCGCAAAGCTGGATGCGGTTGACGCGCAAGGTGAGGTCGTTAAGCAAAAACAGGCAAGTCAGCAGCACACTTTCGCCCTGTCGCGAAGAACGCGCGACGTCGTAGGCGTCAACGGGCGAAATCAAGCGCGTGCTGCGGCAGAGCGAGCGGTTGTTGCGCTCGAGGCGGTCGCACAGGTACGCGACGAAGCGCCGCGCCTCAAGGTCAGCATCGCGCGCCGGACTGCGGCGCAGCGCGGCCTCAAATTGGGCGCTGAGACGTGCCGACGTGGCGGGATCAAGCATGAGCGTGGACATGGTTGCTCCGGGCGGTTACTTGGCGTTGCGGCGGTGGAGGACGGCAATCGGGTCATCGGGCGTTTCGCTGACGAGTTCGAGCTTGCCGTCGCGCAGCGCAAACACGCGCGACCAGCACGCGCCCTCGCCGCGGCGCCAGACACTGACGATTTCCTGCGCGCCATCGGCGTTGGCGTCGACGGTGAAAACGTTCTGGAGCTGTTCGCCTGCCGGCGCGGTGTAGGTCGAGAGCGGCGTTGCGCCGACTTCGCCGGCGGCGTCGAAAATATTGAGCGATACACTCAGGTCCTCAGCAGCGCGCGCCACGCAGATGACGCCCGAGGGAAAACGTGCGGCGTCGGGACGGCACAGTGTCGCCCCCAAGGCGGATTCGTCGATGGCAAAGGGGCGCGCCGCGGGCTCTTCCCTGGGAATGTCGACGGTGCTTGCCGCGGGCGCGGGCGGCGCGATCTCGGCGTCAACGGCAAGCGGGATGCGGATCAGGCGGCCCGACAGCAAGCCTTCGCCTTCCTTGATACTGTTGGCGGCCGCAATTTCGGGCCAGCGGCGCGATGAACCGTAGAAGCGATCGGCTAAAGCCCACAGCGTGTCGCCGGGAGCGACGCGGTACAGGATTTCTTTGCGCTGGAGGTCGACCTGCACGCTCGTGACGCTCGACGTAGGGCTTGCAGCGGCATCGGTCATGCCGTCGAGACCAAGCTTGATCAGGAGGATTGAGCCCGTGAGCAGGACAAAACCGACCAGCACGGTGAGGATAGTGTTGCGCATGTTAATTCCGAGGAGAGCGAAGCCGGCACAGGACAGTGTCGGTAATCCTTTGTCGGATGAAGGCTTGTAGAAAGTTGAGAGAAAATCGCGAGGCGGGCGCCTTGCGCAATGATTTTTCTCTGCGCTGAAACACGAAAGGTTGGAAGCCCGCGCCACACAATCAAACGCCCCCGCGTGATCGCGGGGGCGAGTAATCCGATAGAAACTTTGTCTGGGCGAAGGAGAAGAAGAAGGCGCGGGCGGGAGCTGAGGGAGCCCCTCGCCCAGACGAGTGAACTAGAGTTCCGGCGCAACGACGTTCTGCAGCGCCTGAACTTCGTGGACAAGCCACGCGGTGATGTCGTCGAGAGACTGGTCCGCTTCGTTGAGCGGGCCGTCCACATATACGGTTTCGATGTTGAAGCGCTTCTGGAGGTTCAGTACGCCCTGGTTGAAAATCGCGTTGGCCTGGTTCACCAGGCTGCGCGCGAGCAGACCGTCGACTGGTGCTGCGCTGTCAACCAGCGCGCGATAGGCGTTGATGTGCTGGAACACCTCGTCCAGCCGCACGCGCACGTCGGTGGTGATTGGCGCGCGCGCGGGGGCGCCGGCAATGGCGTCATGCCGGCCACTCGGGGGCTGGCCCCAATCGATGGTGAGGAGGCGTTCAGAAACCTGGCGTTCCGTTTTTGTGGCGGGCATTGGGGCTCCGTAGCGGAGTGTGGTTTAAAGTGAGATTGAGTTGGGTGTCGCTGAGTAGTATATACTTCATAGTTTACGAAACGTCAATTATAATTCGACGGCGCAAATCAAGTTTTTTGAAGGGGTTGCGTCAGAAGCCAGAAAAACTACTGGTCGTAGGACGCAGGATTTAAACCCCATTTGATAGTGGTTGATAACTGGCAACCGTGTGTCGCCGCGTAGCTAAGGCGTGTCCTCTTTGCAAAACCTTTGGCGCGTAACAAAGTCGCGGTCCGAAGTGCTAAGTCAAGATGGCTTAGCTACGCGATTAACATCGGCGCAGGCCGACTCCCTTGCGTGTCGCGCCGCGCGTGCTATCTTTTCGCGCCCTTGAGCGGGATTTGCCGCCAGCAAACAGAAATGAAGGTTCGACATGTCACGCCACGCGTCACTCAAAGTCAGCGCCCTCGGCAACCAGAACCGCAGCGTCCTCAAGCGCTCGGAACGTCTCGACATCCTGAAGTTTGAGCGCCGCTGGAAAGACGGCGACAACGTCACCGGCCTGCCCAAGACCAAGATCCCGAACAAGGTGAAGGCGAAGAAGAAGTAGTCCGACAGCCCACATTTCACACGAACCGGCCCGCGCGGCCGGTTCGCTTTTCCCCAGTGATTACACAATCAAACACGAGGGTTGACCGCGACGCGGCGCGCCGACAATCTACGCCACATGCCCATTTACGGCGTGATTGACGTAGGCAGCAACGCGATCAAGCTCAAGATCGCGCGCTGCGAACCGCCCAACCAGATTGAAATCCTTTGCGACGAACGCGAACCCGTGCGAATGGGCTCGGGCGTTTTCCGCGGCAAGGCCATCCACAAGGAAGTCATCGACGCCGCCGCAAATGCGCTCAAGCGTTTCCGCAAGTTGTTCTCCAGCCACAAGGTCGAGATGTTCCGCGCGGTCGCGACCTCGGCCATGCGCGAAGCCCCCAACCGCATCGCCGTGCAGGCTGAACTCGCCGAGCGCAGCGGCATCGAGCTTGAAATCATCAGCGGCAGCGAAGAAGCGCGCCTGATCCAGATCGGGACATCCCTCGACGTCGGCCACGTGACGGGCAGCGTGCTGTTTGTCGACATCGGCGGCGGCTCGTGCGAACTTTCGGTACGCGAACGCGGCCAGCTCAAGGAACTCTGCAGCCTCGCGCTCGGCGCCGTGCGCTTGACCGAAAATTTCATCCACGGCGACCCCGTGAGCGGCGACGACCACCGCAAACTCAAGGATTTCATCTATTCCGAGTTACGCCAGAACATCGTGCCGCTGCTCAACCGCAATTACGAGCTTGCCGTCGGCACCGCGGGCACCATCAACGCCATCTGCGAAAGCATCCTGTCGCGGCGCAACCAGTACCCCAACAGCACGCCCAACGCCGTCAGCTACAGCGACATTTCGCAGTTCCATCGCCGGCTGCGCGAGTCGACCCAGGACGAGCGCATGCGGCTGCCGGGACTTTCAAGCAACCGCGCCGACATCATCGTGGCGGGCGCGGCGGTGCTGAAGTATGTGCTGAAAACGCTGAGGCTGCGGTCGCTGCGGCCCTCGCGCCGCGGCCTGCGTGACGGCGTGCTCGTCGACCTGCTCTCGCGTTTCGCCCACGACCGCTCGCTGCAGCTCGAGCTGCACAAGTCGCGCATGAACAGCCTGATGCAGTTCGGCGACCGCTTCGGCGTGCATCGCGAACACAGCGACCACGTCACGCGCCTGGCGCTCAGCCTCTTCGACCAGCTTCGCAACGTGCATCGCCTCACCGACGGCGACCGCGCGCTGCTCGAGGCCGCTGGGCTGCTGCACGAGGTCGGCCGCGCCGTCAACTACGGCTCGATGCACAAACACAGCTACTACATCATCCGCAACGCCGAGCTCACGGGCTTCACGCAGGACGAAATCGAGGTCATCGCCAACGTCGCGCGTTACCACCGGCGCAGCGAACCTTCGCGCAGGCACGAAAACTTCCGCCACCTGACCCAGGCCCAGCGCCACAGCGTGCAATGGCTCGCCGCGCTTTTGCGCGTCGCCGACGGCCTCGACCGGCACCACGACGCGCGCGTGCGCGGCGTGAAAACGTCGCTGCGCGGCGGCGTGCTGCGGCTGGAACTGGATAACGAGTACGAGGCGGAACTCGAAATCTGGTCGAGCCGCCGCAAAAGCCATTCGCTGGCCGAACTGCTGGGCCGCAAAATCGAGTATCGGGAAAAGAAGGCGCCCGAGAAAATCCTGGGCAAAGACGGCGCGCCGCTGGCGACCGCGTCTCGTTAGGCCGCCCGTTTGCGACGGGTTTTCTTTGTCATCGCCAACGAACGGTTGTCGTAAACATCCAATACTGCATATTCAATCCGGACAGCGAATGAGTATTCGGCTGTGAGCAGACATGACAGCTCGATAAGAACTTCGGGGCTCATTCACTACCCGCGCTTGACTGACAGGTCGACCGATGCGCCCTTGAGCTTCCCGGGGTTGGCGAGTTCAACGCGCATCGCCGCAATCTTTTCATCGAGCGTCGGCTCAAGCGTGCTTGCGTGCACCGGCGGACGGCCCCACAGCAGGCTCGTGCCGGGCAACAGTCGCCGATCGGGAATCAGCACTACGCCGCCGCCGGGGCGATAACGCACGCGGCCGCGGGCGTCGGTCTCAGCGGGCACACCGACAAGTTCCATCGCTTCGATCGGCAACACGCTGTCCATCGCGCTTTCGCGCAGCACGCGCTCCATTGAAATGGCCGCGGCGATCTCCTGGCTCTCCCAGCGTTTGCCGGTTGCAGGCGGTTCCGTCGTCACGCCGCGCACAACGCGCAGCGGCGTCAACAAGCCCGCCGTGAACGTATTGAGTTCGTCGCCGCGCTTGAGCGCGATCGGGATGCGCACTCCCTCGCCGTCAACCAGCACGTAACCGGCTTCAGTTTCGACCGCCAGCGCCGGGCGGCGCAGGTCGATCATCGGTCGCAGCTCCGCGTGCCCGCCGGCTTCACGCGGGAACCGGCGCTCAATGCGCGCAACCTTCGCGACCCAGGCGTTGCGTTCCAGCGCCGCAGCAAGTTCCGGCAGGCTGGCGTCATCGAAGCAACTGGCGGTCCCCAGCTCGCTCAATGTGAGCCGAAGGTCGGCTTCGATATCGCCGCGCAAACGAAGCGCCAACTCGGGCTTGGCCCATGTCACGTCGGCAACGAGCGCGATGCGCCCGGGATCCACATTGTACATCGGCGACGCTTCGAGATTCTTCTTCATCACCACGCATAGCCCGACCACGAGCAACATGCCGCCGCAAACGCCCGCGATGCGGCGGACGTGGATGCTGGCAAACAGCAGCTTCGCCTTTTCAGTGAACCATTCGCCCCTGGGTAGAACTTTCGCAAGTCCCGCAAACGGGACGATGACCAACGCGGCAACGCCCGCGATCATCGACTGCACAAACGAAGACAGCGCGCCGGGCTTTCGCAGGCCGCGTGTCTTGCGACGTTTTGTTCCGTTGAGCGCCATTTTGGTGTCTCGTGCTGCGTGGTGCGGAATTGCGTTACGTGGCACGCAGCACGTGACACGTAACACGCCAATTACGCCGCGACAGCGCGGGTGATGCGGTCGGAAATGGGCTTGCGGCGGCGTTCCATGCTGACGTCGATCATTTCCTGCACGAGTTCGTCAAAACTCATGCCCTCGGCCGCGGCCATCTTCGGCAATAGGCTGTGGTCGGTCATGCCGGGCAGCGTGTTGACCTCAAGCACCCAGAGCTCGCCATCTTTGTCGAGCATCATGTCGACGCGCGAATAGCCGTGGCAGCGCAGCGCGTGGTGCGCGCGCTTGGCGTAGTGCTGCGCCATCTTGGCCGTAGGGCCTGGCAGTTCGGGATTAACGACGTAGCGCGTCTTGCTGTCGCTGGCGTATTTCGCATCGAAATCGAAGAAGCTGGCATCGGCCACGACTTCGCACACCGGCAGCGCGCGCTCGCCCAGCACCCCCACCGTCAATTCGCGCCCGACAATCGCCTTCTCGATCAGCACGCGGGAGCTCAACATAAACGCGCGGTCCAGCGCGGAGTCCGCCCTCTCAATGTCGTGGACAATCGAGACGCCGATGCTCGAGCCCTGGTTCGTCGGTTTGATCGCCAGCGGCAAGCCAATGCGCCGGGCCATCCTGCGAACCCTGTAGCGCGCATCGAACTGCTCGGCGACTTCGCTCGGCGGCGTAGGCACGCGCTGGGCGATAAACTCTGACTTCGCGAGTTCCTTGTCCATCGCCAGGCGGCTCGCGATCGGGCCGCTCCCGCTATAGGCGAGTTTGCGAGCCTCGAGTTTGCTCTGGATGGTGCCGTCTTCGCCCTCGCCGCCGTGGAGACAGATGAAGACGAAGTCGGGCTTGACGTTGTCGAGTTCACGCAACTCGCTGTCGCACACATCGACGGGGATGACCGTGTGGCCGATGCGTTCAAGCGCCGCGTGGACGGCGTTGCCGGAATTCAGGCTGACTTCACGTTCAGTGGAGGTGCCGCCCAGGAGCAGTGCGATGCGAAGCATGTTCTATCCTAGAGTTTGACGTATAGGCCGTCGAAGCGAAGCGCGAGGTTGGCGCTGCTGGTGGCAAAGCGCAGGGGCAGGCCGTAGGCGGCAAGGCCCTCGAACTCGCCGCCGGTCACCTTGAAGCTGATGTTGAAATCGCCGTCGGGCCAGAAGCCCTCCGTGAATTTAATCGAGCCGAGCTGGGCGCCGCCGGGCGAATAATCAACCAAGAGCGCGGTGCCGCGTGCGACGGGCTCGGTTCCGCCGGCGTATAGCGCGAAGTGCACGCGCTGGCTCGTCGGTTCACGGCGAAACTCGCGACGGCAGGAAATTTCCGGGTCGTTCTTCTTTGCTGCGACACGGGCTCGCGCCCGCGTCTTCATGATTGTGTCGATGGTCTGGCGATGTTCCGACATTGCCGCTCTCCGTCGGTGTTTCACGTACTGCAGTTTTCAGGTTTCTGTTCGCGCCGGCGCAGTCCGGCGGGAACGTGCTACGTGTTTCGCAACTCCCGTAGAACGTCACACGTAGCACGTTTCACGTAGCTTAGGCGATGGCCTTGATCGGCTGGGCCTTCTGCGCATCAACAAAGGACGTCTTCTTTTCCATCGTCGCGCCCATTGGCTTGCGGCCGCGGAACTGGCTGACGCGATCGTACTCTTCGAGGAAGATCTCGATCGTGCTCACGATGTTGTCGAAGTCCTGGCGGGACATGCGCACCTCGTCGCCCTCGCACAGTTGCAGTTCACCCGCGAGATAACCGCGCAGGATGCGCAGCGGCTGCAGCTTGCGGAAGATGAACTCGTCCAAAGATACGCTCTTGTCTTTTTCCATGGCCATGACGCCCTTTCAGATAACGCGGGCGCTTTGCCCGCTTCGTTTTCACTACGCCGCCACGCGCGGCCAGATTTGAACCTCGGGCGACAGCTCCACACCGTGGGCTGTCCTGACGCGCTCTTTCACAAGCGACATCAACCCAGTCACGTCATCGGCAGTTGCGCCGCCAAGATTGACAACAAAGTTCCCGTGCTGCTCAGACACCCGCGCCGAGCCGACCTGCAGGCCTTTGCAGCCCGCGAGGTCGATCAACTTCCCGGCGCTTTGCCCCTTCGGGTTCTTGAACGCACATCCCGCACTGTGCGCGCTGTACGGTTGCACCGCTAGTTTCTCCGCGTGGATACAACGCGCGCGTTCCTTCAACTGCGCCGCATTGCCGGTCGCGCCGCCGATCACGGCCTGCAGCACGATGCCGCGCGTCAGGCTCGAGTGCCGGTACTGGAAGTCGATTTCTTCGCGATACAGGTACTGCACGCGATTTTCCGGCGTGATCCAGGTGACGCAGTCGACGAACCGGCCGATCTCGGCATAGCGCCCGCCCGCGTTCATCGCCAGCGCGCCGCCGACGCTGCCGGGAATTCCCGCCAGGCCCTCGGGCCCCGCGATGCCCGCGCCCGCACAGGTTGCGACCAGCGTGTTCAGCGCCGCACCCGCCTGCACCAGCACCTTCTGGCCGAACACTTCCACGCCCTTCATCTGTTTCAGGTTCAGCACCAGGCCCGGCACGCCTGTGTCCGCGATCAGCAGGTTGCTGCCACCGCCAATCACGTGCAGCGGCATGTTCGCGGCGCGGCAGGCCTCAAGCGCGTCGCACACATCGCGCAGGCCGCGCGCCTCGAGGTAAAACTGTGCATTGCCGCCGACGCGCAGCGTCGTGAGCGGCGCCAGGGGGCGCTGCTCGGCAATCCGCGAACGTACACGCGATGGAAATGCGCTTAGGATGCTCATGCTGCGGCCTCCGCCTTGAGCAGCGAATGCAGCCGCGCGCTCGTGAAATCACGGTCGTTCAGTAAATCGTAGGCGATTTCGTTGACGTCGCCCGCCCCGATGAAAATCAGCACGTCACTCGGCGCGGTCTTCAGCGCGAGGTCCTGCTTGATCGCGGCGAAGTCGTCATAGTCGGCCGCTTCAACCCCGCGCGCCCGCAACGCTTTCGCAAACCGTCTCTCGGGCTCGCCTGCAACCACGCCGCTTTCGCGCGCCGCATACGTCCGCGCCACCAGCACGCGGTCGGCGTCGCCAAACGCATCGACAAAGCCGTCGAACATGCCGTTCATGCGGGCGTACTGGTGCGCCTGAAAGACGGCAACAAGTCTCTTTTTCCCAAAGGTCTTCCGCGCGGTTTCTATTAAATGCGCGACCGCCGTCGGGTGATGCGCGTAATCGTCGATCAGCGGCACACCCGCGATCTGGCCGATGCATTCAAAACGCCGCGCCACGCCGCGATAGGCCTTGAGTGCGCTAAGCGCCAGTGCGGGCTCGACACCGGCGCTGCATGCCGCGGCCAGCGCGCCCATGGCGTTGATCGCGTTCAGGCGCCCGGGAATTTCCAGCGCCAGCGCGCCCAGGAATTTCCCGCTGTGCGACACGCGCGCGCGGGCAAAACCCGTTGACGCGTCGAGTTCGTGCATGCGCCAGGTCGCACTTGCGGCGGCGCCAAAGCCCTCGGCCCGGCGATGCGTTTTCGCGGCGAGCTTCGCGCAGCGCGCATCGTCGGCATTGAAAAGGAGCAGGCCGTCTTTGGGGAGGCGCGCGATGAAATCCGCAAAGCCCTGCTCGACGCCCGCGATATCGCCGTAGCAATCGAGGTGATCTTCCTCAATGTTGTTGAGGATCACGACGCGCGGGTGCAGCCGCAGGAAACTGCGGTCGTACTCGCAGCTTTCGACGACGAAATGGCGGCCATCTTTCCAGGCGGCGTGGCTGGTTAGACTCTTGGGCTCGCCGCCGACCAGGTAGCTCGGGCTTGTGCCCGCGGCCAGCATGATCTGGGCGAGCATTGCGGTCGTGGTGGTTTTGCCGTGGGTGCCGCACACGCAAAGGCTTTCGCGCAATTGCGTGAGTTCCCCCAGCGCCTGCGAATATTTAATGACGCGCAGGCCGCGGCGTGCGGCTTCGGCGTATTCGGGGTTCTCCGGCTTGATCGCGGCGGAAACGACGGCGAGCGCCGTCCCAATCGGGACATTTTCGCGACCGTGGCCGATGCTGATCGAGGCGCCGAGCGCGCGCAGGCCCTGCGTCACGGTCGATTCCTTCATGTCCGAGCCGCTGACGCTGTGCCCGGCCTCAAGCGCAATGCGCGCAAGGCCACTGACGCCCGCGCCGCCGATGCCAACGAAGTGAATGTGGTTGCCGTCTGAGAACATGTTGTTTTGTGCGCGCCTTCCGCGTACTCCGTGGACAAGTCCATTCCGTGGAAAAACCCGCCTTTAGGCGGCTATCCGATTCGAGTTATCGGCTGTTGCGGATGCGCCGCTGAAACCAAAGCAGCGCAGGGCGCGGTCGGCGATCTCGACGGCGGCGTTGGGCCGCGCCAGGCGCCGACACGCCATCGCCATCTGGATGCGGCGCAAGTCATTGAGAACGAAATCTTCGACAAGCCTGAAAATGCGCCCGCCCCCAAGTTCGTCATCGGGGACGACCGCGCCCGCGTCGCACGCCGCAATGTAACGCGCATTGGCGCGCTGGTGGTCGTCGGCGGCATGCGGGTAAGGCGACAGCAGCGCGGGCACGCCAAGCGCCACGAGTTCGCTGATGGTGCCCGCTCCCGCACGGCACAGCGCAAGGTCGCTCGCAGCCATCCAAACCTGCGGTTCATTCGTGAAGGGGACGCACTTATGGAGCAGATTCGAAGATTTCCAGGCGCTTGCGGCGGCCTCGTAATCCGCCTTGCCCGCGATGTGCAGCACCTGCATGCGCCCGCCAAAGTGCGACAGCGGTTTCAGCGCATCGCTCATGGCACGATTAAGCGCCTGCGCGCCCTGGCTGCCGCCCATCACCAGCAGCGTGGGCAACTCGGCCTCGAGGCCCAGCAGCGCACGCGCTTTGAGCTTGCTCGGCGCATCGCGGAACGCCGCACGCAGCGGATTGCCGGTCACCAGCGTGGGGCATCGCAGCGGCGTCGTCACCGGCAGGTGCGCATAACACGCATCGGCCACGCGCGACAGCAGCCGCGTCACGCGGCCGGGAACGGCGTTGGCCTCAAGCAGCACCACGGGCTTGCGAAGCCACTTCGCGGCCATCACGCCGGGCAGCGAGGCGTAGCCGCCGACGCCGATTGCGCCGCCTACGCCGAATTTCTTGAGGACGTTGCGCGCCGCCCAAAGTGACGGCGCCATGGACGCCAGCGAGCGCGTCTTGCGCACGATGCCCCCGCCGGGCCGCGCGATCGGCAACGCCTCGAAGCGGAAGCCTGCGCCGGCGATCATCTCACGTTCAAGGTCGTTGCCGCTGCAGAGAAACAGCACGCTGGCGCCGCCAAAACGCGCCGAAAACTCCTGCGCAAGCGCCAGCGCGGGGGCGATGTGCCCACCGGTGCCGCCGCCGCAAAGAACAATTTTCGGAGTGCTCATGGGAACCCCTACGCCACGGCCGCGACGGGTTTGGCGGCAATCGCGCAGGGCGGCGTTGCCGCGACGCGGTCGGATTCCGCCGCCATTGATTCGTCAATACCCAACTGGTTAGCCTGTTTGGCCCCCACTGCACGGCGCGCCACGGACAACACGACGCCGACGCCCGTCAGGTAGAAGAAGCAGGCGCTGCCGCCAAAACTGATGAAGGGAAGACCGATGCCCTTGGTCGGCACGCTTGCGGTCACGACCGCGACGTTCATGCAGGCCTGGATGCCGATGGCAGCCGTGACTCCCAGCGCAAGCAAACTGCCGAAGCGGTCCGGCGCCCGCGCCGCCACCGCGACACCCAGCAGCATCAGCGTGCCGAAGAGAACCAGGGTAAACGCGGAGCCGACAAAACCGAGTTCTTCGCTCAGCACCGCGAAGATGAAATCCGTCTCTTGCTCGGGCAGATAGAACAATTTCTGGCGCGACTGGCCGAGCCCCTGGCCGTCGAGCCCGCCCGAGCCCACGGCGATCAGCGACTGCCGCACCTGGTGGCCCTTGCCCTGCGGGTCGTATTCAGGGTCCATGAACGTCAGCACGCGCTGCTTGACGTGATCGAACTTCGTGAACATCACGCCGCCTGCGAGCGGCAGAATAATCAAGAGCACGAGCAGCAAATGCCGCCCGCGCAGGCCGCCCGCGAGCAACACCACGAACGACGAAACCATCAGGAAGATGCTTGTCCCGAGGTCCGGCTGCGCCATCGACAGCACCGCATACACGCCGACAAACCCGCACGCCGGGATGAACCCCTGTTTGAACGTGCCGAGCTTGTCCTTGCGCGCCACGGCAAATGCCGCCGCGGCGATCAGCAGCGCGATCTTGGCGAAATCCGTGGTCTGGAAGCCGACGCCGCCAAATCGCAGCCAGCGTCGCGCACCGTTGTAGGACGTGCCGATCCCCGGCAGCAGCGTTACGACCAGCAGCGCAAGCCCGAAGATGTACAGCGGCTTGGCCAGCGTTTGCAGCCGCGTGTGGTCCATGCGCGAAATCGCGAGCATGCTGACGAGGCCGAACAGCAGGAACATGCCGTGGCGCTTGATGAAGAGGAACGGGTCGGCGTCGGAGCCCGGGAGTTCGGCAATGGCGCTTGAGGAAAACACCATGACGGCGCCGATGCCGACGAGCGCCAGCACGTTGAGCAGGTAGAGGTTATGAAGCGACTTGTGCATCGAGCTAACTCCAGACCGCGGGAGTTAGTTCGTCATTGAGAGGCGTCCGACTGTTGAAAAATAGTAGGGGCACGCCGCGGCGCAATGCTGCTGGATTAACGTGATCCGATGCGAGAATCAGAGCCCGTTCGCGTAAGCGACGGGGTCGGAACCCTTGATTCCTCGTCCGTGATAGTGGCCCCGCCGCTGACGCAGCGGGCTCTGATCGCACTAACCCCGCAGCATTGCGCCGCGGCGTGCCCCTACGAAGAAAGATCAACACCACTGAATCTAGTTGCCCGGCGACGCCGAGGCCGCGAACCAGCCGCTGGCGTCCTGGTTCAGGCTGAAGCCTTCGGCCGGGACCAACAACGAATCGCCGGCGTTCCAGAGGCCCGCGCCGACCGCCGCCGCCTCGTAGGCCTGGCCACCCGCGCCCCACTGCACGAAGTCAACCACGCCGCTGTAGTTCTGCAGCGCAAGGCCGCCGACGTCCCCGAGGTCACCGAAACTCGGCGCATAAAGCGCACCGTTGTGCGGCGTGCCCGAATTGCCGAGGTTCACCGCCACGCGCGCGCCGCCGTAAAGACGGAAGCCGCCCGGGAACGTAAACGTCGATGTACCGTCGCTGAGCACCCAGCCCCCGATGTCGACGTCGTCGCCGCCGTTGTTGACTAGCTCGATGAAACCGCCGGAGCCCGTGAGCACTTCGCTCAGGCCGACGCTGCTGCTCGCCACCGCATGGCCGCCCGGCAGGCCGGGTTTCGGCACGCCGTTGGCGTTAGGCAGGTTGTTCGGGTTAGGGCCGGTAGGCGCCGGCACGAAAACGTCGCCACGAGTGGTATTGGCATAATCGCCGCAAGCGGTGGCCATCATGGCGCTGAACGCCAATAAACTGACCAGCAAGGCGGCTACAACAAATGAACGCATCGCGACCTCTCAACAGGACGTGACCAGGGGTTGCAAGCCCGGCCCCCAAGCCAAGGCTGAAAGTTGTGGGGTGTTCTCTACGCCAGCAGCGGAGTACGTGCAACGGGGGAGTCGAATAAGTGTAACGATGCCACAAGGGTGCGGTCAAGGGCATGCCGATATTGACGGCCCGAAGGCGAAAAACTGGCTGCGGCTTCGGCCGGGAACTCGCACGGGCGCGCGAATTGGCAAGAACCCGAAATGACCGAAGCCGCAGGATATGTCGGGCCAAAATTGACCCGGCGTTTTGGCCGCCACACAGGCGACCCATACAGCGTTGTTGCGTTTCTACCGCCGCAATTTGCAGGAAATCTCGATCCGGGGAGGGGATGACTCCTTCCCGCCATTCTCGCGCCGGCAAGCGCAGCCGAAGTCCGTCGGCGTTTGCTGCTCATACTGGGTATCGGATACCCGAACTTCTGATTCCGCGGCCGGGGCTGCCGAGCCCCGCCGCAGCGTGTACATAGCACCTCCCACGAGACAGAGTCTCTCTGGGTCCGCCGCTACGCGGCAGCGGACCGGCCCCTAAGCACAGTTGTGGGTGGTGTGAGCGTTGAGCCCGCGACGCGGGCGCAGCGATCACAACACGCTAAGAACATACCTGAAAACTTTTTTCGCCGTCTGCGACGTGCCGGGCGAACAGATCAAGGAAGCCGAGCGTAGGCGTGGCCAAAGGCCACGTTGGAGCGAGGCTGACGCCGAGATGTGAAGCCCGCCACAAGCAAAAGGCCAAAAGTTTTCATGGCTTGTTCTAGTCCCAGACACCGTCAAACGGCTTGACTCGGCCAAACAGCGTGCTGCCCGGGTCTTCCCACTGTTCCTTGCTGATGTCGTAACCCCATTCCTTCAGCAGGTCGATGGAAGTGTAAATGGGCATCTCGCCGTCGGACCACATGCACAGCGGGCCGTCGTCGACAAAGTTATGCCAGTTGCGGCTGTTGTAGCTCATGGCCACGCGGCGCGCGGAACCTCGCGCGCTCATGACCGCGAACCACTCGCTGCCCAGGGGCGCCGTCCAAGAGCAAGCGTCCAGAGGCAGGCGGCCGTCGTCGGTGTCGAGCCAGCGTGAGTCGGCCTTTACGTCCTGGCCGCCGATGCTGACAAGTTTGGGCAGGACGTCGCTGGTGAGGATGCCGGTACGGAACATGCCTTCCCAGAACTCATAGCCCTGGCGCTTGGCTATGATATCGCGGCGCATCTTGCCGCGATTGGTCTCGCTCATCATCGCGATCTGCACCTCGTCGTACATGTCCTTCATGCGCTTGACGTCGAGTTCACGCGACGCCTTGCGCATTTTGGGAAGCACGGCGGTGGCGAGCACACTGGCCAAGAGGCCAATGATCGCGATGACCACCATCAATTCAACAAGCGTAAAACCCCGGCGCAGAACTGCGCCGGTACGAAGCTTCGAAAGCTTCATGGGGAACACTCCTGTTGGTACGGCTGAGGAGCGTTTGCGGAGCGTGCTCTTCCCCTGAGGAGAACGCTGCGCAAAAGGTCCTGCCTGCCGCATCTGTCAGACAACAAGCACAGCAACGTCGATAACTCCGACATCTACTGCCACGCCCCAAGCTCGCTCTACTGTTGCCGAGCAATCCTCCAACGCGCCAACCCCGAAGCTGTAACGTTGATCGCACTCACAGAAAAGAAAAGCGGAGTGCGGCGTTACGGCAAGCCTGAAGCGCCGAGGGGTCGGACGATCAAGCCGGGGTTGGGTCGCCTCCGACAAGCACCCTACGCAAAGGAAACTGTCGGAGACGGAGTAAGTATATCATGCGAATTCTGAGCGTGCCGACTTTGCACGAAAAATATTACAGTCGAGTAAGGCTTATACGACGTGCCCTCGTCCCCTCTCAAACCCGCCGATTACAGAGTTGCCAGTGGCGAAACCGGGCCACGGGCGGGACGCCCGTGCCACTTCTGTGCATGCCAGTGGCACGCGCATCTTGCGCGTGACCCCACCCCTACTTCTCCCGGCGGATCAGGTGGTAGCCGTAGGGGCTGCGCTGTTTGTCAAAGGGCGCGATGCGCACGCCGCCGACTTCCGTCGTCAGCGCCACGTCCTTGAACAGCGGGATGAACTGCGAATTCGGCTGCACCTCGTAGACGTTGTGCGGCGCACCGTCTTCGTTGTACTTGAGTTGCATCTCCTTCCACACCTTTTCGCGATCCTCCTCGGGCGTGTCGCGGTACTTCTTCCAGAGTTCCTCGCACAGCGCCTTGGCTTCGTCCTCTGTGCGCTTGCCGCCCTCAGGCTTGGCGGTGTCCCCCACCTTCACCAGGATGTGCGTGACCTTGGCCTTGGCGACCGGCTCGTCGAGGCGGTCGAGGCTGTCGTCGTAGATGCTGATGGCGCCCGCGGCGCGGCCCGCGTGCTGTGAATCAATGCGCGTGCCGCCGACGCTGACTTCCCAGCCGCACAGCATCCAGCGGCCATCCACGTCGCAGAAGGCGAAACAGGCGAAGTCGCGCGCGGCGTTTTCAAACGTCGCCATCGTGACGTGCTGGGTGGTCTGCACGATCGCCGAGGGCCGCAGGCTTGCCATCAAGCCGTCCTCGACATTGACAAGAAACCAGTCGCCGCCGATCGCCTTTTCCGCGGCAGCGGAGCCGATCAACTTCAGAAACCCGCTGTCCAGCGCGAAAAACTGCGCCGGCGTAAGCGCCAAAAACGTCGCCTTGTCGGCGATCTTGAGCGTACTCATGGGGTCGAGCGAATCCTTGCCCATGAAATTCCTGGCGAGCTGCTGCTCGACGTTCGGGATCGACTCGAGCTTGGCCTTGGCTCGCGCCTGCTCCAGCGTTGTGCGCTCCTTGATCCAGCTCGGCATCAAATCGCCCAGCGCAGAGAAGTCCTTGGCCTTGAACGCCGCGGCCGCCTTGCGTGCGGCGGCCTCGAGATCGGCCGTGGTCGCCTTGGTCGCGGCGGCCTTGGGCGGAGTTTCGGTCTGGGCGTTAGCGGTGAAAATCCCGGCGCCCAGCGCAAGCAAGACGAAGAAAGCAGCAATCGCCGTCGAAATACGCATGTGTTTTCCTTTGGGAAGGCCCGCTCGCTTACGCTCGGGGCTCAGATTTGGGCCAGAAATCGCGCAGCTTTTCGTAACTCGGCGGGAAGCTGCCCGTGTAACGCAAGTTGTGCGGGATGGGGTAGCGTACCCCGCCCTTGTGCGTGCCTTCAAGGCCATCGACAAGCTTCTGCGCGAACGACCATGGCAACGCAAACGCCATCTCGTGGTCCTGCGTCTGGCCGAAAATTCGGTCGCCGTAACAGGGCAGGATCACCTGCGGCTTTTGCGTCTGCATCGTCTCGATCACTTCGTCGGCGCAATCCGTGCGCCCGGAAAACTTCGAATGGATGTAGCCGCCGCTTTCCCAAAGCGCGCCGGTCACCAGCCGCATCACCTGCGCCGGGTTGCCAAACGCGATCACGACATCGGGCGTGAAATCGATGCGGTTGAGGGGCCCGCTGACCATCGCGTAATACTCGCCAAACTTGAACTTCGGTGCGCCCGCCTCGGTTTTTGCGCCGGCGCCCGCGTCCTTGGTGTACATGCCCGCGCAGCAGTTGCCGCAATCGAAGTGCTCGACGGTCGGCGCAAAACCAAACAGCGTCGCGCCGATGGGACAGGAAATGTCGTCGCGCGAGACGGCAAAAGTCCAGCCAAAGTGGCGTGCGATGCTCAGCCCCTGGCACAGCGCGCTGTCGATCTGCAGGTCCTTCTTGGCGCGCTTGGCCTTGGCGGGGATGTCGGCCTCGGTACGGCACATCTTGATGCCGAGCGGGAAGGTTTGCGGCCGGATGTGCCTTTCGATCGCGTCATTGACCGCGGCGGCCGAAAGCGCTTGTGCCGCTGCGGGGTTCGTCGTCGTCATGCTTTCGCTCCTCAGGTGTCGCGTATTTCTCCAGTTTCTTCTGCATCCTGCTGACGGGCTCGCCGTCGGCGCCGGTCGTCACGCCTGAAAGTTCGCCCGCCGCGGTCTCGCCGGAAAGATTGATCCCCGAGTCCGACAGCGGTTTAACCGTCTTTTTCTCGGGCGGCCACATCTGCATTTCGGAGATGAGTTTGCCGCGCTTGCTGAAATACACGAACATCGCGATGCCCACTGTCATCATGCCAAAGCTCAACAGTTGGCCCATGCTGAAGAACGACGCCACGGTGCCCAACGGGTTCTGGTCGGTCGAAAACTGCACGTCGGGCTGGCGGAAGAACTCGCCGATGATGCGCGCCAGCGGATATCCGATGAAGAAAATTCCCGCGAGCTGCCCCACGCGCTTGAGGCGCTTGCGCATGAAGATCATGAACAAAAACAGCAGCAATCCCTCGAGGATAAACTGGTAAAGCTGGCTGGGGTGGCGCGGCGACGTCACCACGTTGAGCGTCGCGCTGTGCAGGTCCGCCGGGATGCTGCCCGGCGCGAAGAACTGCACCGTGCCGTCCTGCGCCCGGTGCATGAACTCGTGGCCCAGGCGATAGGGCGTCGTCGGTTGCGGCGTCACGTTGCCCGCGGCGTCGCGTACCTGCTCGAACCATTTACCGCCGCGCACGACCAGGTCGTTGCCCTTGCCGCTGTGGACTTCAAAGCGCATCGCCCAGGGCAGACCCAACGTGTCCTCGCGGCCGTATAGTTCGCCGTTCATGAAGTTCGCGGTGCGGATGAACATCGCGCCCGCCGCACCCGCCGTGCAGCCCGCGTCGCCGATGTGCCACATGGGGGCGCGCGCAAACACCCAATAAAGGAACATCGCCGCGGAAATACCGAACGCCGCGCCGTGGCTCGCCATACCGCTCCAGTTCAGGAAAACACGCTGCAGCGTTTCTTCGATCGACTTCGGGTCCTTGAAGTAGAAGTCGGGATTATAGATGAAGATGTACGCGAGTTTGGCGCCCACCAGCGTGCCGATGATCGCGAAAATCAGCGCGTCGTAGCCCACGTGCGGCCGGATTTTGAGGTAGCCGTCTTTGCGCCAGCGCCGGAAGATGTACAGCGTGTTGATGAACGCGCACATGTACATCAGATAATAGACGTCGAGCAGCAGCGTTGAGCCGCGCAGCATGCCGGGCGTGACTTCTTTGACGCCCGCGGTCGAGAGCGCCCACTTCTGGTAGATCACAAGGCCGTGCTCGGCATGGAAGCTGAGCAGCACGGTCGTGAACCAGTCGTAAATCAGGTCCGGATGATTGAGGACTGAAAGCATGCGGTCGGCCCGGCGTCAGGGATACACAGTGGCACAAGAGCCGCCGGAATTCAAAATTCAAAATTCAAAATGAAAAATTGAATGTCCTGCTTGCTACTTAATCGCGGTCCATTCCTCGTCCGTCAGCTCGCGTCCAAGTTCCAGTTCTTTGTCCGCTCTCAGCCTGTCGATGCGCCTGTTGTCGCGGCGGATTTCGTCTTCATCCGCTCGGAACTTCGCCCGTTTCTTGTTCGACTTCGGGGATCCGGGCGTGACGCAGACGGGGCAGCCGCAAAGGGTCTTGGCCTTGTGCGCGTCGGGGTAATGCCGCCAGCCGATGACCTGGGGCAGTTCGCGCGTTTTGTGGATCTCCTTGGCTTCGATCTTGCGCGGCACGACAACTTGATAGCCCTGCGGGTCCGCCACATTGCGCACAAACCCGGAAGCTTCGGTCGCGGTCATTGCCGTGGGCGCGCGGCCGTAGTGGCCCACGAGCACCGGCTCGTCGTCCGCAATCCGAAAGTACACGCCGACAATCATGCGGTCGCCGCCGGCCTTGAGTTCGCGCAGCCATTGGTGCGAGGCATAGAAGTTCGGCAACACCGGCATGCAGAACACGCCGCGTTTGTCGTCGCGCCCGTACTTCATCGCACGGATGCCGCCGCGCTCAATGGCGCGCAAATTCCGGCTGGGCGTCAGATGGACGAACATTGCCATTATTTGCTGTCCACAGTCGACACAAAGTGAGTGGGCTTGTCGGGCAGTTTGCCGTGCAACGCCGCCAGGCGCAGGACGTTGATCGCCGTGCGCGCGGCGCGCCACTTCACCAGTTCGCGGTCGCCGGGCACCAGCATGCGCCACGCTTTTGTTTCGCCGCCCATGCTTGCGGCGAGCCACACCGTGCCGACGGGTTTTCCTTCGCTGCCGCCGCCGGGCCCCGCGATGCCGGAATCCGCGACGGTTAAATCTGCGCCCGACTCGCGCTTGATACCCTCGGCCATTTCGCGCACGGTTTGCTCGCTGACCGCGCCGTGGGCCGAAAGCGTTTCGCCTTTCACGCCCAGCCGCCGCTGCTTGGCCTCGTTGGCGTAGGTCACGGCGCTTTCGATCAGCACGTCGCTGCTACCGGGCACTTGCGTAATCAGGTGCGCGATCATGCCGCCGGTGCAACTTTCCGCGAGCGCAACGCGCAACTTCTTTTCGCGAAGCAGCTCGACCGTCGCGTGTTCGAGCGAGACATCGCCATCGGCGAACACGACGTCGCCGAGAATTTTGCGCGCTTCGGCGACAACCGGCGCAAGCACCGCATCAGCTTCGGCCTGCGACTTCGCGCTCAAGCGCCAGCGCAGGCGAATCACCGCGTCGTCCACGAGAATCGCGCCCTCGACGGCGTGTTTGCCGCCGTCGGTCAGCAAGTGCCGCACGCGCAGGTCGATCTCGGATTCCGGCAGGCCAAAACATTTCAGTTCGCATGCGAAGAACCGCGCACCGAGTCCAAACTCGTCGACCAGCACCTTGCGCAGCTCTTCGCGCCATACGCCCTTCATCTCGCGCGGCACACCCGGCAGGCACGCCACACCGCCCCCACCGCGCTTGATGAAAAAGCAGCTCGCGGTGCCAAACGCGTTGCGCACCAGCGCCGCACCTTTGGGGGCCATGCATTGAATTTCGCTGCCCTTGGGAAAGCTGCGGCCGAGCTGCGAGTAGCGCTCATGCAGCGTGTGCAGCTCTTGGTGATCCAGTTCGAGCGGGAGATTGAGCGCCGCCGCAACGGCCTGGCGCGTGCGGTCGTCCTCGGTGGGGCCAATACCGCCGGTGCAGATGATGAGCAGGCCTTCGGCCAGCGCGGCTTTGAGGCGGCGCTCGAGTTCCTCCTGCCGGTCGAGCAGCGCCAGGTGGTAGGCGACGTCGAAGCCAAGTTCGCCCAGCTCCTGCGCCAGCCACGCCGCATTGGAGTTGACGATAAACCCCTGCACGACTTCGTTGCCGACGGCCAGAATCGCCGCACGCCGTTGTTGGAAAGGCTCACCCATGCCGCCAGTTTGCGATGGCGGCGCATCGGTTGCCAGCGTGAGCGCAAGCCTGTTAGAATATGCCCGCGGAGAGACTTATGCGCGCAAAACAAAAACGCAAGAACGGCAAAACGCCCAGCAACCCGCAAGTCGCCGCCGCAGTGGCTATTATCGAGGATTTGCCTCAGAACGCGCTTGTCATCGCTATCGCGGTATTGCGCGCGCTCCAGGCCCAGCATGCCGGCTTGCCGCCCGGCTGGGATCCTAACGATGTTGACGATGTTCCGCTGAACGAAGAAGAAGAAGCGGCGCTGGTGCGTGGACGTGCCGACATCGCGGCCGGACGAGTTAGTCCATGGCGTGAAGTCAGGAAACGGCTGCTTGCCAAGGAATAGGTTCAACTCCCAAGTGGGCAACGCCAAGCGTTGAGCCAGCAACAGCCGGAGTTGCGCCGCCATGAGCGAACCTGACAACTGGAACGTGGATGTTACGCAGTCGGCCGAAAAGTACGTGGCTCGGCTCGACCGCACACAGCGCGAACGATTTGAGGGTATACTCGCGCAACTGGCAGACGATCCTTACAAGCTTGATATTAAGCCTTTGAAGGGGCGAGCCGGCTGGCGTTTGCGGTTTGGTTCCTATCGGGCACTATTCGAACTCGACATAGCAACCAAAAGCATAATTGTTACCGCTGTCGGTCCACGCGGCGATGTCTACAAATAGCTAGGTTGGCGGCGGCGCGGCCACAAAGGCCGCCGTGCCGTAATCGCGGATCCACACCGCCAGCGTTTCCTTCATGTCGACATACCAGTTGTTGTCGACCAGTCGCATCACAACCGGACGGGTCGCGTTGAAGCCGTCGGCGTAGCCGAAGGTCGTGTCAATGCGGATCGCCGTGCTGTCGTGGGGCGCATCCGGTGGCGGCGCAAGCTTAACGGATTGCGCGTTCTTGAAGAAATCGAGGGCCAGCACATCCTGCAGCGTGATTTCTTCCGCGGGCTTTTGCATGTCCGCCGGCAGCCTTGTAAGGCCAAGCGGCCCCGTGCGTTGTTGCGGCAGGACAAACTTCGCAAAGCTCGTGGTTTCGCCGGTTTCGAGGGCGCGGCCCGCCCTCGACAAAGCGATACCCGCGTCGGACGAGGTTTGTCCACGACCGCAGCCGGTGAGCACAAGAATCAGAATTGAAAGGCAAAGGGTGACGGTTCGCATGGGCGTTCCTCCAGCCCCTGCCCGTCACCCTCAATTTTACCCTGCGCCTATCGGGCATCAATCGTGTTACTTCTCGACGATTGCGCTCAGGGCGCTTGCGCCGTCCATCTTGACCCACCAGTCAAGCGTCGCCTTCATGTCGACAAACCAGCCGTCGCCGGTTTTCTTGAGGATGAACGCCTTGACCCTCGAGGCGCCGTCGACAAATTCAATGCTGGCGCCCAGGCGTGCGCCATCGGCGCCTTCGGCATACATCAGATCCGTGTTCGGCGTTGCGGACTTGATCGCCGAGAAGAATTCGACCTGCAGCAGGTCGTCCAGTGTCAGCTCCTTGATGGGCTTGGTCGCGCCGGTAATGCCGAGTTCCTTCGAAAGGCCCAGCGCGCCCTTGCGCTGCTCCGGCACCACCGTCGACGCAATCGCGGCTTTGTCCTTGCCCGCCAGCGCGCCCAGGTGCTTGCCCAGCGCCGCCTGCGCCTCGGGGGCTACACCGCCGCCGCAAGCCGAAACCAACGCCGTCAGAAGCAGAATCAAAGTGCAAAGAGTCGCAGTGCGCATCGTAGCCCCTCCTGAGAAGATCGAGAATGTAGCTAGGCGCGACGGATGCTTCAACCGAAACACCGCGAACTCCGGCATGGACGATGGCCCGGTCAGCGGGTCAAGGAAGCTACTTGAACGTCGTGTAGAGCGAAAATATTAATATTTTCAAGGAGGTGCGATATGCCCGCAAAAGGACTCCCACAAAAAGGAAAAGAGCAAACCCAATCACCTGACCGCCGGGTGGCACACGGCATCATCGACGAGCTGCCCGCCAGTCATTACTACACAGCCCTGACGGTGCTAATCGCGCTGCAATCCCAGAACAGGTTGCATGGCACGCCGCCCGGGTGGAATCCAGAAGTCGACGACATCGCATTGAACGATGAAGAAGAGGCAGCGGTTGCACTGGGCCGGACCGAAATCGCCCGGGGCGAAGGAATTTCGCTCGATATGATCCTCAAGCGGCTGGCATTGGCCGGAAGCGAGCTTACCTGGGAGGTCACCGTGGCTCCCAGCGTCGCCAAACAGGTCGACCGGATGGACCGTCGCGTCCAGGACCAGTTCAGCCGCGCCCTTATCCAGTTGTCCATCGACTCCTGCCAGGCCGCCCGCAAGCGGCTCAAGGGTCGCGAAGGCTGGCGACTGCGCGTGGGTTCCAACAGCGCCTTGCTGGACATCAACGAGAATCGCAAAACGATCCGTATTGCGGCTTTCACGCCGCGCAAAGACGTTTACAAGTAGCAGCGGCGCGCCGGGCGTTTCCAAGCTAGACTTACGCCCCATGGCTGAATTCGATGCCGTGCTGTTTTCTGACCTCCACCTCTCGCCCAAGACCCCGGCGCAGAACCGCCTCTTCGACGCTTTCGTCGAGCGCGTGGCCGGCACGCCCGAAGTCGCGTGCCTGGGCGACCTGACCGAATACTGGATCGGCTATCACCAACTGACCGACGACCACGGCGTGCATGTCATCGCCCAGCTTGCGAAGCTGGCGCGCGGAACAAAACGCGCAATCTTTGTCGGCGGCAATCGCGATTTCCTGATGCGCCCGGAGGCCCGCAGCGCCGGCTTCGAAACCTTCAAGAACGTTTACGAAGGCGAATTTGCCGGTCGCCGCGTCGCGCTTGAGCACGGCGACCGTTTTTGCTCGCTCGACCGCAAATACCAGCGTTTCCGCTGGTGGTTTCGCAAAGTGCCGTGGTGGATTGTGCAGGCCGTCGTTACCGCCAGCCAGGGCCACCGCATCGCGCAATACGTGCGTCGCAAAAGCAAAGGCGAGACCGCGCGGCGAAATCCCTCGATGTTCGGCATGCAGCCCAAGCCGATAGAGCGCCTTGTTGCGCGCGGGGCCGAGTTCGTGATAGCAGGACACGTGCACTTTCCGTTTTCGAAGGAATACGCGAGCGCGGGCAAACGTGGCCGCCTGATGGTGATGAGCGACTGGCGCGCCGATGAAGCCGTGGTGTGCGTGGCCAAGAACGGCCAGTTCGAGTTGCGGAGGTTCAATGGCGTCGAGTTTTTGCCGTTTGACGCGCCGGCGGAGCAGGTTTTGACGCCCGCGATGGCGCATTAGCGAAGGACTTCATGGCTACCGACAAACAACCTTCCACTCACGATCTTGTCGACGCACTCGATGAACTCGGCGGCCCGTCCGTCGCCGTGATGGGCGATTTAATACTCGACCACTATGTCTTTGGGGGTGTGGAAAGAATCAGTCCCGAGGCGCCGATCCCGGTCCTGCACGTGAAGGACGAGACCGACCGCCTGGGCGGCGCGGCCAACGTCGCCGCCAACGTGCTGAGCATGGGCGGCAAGTCGAGCCTGATCGGCGTGCTGGGCAAAGACGAAGGCGGGCAACGCTTCGAGACATTAGCCAACGCCACGCGCGGCCTGACGCTGATGGGCACAAACACGACCGCGCGGCCGACGATCATCAAGACGCGCATGGTCAGCCAGAACCAGCAGATGCTGCGCGTCGACCGTGAGCACAACACCGCCCTTGACGCGTCAACTGCCGCGGGCGTGCGGGCCTGCGCCGCGCGCGCCATATCCGACGCCGACGCGCTGGTGCTGTCGGACTACAACAAAGGCGTGCTGACCCACGAAAGCTGCCAGGAGGCCATCCGGCTGGCGCAAAAGCGCGGCATTCCTGTAATCGTCGATCCCAAGGGGCGCGACTACAGCAAATACAAGGGTGCAACGGCCGTGACGCCCAACCGCGCCGAGGCCGAGGCCGCCACCGGCATCGACTGCCGCGGCATGGAGGGCGTCGAGAACGCCGGGCGCCTGCTGTGCAAACAACTTGGGCTCAAGGCCGCGGTGATCACGCTTTCGGCGCAAGGCGTGGCGATCGTGCCCGCCAGGGGCGCGATGACGCACATCCCCGCCCAGGCGCGCAGCGTGTACGACGTGACCGGCGCGGGCGACACCTTCATTGCCGCGTTCGCCGTTCTTGTCGCCCACGGCGAGGATTTCGTCATCAGCGCGCGGCTGGCCAATTACGCGGCGGGTCTCAAAGTCGCGCGCTTTGGCGCGGTCGCCATTACGCGCGAAGAGTTGCGCCGCGCCGTCATCAGCGCGCACGAGGGCTTCGACCACGTCGGCAAAGTTGTAACGTGGGACGAACTCGAGGCCGCGCTCAAGAGCCACCGCGCCAAGGGCGAGCGCATCGTCTTCACCAACGGCTGCTTCGACATCCTGCACAGCGGCCACGTGACGTACCTGAACTTTTGCCGCGGCCACGGCGACATCGTCGTCGTCGGCCTCAACAGCGACGCCAGCGTGCGCAAGCTCAAGGGCCCGCAGCGGCCGATCAATGATTCGCACGCGCGGGCGCGGGTGCTGGCGGCGCTCGCCGACGTTTCGTACGTGACGGTGTTCGAAGACGAGACGCCCGAGGAATTAATCCGCAAAGTGTGTCCCTCGGTGCTTGTTAAAGGAGAGGACTGGGCGGGCAAAGGCGTGGCGGGGGCGGATTTCGTCGAAAAGAACGGCGGCAAAGTGGTATTTGCGCCCTTTGTACGCGGCCAGAGCACAAGCAACACAATCGCGAAGATCAAACACGCCAACGCAAAAGCAAAGACCTAGGGACTTTTTCCACGGAGGACACGGAAAGCACGGAAACTGCAACCGCAGCCCACAGATTGCGCAGATGGCCACAGATAGGAAATGGCGTCTGTGCCAATCTGCGACATCTGTGGATCGCTTTTAGTTGTGTCTTTTTCCGTGGGTTCCGTGTCTTCCGTGGACTTCAGTTGTTTGGTTTGGAGGTTTTATGCCGCAGAAACAGATGCTTGCCGAGTTCGACAGACAACTGCGCGAGAGCGCCGCACTCAAGATCAAGTTGATCGAGTCGCAGGGCGAGACCTTCAAGAAGATCTGCACCGCGGTCGTCGACGCCTTCAGGAACGGCCACCGTGTCTACTTCGCGGGCAACGGCGGCAGCTTCACCGACTGCCACCACATCGTCGGCGAACTCGTCGGCCGCTACATGTACGACCGCCCGCCGCTGCCGGCCTTTGTGTTAGGTGCGGGCGTGGCCAGCATGACCGCCATTGCCAACGACTACGGCTACGAACACATCTTCAAGCGCGAGGCCGAGGCCTGCCTTGCAACCGGCGACGTGCTGGTCGGCCTTTCGACCAGCGGCAACAGCAAGAACGTATGTGCGGCGCTGGAGGTCGCGCAGGCCAAGGGCGCGATGGCCATCGGCTGGGCGGGCGAAAAGAAGGCGCGCATCGACGAAGTCTGCGACCTCGTGCTGCATGTGCCGAGTTCGCTCACGCCGCGCATCCAGGAATGCCACATCGCCGTCGGCCATATCCTGTGTGACATGGTCGAGCGGCTGATCTTCCCGAAAAAGACTTAAAGGCATTTCACGCCAAGGCGCAAAGAGCGCCGGGACGCAAAGTAAAGGAAAGGGTTTCCAACCGCCGATCAATACGGATGGACGCCGACATCGGCGTTTATCCGCGTTTATCGGCGGTCTGATTCGTCTTGCTGTTTGTTTTGTCCGCGGTTGTTGAAATCGAGCAATGCATGCAAACGCCGCGACAAGAGCTGATCGAGATCGAAAAGCGGCTGGTCAAGGAACTCAAGCAGCGCATTTACCGCTCGCAGGAACGTAAAAACCCGGTCCTCGACCGCTACTACAACGACTACGTCGCCGAGTTTTCGCAGGGTTTCGAACGCGCCGCATCGCGCGCCGAGCTCGCCGACCAGCTTTCGCGCTCGCACATCGCCTACTTCGGCGATTTCCACACCCTGCGCAGCGCGCAAAGCGCGATGTTGTCGTTGCTGCGCGAAACGCACGAACGCCGTCGCCCCGTGGTGCTGGCGCTGGAGATGATCCACGCCGCTGCCAACCCGCTGGCCGAGGCGCTGATGAACGGCGAAATCACGGGCAAGGAATTCCGCAAGCGCGCGCGCTGGCGCCGCTCCTGGGGTTTCCCGTGGTCGAGTTATCGCCGCTTGTTCGAGTTCGCCGTCGCGCACAAGAGCCCGCTGTTCGGCCTGAACATCGAGCCCGGCCCGCACAAACATGACCTCGCCTTTCGCGACCAATTCGCCGCTCAGATCATCGCTTCGCTGACGCAGCTTTACCCCAACCGCCTGGTCGCCGTGCTTTACGGCGACTTGCACCTTGCGCAGGGACACTTGCCCGCGGAAGTCGACAAGTTGCTGGCGCAGTTCGGCGCCAAGCGCCACAGCGTGCGCGTCTACCAGAATTCCGAGACGGTGTACTGGAAGCTCGTCGAGCAGGGGCTCGAGCAGGTCGTCGACATCGTCAAGATCAAACGCGACGTCTACTGCGTGATGAACGCGACGCCGCTGGTGAAGTTCCAGAGCTTCTCGAACTGGCAGGACCGCACGCAGGAGCTTGAGTTCAACTCGCTCGAGGACGTCGGCCGTGAGCTGCCCGGCGAAATGATGCTGCTGGACCAGATCGTCGGCTACGCCAAAACCATCTGCGATTTCCTCGGGCTGCCGCAGCAGGACACCGGCGCGATCGAACTAAGCACGCCGGCGGATCTCGACTTCCTCTCGCGGCTGGAGCAGCGCGGGGTGTACTCGACGCGGGAAATCGCGGCGCTGAAGGAATACCTGGCGACGGCCGAAACCGCGTACTTCCCGCGCGTGGGCGTGCTGTACCTGGCGTATTTGAGCGTGTCGCACGCCGCCGAGGGCGCCATGCGCGTGCTGCTGTCCCTGGCCCGGCCGGCGGGGTCGGGCGCCGTCGTGGACCCGCGCGACGAATTTTACGCCCGCATACTGGTCGAGGGGCTGGCGTTTCTGGGCAGCAAGATCATCAACGTCAAACGCAAGTGCCGCGGCCTGCCGGAGTGGACGCAGGTGGTCGCGCGCACAGGCCGCTCGCGCAAATTGTCGCCGCCGGAAAAGCTCGACCTCGACGTCGCCCGCGCGGTTTTGCGTCACCACGAGTTCGAACTGCACGTGCTCGACACCGGGACGTTCGGCGCAGCGCCCAAGAACATCTACGGCCTGCCCACGCCCGTGCACGTCGCGCTGACACGCGCGCTCGGCCGCTGGTTTGGCAACCAGATGTTCGAGGCAATTATGAAGGGCCGGCTGGACAAGGGGCTGGTGCGCGCCGCTATCGTGGACAACATCCGCGCGCCGGACGTCGCCCGTAACCGCTACTTCGCCATCCTCGAGGCCATCGAGAAAAAACCCGACGACCGCAGCGACGATACCGACTGGCACAAAAAAGACGGGGAAGAAGAGTAACCGTCGCGAGTCTCGTGTCGCGCTCACGTGTCAACAACACGCAGTTCGAGTTCTCTGACTCGGGACAAGCGACGCAAGGCAAGCTTATTCCGTGATCCCCATGATGTGCCCCAAGGCCTGCAATATCCCCATGCGCCGCTTGGGGTCGATCTCGATCCACAGGCTGCAGGGACAGGCTCGCAGCGTGCGTTCCGCCACGCTACCCAGCAGCACCGCGCCCGCCGTCGTGCGGCCGTGGCTGCCCATCACCAGCAATTCGGTCTTGCGCTTCTTCACCAGCGTCAATATCGCGGGAGCTTCCGAGCCCTCGACGATCACCGTTTCGACTTGAACGCCGCGCGTCTTGGCGGCCTTGAGGAATTCCCTGGCGTGCTGTTCGGCAAAGCCGCGCACGCGTTTGAGCGCCTCGGCCTCGCTGCGGCCCGTCAGCCAGTATTCCTCGGGCAGGTGGCAGACGTGGTAGAGCCCGAGTTCGCCGCGGCCAAAACGCTTGGCCAGGTCCACGCCCCGTTCCAGCACCACCTGGCCGTAGTCAGAAAAGTCCGTCGCGACCGCGATGCGGCTGTACTCGTCGCTGAATTCCGGCCGCACCAGAAGCACGCTGCAGGACGCCTTGCGCACCAGTTGCTCGGCGATGTGCCCCGGGCCGCCCTTGAGGTTGCCGGTGTGGCCGTGGCTGCCGGCAACGAGCAGGTCGGCGCCGAGTTCACGCGCCGCGGCGAGCACCGTCTCGATCACGGGGCCGCGACGGATCTCGGTCTTGGCGCGCACAGGCGTGTCGTCTTCGGGCGGGCAGACCTTGGCGATTTCTTCCTGCGCGCGTTGGGTGATCTTCTTCTTGAGTTCGTCGACCAGGGGCGCGTGCGCGGCCTCGGGCTGCCGCATCACGTAAAGGATGGTCAGCTCGGCGTTGTGAAGCTCGGCGATCTTGACCGCGGCGTGCACGGCGGGCGTGGCGTTGTCCGACAGGTCGGTGCAGCAGAGAATGCGTTCGATAGTGCGCATGGCGGGCCCCCGGTGGGTGCGGG
Source organism: Planctomycetota bacterium (assembly GCA_020848275.1). Classification (GTDB taxonomy): domain Bacteria; phylum Planctomycetota; class UBA8742; order UBA2392; family UBA2392; genus JADLAK01. Next base: position 157,118 of record JADLAK010000103.1, read on the forward strand.
GAGCCTAAGACCGGGGCCGTAAATCGGCAATCGGTAAACGAAGTCCCGCGTCCCGAGTCTCGTGTCAACGGCACGAACACCAGGTATTTAACTCGGGACCCGTGACACGAGGCCCGGCACTCGTATACTTACAGCCTGTCCCCGCGTCATTCCGCCGCCCCGGCGGGCCCTGGATACATCGATGCGACACCTGAAAATCGTTTCGCCGCTCGTCCTGTTGGTGCTTGGCGCGTGCAGCTTCGGCGCCACGCCCGCCCCGGACCCCGAGGGTGAAGGCCGCGTCAGCGGCGACCGCCTGATTTCAGGCCCCGGCGAGCCCGAAATGGACCCCGAGGCCCGCGTCAACAACCTGCTGCAGAACGCCAAGGCAGAATACGACGACCGCCACTTCGAGGCCGCCCACCGCTACGCCGAGCAGGCCGAACGCATTGAGCGCGAAAAACTGCGCGGCGACAAGTACCGCCCGATGGCAATCAACATCCAGGCCTACAGCCTGCTCCAGCTCGGGCTTGTCGACGATTACACGCCCGCGAGCCAGCCCGGCGTGGTAAAGGGCGCCAAGACAAAATTCGACCTGGTGCTCGAACTAAAGCCGCGCGACTTCCGCGCCATGCTGGGCTCGGCGCTTTGCCTGTTCCGCCGCCACGGCTACAACATCAGCAAATCGGAAAAGCTGGGCGAGGGCGTGCTGGTGCTGTCGCAGGTGCAGGCGCTGGTTGACGGCGGGCTTTCAGGCAAACACACGCGCGACAAATCAATCGAGATGCTCAACGAGGCCGCCGAGGCGGTGAAGGTTTTCATCAACGGCCGCGCGCGCCTGCTTGAGATGAACGAAGTTTTCACCGACCCGATGGATGTCTCCACCGACGCCCGCACCGGCAGGCGCAAGGCCGCGCCGTGGCTGGGCCTGTTGGACGCCGACAAGGAAGAACTCGCGGTCAACGACGTGCGCTGGATGATCGATGATGCGCGCCGCGGCGCAAGCCTGCCCGACGACGACAACGCGTCGCTGCGCAAGCAGCTTGGCGACGTGAAGGCAAGCTGGCAGGCGGTGCGCGCCTACTGGCGCAAAAGCGCGCTGGTCGACCTGCAGGCCGCACGCGACAGTTTCCTTGAGCTGCGCGAGCCCCGCAAAGGCGAACTGAGCGCCTACTTCTGGATCGACCGCGACCTCGCGTTCGTATTCACCAGCCTCGGCGGTTTCTTCATGGATTACTGCATGGATGAACTCAACGAAGCCGGGCTGGCCGCGGGCAAGAAGATCGCCGACCTCGGCAAATACGCCATGAAGGCTTATGTCGACAAGGACTACAAGTCGACGGCCAAGGACGAGTCGCGCAAGAACTACCTCGCGGCGCAGTCCTACTACGAAAGTTTCATCCAGCGCCACGAGGAGTTCGAGAAGTCGCGCATGGGCAAGGCCGACAGCACCAACTTCGACGACGTGACGGCCAACCCGTTCCTCGTCGACCTGGTCTCGCGTTACAAGAGCGAGATGTTCGAGGCCGTGCACGAGGAACGCATGCTGCGCAAGAGCATGCTGCTTCAACTTTGCGCGCTGGTCGTCGACCCGATGTACCAGGTCAACGACCTCGACAAGGCCAAGGTCTACGCCAGCCAGCTCAAGGGCATGGACCCGCGCAACCCCATCCACCACTTCGTGCGCGCCACGGCGTGCTACGAAAAGGGCGAGTGGGAAGAAGCCCTGGGCGAATACGACGCCTACCTGAAGGTCAGCAGCATTGTCGAGGACGCCAACCTTCGCAAACACGTGCGCGACCGCATGGATCTCTGCCGCCGCAACTTGAGCACCAAAAGCTCCGGCGCAAGCGGGAATTAGGGAACCAGAGCCCATCGCGTGAGCGCTTGTCTTTACACACAAGTGAGGGGCGGGATTTGCCGACTCATGGATACCTCAAGGAGGATATCCGTGTTCGAGCAGCTTTCGCCCACAGCGTGGGCGCGCGCACAATTTGGCGGTGCCAACC
>JADLAK010000104.1 GCA_020848275.1 Planctomycetota bacterium
GCAGTTGTGGGGCGGACATTCTTGTCCGCCCGACCGGCGTAGCCGGTCGAATTGTGGCTCGCAAAGCTCGCCACCGCGGACAGGAATGTCCGCGCCACCTAAAGACAATTATCTTGGACCGCTTAGACTGCCGCGACGGAGACGGACATGAGCAAATTCAAAGCGAGGCCCGGCCAGGGTGTCGACGACTTCCTCAAGAGATTTCCCCGCGACATCGGGCCGGTTGTGCGCAATGCGGCTGCGCTGATCCGCAAGCATGTGAAGGCCGACGAGGCGATCAAGTGGGGTTGGCCGTGCTGGACCGGCAACAAGATGATCTGCGCGATCATGGCCGCGCGCGACCATGTCAACATGGTGTTTCATTATGGCGCGAAGCTGAACGATCCAAAGAAGCTGCTTGAAGGCACGGGTAAGGGCATGCGCCACATCAAGCTGTACAAGGTTGCCGACGTGAAGAAGCCGGGTATCCCGGATTTGCTCAAGGCCGCCGTCACGCAGGACGCCAACGCGTGAAGACCAACCCCCTCGATCTGCTGCGCATTCCTACGCTAGGCCTGTTTGGTGTGAGCGCGCCGCTTGTCATGGGCATCGTCAACGTCACACCCGACAGTTTTTCTGACGGCGGCAAACATTCGACGACCGATGCGGCGGTAGCTCACGCGCTGAAGCTGGCTGAGGATGGCGCGGATATTCTCGATGTCGGCGGTGAGAGCACGCGGCCTGGGTCAGTCCCGGTTACGAAGTCGGTTGAGCTTGCACGCGTTATCCCGGTGATCGAAAAATTGCGGGCTCGGGGCGTGAAGACCGCCATCAGCGTTGACACCAGTAAAGCCGAAGTCGCCAAGGCTGCGCTGAGCGCCGGGGCGACCATCGTCAACGACGTCACGGCAGGCGCCGGCGACCGCGACATGTTTGACGTGTGCGCCCGGCGGCGCGCGACATTGATTCTGATGCACATGAAGGGTTCGCCGCAAAGCATGCAGAAGAACGCCAGCTACGACGACGTTGTGGCCGAAGTCGGCGCGCACTTGCACGCGCGCGCCAATGCCGCGATCAAGGCGGGCATCAAACGCGACAAAATCTGGATCGACCCGGGCTTTGGCTTTGGCAAACGCCCCGAGGACAATCTCCAGCTCGTGCGCAAGCTGCCCGAGCTTGTGCGGCTGGGTTATCCCCTGGTGCTCGGCGTTTCGCGCAAGAGCACGCTTGGCAAACTGACGGGCAGCGACGTCAACGACCGCGAGCCCGAGAGTCTCGCCGCCGGTTTGATCGGCGCGCTCAAGGGCGCAGCCGTGTTGCGCGTGCATGAAGTGGGCTGGATGAAGCGCGCACTGACCGTTCTTCGCGCAATGTGGTAAATGACTTGGCGAGAAACGGTGGTTATCCACGCGCAAGTGTGGCTAAATACTGGAGTTGCCGCGCGCGGGCTCAAAATGCAAATACCGGAATTCGTCATTTACGCCGTCGAGATCTTCATTATTTATCTCGGCCTCACTGTCGCGTACAAGTTCGTGCGCGGCAGCACCGGCGACAGCGCGCTGCGCGGCGTGGCGATCCTGTTTGCGCTGTTGCTGATCGTTGTCTACTTGATCTCGCAGTACCTCAACCTGTACCGCATCGCCAAGCTGCTCGAGAGCGTCGTCAATTACTTCTTTATCGCGGTCGTGATCGTCTTCCAGCCGGAGCTTCGCCGCGGCCTTACGCGCCTTGGCCAGAACCGCGTCTTCAACCGCCTGCTCGCGCCCAAGGAGAACGTTATTCCCAAGATCGTCGCGGGCGTTTTCAGGCTTTCGCGTGCCAAGACCGGCGCGTTGATCGCCATTGAGCGCGGCGTGGGCCTGCGTAACTACGTCGAGCGCGGCATTGAGCTCGATGCGATGTTCACGCCTGAACTGCTCGACACGATTTTTTATCCCGGCAGCGCGCTGCACGACGGCGCGATCATCATCCGAGGCCCGCGCGTGATTGCGGCGGGCTGCCTGTTCCCCCTGACGGAAAACCCGGACGTTTCCAAGCGCCTGGGGACGCGCCACCGCGCGGGCATCGGCTTGTCGGAAGAAACGGACGCGCTGGTGCTGATCGTCAGCGAAGAAACCGGCAAGGTCAGCGTTGCGCAGCGCGGCGAGTTGCAGCAGGACCTTTCACGCGAGCAACTTGAGCGCATGCTGCGCGACAACATGGGCGAAAGCATGGCGGCGTCCGCCGAAAAAGCCGTTGCCGGGAGCGCAACATGAGCGGCCAGGCCACCACGACTACGACTGTCAGCACGGCGCGCGCCCCCATTGCGTTACGCCGCGAAGAGCGCAAGAAGTTCCAGTTCCTCGGCAGCGGCATCATGACCCATGTCGTGATCCTCGGCCTGGCCTGCCTGATCTGGTGGATTTCGTTTGGCAACGTCGCGGTGTCGCGCACGCTGCCCGATGCGGCGGCGCTAATCGTGACGCTGGACCCTGAATTTGAAAAGCAGGACAAAAAATATTCGCTGATGCCCATGCCTGTGCAGCGCATCAGCCTCAACGCCCGCGGGCCGGCCAAGGAACTGACGCAGTTCGAAAGCGATGTTGTAGGCGGCCGCGCAAACCTTAGCTATTCGCTGACGATTACACCGGCTGACGTTGAACGCCTGACGCAGGACAACCTCAACCGCGTGATGATCGAGGTGCCCCTGAGCCGGTTCAAGGCGCAGTTGAAGACGCCCGCGGAGATTGCGCTTGAACCCGCCAATCCCTCACAAACCGTCTTTATCCCGTTAGAAGAGATACTGAGGCGCGATGCGATCGTGAACCTGCAGGGCGCCGTGGTGGGGGAAGTGCCGGGCTTTCGCACGACGGTACGCGTGCAGGAAGGCACGGAACTCGAGGTTGTCGCGCCCGCCAGCCGCCTGCGCGAACTTCAGCGCGACGAAGGCCGTGTGGTGCTTGAGATCGAACGCCTGGGCGACATAAACCAGCTTGTCGACAACAAGGCCCGCGTCGAAAAGAAGGAACGCGAACAACTGCTCAAGGACGGAATCGTCGAAACGGCCTATCTCGTGCCGCTTGAGGGCAGCATCCGCGTCCGGCGCAAGGGTACCGACGCCGATACGCAACAGGTGACGCTGAAATTCAGCTTCGAGGCGCTTAGCGATTATCGCAATGTCAACGTCGAGCTACCGGTCAACGTGATCAACGCGCCGTGGATGACCGACAAGGGCGTGCGTGTCGCCAACCCGCTCAAGCCGCAAAACGTGCAGATGCGCGTGCTCAATACCCAGGTCGCGGATTTCAACGCCGAGAACGTGCAACTTCGCCTCGATCTTTCGAAGATCAAACTTGAAGACGTGAAGATGGAGCCAGACCCCGCGCCTGGAAAAAAACGCGGCAAGGTGTTCAACCTCTTCCTGTCGCTCGAGATCAACCGCGAAAAGTTGACCTTCAGGTTCACCAATCCCGCTGTGACCGCAAAGCAGTATCTGCCCGTGGACGAGGTGCAACTTGAGTGGACCGAGCCGTAATTTCGCGGTGCTGTTCATTGCGCTCGCCCTCTCTGCCGGGGGCCTGGCGGCGCAACTGCTGCCCGAAATTGGCGAAGTCGAAATCCAGGGCGCGAATTTGACGCTGCTCGACGCCAGGGGCGAAAAACGCGGCACCCTCAAGGGCAAACGCGCCAGCCGCACGCGCGAGGGCAAAGTCGAAATCACCGACGCCGAGCTCAAACTCAACGAGGGCGACAGCGTCCTGACGCTCACCTTTGCCAAGGCGACATACAAGCCTGGCAGCCGCGAAATCGACCTGCCTTCGGGCCTCAAGGGTGTGCTGCCCGACGGCGGCGCGCTCGAATTCGCCAAGGGCTCGATGATCCTCGATGACGAACGGCCGATGGCCATTGACGCCGTTACCGAGGGCGCCACGAAATTGCGGCTGGGCGCCGAGTTTGACAGCGACTTCGAGACCGAGTTGCAGTCCGCGAAGGTTGCGCTGGCCTTTGACAAATCCAAACGCGTCGAGCGCGCGGCGATTTCCGGTGAGCGCGGGGCGAAGTTCAACCTGCGGCTGTCGCGCGTGCCGGACTGGGTTTCGGGGGCCGGCGCGCCGGGCCGCCTCGCCGCGGAATGCGGCGGGGCGATGCGGTTCGATTACTCGCAGACCGACTCGAAGTTCGAGCTGTCACTGGACCGCCGTTGCACGGTCACGTTGCAGGCGCGCGAGACGGGCGAACTTACGGCCGACAGCATCCACCTGGGCGGCGCTGTCGTCGACAAAGCCGCGACCGTGACCTCGATGCGCGCCACGGGCAACGTCGAGATCGCGTACCCGCAACTGAGGGCGACCGCCGCGCAGGCCGATTACGCCGAGACGCCCGCGCGCATGCTAAAGCTCAGCGACGACGCGCGCGTGGCGATCACCCGCGAAGGAAACGCCATTGAATGCCGGGCGGCTGATTGGCTGCAGTTGCAAACGGTGATGACTGGCGATGTCGCGACGCAGGCCATTGAGCTGCACGGCAACGCGCGCATCCAGGGCATGCAAATCGTCGGCGGCCTGGCGCGCGAGTGGGTGATCGAGGGCCGGCACTGCCGCATCGCCGGCAAAACAACGGGCGCGCAGGATTTTGACTTTTCCGGCGAGGGCCAGAACTTCGCGCCGCTGTTGACGCTCTCGATGCCGCCCCGCCGAGTCGTGCTGCGGGGTGCATCGGCGACAGGCAGCGTCGAGGGTGGCCAGTTGCACGCCGACGTAATGGGCCCCGGCATCACGGCCCTGTGCGAAGGAATTCCGCCGCTTGTGCCCGCGCTGCGCACCTCACTTGCGCTGCGTGACACCGCCACGCCCGCGACGGCGGCGCCGGTGCTTCTGGTGCTCGAGGCCAGGGACAAACTGGCCATCGACACCGCGCTTTCAGGCGGCGAGAACGTGCGGCTGGACGCGCGCGGCGAGGTTGTCATTGACCAGGCGCCGCGTGACCTCAACGGCCGCCTCAGCGCCGCGGCAGAACAATGTGTGCTTGCGGTGCGCGCCGGTGTGCTGGATGAGTTGACGCTGACAACGCAAACGGGCGCGATGGCGCGGCTTTGCATCGGCTCGGATCTGCTCCAATGCGCGAAGGTGACGCTCGCCGCCAAGGGCAAAGACTATGCCGCGGATATGGTAGGCCCGGGTCGCCTGGTTTTCCGTGATGCCGCAAGTCTGCGGTATGTGCGGGAGGCGCTTGCCGAGCTGCCCGCTTCCCAATCGACGCTGCCGCCTGACGCCGGCTGGCTGAATTTCAGCACCGAAGCCAACCTGCGCACCGTTGTTGACGAGCGCGTGGTCGTGGCGCGCGACGCCGTGCTCAAGCTGGTGCACGGCGGCTTCGTCGCGCCGCGCACGGGCCTCGACGCCTTCAAGGACCTGCCTGAACTCGACGCCGAGGACGTACAGGTCATCTACGAGGCGCGCGGCGCGGCGATGTATGCGACGATCTTGATGAGGCCGCATGGCCACAGCGGCAGCACGTCGGTTCGGCTGGAGGGTCCGGCGGTGGTGCGCTCGACGGTCGACGGCCTGTTTGCCGGGGCATCCGACGGCATCAGCATCCAGCGTGTGCACCGCGAAGACCGCGGCTCGGAGCCCTTCGAAGTCCTGCTGACGCGCGACGCCGTCATTGAGCTCGAGCGCGCCGGCCGCTTCCTGAGCGGCGGCGGGCTCTTTCCTTTCAATGGCCCCTGGAAGACCCGCGCCCAAAAGCTGATTCGCCTTCGCTTCACTCCGGCGCCGACGAGTCTTGACGTCGTCAACGCGGGGATTGCCGCCGCGCTCAAGACGACCGCGAACGAAGCTGCGCTGGAGACGGACATTGCGGCGTTGCGCACGGATTTCAGTCGGGCATTGGCCGCGATGACGGCGGACCAACGCAACGCCTTTGCACTGCTGGAAAACAGCGCGCGCAACGAACTCGCCAACGCGGCGGCCTATTCGCGCGCCGCAAGCGTGCTGCGCAAGCGCAAGGACGATCGCGGCGCGACGCAGGGCCGGGCGCTGGCTCTGGCGGCGCTACGCGCGGCGCAGGGTTCGCTGGGCCCGCAAGTGGACCTCGAGGCCGAAGGCAACGTGGTCGCGCGTTTCGAGCAAGCGCGGAAGGCCCTTGCCGAGGCCGCGCGAAAGGACATCACCGATTTGTTCCGGGGCGAGAACAGCGCGCCTGCGCCAAGGGCCTCGCCGCGCAGCCTCGACATGAGGCTCGAGCGCGTCGAGATGTCGCTCGACGGCGTCGGCAACGTGAAGAATCTGGTCGCGACCGGCCCGATTGTCATGTCGAGCACGAGTTACCGGCTCGAGGGCGAGCGTTTCTCGCGTGGCGTAAGCGGCGAACTTGTGCTTCACAAGGCGACGATCATCCTGCCGCCCGAGGCGGGCATCGCCATCAAGGGTCTGCAGCGCCTGGAGATTCGGCCCGAGGCGCAGCCGCGCATGCGCGCCGTGGGCAAAAAACTCAAGCTTGAAGTCACCGTCGGCGCAAGCGACGATGCCGCCAATGGCAAATAACCTTATCACCATCGATGGCCCCTCGGGCGCCGGCAAAAGCACGATTGCGCGTCTGGCAGCCTTGCGCCTGGGCATGCGCTATCTTGACACGGGTGCGATGTACCGCGCGATAACCCTGGCATGCATGCGTGCGGGCGTGAAGCTTGGCGACGGCGAGGCTGTGGCGGCTGTGGCCAAACAGGCGCAGTTGCGCTGCGAACTTTCGCTCGACCAGCCTATGAAGGTTTTTCTCGGCGCTGAAGACGTGACCGGCAAGATCCGTACGCAGGAAGTCACGCGCAACATCCACTACATCGCCGATGTGCGTGAAATCCGCGACTTGCTTGTGGCGATGCAGCGCAAGATCGGCGAAAACGAAGAAATCGTCACCGAAGGCCGCGACCAGGGTACGGTTGTTTTTCCCAACGCCAGCCTGAAGATTTACATGTTCGCGCTGCCGGAGGTGCGGGCCAAGCGCCGCTACAACGAACTTGTCCAGCGCGGCCAGCAGGTGAGCTACGAAGAAGTGCTGCAGGACGTCGCCAAACGCGATTACCTCGACATGGACCGCGAGGTGGGGGCGCTTCGCAAGGCGCCCGATGCGCTTGAGATTGATACCAGCGAACTTACGCCGGAGCAGACCGCCGAAGAAATCGTCAAGCTCGCCAAGAGCCGGCTGGCCATGCGCACGCGCAAGATCGACAAAAATACCCTCGACCGCATGCGCAAAACGTCCGGGTTGTCGTAGGAGCGGCTTTACACAGCAGTTGCGGCGGCTATCCTGAAGGCCTCCCCGTTTTCCTTGCAGGTTGCTCATGCGAAGCCTATTTGCGCTTACTGTTCTGGTATTCGTGGCGTTTGCCAGCGGCTGCGCCAGCCAGCACCGCCCCAACACCGTCGGCAGTGTCGAATACGACAAAATTTCCGAGCGCGCGGGCCGCTCGACACGTTCGGCCGAGGCTTATTACGACCAGCGCACGCCAAAGACCACGGCGCGGCTTAACAGCGAGCCGCCGGGCGCGCTTGTCGAATGGCAGAACAGCCAGGGCATCTGGGTGACCATCGGCAACACGCCCACGCGCGAAGTGGTCATCGAAGGCACCGGACGCCCCGAACTTTTCCGCATTTCCGCGCCCGGTTTTATGACCCGCACGCAGTGGATTGCGGCGACAGGGCCGCAGGACAAAGTTGAAGTGACAGTGCTGCTGGATCGCGAACTGCCCTCGGGCTATTACGTGCGCGATGACGGCCGCTAGGACGTAGTACTAATGGACAGTTGCGGGGGCGACAGTGATGTCGCCCCTTTTTACAGGAGCACTCATGCGTAGCACCGCTTTGCGTCTTTCCTTGTTGGTGATGATCGCCGCGGTAGCCACCCTCGGCCCGTCCCTGGCGCAGGAAGCGCCCAAGGGCCTCGATGTCAGCGAATACAACCTCGAAAACGGCCTGAAGCTGATCGTCGTCAACCGTCCCGGCGTGCCGATCGTCTCCAGCTACGTCTACTACAACGTTGGTTCCGCCGACGAGGTGCCCACCAAATCCGGCATGGCGCATTTCCTTGAACACATGATGTTCAAGGGCAGCCGCAACTACAAAAAGGGTGAGATCGACCAGATCTGCGCCCGCAATGGTGGAAGCAACAACGCGGCGACGAGCAACGATTTCACGCGCTATTTCATCAACCTGCCCAAGAGCCGTTATGTGGAAGCCCTGAAGATCGAGGCCGACCGCATGCGCGACCTGACCCTCGACGGGGCCGAGTTCGACGCCGAGAAGAAGGTTGTGCAGTCTGAATCCGACATCAACGCGGACAACCCCGGTGCGCAGCTTTGGGAGCGCATGGAGGCGGTTTTGTTCAGCGACGGCCATCCCTACGCGCACCCGACGCTGGGCTGGCCGCAGGACGTGCAGGACACCAGCCGGCGCGACATGCGCGAGTTCTACGACCGCTGGTACCGCCCCGATAACGCCACCATCGTGCTGGCGGGCGACATCACGGGCGACGAAGCGTTTCCCATCATCAAGGAACTGTTCGGCAAGATTCCGCGCGGGCCCGACGTCATGCGCACGACAACGTGGGCGTCGTCGTTCAAGGGCCCCGCGAGCATCGAGCAAAAGGGCGATTCCGAAGTGCTGCAGATGATCCGCATGTACGGCGCGGTCAAGTGCAAGACGCCCGATGACTACCCGCTGGACGTGCTGGGCATGATTATGGGCGACGGCATCACCAGCCGCCTGTACCGCAAGCTGGTGGACGAGTTGAAAATCGCCGATGGCGTCAGCGCAGGCAATTACAGCCAGAAACTGGCCGGTTGCGTGTACGTCGAGGCGCAGCTTGCCAGTGGTGCAAAGCGCGAAGATCTCGAGGCGGCCGTTGACAAAACCATTGCCGAGATCTGCGACAGCGGCGTGACGCCGGCTGAACTCGAGCGCGTCAAGAACCGCATGGCTGCACGTGCAGTCTTCGAGCGTGAGTCCGCTGACGACCTCGCGGGCAACCTGGGCCTCAACCAGAGCATCTTTGGCGATTGGCGTCTTGCGGTGAAGTACACCGACTTCATCAAGGCCGTGACCGCCGCCGACGTCCAGCGGGTGGCAAAAAAATACCTTGTGGCGGATAGCCGCGTCACGGGCTGGCTGGTGCCGCAACTGACGCCGCCCAAGGGCGCCGGCGCGACTGCCGACGCCAAGCCTGAACCGCTCAAGGTCGTACGCGAAGTGCTCGACAACGGCATGACCGTGCTGCTGTACGAGCGCCCGGGTTTGCCGATCGTTGACGTCGCGGTTGATGTGCGCACCGGCAAGGTGACGGACCCCGCGGAGAAGCCCGGCGTTGCGTCGTTGGCGGGCGCCCTGATGGATGCAGGCACCGCGAAATACACCAAGCAACAGATTGCCGAGATGATGGAAGACGTCGGCGGCCAGTTGTCGGTGGGCTCGGCGGGTGCAAGCGTTCACGTGCTGACGCCTGACGTCGAACTTGGCCTCGAACTTATGGCCGACAGCATGCAGAACCCCGCGTTTGTCCCGGTCGAGTTCGAGCTTGCCAAACGCCAGACGCTGGCGTCCATCGAAGCCTCCAAGGAGGAAACGCAGGGTTTTGCGCGCGATGCGGCGGTCGCATGGCTGTACGGCAGCGGCACGCCGCTTGGCCGCCCCGGCATCGGCACAAAGGAATCGGTTGAGAAAATTACGCGCGACGACCTCGTCGCGTGGCACAAGAAGTGGTATCGCCCGGACAACGCAATTCTGGCGGCGGTGGGGGATTTTAAGGCCGCGGACATGCTGAAGCTGATCAAGGCGAAGTTCTCGGGCTGGAAGACCGAGGGCGCGAGGACCCAGCACCCCGCGATCAAGGCCGAAAACCGCGTCGGCCTCAAGGGCACGCAGGCATTCAACTTCACCGATTTCGATTACGCCAAGGTCGACGGCAAGACCAAACGCGTGACCATCGACCACCCGGAAAAGGACCAGGTCGTGGTGCGCCTGCAATGTGTGGGCATCAAACGCGACAACCCGGATTACTACGCGCTGGTGGTCATGGACAGCGTGTTCGGCACGTCGCCGGGTTTCACCGACCGCTTCAGCAAAAGGCTGCGCGACGAAATGGGCCTGGCCTACAGCACCTATGCCAATATCGCCAGCGGCAGCAGCTTCTATGAGGGCTCGTTCATCGGCTACATCGGCACGCGGCCGGAAAACGTCGAGCTGGCGCTGAAGGAGATGTACCGGCTGATCGACGAAATCCGCACCAAGCCCGTCAGCGAAAAAGAGCTGCGCGACGCCAAGGACTACCTCAAGGGCAGTTTCGTTTTCGGCCTCGAAACATCGGGCCAGCTTGCGGGCCTGCTGACGGCCATTGAACGCTACAACCTCGGCTTCGATTACCTGGTCAAGTACGCTGAAAGCATCGAGAAGGTGACGATTGCCGACATCCAGCGCGTCGCGACGCGTTACCTCGAGCCCGAGACGATGGTTGAAGTGCTGTGTGGGCCGATTGCGAAGATCACGCCCGCACCCAAAGACGACAGGGAACCAAAATAATGATTGTGCGGGCGCGGCTACTGGTGTTCATTTTGCTGCTGGCCGCGCCCCTGTGCGCCGCCGAGGCCAAGCCGCGCGTGTGGGAATCGAATTTCGGCGAGGCGATCCTGGCCAATTGCGACATCGTGGTCCTGGGTGTGGCTGCCGCGCAGCGCCTGCAGATCAACGGCGCGACCAGCGTCGAAATCACGGTGCAGGAAGTGCTGTACGGTGAAGAAAAGGCGACGACGATTTCGGTTTTGCTCAGCGATACGGGTGTACTAAAGAGGGAAGCCGCAGTTGAAGGGTTGTTTGCTTTAAAACGCATCGCGGGCAAGGGTTATTCGCTGGTCGGCAAGCCCGAGGAGGCCGCCTCGGGCGACCAGGAACGCGACATGAAATTATCGGTCGCCCAGGCCTTCATCGCGCTGGAGGCCGAGGAAGCAGGCGCCAAGCGCACGCAGGCCTACCTTGATCTTCTCGCGCGGCACCTTCTGCAAGGGACCTACACGGCGCAGAATGCGGCGCTTGAACTAAAGTTGTGGGTGCAGCGCAGGCCCGAACTCGTCACGCGCGAAATTTTCGACCGCTTTGTGAAACTGCATTCCGAGATGGGCGTGGCGAAGTCGAAGATCCGCGCCGACCTCTTCTGGGCGCTGACGCTGATGGTCGAGCGCAAGATCAAGAACGACGAATTTCGCCAGGCCCGCCGCGGCAAAACTACCGCCGACAAGGGCAAGGCGATCGACGCGCTGGTTGCCCTGCGCGAAAACTACACGGCGGCCTTTGGCGAAGCCGACGCGCGCCTGTGTGACGCGCTGGCCAAGGACGACAGCTACAGCGATGCGCAGGTCAGCAGCCTGACCAAGCTGGCGGATGCGATCCGGGCCGAATTGCGCCGCCTTGAGGAAGAACGCAAACGCGCCGGCCGGCCTACGACCGAAACCCGCGACGTGCCCGCAGCGGAAGGCACGCTGCCGCAACCGAAGATTCTGCCCGCGCCGCCGCCCAGGCCCGAACCGGATAAGTAGCGTGGCTGGGCCCTCCTCCCAGCACAGTAATCCCAGTCAATTTTTTCCGAGCTGGGGCAGGGACGCCCCAGCCACATCACTTTCTCCATTTTTCCTCAACCTCGGGCGCGTTGGGTGCCGATGGGGGCCTAGCGGCTGTTTGCGTCAGCCCATAATCGCCACCACTCTCCTCGGGAGCCTGAAATGAAGAAGCTGCTTGTCCTGTCCATTGCCGCCGTCCTGCCCTTCCTCGGTGGCTGCGTCTCGACCAACGAATATGACCGCCTGCTGAAGACTCACGACACTTCGGAAGATGCGAATGCTGCGCTCTCGGCGGAAAACGAACGCCTCGAGGACGCCAACGGCAAACTGAGCAAGGAAAACGCGGCCCTGCGCAAGAGCCTCGCCGACATGAAGGAAGTGAAGGCGCCGACGGTCGACCAGGAAGCACTGCTCGCCGAGATGAAAAAGATCTGGTCCAGCGAAAATGGCGACTGGGACGTCGTTAGCCGCGGAGGCGCAGTCGGCGTGCGCATCGACGACAAGGGGGTGCTGTTCAAGCCCGGGTCGTGGGAGATCACCGACAAGACCAAGGAAATCCTCGGCAAGCTCGCCGACCTGCTGAAGTCGAAGATGGACGCAAACAGCATGGTGCGCGTCGACGGGCACACGGACAGCGACCCGGTCAAGCGCCTCAAGAGCCAGGGTATTGCCGACAACGTGCACCTGAGCATCATGCGCGCCCAGTCGGTTCGCAACTTCCTTGTCAGCAAGGGCATCGAGTCCGACCGCATCTTCGTCGCGGGTTTCGGCGAGTATTGGCCGATTGAGAGCAACGCCAACAGCGCGGGCAAACAGCGCAATCGCCGCGTCGAAGTCTACATGGGTACCGCCGACGGCCTGAGCATCGGCGAAGCGGCGCACAGTGAGAACGTTGGGGCCAAGGAAGCACCCAAGGCCACGGTCGAAAAGACCAGCAAGTAGTCAAAGCGACTGCTGCAAAATGACCGGCGGCCTTCGGGCCGCCGGTTTTCGTTTTGGACTGGTTGTGTAGGGACACGCTGCCGCGTGTCCCTAAGAAAGCACCTTCTTGTAGAACGCGTGCCACTGCGGGAGGATTTTCTCTTTCGCGAACACGCTGACGGCGCGTTCGCGCGCGGCAGCGCCCATCTTCGCGCGCAGCGCGTCGTCGCCCAGCATGCGCGACATAGCCGCCGCAAGCGCGTTGATGTCGCCGACGTTGAACATGAGCCCGGTTTCGCCCTCCTTTACAACCTCGGGCAGGCCACCGGCGTTGGTGGTGAGCGTCGGGACACCGCAAGCCATCGCCTCGAGTGCCGACAGGCCGAAACTTTCGTATTCGCTGGCCAGCACGAACAGGTCCGCCTGCGGCAGCAATTCCCAGATCGCGTCGTAAGTTCCCACGAACGTGACGCGGTCGCGCAGTTTCAGTTCGAGCGCGAGGTCGCGGCAGGCGCCGAGGTCCGGGCCATCGCCGACCATTACCAGCCGCGAACGCTGCTTCTGGCTGTACTTCGCAAAAGCGTGGATGATCTCGCGCGTGCGCTTGAGCTCGCGGAAGTTACTGACGTGCATGATGATCTTCTCATCAGGCTTGGCGAGTTCGCGGCGTTTGTCGGCGCAACAGCCCGGTGTGAAGCGTTGCGTGTCGATGAAATTCGGGATCACCTCGATGGGCCGCTTACGCTCGCCCAGCACATCCAGGACGCGCCCCTTGAGTTCGTCGCTGACGCTGGTGACGGCGTCACTGTGCTCAATGCCGAACGCGGTAATGCGCTGAAATTCCTTCTGCTGCGCGATGATGGTGATGTCGGTGCCGTGCAGCGTCGTGATGATGCGGATGTTCTTGCCGTCCTGGCCCAGCATTTCGCGCGCAAGCAGCGCGCTGACAGCATGGGGGATGGCGTAGTGGACATGGATTAAATCGAGGCCGTACTGGTCGACGACTTCCATGATGCGGCCCGCCAGCGCGAGGTCGTAAGGCGGATAACGAAACAGCGGATAGGCTGTCACCTCGACCTCGTGGTACGAAAGATTGTGGCGATAGGCCTGGAAGCGAAAGGGCATGGCGTAGCTGATGACGTGCACGTTGTGGCCGGTGTCGGCAAGCGCCGAGCCAAGCTCAGTAGCGACGACTCCGGAGCCGCCGTGTGTCGGATAACAGACGATGCCGATATTCATGGTCGCAGCTTAACCAGTGAGGGCCGCCGCGCATTGCTTAAAAGAAGGTGGCCGAAGCGTGCGGAAAGGGCCGGAAAGGAGAGCAGGAAAGTGCCCTCGCCTACACGCTTCGGCCATATGTCGACCGCCGGATGTTTTCGGCGGAGTGCGGTCGACCGGTTGTGCACCGCCCGCGATCCGGCTAGGAAAGCGGGAGTCGGGGCACGTAGCGCCCCAACCGCCAACAAAGTTAGTGTATCCTATCTAGTCCGCGGTTGCAAAAGTTGTTCACATCTTCCCGCCAATTTTCAAACGGCCCCAAGGGCCGATAACAAGCGGGTTTGAAGACTATGGTTCTGCCTCTCAGTGCCGTTGCCGCGCTCATCCTGACCACCAATCTGGCGGCTTTCGCGGCCCAGGGCCTCGATAAAGCCCGGGCCCGGCGCGGCGTGTGGCGCATTCCCGAATCCATGTTACTTGCGCTAGGCCTTCCACTTGCGGCGGTGGGAATGCTTCTAGGCATGCGCTTGTTCAAGCATAAGACGCGCAAGGGCGGCTTCATCGCCCGGGCCGCGCTAGTGGCGGCGTTTAACCTTGCCGTGGCGGGCGCGGCCGGCTGGGCGATGCAGCGAGGCTGGATCGTTCTTCGATAGCGCTTTACTAACCTGTCCTGTGGGTTACACTTAGGGGGCGTAGAACCCCGAAGGCCCTCCCCGGGACCTTCAAAATGCTGATGGCTCTAGCTGGCCCATCTGTTTCCGCTTCATCCTCTGCCTGTCCGCGTTGCGGCACTATTGGCGGTTATGCCGGCAGGCCCTGTCCTGTCTGTTTCTCGCCGTCGCTGGTGTTGCTCAAGGACAGCGTGCTGCTGGACGCCGCGGGCAAGCTGTTTCCCGCGCCCGCGCCGCTGCGTATCTACCGCCACGGCCGCCTGCGCATCCGTATTCCGCGCCGCGCGCGCGTGGTGGCGGCCATTCGCTTCGTGACGCGCTGGACATGGCGCAGCCTCGTCATCGCCGCAGCTGTCCACCTGGTCATGGTGGCGATGGCGTTTTTTATCCAGCGCGAGCTGCTTGAATACGAGAAGCGCGCCACGGTGTTGGCCCTCCAGGCCGACCCGCAAACGGACCTGAGCATTCCCGCGCCGCCGGTTCCCGACCGCGAGGAAATGCCCGTGCCCGGCGACGCGGATGACACGCTGGTCACGCCCTCGCGCATTATTGACGAGTCAATACTTGATCCGGGCGAAGTCGATTTCGAGCAGCCGCCGGAACGCCTGCCCTTTGCGCCGTTGCCGCAAACCGCGCCGCCGGAAGCCGCGCCGCCGCAATTTGAGATGCGCAAGGTCCCGTCGGCGACGGCGGGCCTGGGCGGCGGCCAGAATGACCCGGCCCCGGCGCCGCAGCCCACGGGCGCGGGCCTGTTCACCAACCGGCAAGGCGAAACCAAGCGCGCGGCGCTGCAGCGTTTTGGCGGCAATGTCCGCACGGAAAACGCGGTTGACCTGGCGCTGGCTTTTTTGGCGCGCACGCAATCCATGGACGGCAGTTGGGACCCGCAGGGCAACGGTACGCGTTCTTTCCGCGACGGCGGCGTGATGTCGGAACTCCGCGAGCCGCTTTCGGCGCTGTGCGTACTGCCGTTTTTGGCCGGGGGCCATTCGCCGCAGGACGGCAAGTATGCCGTCAACGTCAAACGTGCGATTGGCCGCATCATGCGCATGCAGACATCCGATGGCTGCCTTGGCAGCTACAACTATCACCAGATGTACACACACGGCGTCGCGACGCTGGCGATGTGCGAAGCTTACGGCATGACCCAGGACAAGGTGTACCTGCGCTGCGCCGAGCGCGCGATCCGTTACATCGAGCGCACACAGTCGGCCAAGGGCGGCTGGACGTACATGGCGGGCCTCTCGACGCCCGAAAATGCCGGCAACCCGCTGCGCAACGACGCGTCAGTCACGGGATGGATGGTGCTCGCGCTCAAAAGCGCCAAGGCTGTGGGTATTGCGGTCAACGAGCGTGTCTGGACGACAACGACGGAGTTCTTTGACGCGATGTCGCTTCCTGGCGGCGAAACCTACTACGCCGACGAAGACCCCTACGCCTGGCGCAAGGGCATTGGCATGGTCGGCGTCGGCCTGACCAGCCGCGTGATCCTCGATCGCGAAAAGTTCGAAGCGCGCAACGATGCGGCGCAAAAACTGCTGCTCGAAAACACGCCCGACTACGAACGTTTCAAAGACCCGAGTTACGGCAGCACCAAGCCGAACTTCAACACTTATTACGGCTGGTACTACTCGACGCTGGGCATGTTCCTGCACACGGCGGGCGAGGGGCCTGCCTGGCGGCGCTGGAACGACGCGCTGCAGGAGCATTTGCTCAAGCACCAGGTGCTGCAGGACAAGGAAAAAGGCAGTTGGGACCCCGCCGATAGCTGGATTGGCCCGATGATCGGTCGCCTTTACAGCACCGCCTGTGCCTGCCTGTGCCTCGAAATTTATTACCGCTACACGCCGACTTTCCGCGCTGAAGACGTCACCCCCGGCGCGCCGCGGCCCGTGGTCGAGACCGCCGATAGCAAGAAGCCGGCGGCCGAGACGCCGCAAAAGCCTGTCGAGATCGGCGGCGAATCGTTGGACCTCGCCAAGGCCGCGGACCGCAGTAAGTTTTTGCGCGTGTTGACCAAGGAAAAAGGCATGGGTGCGGCGCCGACGCTGATGGAAGCCCTGCGCGACGAATCGTCGACAGTGCGCAGCACGGCATTGAACCAGCTTGGCAACCTCAAGGCCGCCGATGCGTGCAAGGACGTCACGGCGATGCTGCGCCGCGATGAAAACCGCGACCTGCGCTCGAGCATCGCTTACACGCTGGGCCAGCTTGGCAACGATGACGCGGCAAACACGCTGATCGGGCTTTTGGGCGACAGCGACAAGATGGTGGCCGAGCAAGCGCATCGCGCGCTGGTGGCGCTGGCGGGCGGCAAGGATCTCGGCGTCAACCCGCGCAACTGGCAGGAACATTTCGGCAACAAGTAGTTAGCCGCCGGCGCCAGAGGGCTTAGGCGGGACGGTGGGCGGGTTCGCGCGCGCATCGGCGGCGGCTTGTTCCTGCTCGGCCAGCAACTGGTACACCTTCACCAGCCTGTCCGAAAGTTGCGTGTCTTCGTGGGGCAGCAGGCCGCGAGCAATCCAAAGATACTGCGCCGCACGCTCAAGACGCTTCTGCTCGATCATCACGTCTGCGGCTTCGATGTAGAGGCTCGGCCGCTCCGGCGCGAGCGAGATCGCAAAATCGTAGTTCCGGCTGGCGGCCGAATAATTGCGCAAGCGCGCAAAGCATCGGGCCGCTCCCTCAAAGGCGACGGGGTCGGTGTCGTCGAGCTCGGCGGCTTTTTCGTAGGCCTGGGCCGCGTCGCCAAAACGCTGGTCGCGTTCGTGCCAGGTCGCCATATGGAACCACGCGTAGGCGGACTTCGATTCGCGCTCGGTCGCCTTCTTGTACAACTCGCCGGCCTTGGCCATCTGTCCCTGGCGCTGGTAGAAAAGCGCAAGCGCCACCAGCGGGTAGGCGCGGTCGGTCTCATAGGTCACGGCGCGCTCGAGCAGGCTTAGCGCCGACACATCGCGGCCCTGCGCGATGTGGACCATCGCCAGGTTGACCAGCGTGCGTGCGTCGCGCGGGTTGTACTTTAGCGCGCGCTCGTACCACACAACGGCTTCGTCGTACTGCGCGAGGTCCTGGTAACAAACGCCGAGGTTGTAGCAGATGGTCAGCGTCTCGCCGCGCGCCTCGCGCCATTCCTTGAAAAGTTCGATGGCGCGGGTGTAGTCGCGTTCGTCGAGGTATTTAACCGCCTTCTCGAATTTGGTTGGCGAATAGCTGGCACAGCCACCGGCAAGGGCGGCGACCAGAAAACCGAGGATGAGGGCAACTTTATTCATTCAGGACACGACCGTCTCGGGGGCATTGTGGATTTTGGATTGTGGATTTCGGATTACCACACCAATTGTGAGTCGGCCATTCCACAATCGCCAATCCACAATCCACAATTGACTAATCCTGTTCGCGCCTCGGCAAACGCCCGCTCTGGCGCAATGACCATTCGTCGACGTTGCGCGTCTTGCGCGGCGCCGCCTCGCCCGCCGCCGGCGCGGGTTCGCTGCTGCCCCAGATCAACAGGCTGGGGTTGGCCTCGATGCGCTTTGAAAAGGTCCGGATGCTCTCAGTGCTTTCGCGGATGTTCTGCATGCTGACTGCGATGTTGCCCTGGTTGTCCAGCACAAGATCGTTCATGTTGGCGACCAGTTTGTCCATGTTGTCCGCAATAGACCGCAGGTCCGCGACCAGGAATTTCACGTCGCCGCCCAGCAGCGCGTCGGCGTTGCGCGTAGCCGAATTGAAGTGCGACAGCGCGCCGGTGATGTTGTCGTTGTTGGTCTTGATCAGCGTGCGCATCTCCAGCAGCAGCGCGTTGGCGCTGGTAATCGTCGGGCCGACCTTCTCAAGCGCCGGGCCCATTTCCTTCATGCCCTTGTCGAACTGTTCCAGCGTCGACTGCAACGCAAGCAGTGACGCGCGGATTGAATCTGTCAGGCTCTTGTCGTTCAGCACCGTCGCAAGGTTGTCCAGGCCGCCGCGAAGCTTCTCGATGGTCGCATACGCCGACTCGACGAGCTCGTTGAGGCCCACGGGCGGTTTGCCCTCGACGGGCAGGCGCTCGCCGGGTTTCACCATGGTGCGGTCCTTGCCCAGCCGGACGATCAGGTTGGAGCCGCCAAAGAAGCTGCTCATCTGCACCTGCGCCTGCGAATCGGTCGGGATCTCGATGATGCTCGCGAAGTTTTCGTCGATCACGATGCCGACTTCGACTTCGACGGTGCGGCGTCCGCCCTCGACCACGGGCCTGGCGTTGATCGAGTCAACCTTGCCGACTTTCTGGCCCGCGATCAGGACCGGCGAATTGCCGCCCAGGCCGCCGACGTCCTTGAACATGATTGAGTAGCGCACGCCGCGCACCGGCGGGCCCCAGGCCTGCAGGAACAGCACGATGAACGCGACGGCGGCAATCACCGCGGCGCCGAAAACGCCGGTGATAAGGTCTGATTTGCGTGAGCGGGCTCTCATGGTCTTCCTTTGTTCACTCGCTGCTCAATTTGCTGCTGAAAGGTTCGCGCGGCGGCGGCTTGTAACGTTGCGGCGGTGGTTCCTTCTTGTCGCCCTCGATACGGTCCGGCAGGTCCAGGGGGCCAGCGCCGCCGTTGAAAAAGCCGCGCCAGATGCGACGCGGCGGGAGTTTGCCCGCCATCGACGGGTCGAAACGCGCGCGGTCCATCGAGGCCGCCCACGACGATGAAAGTTCACGCAGCCATGCAAAGAACCCGCCCACGGTCTTGCGGTCCGTCGCCTGCACGACCGAGGCCATGCCGCTGCGCGCCGAACCGAGCCGGGCGCGCGCGTCCTGCACGCCGCCCATGGCGCGGGCCAGCGCGCGGTCGATGTCTTTCGCCACGGCCGCAAACTCGCCCAGGCCCTTGCTGATGGATTTCTCGTTGGCCCGCAGCGCCCCGGTGGTTTCGTCGAGGCCGGGCCCGGCCTCGGTAATTTCCAGGAGCGCCTTGCGCCCGGCGTTAAATCCCGCCAACACGTTGGCGCCCTCGACTTCAAGGAATGTGCGTGCGGTGCCGGCGAAGCGGCGCAGGCCGTCGAACAATTCCTCGTCGGCCATGACCGCGTTGAACTGGTCGACGTTGGCGTCGAAGCGCCGGATGTCCTCGCGCATCGTGCGCAGCGGGTCGGGGTTGGTGGGATCGACGGTTGTCGGCCAGTCGTCGCCGGCCTTGAGGTAAACCGGCTGTTGGCCGGGTGCGACGTTGGCGTCGATGGCAATCACAAGCGATGGCCGGCCCACAGGCCCGGCCGGGCGAACCTTCAGCACCGCGTCCGCGGGCACGCCGTCTTCCCGCAACTTGCTGCGGTAAATTTCAAATTCAATGCGCGCCTGCGTGCGGCCCTCTCGTTGGACCACCCCCGTGGAAACAATGCGCCCGACGCGCCTTCCGACCCAGCTGACCGAGTCATTTTTCGCCACGCCGCCGCTGTCGTCGAAATAAGCGATGTAGCGCGGGGCTTCGTTGGCGGTGGCGCCGGGCGTAAAGCGCGCAATGATGACGCCGATGACGATCAGGCCAATCCAGAGCGCAATCGCCCCGGTCCAGATGTCCGCCCTGCGCTCAGGTGGTGAAGGGGTCATGGCTTGTCCCTCTCCCCTGGCGCCTGGTATTCGCCGGTGACGGGGCGGCTTGCGCCAAACAGCGCCTGGGATAGCTCGGCAAGCTGGCGCGGCGCGTTGATCGGGCCCTCGGGGTCGCCGTTGACGAACTGGCGCACCAGCGGCGAGGTGGTCGTGCGCAACTGGTCGGGGGTGCCGCGAAAGACGATGCGCCCCCCGTAAAGCATCAATACCTCGTCGGCAATGCGGAAGATCGAGGCCATGTCGTGGGTGATAAGGACCGAGGTGATGCCAAGCTTGATGGTGAGGTCGCGGATCAGCTTGTCGATGACGCCCACCATCACCGGGTCGAGACCGGAATTAGGCTCGTCAAAGAAGACAATCGCCGGGTCCAGCGCAATGGCGCGCGCAAGGCCCGCGCGCTTCTTCATGCCGCCCGAAATCTCGTAGGGGTACTTGTCGGCGGCGTCGCCCATGCCGACAAGCTCGAGCTTCAGCTTCACCATCAGGTCAACGGTGCTCTTGAGCAAGTCGGTGTGGCGCGTGATCGGCAGCGCCACGTTTTCCGCCACCGTCAGGGCGTTGAGCAGCGCCGACCCCTGGAACAGCACGCCGAACTTGCGCCGCGCTTCCTCGCGCGCCTTTTTGTCGGCGGCCCAGGTGTCGACGCCGTCGATGAAAACCGTGCCCGCGTCGGGTTCTTCGGCGCCGATCATCGCGCGCAGCAATGTCGACTTGCCGCAGCCCGAGGGCCCCATGATCACGTACACGCGCCCGCGTTCGAGCTCAAACGAGATATCGTTGAGCACCACGTTGTCGCCATACGCCTTCTTGATGTGCTCGACCTTGATGGCCGGGCCGTGGCTCTGCAGGCCGCTTTCAGCACGGGACGATGAAGCATCACTCGGTGACGGTCCGCTCATGCCACGATGTCCAGCTTGGCCAGGATGTTGTAGAACAGCGACAGCAGGAAGTCGCCGAAGATGATGGCGATCAGGCACGCGACCACGGCCTGCATCGTGGCGCGGCCCACTTCCATGCCGCTGCCGTGGACCGAAAAGCCCTTGAAGCAGCAGATCACGCTGATGAGCACCGCAAATATCAGGCTCTTGAACAGCCCGAACGTGAAATTCGAGATGTAGACGAATTGCTTGGTGACATCCAGGTAATCGCTGGCGGAAATGTCGAAGTTGGTAATAGCGATGATGAAACCGCCCAGCAGCGCCGCGGCGTCAAACAGCACTGTCAAACACGGCAACATCAACACCGCTGCGGCAAAGCGCGGCGCGACGAGATAACCCACCGGGTCGATGCCCATGGTATCGAGGGCGAGCACTTCCTCGCCGACCTTCATGGTGCCGAGTTCAGCCGTGAACGCCGCACCGACGCGGCCGGCAAAAATGATGGCCGCCAGCACCGGGCCGAACGTGCGCAGCACTGACACGCCGCAGACGCCCGCGACGAGTTCCTTGGGGCCGTACCGCGCCAGTGTCGGTGTGGTCTGGGCCACCAGCGTCATGCCGACAAGCGCGCCCGTCAATATCATGATCGGCACCGAGCGCGCGCCGGTGTAATCGACCTGCACGATGAAATCGTGGCGCGGGAAAATACGCCGATTGAGGATGCCGCGGCCTGTGTAGACGGCGGCGTTGGAACCGAACTTGATCGCGCGGCCCAGTGAAACAAGCTGGCGATTGATCAGTGCGCCAAGCGCGGCGAGATTGTCGGCAACGAGAGCCATCGGGCCGTATCCTACGAAGAGTTCGCGCCGTTGACAGTTGACGGTTGACAGTTGCACGCCGTTGGGAAAGAACGGTCCTGTGCGATTGCTCAGGACATCCGACCCCTCGCACCCGGGCGCTCCTGCCGTGGTACTGGGCAGCCTGGGCTGGGTGGGCTTTGCACCTTTCTTGCGGGGTACCGCGGGCACCTTCGTGACCGCCCTGCTGGCCTACGCGGCCAAGGATGTCCTCAACCAGGCGCTCTATGGCTGGTGGCTTGCGGCGGGAATCGCGGCACTGGCCAGCCTCGGGGTGGCCCGGTGGGCGATTGCCTCGGGGCATGCCCGTGGCGATCCCAGTTGGTTTGTACTGGATGAATCCGCGGGCTATTTGTCGCTTTTGGCGCTTCTGGGGCGGCCTGAGCTCTCAGAATTTTGCTTAGCCTTCGTGGCTTTCCGCATCTACGATATGGCTAAACCATGGCCGGTTAGTACTTTCGAAGGTCTGCCTGGCGGCATAGGCATTCTGGCAGATGATTTGGCCGCGGCCCTGATGGGCGCTTGGACGATTGGGTGTATTTCGTGGTTTGTAAAGCTTGGCTTCTTCCAAGCTTGAGAGAACTTTTAGTCCATGGCCAATCCTCCCAATAGGCCCATCAATACGCCACCTCCACCCACGGTCTCGGCGCCCCCGCCGGCGGCCCCGGCAACCGCCGCGACGCCTCCGCCGGCGCGCGCGTCTTCGGGCATGGTTCCTGCGGTCAAGGGCCAGACAAAGATGATGGGGCGGCCCGGCGCCGGTGCGCCGCCGGCCGGCGGCAAACCGCCTGCGGGCGGCGGAGGCGCAGCATCCAAACCTCCTGCGGCGGGTGGGGGCGGGGCACAGCCGCCGCGTACTGTCGGTGTTGCCAAGCCCTCGGGCATGCCGATCAAAACCAAAATCGTCGTTGCCATGAGCATGCTGGCCGGCGGCACGGCGTTACTCATGTTTGCCGTCGTCAACATGATCACGGCTTCAAGCCTGCAATCGACCATTGAGGAAAGCGGCGTGGGTATGTTGCAGGAGGCTGAAGCCCTGCAGCGAAATTACCGCGCAGGACTAAGCGAGAAGAGCTTGATCGCGTACTTCAGCCAGGAAGCCAACGCCAGCAAGTTTGATGAATATTGGAATGGCGGCGAAACCAGCGTGAACAAGTCCTGGGCGGACCCAAACATTCCTCTTTGCCGCAACTTCGGCGACTTCGAGCAGTTGGGCGAAGACCATATCTGGGTGCTCGTGGCCCAGGAATTCAAAAACAAGCCCGAGCGAGCGTTTGGCCCCAACGCGACGGCTGACGACATCATCGCCATCGGCACTGAAGTACTCGGCGAACAATGGAAGCAGGTTCGCGAGGCCAAGGGCCCGGTCAGCGCCGATGTTCCGCGGCGTGTCAATAAAGCGGCGCTCGAAGGCAAGTACAGGACCAATATCGGGCCTCTGATGAGTTACTGGAAAATGGGCGACAAAAAGTATCGCGATTGGCACCTGGCGATGCTTGAACGCATCCAGACAGGGCTGGTGGATCCGCCGGGCGGCCTGCGGCGCTTTATTCAATCGAAGTACCGCGAAGATTTCGTGCGCGACCTTGATCGCCTCACAACGGCGGAAGGCACGCAAGTCAAGCACATCGTCTTTGAGACCGCCCCGGGCAACAAGTTCAGCAAGGAAGAAGTCACGATCATCAGTCCCCAGCCGGAGTCCGGCAAAGAGGGCGTCAAACTTGCACCCTCGAACCAAACCAAAAGAATCGGGGACGTGGAAGTTGACGCGGGTGTCACCATCAATGGCAAGGCCGGCTTCGGCTTCAGCAAAGTCACCGACACGCAGGACAAGGTCCGCATCTACCTTGACGGCGAAAAGGTCAAGGGCCGAGTCAGCAGCCTGATCACCTACCTGCTGTTGGTCGCGCTGGTCGCCGTCGCGCTGGCTGTCGGCACGGCGTTTGTCATCGGCCAGGGCATCACCAAGCCGCTGCAGACCCTGATGCACGACATCCAGGTGATATCGAGCGGCAATTTCGACCACCGGCCGCAGGCGCGCTCGACGGACGAAATCGGCATCGTGTCGCGCCTGCTGGGCGACATGGCGGCGGGTTTGAAGTCAGCCCAGCAGTTGTGGGCCGAAAACCAGTCGCGCAAACACGACCTCGACATCGCCAAGGAGATTCAAGAGAACCTGTTGCCCAAACACGTGCCGCGGATCGCGGGCTACGACGTCTCGGCATATTATTCGTCGGCCAAGGAAGTTGGCGGCGACTACTACGACTTCTTCCTCGTCGACAAGACGCACCTGGGCATGATCTGCGCCGACGTTTCGGGCAAGGGCATCCCGGGTTCGATGGTCATGATGATGGCCAAGGCCCTGATCACCTATGAGGCCGAAAACAACCTCAGCCCGCGCGACATCTTCGTGAAAGTGAACAGGACGCTCGCGAAAGACATTAAACGCGGCATGTTCGTCACCGCCTTCTACATGCTGCTTGATATCCCGACGGCGCGCCTCACGCTCGCCAGCGCGGGTCACAACCCGTTGCTGCACTATCGCGCCGCCACCAAGCAGTGCGTGCAGGTCAACCCGGGCGGCATCGCGCTTGGCTTCGACAAGGACGGTCGCCTGTTTGAACGCAACATGAAGGAAGAGACGATCCAGCTTCAGCGCGGCGACCGCGTCGTCATCTACACCGACGGTGTGACCGAAGCCATGAGCCCCGACAACCAGGAATTCGGCGAGGAACGACTGCTGGCGATCACCACACAGAACGCCAACGCCGCATCGACGCCCTACTTGACCGCGCTGGTGAACGCCCTGCAGGCCCACGCGCAGTCCGACGAGCAGCATGACGACATTACTATCGTGACCCTTAAGGTCGGCTAAACTTCTATGGCGCCACTGCACGTCAGTGACCGAATCGAAGTCGAGGCGAAGACTCAGAACCTGCAGAAGGTTCGCGAGTTCCTGCATGCTGCGATCAAGCGTTCAGCGCTGCCGACGGGCGACATCAACAAGGTGGTGCTGGCCGTCGATGAAGCGGTGGCCAATACTATCCAGCACGGTTATCACGGGCGCGAAGATGGCACCGTCGAGGTGCAGATCGAGGCCGACGCAGGCAAGTTCACCGTACGCATCATCGATTCCGGCGATCCCTACGACAGCGCCAAGGGCGTCGCCGGCAAAGCTGACCTCGACCTCAAGAATCACATCGCAGCGGGCAGTAAGCGCGGCCTGGGCCTGTTCATCATGCGCAAGGTTATGGATGAAGTTTCCTACCAGTCCCGCGATGGCAGCAAGAACGTGTTGACCCTTACCAAGTACATCAAGGCCCCCGGAGCATAGATCGCACGACCATGAGAGAGTTCGAGATCAACCTGGAGCCGTTGTCCGCAAATGCCACGCTCGTACGTGTGGTTGGGTGGCTTGACGCCCACACCTTCGAGTTCATGGAGCAGACCATCAATAACCTTTACGGCAAGGGCATGGTGCGGCTGGCTATTGACCTCTCGGAAGTCGAGTACATTTCGTCGGCGGGCGCGGGCGTGTTCATCGGCAGCCTCAGCGGCGCCCACGAACGCGGCGGCAACATTGTGCTGATGAACCCGACAGAACCTGTAAAGGAAGTGTTCGACATGCTGGGCCTGTCGCAGGTATTTACCTTCGCTGATTCCAAAAAGGCCGCCGCCGCGGCGTTGGCGTCAGCGAAGTAGAGTTTTGTGGCATGGGCGCCCTCGCCCATGTTTCGTGGGGCAGGCTTCCAGCCTGCCTCGTCTGTTTAGGCGCGTTAGCGCCGTCATTTCTCTAGCCCCGCCCCGCAAGGGCGGGGTTTTTCGATGATGGAAGAGGCCAAGGCGCATCGCGCCGACACCGTTGAACCTGTGCCGCCGCTACGCGGCTTTGTATGTTTGGACCTCGCTGGACCCCCGGGCTTGCGCCCGGGGCTAAACAGATGACGGCGCTACGCGCCTGGAAACGAATATGCCGCGCAAAGTTGAGCCACGACTTCTCAAAGGCTTCCGCGATTACCTGCCCGAGGTGATGATCCCGCGTACGCGCCTGCTGCGTGCCATTGCGGGCGTATTCGAACGCTTCGGTTTTGAGCCGCTCGATACGCCGACCATCGAGTACGCCGATATCCTGCTGGCCAAGGCCGGGCCCGAGCAGGAAAAACTGATCTATCGTTTCAAGGACCACGGCGAGCGCGACGTGGCGCTGCGCTACGAACTAACGATTTCGCTCGCGCGCGTTCTGGCGCAGTACAGCACCGACCTGCCGCGGCCGTTCAAACGCTACCAGATGGGCCCCGTCTGGCGCGCTGATGCGCCGGGCAAGGGCCGCTATCGCGAGTTCTGGCAGTGCGACGTCGATATCGTCGGCACACCAAGCCTGCTCGCCGACGCCGAGTGTCTCGCCGTCGATCACGCCGTCATGATGGAAGCTCAGAAACTACGCCCAGCGGACGAACCCCGGACTCACGTCATCCGCTTTAATAACCGCAAGTTGTTTCGCGCTTTGCAGGAAAAGGCTGGCATTACTGATGACGCCATCATGGCCGACGTAATTCGTGCCATCGATAAGTTGGACAAAATAGGCAAGGAAGGTGCCTTTCGAGAACTTGCTGCGCACGCGGGGCTGAACAAAACAAATCTCGGAGTTATCGCGACGTTTTTGAACACCATGATTGATGTGTCGATGGGCAATCAAGTTCGCCTAGATCTTGTTGGCGCCTATTTGGGTTCAGAAATTGGGAAGCTCGCATGCCAAGAAATAGCGACTGTCCTGAAACACGCGACTGAAATGGGAGTGCCGTCGGAAAGACTGAAATTTGACCCAACCATCGCGCGCGGCCTCGATTACTACACGGGCACGGTGTTCGAGACCTTCCTGACCGACGCCATGGACTACGGTAGCGTGATGTCCGGCGGGCGTTACGACGGGTTGGTGGGGGTGTTCGCCAACCAGGACGAGCCCGCTGTCGGGATCAGCGTCGGTATCGACCGTTTGATCACTGTGCTCGATGAAAAAGGCATCCTCAAGAAGAGCAAATCCAGCGCGCAGGTGCTGGTGACGATCTTTGACGCGAGCAGCGCCGAGAGCGCGCTGAAACTCGCGCAAACGCTTCGCGCCGCGGGCATCAACGCCGAGCTGTACCTCGACAAAGACGCCAAGCTGAAGAAGCAACTCGCTTACGCCCAGCGCAAAGAGATTCCCTGGGTCGTGATCGCCGGCCCCGACGAAACAGCTCGCGGCGAAGTTACACTGCGTGACATGAAAACCGGCCAGCAACAGCCCGCCAAGGTCGACGGCTTGGCGACAACGATCCAAGGCCGCGTGTAGTGGCGTTGAATCGAAATTGCTTTAATTGACCCCATGACCAAGGCAGCCAAGACCATTGCTGAACGGATGTTCAAGCTTAGCCCCGCTGAGCGGGAAGAGTTGCTCGTTTTGCTCTGGGAAGGAATGCAGCAAAACGACACTGGCCTCAGTGACGAAGAAAGCCGATTGATCGACAGTCGGCTCGCCGCCCATCGCGCCAATCCGAACCAGACCATTCCCTGGTCGAAGGTCCGCGCCGAATTACAGGCCCTGGTGCGCAAGTAATGCGCTCGATTCACTTCCGAATCGAGGCTCGCGTTGACGTTCTCGAGGCGTTCGCATATCTAGAAGGACGCCGAGCAGGTCTTGGCGCGCGCTTCCTTGAATCCCTGGACGTCGCGACCGACCGGCTTCTCGACTTACCCATGTCCGGGGTTGAGGTGAAACCCGGTGTTCGGCGTGTCATTACACCGGTCTTCAGGTACCGGTTGTTTTACATTGTCGAGGACGCCCAAGTTGTTGTCCTTGCCGTGCATCATCCATCGCGCGATAGCAAGATTTAGCGAATCGCGGCCAACAGCTTCGCGGCGCGGGTTTCGTCTTCCGGCCGCGCGATCTCGACAAAACTATCCCAGTCGATGAACAGGGGCTTGTCCCTGTCGCCGGGCACGCCGCCGAAGCCGAATTTACTGAATTCGCTCAGTCGCCAGATCTCAAACGCCTGCACGCGATAGTCCGGCTCCGTATGCCCGGGAAGCGGCTTGTGGCGCGAATGGCCCGCCGGGGGTTTGCTCGCGCTGACGACACAGCGTTGCTTTTTCAGCAACTTCAGCGCCTCGATCAGCGGCTTTTCGTCGCGCAGCGGCGCGGTTTGTCGCAATAACACCACGGCATCCTCGGGCTTGGCTGCGGCCGCCTTCTCGCCCAGCCCAGCGACCCACGGCATCACACCGCCTTCGCGCACGCCGAACTCGCCGCAAATCTCGAGAAGTGCGGCGTCAACGTCGGGCGTGAGGACCTGGATGTAATCAGCAGCCGTGATTTTCAGCGCCAGCTGTATCCCATGGCGCAGCAGGTTTACGCCACCGACGCTGCGCGAAGCAGGCGACTGCACGCCGCCGGCGCTTAGCCGGATGTCGCGGGATAGCTCGATACCGACGTAAACCGCCATATTGAATTCCTGCAAGGAAGACACCGGCCGGGCGACAATCTACAATGGCGCGCCTGAAAGTGGCGGTTTGGCGGGCTTCACCCAACATGCATACATCCCTTGGCACGGTCGCGTTTATTTCGCTCGGCTGCCCCAAAAACCTGATCGATTCTGAAACCATGCTCGGCTCGCTTGCGAGTGAGGGTTTTGTCGTCACCGGCGATTACAGCGGCGCCGACGTTGTGGTGGTCAATACCTGCGGCTTCCTCGACGCCTCGCGCAAGGAATCGCTCGATACCATCCGCAAAATGCTCGACCTGAAGGACAAGGGCGATGTCAGCCGCGTTGTCGTTGCGGGCTGCATGGTCGGCAATTATCGCGAGATGCTCGACCGCGAAACGCCCGGCGTCGACGCGCTTGTCAGCGTCAACGACCGTACACGCCTGACCGACGTGCTGCGCGAACTTCGAGGTAGCGGCGAACTCACACGCAAGGTCGCCATCAGCGATCCCGATGCGCGCGGCACGGTCTACGATGACCGCGCCCGCCTGCGCCTGACGCCGCGCCATTATGCATACCTGCGCATCAGCGAGGGTTGCGACCACAAGTGCACCTTCTGCACGATCCCGAGCATTCGCGGCCGTTATCGAAGCAAGCCCCGCGCGCACATCATTGAAGAAGCGGGTGAGATGGTGAACGACGGCGCCAAGGAACTCGTGATCGTCGCCCAGGACACGACGTATTTTGGCCTCGACACCGACGGCCGCAAGAGCTTGCACGAAGTGTTGCGCGACCTCGCCGCCATTGACGGCCTGCGCTGGATTCGCCTGATGTACGCCTATCCCACGCAGGTGACCGACGACCTGATCGACCTGCTGGCGAGCGAGCCGAAGCTGCTGGGCTACATCGACATGCCGCTGCAGCATATTTCGACCAACGTGCTGCGCCGCATGCAGCGCGGGACCACGCGCGACACGACGTTGCGGCTGATTGAGAAAATGCGCACAAAGGTGCCCAACCTGACGCTGCGCAGTACGTTCATTGTCGGCTTCCCCGGCGAGACGGAAGCGGAATTCGAAGAGCTTTGCGAGTTCATCAAGCAGGGCCACATTGATCGTGCCGGCGCTTTTCCGTACAGCGACGAGGATAAGGCTCCGAGTTTCGCGCTCGAAGGCAAAATCCCCGAGGCCGAGATCGCACGCCGCCATGAACGCCTGATGAAAATCGCCCAGGAGTCGTTGTTCGCCAAAAACGAAGCGCTGGTCGGCAAGCGCCTCGAAGTCATCTGCGAAGGCCCCAGCCAGGATCCGAAATACCCGACCGAGGCGCGCAGTCGCATGGACGCACCGGAAATAGATTGCACCGTGCGCGTGAAGGGCGAATACAAACCCGGAACGTTGCTCAACGCCAAGATCGTGAAGTCGCTGGGCTTTGACCTGCTCGCAACTGCGTAAATTGACCACAGATAAAATGGATAAGAACGGATGCTGCGTCAGCAGATATGAGCCGCCTATCTCTATTCTATCCGTTTCTATCTGTAGTTAAGAAAAGTAGTTAGAGCTTTTCGAGCCTTTGACACGCTTCGGCCAGCACATCCAGCGGCTTGGCGAAGCAGAAGCGCAGCAGTTTTTCGCCGCGACGCGAGCCCGGTTCGTAGAACGCGCCGCCGGGGATCGCCGCGATCTTGGTGCGCGCCAGAAGCTCGCGTGAAGCCGTCTGGTCGTCCGTCCAGCCAAGCTTGCTGAAATCCGCCATCACGTAATAGCTGCCCTGTGGGGCGTAGGGCTTAAACCCGCCCTTTTCGAGCGCGGCGCAGATCATGTTGCGGCCGCGTTCGTATTCCGCGCGCACGTCTTCGTAGTAGCTGGCAGGTGCATCAAGCCCCGCCAACACGCCGCGCTGCAACGGGTGCGGCGCGCAGACGTACAGCAGGTCATTGGCCACCGCGGCGCGTTTCATGATCGCCGCCGGCGCCGCGAGATAGCCGATGCGCCAGCCCGTGACGCTGAAAGTCTTGCTGTAGCCGCCCAGTGTCAACGTGCGTTCGCGCAGGCCGGGTAACTTCGCGGCGCTGACATGCTTGCGGCCGTCAAAGGCGATGTATTCGTAGATTTCGTCGGCGAAAATCAGCAGGTCGTGTTTGATGGCGATGTCGCCGAGCCATTTCAGGTCAGCTTCACTGAACAGCACGCCCGCGGGGTTGCACGGGTTGCAGATCACGATCGCGCGATTTTTCGAACTGACCGCGCGCTCGACACTGGCCCGATCGAGCGCCAGCGTCTTCAAGTCCACGTGCGCGTACTTCGGCGTGATGCCCGCCATAATGAGAGTGTTCAGGTGATAGCCGTAAAATGGCTCGATCAAAATGACTTCGTCGCCCGGGTCGAGCGTCGCCATCACGCCAATGGCAAACGCGCCGGTGCTGCCGACAGTCACGCATAGTTCGGTCTCGGGATCGTAACTGACGCCGTTGAAGGCCTTGATCTTGTCCGCAATCTTCCGGCGCAGCTCGATCAACCCCATGGCGTGGGTGTAGATAGCCTTGCCGTTGTTGATGGCGTCAATAGCGCCCTGCTTGACCAACGGGTGCGTGGGCATATCACAGATGCCTTGGCCCAGATTGATGCCGCCGACCTTGTCGCACTCGATGGTGAGGCGGCGAATGTCGCTTTGAACCAGGCCCTGCATGCGTTTTGCGGCGAATCGTTCACTCATGTAAGCGATCGAAAAGGTCGTGCGTAGATTGCGCCGGGTGGTAGATGCCGATTACAGTAATGTGTTCGGCTTTCACGAGATAAAAGATGCGGTATCTGAACTTCGGCAAGATCAAAAGCCGTGTACCGTAGCGTGATTCAATGCCTAGATGAGGGAATTGCCCCAACTTCTGAAGTGTCTCCCTGAGAATCTGCCTGAACCGGTCTGCGGTTCTTGGACTGCGCTGTTCAAGGTAAACCACAGCCGCATCGGCCTGTTCGGTAGCCCCGGCGAAAACTTCTACGGGAAGCATTACTGAGGCACCTTGGTTTTGCGTCGGCTGGATTTTGCCCGGGCTTTAGAGCGTTTGGCTGCCCTGTCGTCGAGTTCCCGCATAGCTTGTTCCCAGGGAACAACCTTTTCGGGATGGGCACGGTACTCGGCGGCGCACTTCTCAATAAACGCAAGCTCTTTGGCGTCGGGCTCGTAGGGTTGTTGAGTTGACTGGAAAAGCAACATTGCAAGCTCATACCGTTCCTCTTCATCGAGCTTGAGGGCTTTGTCTGCAACTTGTTTTGCTGTTTTCGTCATACACGTCTCCCGCATTTATTAAACAGACTTCATCCTACAAGCCAAGCATCCGCCTCACGGCGTCGTGCGGCACGTAAGCCAGCACAAACCCGACCTGTACGAACAGCATGAGATAGTACATTTGCCGCCACGCCGGATGATTTTCAGTACGGGTCAACGCATCCGGGTCCCGCAGGATGATGACGGCGATATACAGGCCCCAGAACGTGCAGATCAGCCCGACCCAGACCAGGTCGACGACACGTCCTGTCAGCACGCCGGTCACCGCCCCATAGGGGATCAGCAGAAACGGCAGCACCAGAAACGGCGCAATCACGCTCGCCGCCGCACGGGGGCCGTAAATGATCGGCAATGTTTTCACGCCGCAGGCTTCGTCGCCGCGGATGTCGCTGAAGTCCTTGGTGCTGGTCGCGCCAAGCAAAAACAGGCCCATGATCGCGCCGATGTACCAGGCCTCGGCGGTCGCGGTGCTTTGCACGAGGCTCCAACCCGCGACCTTGAGCAGCGTGCCGCGCGGAATGGCGACCGTGAGATTGGCCAGCCACCCGCGCGCGCGCATACGCAGCGGCGGCGCGCTGTAGGCCCACGAGAAAATCGCGGCCATGCCAAACAGGATGACGGTGTCTAGCCGCCGCGTGTTGTACGAAGCGAGCACCGCGCAAACCAGCGCGAGCCCCGTGGTCGCCGCACAGAACGCCAGCGCCGCACCGGGTTTGATGTCGCCGCGCGGCATCGGCCGGCCGGGCTTATTGATGCGGTCAATTGAAAGGTCGTAGACCTGGTTGATGGCGTTGCTGGCGGCGTTGAGGAGTGCCGCGCCAAGTGCCCCCAGAATAAGGTTGACCCAGAGGCCGCTACCGCTTACGAGTTTGTCTCCACGGGCAAACAGGGCAACCAGGCCGCCGCTCAGCATTCCGAGCGACGGCGCCAGAAGCGTGAACGGGCGCGAAAGCTGCCAGTAGGCTCGCAGGGCGCGTTTGAAACGGTCGCGCGCGGGAAGCGCGCGGCGGTAGACGGCGGAATTCTCCACGGGCGCAGTTTATCGCGAATTGGGCGCGGGGCCACGTATGAACCTCGACGAGATCCTGCGCGACGTTGTGCCGCTGCTGGTCCTGGCGCTGGTGCTTGGCGCGGTCATGGACCGCCTCAAGCAAAGCGCGATTGTCGGTTACCTGCTGGCGGGCACGATCCTCGGCCCCGGCATCCTGAAATACGTCCAGAATCGCGAGGTCATCGAGGGTGTCGCGCAGCTTGGCGTCGCCCTGCTGATGTTCAGCATCGGGCTGGAGTTTTCATTCCGCCGCCTGAGAAGCCTCGGCCGCATCGCCCTGGGCGGGGGGTCGCTGCAGATCGTCGTCACCGGGCTCGTCGCCTCGGGCATTGCCCTTGCGGCAGGGCTTGATGGTCGCAGCGCGGTCGCCGTCGGCTTGATGGTGGGGCCGACCAGCACCGCTGCGGTGCTGCGCGTGCTGGTTGAACGCGGGCAGATCGACAGCATTTACGGGCGCAACGCGCTGGGTATGAACTTGTTCCAGGACCTTGCGGTGGTCCCGCTGGTGCTGACGATGACGGCGCTTGGCAGCACCGGCACCGTGGGCCAGATTGCGGCGCAGATCGGCTTGCAGATCGGCGTGTTGCTGGGCGTGGTCGTCGGCTTTTTGCTGGTGAGCAAATTCGTGCTGCCGCTGGTGCTGCGCACGCGCGTGGTATCGGCCAATCGCGAGCTGTCGATTTTGCTCGCCGTCGTGACCTGCCTCGGCGCCGCGTGGATCGCCGACAGCCTGAAACTGTCGCCTACGCTGGGCGCGTTCATCGCAGGCATGCTGCTGGGCGAGTCACCGTTCTCCACGCAGATTCGCGCCGACATCGGCGCGCTCTCGACTTTGTTCGTGACGTTGTTCTTTGCGTCCATCGGCCTGCTGGTGGATATCCCCTGGGCGTTGGCGCACTGGCAGATCGTGCTCGCAGGCGCTGCGGGCGCACTGCTGATCAAGTCGATCATTGTCTGGCTGATCGTGCGCCGCTTCGGTTTCACGCACCACGATGCCGTCGCCACAGGCATCTGCATGGCCAGCATCAGTGAATTCGCGGTCGTGCTGGGCCAGATCGGCTTTAAAGGCGGAGCCGTCACGCCCGACCTGTTCAATTTCATCGTCAGTTGCGCACTGATCACGATTTTCTGCACGCCGCTGCTGGTGGTGATCGCGCCGCGCATCGGGCGCTTTGTCGAGGAAACCCTGTTGCGCACGAAAATGGTCTCGATGCGCTACACACAACTGGTCAAACGGGCCGAGGGCATGCGCGACCACGTGATTGTCGTAGGCATGGGGCCCGCGGGCCGCGCGGTCGTTGATGTGCTGCGTGCGTCAGCCACGGCGCTGATCGTGGTCGAGCTGAACCCGCGCACGGTTGCCGCGGCGCGCGCCGAGGGCATCAAGGCGGAAGTCGGCGACGCCTCGACCGAGGCGGTGTTGCACGCCGTGAAGATCGACACCGCCAGGGCCGTCGTCGTCGCACTGCCCGACCACCAGGCCTCGGCGCGTGTGATCCAACAGGTCAAGGCGCTGCGCCCGGGCTTGCCCATCATTGCCCGCGCGCGCTATCACGTCTACACCGAGGAGCTTGGCCGCGCCGGCGCCCACGTGGTGGTCGATGAAGAAGAGGAAATCGGGCGAGCTTTGAGCGAGCATGTGGCCAACGCCGTGCGAAAAAGTGACGGCGAACAGGCTCCCGCCGGAGACGGCGCATAGCGTTTTGGGCCAAACCGTGGCTTAAATGGGGTCATGGGTTCAGACCCCAACTTTCGACTCAAGGCATTTGTCGTCATCGCCGGCGTGCTGGGCGTGTTCCTGATGGCGTTTGTCGCCCAGCGCACGTTCTACTGGCTCAAGACGCGCAAGCGCGAAGACGTCGACACCAGCAAGATGGAGCCCATCATGGACTTCAGCCTGCTGTTTGTCGGCGGCATCGTGATCTGGCTGGCCGTCGAAGGGTTGCTGTTGTCGACGCGGCTGGCTGAATTCAGCGTACAGCCCGGCACGCGTACAAAAATCGCCGAGATCGAGATCAGCAAGTACGACAGAGATACCGGCCACCTGCGACTGGTGTTTTATCCCGCTGACGCCGCGGGCCAGCGGCGTCGCGACTATCGCATCCCGGTGTTCACAACCGGTCAGCGTTTCGAGTTGCAGGTCGAGGTTGTCGAGTGGCGCGGGGCCTGGGGATGGCTTGGCGAACGCGGCTTCTTTCAGTTCGTGAGCCTTAACGGCCGCAATGCGGGCGCATTACCCGGCAGCCAACCCCAACGCAAGGATTTGCGCGTCTCGCCCACCCCGGGCGGCGTCGGCGCGCTGGTGTTTTTGCGCAACGCGACGATTTGGCGCGGCGAGCCCGGCGAAGATGTGCAGGACGGCCAGATCTACGACCTGTACCTGGGCGAAAAACTCGAAGTCGAGCTGCGGCCCGTACCCAAACCATAACCTGTCAACTTTGTGGCGGGCCTGACTCGGGCGTGTAGGCCGATACAGGCTGCGCAGGTTGCGGCTGGGTGCCGCCTGCCAGCGCGCGCTTCAGCAGGCTTTGGAGGCGGATCTGGCTGTAAATGTTGGCGCCGAGCAAAATCAGCGTCACAAAACCCGTGACGCCCACGTACATCCACCAGTGCGCCTGCAATGAATCGGCGCGTTTCTCGTAGGCGTTGCCGGCCGAGCCGACGGCGGCGTAGCCCCGCGCCTGGCCAAGGTTGAAGGCGTTCATCGCCGCTGCTACGGGCGAAAATTGCTGGACGACGCGATTTTCCTCGGGCGCGCCGCGCGAAATGTACTGGTCGGCAATCCACGGCGCCGCAAGCCACGTGATCAGGATGATTGCCGATAGCAGCGAGCCGATGGTGCGAGAAAGGCCGCTGAGCGAGATGCGCCACGAAATCTGCGCGAGGCACAGGATCGTCACCAGCAGCACTGCCAGAAGGCACAGGTAGCCGAAATGTTCGTATTCGTTGAGCTTGTGCAGGATAGGCACGAGGTCCGCGGGCGTTTTGATTGCCGCGCCCGTGGCGCGAAGCATTGTCAGGTGGCCGGCTCCGCCAAGCTCGCGCTGGCGCTCGGCCAAAAATCCGGGGTCGCGCAGGGCGTCATTAAGCTTGCCAAAACATATCGCCGAAACCGGCACCAGCAGGGCAAGCCAGCCCGCGGCGAGAATCGAAACGTGCCCGGTGCCCGCCGCCGAGCCAGGAAAAAACAGCCGCCCGCCCAGCGCGCGAAAGAAGGCGGGAATGCGCTCTATCTGGCGGCGCACGCGGCGCGAGGGCAGCGGCGGCTCGGCAGGAAAGGCCATCGCCGGCACCATCATCATCAGCGTGAAGTAAATCGTCGTGGTGACGAGGCTGCCCATGGCCATGGAGTGCGACGGCAAGCGCGTGAACAGGAAATAGCCGCCCGCCATCGTCGGCATCAACATCGCGGCGACGGTCCAGAAAATGCGCAGCGGTGTGCTCTTGTTATGCGACGAGGGTTTCAAGCGATTGGTGGTCGATAGGAACAACAAGGTGCAATAGACGCTGGTGGTGAGCGTCATTGCCGACACATAGAAGATCGATTCCGTGAAAGTGGGGGCCTTGAGCAGCGTGAGCAGCGGGATGATCGGCGGCGCAAAGCGCAGGATCAAAAACGCGGTCAAGAGCACGATGCCGAACATCAGCGCGAACAAATACGTTACCAGCACCGCGGGCGTGGCCTTCTGCACAAGGCTTGACGCGTAAACACCGATGAAACTGATCAGCAGCGAAAGCAGCACGAGTACCCAAAGCACGAAGAAAAACATGCCGGGCTCGATGCCGCCAAACAGGCTCGCCAGGGCGAACAGGGGCACTGTGGCAATGAGGAAAATCGAGGCCTGGATGCCAGCGGCGAAGAATTTGCCCAGCGCGATTTCCCAGGGCGCAAGCGGCGTGAGCAGCAGCAGGTCGAAACTTTTTCGCTCGTGTTCGCCGGCAATGGCCGTTGACGAAAACGCAGGGAAGACCAGCATCACCACGCACACCAGCACGATCGACATGGTGGTAAAAAGCGTCGAGCCCATCGACGCCGGGTCGCTGTACTGGCCCTGGGCGTTGGTGTTGACCAGCACCATGATCGAGAAAATCGCGCCCTGCAGCAGCAAATAGGCCGTCAGCGTGATTGCGAGCTTCCAGCCGCGGCAGGCAACGCGAAGTTCACGCAGCATCAAGGGGCTCAAAAACACCCGCTTGAAGATGTTGGGTTTCTCGAAGAGCGCTGCTTGAGCCTCGGCCACGCGAATCTCCGCTACTTCGGTTTTGGCTGCCAGTCGTCTTTGATGCGCTTGATGATGTGGTAACCGTAGGCCGTCTGCGTCAACGCGACTTCGCCGACCTTCAGCCCCATGCTGGCGTCCTGGAACTCCTTCATCATCTGCCCGTCGTTGCGGATGTCGTAGTACTTCGGCTGCTTCGGGTCCGACCACGAGCGATAGTCGTCGGTGTTTTCCGTGATCATCCGCATCCAGGTGTTTTCGTCGGCCTTGCGCGCCTTGCTTGCAAGCATGTGCGCCTGCGCCGCCGCCATCGCCTTGGTGCGGGGTTTGCGCGGCGTCGCGCCGCCCGGGTTGTTCTTGTAGGCCAGCAGGATGTGCTGCACGCGCACAGTGATGTCGTGGTATTCCTTGACCGAGCGGAACAGGCGCTCCAGCACGTAATCGGAAACCCAATAGACGTATTCGCCGATGCGCTCACCGCTGACATAGAGCGCCACCAGCTTGTCCTTGGTGATGCCGAAGTCGTAGCGGATCTTGCCCGGCAGCATCGCGTTGCCCATGTCGATGAACTCGACCTCGACCCACTTGCCGGCTTTGACCACGCCAAACTTCGCCGCGTCGGGGTCGGCCTTGCCCGCGATGTCGACGGCATTCATGTTCTTGAGCGCGCTGATGCCGCCCTCAACGGCCACCTTGACCGCCTTGCCCTCGACGGGCTTTGTAAGGCGATAGTTGAACTCCCCCGGGCGTTCGCCCTTTTCGGCGACGATTTCGATAACCGTTTCCTTGTCGCCCTCGCGCGTGCCGATGCGCATCTTGGTCAATTCCATATCGCGCGGCAGCGTCCTGAAGTCCTCAAGGTCAAGCCACGCCACGGCCTCGGGCTCGTCGCGTGTGTTGAGCTTCAGGCGTTCGCGCAGGCCAAAGCCGCCGGGGCCGAAGTCGCTGAGCTCGAACATTCCCTTGGGCATATCGGCCCCGACAAACCGGATGAAGTCGCGCGTCTCGCTGCCGCCCTTGCCTACCATGATATGCAGCAATTCTTCGCCGTTGGCCTTGCTGAGTTTCACAAACGTCGCGAATTCTTCGGTAAGGTTGTAGAGCACGTAACGCGACTCGTCTTCGCTTGCGGGCCGGCTCAGGCGCTTGGCGTGCGTCAGGCTGTCCAGCAGCGTCTTTACGTCGACCTGCAGGGCCTTGGCGTTGAAGCGGTTTTCGACGCGCCAGTTGTCGCCGTCGCGCACGAGCTTGACGTGGTCGCCGCCGACTTTGCTTGAGATCTCGATGCGCGCAATCATCGCCTGCACGCCCGAGGTGTCGTCGTCATCCTTGCCCTTGGGCGCGTCCTTGGGGTCCAGCAGTTTGACGCTGGAAACTGCCGCGGGGCCGCTGCGCTTGATCACGAGGTTGTGCAGCGCCGTTGCGCCCGCAAGCACCAGCAGCACGACCGAAATAATCGTCAGCGTGCGGTTGCGCTGGCCCGCGACCAGGTCATCGGGCGAAGGCGCGGCTTTAGGGCTGACTGTCGGCTCACTCATGGGACGCTCCCGGCTCCTTGAGCGACATCAGGTATTCCTCGCGCGCCTTGTTGCGGTAAATGCCGCGCAGAAAGCCCACGGCCGCAAGCGCCAGCGGCACGCCGCCAATGCAAAGCAAAAACCACGTGACCTTGTCGCTGCTCTTCACGCCGCCGGCGATGCGCGGCGGCGCGCCGGTCTTGGCGCGCAGGCTTACAAGCTCGTCGCCGTAGATGAACGCCTCGGCGAGGTTGCGATAGAAGGAGACGCTGGTGTTGAGCAGCGGCTGGATGTCCTTTTCGCGCCAGGTGGGGAAGTAGTCCGAATTCAGGCTCGCCGCGCAGCCGCAAACCACCAGCTTGCCGGGGCGGGTCTTGACGGCGGGCGCAGGTTGGCCGCCGACGTCGCTGTCGTTGTCGGGCGCGCCCTCGAACTTCGGGATGGTCTTGCCCTCCCAGTAACTAGGGAAGAGACCCGTGAGCAGCGAAGCCATCAACGGCGCGTGGTCGAGCTTATTGATGCGCTTGGCGACCTCGGGCGAATCAAAGCCGAGACCGCGATAGATCGAGGCGAAGCGTTCGGCCTCGGGCGCATAGTTGTAGACCTCGCCGCTGAGCCGGATGATGTCCTGGCGCTGAAGCTTCAACGCCTCGACGCGTTTGTCGTCGATCTTGACCTCGGACGCAAATGGCAGCGGCCAGCCCGACAGGCCGCGCGAAAACACGCTGGTGCGGTCAACGTCATCGGCGCCGACGTTGACGGCGACAGGCATCTCGACCGGCTGCTGCACCGCCCCGCGGCGGCTGTTCTGGAAAGTGTTGAGTCGATAGCCGGAGCGGTGCACGAGGAAGTTTTCGCCGAAACTCAGGCCCATGTGCTCGGCCCACTTCGTAAAGGCGTCGGAGCTTGCGTTGCGTTGCAGCGGGATGTCCTGGACGTCGGCGCGCATCACCTGGAAGCGCGCGCTCCAGCCTTGGTACAGCAGCGCGACGTTGCCGCCCTGGTTGAGGTAACGGTCAACCTCATAAAGTTCGCGCTCGCTCAGGCTTTGCGGCTCGAACACGATCAGCAGCGCGAGGTCCGCCGGGATTTTTTCGCGGGCGCGCAAGTCGATTACCCGCGTGTCGTAGCCCAGGTTTACCCGGATGTGGTTGGCCAGCGGCGCATACGAACTTTGCGGCGGGCCGCCGCGCGGGTCGAAGTCCATGCTGTTAGCGGGAGTAATCAGGCCCAGCGTCGTGTTGGGTTTGAGCATATCCCAGAGGCGATCCTCGATCTTCTTCAGGCACGCCTCGGCGGTGGTCTCGCCCGAAAAATCCTGGATGTCGATCCAGCGCTCTTCGCCAAGCATGAAGCGCACGTAGGCGTAGTAGAAATTCGGTCCCTCGCGCTTGACCTTCGGCGGCGGTGTGCGCGGCGGCTCGCCTGGTTTGGGCGGTTCAGAGGGCGGCTTCGGATCCGGGGGTTCATTGGGATCGACGGTGGGCTCGGTGGTGGGGGTAAAGTACGAGGGCATGCCGAATTCGTTGACGATTTTCTTGCCCCATTCGATTTTCTGCTTGCCGACTTTGACATTGCCAATACCCATCGCCTCGAGCTGGTCGAGCGCATCAAACAGGGCTTTGCCGAGTTTGGGGTTGGCCCGGGGCATCTGTTCGCTGACCAGGCCGGCCACAAGCAACGGCTGGGTGAGGGACTTCAGCATCTGCTTGAGTCCTGACTTCTGGACCTGCGAGCGCATGCGCATCAGCGCGAACATGATGTCGAACTCGAGCGTATCGACGCGGTTGGGCCGCGCGTCGTCTTCCTTGGCCACGAGGTTCATGATGCCGTTGATCGCCACTTCCTTGCCCGTTCCGTGGCGCACCAGAACGCTCGAGAAGAACTGCGAGGCGTCGGTGGCGACCGACGAATCGTCGCCGCCCGATGACTGGACGTCGGTGGTGGGGGTGATGTCGTACTTCTTGAGCTCCTCGAGCTTCGAGGCGAACTGCGCGCGTTCGATGCGTTCGACGGTATAGCTGAACTTGGGATTGCCCGCCGCGTCGCGGCCCGCCGCACCCGCGAGTTCCGAGAGCTTGTCGACCACGTCGCGCTCAAGGTTTACGCGCGCGGGCGGAAGCTCGGCGTTGACGTAATAAGTCACCTGGATGGGGTCGAGCAGCTTGTCGAAGATCTTGCGCGTTCCCTCCGACAGCGTGTAGCGGTGGTCCGCCGTCAAATCGACCCGGGCGCGGTACTCCATCGCCAAATAGTTCACGAGCACAAGCGTGCACGTCACCAGTGCGGCGCACAGGTAGAAGAACAGCGTGTAATTGCGGCTGCGATTAACCATCAGCTATAACGCCTCGATTCCAGCGACATCACATTCAACGTCACGAACAACACCACATACGACGCAAAGAAAATCAGGCTGTTGGTCGTAAGCACGCCACGGCCGATCTCTTTGAAATGTTCCAGCACGCTGATTTGCCCCAGCGCCGCGATTACCGTCTCGCCGCTCACTTTGGCCTTCTCGGCCAGTTGTTTGGGGTCGGGCTGCGCCATCAGGTACACGCCGCCGTTGACTACCACCGCAAGCACGCTGACCGCCGCACCCAAAATGCGGTCGCGGCCGACCGCCGCCGCAAGCAAGCCCAGCATGAACACCGGGATCGTCACGAGGTGCGTCAGCGCGGCGTCAGGGTTGGTGCGGGCAAGATCGCCCAGCAGGCCGCGCAGCTCGCCCACGCCGACGATGCCCAGGCACATCAGCAGCGCCACAAAAAACGCCAGCGCCTGGTTGTCCGTCAGG
The DNA here is from genome assembly GCA_020848275.1 of Planctomycetota bacterium. GTDB lineage: Bacteria > Planctomycetota > UBA8742 > UBA2392 > UBA2392 > JADLAK01. Next base: position 41,015 of record JADLAK010000104.1, read on the forward strand.
CCCGAAACAAACATCCCCACAGCGATAAAACCCGCGCCAAGCACGAAACAGGCGACGTAGCCGCCGACCACCGGGCCCCAGTCGGGTTTGCCCCATTGCGCCAGCATGATCGGGTACACGCAGGTAGCGGCGAGCATGAACAGCAAGAACGTCAGCGCCGCGCCGTACTTGCCCAGCGCGACCTTCCATGTCGGGATCGGCAGCGTCATGAGCATTTCAAATGTCGCCTGGCGGCGATCCTCGGCCCACAGGCGCATGGCAACCGCGGGCAGCACGACAGCCGCAACCCACGGGAAGACGCCAAAGAAGGTGCGCATGGAAAGTTCGCCGCGCTTGAACCAGTCGCCGCCGCCGCCAAGGGGGTCGAGCATCAGGCTAAGCAGCATCATCACGACGACAAACGCGCCGGTGATGCCAAAGCCCACCAACGTGCCGAAGAACGCCTGCAATTCGCGCCGGTAGATCGCCAGCATCAGGGCTTCTCCCCGTCGTCTTCAGGCAGAGCTTCGCTGATGGGCCCCGCGCTAATGGCCGTTTCCGTCGGAGGCTTGTCGTCGAAGTGGTCGTGGTGCTCGTCGTGGTGGTGCACCATGCGCGTGCCCGCGCTGGTGGCTTTGAGGCTGGGGTCTTCCTCCGGCGCCGCGGCGCGAACTTCCGGCGCGGCGGTTTTCTTGCCGTCATTGAGCAACCGTAAAAAGACGTCCTCAAGCGTCATGGTCTGGGGCGACAACTCCGCGAGTTTCAACCCGGAGGCGATCACTGCCTGTGCGATGTTTTCGCAGGCGTCGTGAACGGCCTTATTGCCGCCCCTGACGCTGACTTCGTAGCGGCTGTAGCCCTCGGGCGCGGCGACGGCGCTCACGGAGGTCACGTGGTCTAGGTCCGACAGCGATGGCACTAGCATATCGGAGCGCCCGCGCACCATAAGCTTGATCGAGAGGTTGTCGCTGACGCGCGCGGCGAGTTCGTCGGGCCTGCCGTCGGCGACTTTGCGACCGTTGTTGACGATCACGAGGCGGCCCGCGACCGATGCCGCTTCCTGCAGGATGTGCGTCGAGAAAATCAGCGCCTTGCCCGCGTCGCGCAAGTCGGTGATGAGCTTGCGGATGCCGATGATCTGGTTGGGGTCCAGCCCCGAGGTCGGTTCGTCGAGGATCAGCGCCGGCGGGTCGTGGATCAACGCCTGCGCGATGCCGACGCGCTGGCGATAACCCTTGGAAAGCTCGTTGACCAGGTTCTTGAACTTCGGCGTCAGTGCGGTGTCGGAGACAACCTTGTCGACGCGCTTCTTGAGCTCCGCGCCGCCAAGGCCGCGGGCCCGCCCCGCGAACTTGAGGTATTCCTCGACCGTCATTTCGCCGTACAGCGGCGGCGTTTCGGGCAGATAGCCAAGGCGCTTGCGCACTTCCTGCGGCTGTGCGTGGACGTCAAAGCCGTCGACAACGGCGGTGCCTTCGCTGGCGCTGATGTAGGTCGTCAGCACCTTCATCGTGGTCGACTTGCCGGCGCCGTTGGGGCCAAGGAAGCCGAGCACCTCGCCGCGCTCCACGCGGAAGCTGACGTCATTCAAGGCCTGAAACGTGCCGTAGAATTTGGTGATGCCCTTGGCTTCGATCATTACGTCAGTCCGGCCGCTCAACGGGGTAATCTCTATACGTCCAATGCGCGCGTTTCGTGACGGCGAAATGTAATTGCCGCAACGTCCAAAGGCAACAACTCCAGCTACCTTTACCCGGTAATGTCGCGGCGTGGCGGGTTTTTGGCCAGCGCCTCCGCCTGTTTCACGATCTCCGCGGCGACGTTGACTCCCGTGTAGCGCTCGATGCCCTCGAGCCCGGGGCTGGAATTGACCTCCAGCAGCATCGGGCCGTCGTTGGTTTCAAGCAGGTCGACGCCCGCGACGTACAAGCCCATTTTCTCGGCGGCCTGTACGGCCAGCGCTTTGAAGTCCTTGGGGAGGTCGAGGCGTTCGCCGCGCCCCCCGCGGTGGATGTTGGCGCGGAACTCGCCCTTCTTGGACACCCGGCGCATCGCGGCGACCACCTTCTTGCCGACGACAAAGGCGCGGATGTCCTTGCCCGCGGCTTCCTTGATGAACTTCTGCATCACGAAGTTCTGGCCCAGGCCCCACATCGTCTCGCTGATCGCCCGGATACTTTCGAGGCTTTCCATCAACATCACGCCGACGCCTTGCGTGCCGCGCACGGGCTTGATAATCACCGGGGGGCCGCCGAGTTGAGCCAGCATGGCCTCAATGCCGATGGGGTCGCGCAGGGCGACCGTCGCCGGGGTAGGCATGTTCAGGCTGGCCATGAATTGCGCCGCACGCAGCTTGTCGCGCGAGAGCGCAATGGCGCGCCGGCTGTTCATTACCGGCACTTTCATTAATTCGAAGTGTTTGACCACGGCCAGGCCGTAATCAGTGATACTGGCTCCGATGCGCGGCAAAACAACATCGGGTTGTGGCAGTTCTTCGCCGTGATTGAGGATCCCGAACGTGTCGTGGTTCATGTACAGCGAGCACGCCAGTGTGTTCACCACCGTGACTTCATGGCCGCGCTCTTTGGCGGCCTCGATCAAACGGCGTGTGGAAAAGATGAACCGGCTGCGACTGAGAATGACAATATGCATGGCTTTGAGGGATTGCCCGTTTTGTGGAATAGTCGCCGCACGCTAGGACTTCGGGCCAAGGACTGCAAGCGTGGGGGTGTGGTGGCTATGCTGGACGACATGCGCAAACTAATCCTGCCGGCAGGAGCGCTCCTGCTGTTGATCGGGGCCGTCCTGGCGCTTGCTCCGCGCCCGGCGCAATCTCAGCCCTCCACGCCTGAGCCACGCAGGCTCAATCATCCGCGCGGCGGGCAGCTTGTGCTGCGCGTCATTGACGACGACAGCGGCAAGGCGCTGGCCAATACTTCCTGCACAATGTGGCCGGTCAGGCTCGTCTACCACGCCGCGTTTGCCGGTTTGCCGCCCGCCGCAAAGATCAACAGCGACCTCGGCAACGTTGAATTCGAGGAAAGCCGCGACGAACACGAAACGACGGACAATTCCGGCCTGATCGTTACTCGGCGCTTCCTCGACGATCCTCAAATCTTGCTGATGACCGAGCGGCCGCGCACGACGGTTTATCCGGTGCCCGAGGGGTACGAGCCCGTCACGAGTCCCTCGCTCATCTTCAGGGGCATCCTCGATGCCTGGATCAAGCCCACCTGGTCGCCGATCGACGTGCGGGTGCGCCGTATGCGCCCGCTCGAACTCAAGCTCACGGACAATCTCGATGTTGTCTCCGGCGCAAAGGTCGGCGCCGTGCTGGTGATACCCCGCCGGGGAGCGGCCGACGGCCTTGGCGACCCGACGCCGGCCCAGCGCGAAGAGCGGCGCTGGGGATTCTCGGAGTTGGCGCTCGAGTATGTGATGGATGAAGAGGACATGGAGTGGCAGATGCAGTCGCTTAAGGACTACCGCTTCGCGCGGCGCGCGAAGGTAAAAGCCAGCCCCCCGGCCTCGGCCGAAGATGACCCCGAGGACCTGCGGGCGACGATCGGCGACTTCCTCGAAGAAGATGGCGCGACCCACCGGGCGGTTGCAGTCAACGCCGGGGCCTACCGGTTCTCGGCGCTGCCGACAGGGGAATATGCGATATTCGCCTACGCGCCGGGCCATGATGTGGCGGTGCTGCGCACGCCGCATCCGGGCGGAGGCCCGCTTGAACTCGTGCTGGCGCAGGAAGATGTCGGCGCGATGGTGCACGTGACGTTGCACCGCGCGGGCGACGAATACCCCAACGACGAGGTCAACCTGCGGGTCAGCCAATCGAGCCCCAACGTCGATGAACAGACGGACGATGGCCCGTTCGTTGCCTGGGTTGCCCACCATGGCGGCCTTGCGACGTCGACTTTCGAATTCGGGCCGCTTCCCGCCGGAGGTTGGAGGATTTCAATCAGCCGCGAGGACCCGGAAGGCCCGGTGTACCCCGGCCCCTGTTACGTTGAGCTGCACGACGGCCAGACGGCGCAGCTCGATTTTTATACCGGACAAGGGGCGCTCGCGCAGTTCCGGGCGCAGGCCAGATTTGGCGATCAATTGCTTGAGGAGTTTCCCGTGCTGGTGCGCCGCGAGGGCGAGCTGCACGTGGATGAGATCACGTTTTCCTCCAGCGATCGCGAAGGAGTGATGTTGGCGCCCGGCGAATACATCATGGTCAGCGGGTTCCTGCCGCCGCGGCGCGTGTTGTTGCGCGCGGGCGAAAATCGCGTCGAGGAATTCGAGTTGCCCTCGCGCCACGTGAGTTTTTCGATTTCCGACGAGCTGCGCGAATTGCTGTTGCTCGGCGTCGAAACCGTCACGGAGCGCCCCGACCCCGGCGACCCCTCGACCTGGTTCGAGCGCAAGCCCTACATCAAGCTGATGCTGTCGCTGCCGGAGGAGAACACGGTTACGCGGTACGTTGCCGATACGCCCGAATTCGCCCTCATGGCCGACGGCCACCTCGGCGCGCTTGGCGACGGCGCGGAGATCCCGGCCGAGGGCGCAGCTTTTGACCTGATGGCGGGCGTCTATGACTGGCGGCTGCTGGCCGCCGAGCAGGAAATCGGCGGGTCCATCGACCTGCGCGGCAGCGGCGACAAGGCCGTGCGCTTCGGCCTCGATAGCCTGCCGGGGCTTGCCGTGGGCAAAGTGATGTTCAGCGGCCTCACCGAGGAAGAGTTTGACGAAGCGGAATATTTCATTGAGGAAGCCGAGTTGCGCGGCAGACAGGTCCTGGGCGTGGACAGCGAAGATACCCCGGGCGCGTTTGGCCCCGGCGGACAAAGCTACGAGGTGAAGAGCGGGAACAAGACGGTCTATGTCTTTGGCCCGCCCGGCGCATACACGGTGGTGCTGGATGCGCCGCGCATGGCCCATCGTTGTTTCATGGTGCCGGGCAGCCTCGACATCGGCCCGGAACTTATCTCCGAGCAAGGCAGCATCCGGCTGATTGCCGACAGTGACGGGAAGTGGTTTGTCGGGCCCGAGCCCAAACGCGGCGCATGGACCGCCGACGCATGTTGCATCAACGCCGGCGGTGACGCCGTGCAGCTCGATGCCGTCTACGGGCCCGACCCCGCCGAATACACGACGCTTCCGCAGGGCGAATATCTGCTCCTGATCCGGCGTGAACGCTGCTGGGACCATCCGGCCCTTGGCGGCTTGATCATCGACATGCACGAAGCCGAGCCGGAGGTCGCCACCGTGCGTGTGCGCGTTGGCGTGCACCCCATCGACATCACTGTGAACCAGCTCGATTTCCAGCCCGTGGGCACGCTGGTGATCAAGGCCACGCGCGCCTGCCCGGCGCCGACGCTGCGCGATTTTTGGTGGGCGATGCCCGACGGCGGACGCATGAAAGTTGAGGCGCTTGATTTCAAGACCGCGGACGCGCCGCTGGCGGCCTACCCGCAGCTTGTGCCGATCACGACAAAGCCCGTTCCCTACGCGCTGACGGAAGAACTTTTGCTGCCGCCGGGCCGCTACAAGATTACGCCCTGGCCAGGCGCGCCCGAAAGCGCCTGCCGCACCATCGACCTTAAGCCGGGCAAACGCGAAGAAGTCGTCTTCGAGGGCCGCTGATGAATTTAAGATTGGCCACGCTGGCCCTGGGGCTTGTCCTTGCGGCGCTTGCGGGGTTTGCCTCGACGCGCAGCTTTGCCCTGGCGCCTCGGCCCGAGCCGGTCCATGAATGCGTTGGCGGCCCGATGGGCCCCGCCTTGCGCGTGATGCCTGAACGCATCAAGACCATTCCGCCCGCGCTCAGCGTAGGCCCGCGCGTCAACGTGCTGCGCCGCGGCGAGGTGCTCTTCCGTTTAGTTGACACCGCAGGTGCGCCGCTTGCGGACGCAACCTGCGAAATCTGGCGTGTTCGCACCCGCGCCCCCGTCGTGCTTGGCCTCGCGCCGCCAAAAGCTTTCAGTAGTGGCGAGCCCTTTGCCGAATTCGAAACTCCCGCCGATCCCGCAGCGCGCGTGTTGTGCAAGGCCGACAAGTCCGGGCTCGTGCGGCTGCCCTTTGGACCGCACCCCGCTGATGCGCCGCGCTGGAGTTCGTTCCTGTTCCCGATTGTCATGGGCTGCGAGTTGGCCCGCAGTCCGCTGGACACCATCGCCGCCATCAGCAAGGCGTGGCGCAGGCCGCACCGCGGCGGCATCGATGTCGTGATGCGCAACGTGGGCGAACTCGCCGTCAACGTGCGGGAAAAGGCGGGCAAGCCTTTATCGGACGTAAGCCTCATCGCCGTGCCGCTGCCAGAGGTTGTCGATGGCGTCGAGACGCGCGTCTACGGCGGCGCGGCCTTTGCGGCGGCGCGGGCCGGGCGTCGCTTAACACGCGAAATCATCAAACCGGCGAAGCTTGCACTCGAATCGCTGTCGATCATGCACGGCATTGGCGCGAGCGCCGCAAAGCCCGTGACGCTGCGGTACGTCGGCGACAGCCGCATTCCTTCGCTGCTTACGCTGCCGGCAATATATCTGGCGGTGTCCGACCAGTCGGGCGCCGCGCGCTTTGTGGGACTACCCTTGGGGAGCTATTCGATTTTTGTGTCCGCGACGGGTTACGAGACCAGCGTCGTCGAAGTGGTCATGGACGGCAAGCCGAAAAAATGGACGGTCGTCATGGCGCCTATCGTCGGCGCGCCCCTGAAGATTGCCATTGCGTGGCGCGGCAGCGCCGAAGACCTCGCGCGCACGCAATACAAAGTCACGCTGCTGCCCTGCGGCTGCCACGGCCAGGTCGACGGTCCCCTCGACGGCGCGGTGTTGCAGTGGCAAGTGGATGCCGCGGGCGAAGCCGGCGCCGTGGTGAGTTTCACAGACGTGCCGGTCGGCCACTGGATTGCCTTTGTCGCGCTGACGGATGCCGATGGCGCGTCCATGCGCCGCGAAGATGGCGAACTCGCGGGCTACCCGCTGCGCTTTGTCAAAACCGACAAACCCCAAGATGTTGAGATAGAGGTCGGGCCGGAATCAGTGGGATTCTGGAAGCCCAGTTTGATCTGTAAAGGCGAGCCGACCGAGGGCACATTTTGGCTCTTTCGACGCAAGGGCGACCCAGAGTGGACGGAGCGCCAGTGCCTTGTCGACCCGGCGACCTCACGCGAGCAGCCGATTGCGCTGCAGCCCGGCGAATACGAATGCATGGTCGAGACCCGCGTGCCAAGCCCCTTCAAGATAGAGCGCGGCCTCACCACCGCCGAGCGCTTTGAAATCCCCGTCCGGCCCGTCAAATTCACTGTGGCCAAGGACCTGCGGCGGCTGATGGATTCACTTCTGGATGAGGGCCGCACTGAGCCGATCATAATGGACATCATGCCCGAGATGACGCCGCAACTGTTGGCTGGTTTTGGCTCGATCGCGCAGCCTTGCGTGCGTGAGACTTTCTTTCGGGGGCTTAACGACATCAGCGATTGCGAGACGCAGATTCCCGAGGAAGGGATCGAGATGGACCTGCCCTCGGGCATCTACCACTGGACTCTGCATTCGACGATTTATCTCGATGGCGTGATCGACCTGCGGGGCCGCCTCGCAACCAAGGTCGAGTTCAGCCTCGCCAATCTTCCGGGCGTCGCGATCTGCCGCCTGAACCTCGACGGTATGGCAGAGGACGACGACTGGGAAGTCGAATTCGCGGACCTCCCGCAACTGATCGAAAACCTGGGTTCACTCACCACCGGCGACAGCACGTGGTACGAATCCACGCTGGTATCATCTGCGGTGCCGGTGGGTCCCGGAAAGTTTCTGCTGTTTGCGCCGCCGGGCAGACATTACGTGCGCATTTCGTGCCAGGACCGCTGCTTCTGGCGCGTGGTGAATGTGCCGGGCGATCAAAGCGTCGCTGTGCCCGCCGCCGCCGATGGCGAACTTGAATTTCTCAACGCGCCCGCGAACAAGGCGGTGGGAGTTGCGGCGGATTCCAACGGCCTGGTCGTGCCGGTGCTAACCCACGGTGCATCCCGGTATGCCTTGGCGCAGGGCGAATACGAGATCACACTGGTTCATCTCGAACACACTCAGATCGGGCCCTTCGAATGGCGGCCGGCGATCGCGCGCGTGAAAGTCAGCCTCAAGCCGTCGGCCGTGGTGGATTTCGCGGCGCTGAAGTTCGAACCGTTTGGGACACTGACGGTCCGCGCCACGGGCCGCTGCCCCGCCGAGGGCGACGTTGATTGGTGGTGGCTCGGCTGGTGGCTCGAGGGCGGCGGACAGGGCAGCGTCGGCGTCGAGGCCGTCGGCGACGCGGCGTACTGGCGGCGGGCCTACAGCGCGCTGGAAATGGCGGCTACGCGGCCTGTGCCGGCGCTTGAGACACGGCGGATTTATCTGCCCGCGGGCGAGTACACTGTTTGCCCGTGGCCCAATGCGCCCAGGAGCGCGTGGCGCAAAGTGACCGTCGAACCCGGCAAGGCCGCCGAGGTCGTTTTCCCCGGCAAGTAGGGGCGCTCAGGTTGATAATTCGGTGAACGTAAATGCCGGCGACGCGTTATAATCCGGTATCCCCGTTAATACCCCCGCCGGTCCGATGAACACGCGCGTCATTCTTGCGGGTTTGCTTTTTGCGCTGCTGGCCTCGCTGGCCGCAACGTGGCTGCTGTTTCTTCGCAAGACCGCGCCGCGCGGCGAAATCGACAACGCTCCCTGCAGCGTCGCCGAAACGCCCGCAACGCCCAAGTCGCGGACCAAATCAAGTGCCGACGTTGCGCCGGCCAAAGTTCAACCGCCGCCGGTTGACGGGCCGCCGGAAACGCTGGAAATCAGTTTGCCTGTGGGGGGTAGCGACAACGCCCCCCGTCAGGGAACGGTGCTGTTCAGGCTCATCGACGAAGAAACCGGCGCGCTGTGTAACGCGCGTTATGAAGTGTTCCAGATTTTCTCACCTGTCGCAGGCCTGCGCGCCGTGCCGACATTCGAAGACGCGCGACCGCTGGCCGACCAGGCTGTGTTCAGCGTTTTCGGACAAGTGCGGCCCCGTGGCAGAACCGACGCCGATGGCCGCGTGCGCGTTCCATTTCGGCACACGTTTCTTCCGCTCGACGAAAGCGGGCCCATCGGCGAGGACCCCTTCCCCGTGGCGGACGGCTACCAGCCCGTGACGCCGCCGGGCGAAGTGCTGCTGGCGATCATTTCGCGCTACTGGACCCCGGACCAGACGCCAATCGAAATCCGGCTGCGCAAGCAAAGCCGGCTTGGCGGGCGTGTTTTCGATTTCGCCGGCAAACCGGTCGGCGGCGCAACCGTCATGGCATTTGCGGTGCGCGATTTGCCGCGAGCGGCGCTCGTCGAGCGTGCGGGCGCCCACTACCTGTTCGCCGACGCGGTGCAGGGCTTTTGCACTTCGCCCGAGCAAGTGGTGCGCATCAAGGAGCGTTTGGCAGACCTCTATGCCGCACACCACGAGCAAGCGACGGTCGAGCCGCCCGCGACGCTGGACGACCGGGGCACCGGCCTCGATTGGGTATTCTTCGACGATTGCTGGCCAAGCCACACCGTGCAGACAGACGACCGCGGCGTTTTCATCTTCGACCTTCCGGCGGGCAAATACTTCCTCGCCGCAGTTGCGCCCGGCGCCCGGTTTGCGACGGACACCGCCTCGCTGGAGGACGCACCTGTTGGCGTCGAACTCAGGTTGAATGCTCCTGGCGGCGGCGCCGCCCTGCGTGTCACGCTCACTTGGGCCGATGCCGGCCCGCCGCCGGTCGACCTGTCGTACTTAGTGCAACTCGAATATCACAGCGCCACTCCCGTCATCCAATTCGTATCCACCGGCTTCTGCACGATCGTTGCAAACGGGTGCACGAACTGCGTGATGCAATACAGCGGCCTGCCCGAGGGCGAATTCACAATGGTTGCCGAGGCGTGTTACAACATCGGCCAACAGTCCTTCATGGACGACCCGGCGTTTGTCTCGCCGCAGATATTGACGCTTTCGGCGGCGCGGGGCGCGGAAGCCACGCTTGTCTTCGGGCAGTCCCAGCGCACGCGCCTCAACGTGCAGACCCGCTTCAATGGCAAGTTGCTGGACCAGACTGTGGTTGAGCTGCGGCGCATTGAGGACGAGCAGTCAGAAGAGTTCTACTTCGGGCAGGTCGAGGACGAAAACGGCAAGCTTCAACCCGAGTTCGTCGAGTTCCGCGCCGGCGAATATGAACTCGTCGGCGCGGGCGCGCCGCCTCGTCGCCTGTTACTGGCACGCGGCGAGCAGCGCAAAGAAACACTCGATTGGCCATCCTGTACGCTGGATGTCTCGATCAGCCCGGAGTTCCGGGAGTTGCTTTGGCCAAGCGATAGTGGACTTGTCTTCCCAATGTGGGTGGACATTTCGCCGACGGGGGACGACGAGCCTCTGGCGCACTTCGGGTTGGTGCGCCAACTGGGAATTGACGAAGTGATGGCCGGCGTGGACTGGCCGCCCGACTCACCAACATCCATCCCGCTTGGCGAGACGGCGCAACGTATCGTGCTTCCGCAGGGTGTGTTCAATTGGGGCCTGTCGGGCCTTTTCGGCGGGTGCTTCGATCTGCGCGGCAGGACGCAGTATTCGCTTCAACTCGGTCTCGACACGGTCCCGGGTTTTGCGTCGGCGACACTGCGGGTGGAAGGGCTTGACGAAGCGGAGTGTCATATTGAACTCGAGGCCGCCGAACTCCAACAGGCGCTGACCGACGGCGCCGGCTGGCCGGAGGTTACTTCCGGCGAGTACGACCCCTGGAGGGGCCAGCCGTTGGTTTTCGAGGGCCGCGACGCGAATAGCTTTGTCGTGTTTGCGCCCCGGGGGCGTTACTACGCGCGGGTTCAATATGTTGGGCGCGGTGACGTGGCTGAGGAAGGCTACCTGGCGCCGTTCTACTTTGACGTACCGGGCAAACATGTCATTGATGCGAGGGTCGCCGGCCAGACACGCAAACTGCGGGTTATCAACGTTGCGGGCTCTGCCTATACGACCGCGATTGTTTACGCCACGCGCTCGGGGTTTGAAGGAGGCCTTGAGCCGCTGGAGGGCGGAGACGATGAATTGGAGGAGGGCGCGCGCGCACGGGAGTTCACCGTGCCCGCGGACGAAATCACCTTTACCATCGCGCGTGTTCACTACGAAATGCGGCTCGTCGGCGAGGGCGACGAACAGCGCAACATCGAGTTCGAGGCTCATGACTTCGGCTTGAAGACATTTCCCAGTGGGACTGACGAGATCGTGCTGGATCTGCGCCAGGTGGCCTTCCAGGCGGCCGCGGAAGTGTCCGTCGCCGTCAGGGGAAGTTGTCCAGCAGGTGCGGTGCTCGACCGCTGGTGGGATTTAGCCGAGCCCCTGGTTTTCGTGCGCGTGCTTGAATGCCGCTTTTTGCCGACGGGCACCGCGTTTTCAGCGCAACTGAAAGGATCGAGCGAGACTCCGCCGACGCGCCGCACGGACAGCTTTTTTCTCCCGCCCGGGCGCTTCAAGGTGCAGCCGTGGCCCGGCGCGCCGGACAGCGCGTGTAAAGTCGTCGAGATACTTGCCGGCCGGGACGAAAAGATCGTCTTCGAAGGCAAGTAAGTCACGCTCTGCGTTTATTCAGCGGCGCGAGCAGCGCCAGCAGCGGTTCACCGTAACGTTTGGCGCGGCTTGGCCCCACCCGCGCAAGTTTGCCGAGTTCTTCGGTGTTGCGCGGCGGCGTGTGCACGAGGTCGTGAAATGCCGGCGTCGGCATAATGGCCTGCAGGCCCAAGCCGCGCGCCTTGGCCTCCTGCTCGCGCCAGGCCTTGAGCTTGCCCAGGATATCGCGCTGGCGCATGTCCAGCGGCTTGTTGTCAGGGTCGGGTTCATGGTGCACGCGTGGCGCGCGCGGTGGCGAAGGTTCACTCAGGCCCTTCTTCAACGCGGCAAGCATTTCCGCGACGTAGCTGCTAAGCCAGTTGCCGATGCCGCTGCGGCTTGCCAGTTCCTGTTCGTCTTTAGGCGGCTCAGCCGCAAGGCCCATCAGGGCGTGGTCGGAGACGACGCGAAACGGCGCGCGGTTGAGACCCCTGGCGGTGCGGTCGCGCCAGGCGTAAAGCGACTTCAGCGCGCCGCGTCTTGACGCGTCAAGTTGCTCGTGGCCCTTGATGCGGCGGAAACGCTCCGGGTCGAAGCTGCGCTCGCGCGGCAGGCTCAGCGCCAGCGCCTCGCACTCGATGCGGTACTCGTCGACAATATCGGCCTTGCGCAGTTGTTCCTCAATCAAGTCGTGGACCTTGAACAGATGCCGCGTGTCGTTGATTAAATATTCCTGGTGTACGGGCTGGAGCGGGCGCTGGCCCCAGTCGTAACGTTGCAGGTCCTTGGGCAGCCGCAGGCCGATGAAGGTTTCGACCAGCGTGGCGAGCCCGGTCTGCGCGAAGCCGAGCAGCGAGCCCGCCATCGCCGTGTCCTGGATCAGGCCGAATTCGAGCTTGAAGCTGCGCTTGAGCGCCAGCACGTCGTTGCTGGCCGAGTGCATCAGGCAGGGGCGGTCGCGCCGGCCCACCAGTTGCTGCAACTCGCGTGAGGCTTCGCCCAGCGCCAGCGTGTCGATGATGACGTTGCGGTCTTCTGTCGAGAGCGTGACGATGCAGACGCGCTCTTCGTAGTGGTAGAAGCTGTCCGATTCGATATCGAGCGAAAAGCGCGGCGCGTTGGCGAGTTCCGCCAGCACCTGCTTGAAGCGATCGGGAGTCGAGACGATTTCGGGCTGCGAGGTCATTAAGCGTTCTACAAGGCGGTGGGGGCCCACAGCCTAGGTTTTACGGGTTCTCGGCCCTTTGCGCGAGCCCTTAGACGCGTGATAATCGCCCGATTTGCCGCCCGATTTGTGCAATAGCCGCAGGTCGGTGATCTCCATATCGCGCTGCAGCGCCTTGCACATGTCGTAAATCGTCAGCGCCGCGACGCCCGCCGCTGTCAAGGCTTCCATCTCGACGCCCGTACGGTCCAGCGCCTTCACGGTCGCGGTGATGCGGATGCTGTCAGGTGACTCGGGTTCGAGTTCGACGGTCACCTTGGTTATTTTCAGCGGATGGCAGAGCGGGATCAGCTCGTGAGTGCGTTTGGCCGCCTGGATGGCCGCAATGCGAGCGGTCGAAAACACATCGCCCTTGGGAACTTTGCCGCTGACAATGGCCTTGAGCGTCTGCGTCGCCATGATCACGCGGCACTCGGCGACGGCCTCGCGCGCCGTGACGTCTTTTTTGCCAACGTCGACCATGCGTGCGTTGCCGCGTTCATCGAGGTGCGTCAGTTGTCCGGATTTGGCCATCGCCGGCCATGATATACTAAGCATACGAGCAACGCGACCAAACCCGACGCTGAACGCTGCTCGATGGACGACGTGATCGATTATCACAAGCAGTTCATCGACATGCGCCTGATCCGTGAAAACCTGGCTCTCACGCCTACGCAGCGCATCGAGAAGATGGTCGACTTCTTGAACTATCTGGAGTTGTTCAAGCAAGGCAAACGTCCGCTTGAACGTCGTTACGCCCGCCTTTTGCGCGCAAACCAACCTAATGATGAATTGCCCAAGAAATTGAAGAACTGGCGCAACTACATCCGCATGTACGCGCCACCCGCCTGAGCTACTTCGGTTTATCGGCCTTGGCCGGCGCCGGCTTGAGCAGTTTGAAACTGTCGAAGGCCGCCAGATACTTTTCCGAGAGGTCTTCCCCAGCGGATTTCGGGTAATAGCCCACTTGGATTTCCCAGTAGAAATCGACGTCCCATATCAACAACAAGCGGCATACCCTTCCGCCGCGAAGCGCTGATTCCTCATAATTCAAACGGGCCGCCGGCCTTCCGTTGAAATCTAGTTCAGTTGCCTCAGTAACGCGAGATCCGCCATCCAAATGCCTTTTGCGCAATTTCAGTTCTTCGGTCCTTGTCGCCGCAGCGTCACCCTTGGCTTCGTTCTTGCGAACTAAAATCCAGAGTTCGGCGACCGGGCCGGTTGTGTTCTGCCCGAAGTCCGTGATTTTTCCGGTCGTAGTGGCGTGTACAAGGCTTGCCGATGGCAGGATCGTCGGATCGACCTTGAATCCAGCCAGCGTGACCTGACAGCCCATGCGTTCGCAGCGGTAAGTGTCCGGTTCCGTAGATGGCTTCTCACCGTCTTTCAGCAATTGAAATGTTTTGATGGCGGCTTCGCACAGCTTGAACTGCGCCTCACAGGTTTCACCGGTGCACTTGTACTCAATCTGCCAGCGTGGCTGCCCACCCTCTGCAAACGTGGAAAGAAACACGTGGCCTATCGACTTGGCTTTGTTGTTGTCGACGTGCAATACCGACACCTTTCGAGCTTTCAAACCGGCGATTTCACAGTCAGCCGTCACAACCTTTTCTTTGAAAGTGGATTCCGGTTTTCGTGTTTCCCATGTGGCGGCAATCCTGTCGACTTCAGGCGCCCCAAAGGGCGTCGGAATGGTCACTTGATCAATGTTGAAGCCGTCCATCCATCCTGACGTCGTCTTCATCGCAAATGCGCGGATTGTGCGGATGTCTTCACCAAGTCCCTTGGACTCGCTGGAATAGCCCCAGGTCTCGTCTTTGACGACCGTCGACTTTTCCGGCACAGATTGTTTTTCCTCGGCGGGCGTGGGCACGGCCAACAGGGCGATCAACACGGTTGCGGCGGCGAAAGAAATCAGGCGCATGGAACTCCTCGAACGGGCAACGGGGCCGCTTGTTTGCGCGCGCGGCTCATAACGTCAAATAAGGGCGATGACTTCGCGGACGCACTTTTCGATGCCTTCGGCGACGTGGGCAATCGACGGGCCGAGCATGTACGCCGGCGTACTGACGATCTTGTTTTTCTTGTCGACGACGAACTCGCGCGTGCCGCAATTTTCGTGCTTGGCGCCCAGCGCCTCGATGTTGCCCGCCGTATCCTGATCGTTGCCGATGGTCAGCAGCGGGTGCGCGGTCTTGCCCAAGCAAGCCGCAACCACGCCGGGCGCGATGCAGATCGCGCCAATCGGCTTCTTGGCCGCGTGCATGTCTTTAATAAGGCGGGCGACGTCAGGGTTCACGGTCGCCTTGGCCCCGTCTTTGCCGAAGGTTGAAAGATTCGTCGCCGCGCCAAAACCGCCGGGCATCACCAGCGCGTCGAGGTCCGTCGCCTTCACCGTGGAGATGTCTTTGATGTTGCCGCGGGCGATGCGCGCACTTTCGACCAGCACGTTGCGAGTCTCTTTGACTTCTTTGCCGCTGAGATGATCGATAACGCGCGCCTGGATGATGTTCGGCGCCATGCAGATGATCGTGCAGCCGATTTTGTCGAGCGCAAGCAGCGTGCAGACGCTTTCGTGGATTTCCGCGCCGTCTTTGAAGCCGCAACCGGAGAGGATGACGCCGACTTTGTGGGGCATGACGTCTCCAACAAGAAGGTATCGGGTCCCAGGTTTCGGGTATCGGGTTGAAGCTCCTGATACCTGACACCAAATACCCGATACCGTTGCGAACGACTACAGGTCGTCGCGGTGCGTGATCGTCAGGATTTCCTCGATCGTGGTCTTGCCCTCGAGCACCTTGCGCACGCCGTCGACCTGCAACGTGGTCATGCCGTTCTGCACGGCTTCCTGGCGCACCTTCAGGCTCGAGGCCTTCTGGAACGTCAGCTCACGCAGCGGCGCGTTCATTTCCATCAGTTCATAGATGCCCATGCGCCCACGATAGCCGATGCCTTTGCACTCCTTGCAGCCGTTGGGGCCATACAACGTGCGGCCGCGGACCTGATCGGGCGTAAGCGCCACCATCTTGAGGTCGGCTTCGCTGACCTGCACCGGTTGCTTGCAGTGCTGGCACAGCACGCGCACAAGGCGCTGGGCCATGATGGCCTGCACCGCCGAGGCAACCAGGAAGGGTTTGACGCCCATGTCGATCAGGCGCGTAAGAGCGCCCGGGGCGTCGTTGGTGTGCAAGGTGCTGAACACCAGGTGGCCCGTGAGGGCGGCCTGGATGGCGATTTCGGCGGTTTCCGCGTCGCGGATTTCGCCGACGAGAATGATGTTAGGCGCCTGGCGCAACATCGCGCGCAGGATTTTCGCGAAGCTCAGGTCAATAGTGTGGTTGACCTGCGCCTGGTTAATGCCGTTAAGGTTGTACTCGACGGGATCTTCCGCCGTGATGATTTTGACGTCAGGCCGGTTGAGCGCGTTGAGCGCCGCGTACAGCGTCGTGGTCTTGCCCGAGCCGGTGGGGCCCGTGACGAGGAAGATGCCGTTGGGGCGGCGCAGGATTTTCTGAAAGCGGTCGAAGTCCGACGAATGCAGGCCCAAAATTTCGAGGCCGACGAGGTTCTTGGCCTTGTCGAGAATACGCATGACCACCGATTCGCCCCACGAGCACGGCAAGGCGCTCACGCGCAAGTCGATGTCGCGGCCCTCGACCTTGGTCTTGATGCGGCCGTCTTGCGGCTTGCGCTTCTCGGCGATGTCCATCTTCGACAAAATTTTGATGCGCTGGATAAGCGGCCCCTGCAGGCGCTTTTCGGGCGAGTCCATCTCGACGCAGTTGCCGTCGATGCGGTAACGGATGCGCAGTTTTTCTTCCATCGGCTCGACGTGGATGTCCGACGCGCGCTGTTTGATGGCGTCGGTAATCAGCACTTGTACAAGCTGGGCGACGTAGCCTTCTTCGTCGTGTGTCGCGAGTTCCTCGGCGCCGATGTCCTTGAAGCCGATATCGTCCTGCTTGATCTGCTCAGCCAGGCCGCCGATGCCGTAATAATTCTTCATGGCGTTGTAGATGTCCGACTTCGGCGCCATCACCCAGTCAACTTCATGGCCAAGGATGAAGCGCAGGTTGTCGAGCGCGTAGAATTCAAGCACGCGGTGCGTGGCGACGGTGATCAACCGCCCCTTTTTCATCACCGGGATGATTTCGTGTTCCTTGACGATTTCCTGCGTGGCGAGCGCCGTCATCTCAGGCTTGAGTTCGTACTTCGACAGCGCCACGAACTTGACGCCCTGCTGTTTGGCCAGCGCACGGGCGACCTTTTCATCGTCAATAAGGCCGAGCTCGACCATGGCTTCGCCGAGCAACATCGACTTCTCTTTTCCGTGCTTGAGCCCGTCCTTTACCTGCTCCACGGTCGCAAACTTCAACCCGACCAGGATTTTTCCCAAGGGCATTTTCTTGGTGTCAGTCAACATGGAACTCCCGAAGGGACGTCGCTTGGAACCCGCTTGTGGGGCGAAGCTTACGGACTATTAATTGGTAGAGGAATAGGTTAGTGGCTGCATTGGCCTTGTCAATCAGGCTACGTAGGGACACGCGGCAGCGTGTCCGCTCGACGAGGACACGCTGCCGCGTGTCCCTACTCGCTGCCGCGGGCCCAGAACGCGATGTCCACCGCGGCCCGCGCCGCCGCAATCAACATCAGGGCCGCGCATGCCAATACCCATGTGCGTTCATCCACACCCAGCAACGTCTTCATGTCCCAGCCCTGCGTGCGGGCCGCAATCAGGCCGATGAAGCCCGCGTTTGCCAGCGCCACAACCAGCCTGCGGGCGGTCTCGCCGCGAATCTTGCCCGTGGCGGTGCCGCGCGACAGCGCAACGGTGTACACGCCGCTGGCGATCAGGCCGTAGACTATCAGTATCAGGGCGCCAAGGATCGCGACGGGCTCAATGCACGCCGCCGCCAGAGCGGGCCAGACCTCCGCGCCGCGCGAAAGCGCGCGCCAGCCGTAGTCGCGCCACTCAACGACGCATAGCGCAATGCCCGCGATTTCCGCGAATGCAAGCACACCCGCAAGTGTTAGAAACATGGCTGCCGGCGTCTGATTGGGCGCAAGCCACGCCAGCGCCGCGATGCCGCTGGTTGCCGCCGACGCCGCAATGAATCGCGTCAGCAGCAGCACGGCCTGCGTGCGGCTCCAGGGGAAAGCTCGCGCTGCCTTTGTCGCCGCGGGTGCTACACTGGGAGCCACTGGAGTCATTGCATCCATGAAACCGCTCGTGATTACGGGGCCAAGCGCGAATTCGGGAAAGACCGAACTTGCCTGCCAACTGCTGCGCCGCCACCCGGGAATACAGGTCCTCAAGATAACGCGTTTTCACCGCGAATCCCACTGCCCTGTACATAGCCCGGCTGAGGACCATTGCGACGGCTGCGATGACACGCCCGCGGGTTATGAAATCGTCGCCGACGATTCGCGAATCAAGGTCGCCGGCAAAGACACGGGCCGCCTTGCCGAAGCCGGTGGGGAGCCCGTGCTATGGCTGCGTGCGGCGCCGCACGCGTTCAATTATGCGCTGAAGGCCGCGCTGGCGCGTTTCAATGCGGACGAACCGCTGCTGATCGAGGGCAACTCGGCGGCGACACAGGATTGGCTGGATGCGACGGTAGTGTTGATCTGGCCGCAGCATCCCAAGGGCGTGAAGGCGAGTGTGCTGCCGGCATTGCGAAGGGCGGATCGATTGATACTGATCGAATCATCGACAGCTCCCGGCAAGCGCGTGCCTCCAAGTTTGGTGCAGGCGTGCAACCGGATCGGAATCTCATTAGCGCAACTTCCATATCCAGAATGGCTTAGCGCATTTTGGTGGAAGGCCGGTCAGATGCAACCCGTAGACGAGAACTTGATTGGCGGCATTTCTTCCGCCTTGACTTCCGGGGTTCGTACAAGGTAGTGCGGATTGTCATGCAACTCGCTCCATGGTATCTATAGAATGGCAAAAGCGCACACTACGCATAGTAATTTCTCTAACAATTCATGGAATTCTTACTTGCACAAGCGCACTTAAATGGCAGCATAAAGACGTCATTCACAGGACTTATGAAGCCTAAGCGTCGGATTTGTAAAGAGACGTTGGAAAAGCTGAACCGGACAATGATTCAAACCACTCGTCGTGAACTTGATGTACCGCTGGACACCCGCTCCCTCGCGAGTATTCGTGACTTTGTTCGCGAAGTGCTAGGGGAGAGCCGCCTTGGCCCGAAAACCGGCCGCGCTGTCGTTATTGCCATCGACGAAGCTTGCACCAGCACAATTCTGAACGCCAAGGAACACAGCGCCGTCGGCAACCTGCGCCTTCGAATTGATGTCGACCCGACCCGCGTCAAAGTGATCATTACCGACACCTGCAACGATTACGATGTAGCCGCCGATGTAACCCGCGACGATCTCCTGCGTGAGTTCACCCGCAGCAAGAAAAACGAACTTGGGACTTTCCTGATTCGCCGCGTGATGGACGAGTTCACCTACACCTTCAAGAAGGGTTTCCAGAGCGAGATCGTGATGATCAAGTTCCTGTACGAAACCTCGGAAACCTCGAACTAAATCGTGTTACGTGCGACGTGTTACGTGAAAAGGCGACCCACCACTGGTGGGCCGTTTTCGTATTATCCGTAGCACGTAGACCGTAACACGAGACACGACCACTATGGCCAAAGCCATTTCGATCAAGCTACTCGCCGCTGCGGGGATTTTTGCCGCCCTATGGTTTGGCCAGGCGCCGCTTTCGTGGCTGATCGCAGGCATAATCGCACTCGCGGCGCTCGCGTTGATCGGCTGGGGCGTGTTCAACGTCAACTCGAGTTTATGGGCGCGCACGCTTTGGCGCGGCCTCAGCGACAACACCGTGGCGCTGACGTTCGACGACGGGCCCGACGAACGCTTTACCGCGCGCGTGCTTGAGATCTTGCGCGGCAAAGACGTGAAGGCCGCGTTTTTCGTGGTGGGCTCGCGTGCCCAGAAAAGCCCCGCGCTGCTTCAGCGCATCAAGGCCGAGGGCCATCTCGTCGGCAACCACAGCTTCACGCACGCCTGGAATATCAACTTCGGCCTGTGGGGCCGCCTGCGCCGCGAAATCGCGGGTTGCAACGACGTGGTTGAGTCCGCCATTGGACAAACGCCGCGATTTTATCGCGCGCCGCACGGGTTTAAGAATCCGGCGCTTGGCGATGTGCTGGATCGCGCGGGTATGGTCGCCGTCGGCTGGCAGATTCGCGGCTTTGACGCCGTGCGCGGCGATGCGGCGGCGATTGCCCGGCGCGTCGTCGAAGGCGCACAGGCCGGCGGCGTGATATTGCTGCACGATGGTGGGGGTTTGCAGGGTACAGATGACCGAGGCGCGACGCTCGAAGCCTTGCCCGTGATCATCGACGGCCTGCGCGCGCGCGGGTTTAAGCTGGCGCGGCTCGACGATTTGCTCGGCGAGGGCGCCTACGCGGCTCGGCTCGCGCCGCAAGTAACCGTCGGCGCTACTTAGGCGTTTCCTTTTCGGCAGGTTTACTTTCAGCAGGCTTGCTGGGCCCTTCAGTGATCACAGGCTTCTTGGGTTCCGGCGGCTTTGGGTCGGGCGTGGTGACCGGCGGTTTGGGGTCGGGTGTTGTCACTGGCGGCATGGGATCGGGCGTGACCACCGGAGGCCGCGGCTCGGTGACCACGGGCATCGAGGCCTTGCGCAGGCACAGGATGGCCCAGCATGTGTCAAGCAATCCGCGCCATTTGCCATCGGTTTCCTGCGAGCCAACCAGCGTTCGCGCGATGATGCGGTACCAGTCAATGTCGCCGCAAAGCAACCTGACGCCGGCAATCACGCAGCCGCGTTCGATCGAATAGGGCGTGTACATTCCCCATCCTCCGGCTGTAAGCATTTTTTCGGTACCGGCAGCTCCCTGGTGGAAACTCAGCGTGCCGATTCCCGCCAGGCCGCCTTCGATGGCTTCACGAATGCGTTTTTCGAAATGCTCGTCGATGCCGGTTCTCATCCTCATTTCGTCGAGGCAGATCATCAGGCTCGACACGCCCGCGGCGGTCATGGCCGGCGTTGGATCGATTCGCGTTGGAAGTTGATAACCCCAACCCCCGGGCGAGATCATGGCTGCTTCGCTCTCGCCCGCTGTGGTTCGGTCATTCTTCCCGCCCGTGGTATCAAGTCCGCGCACGGCACGGGGCTGCTTCGAGCCGCCCTTCAGTGTAATAAAGTCGTTCAACAGGCGATTAGTTTCGGCGACGAAGATGTTGTCCTCGACAGCAGCGCCGAGAAAACTTGCGGCGCGGTAGCCCAGCATCGCGTACTGACTGCAGGAATTGTCGCGCCAGCCCTCATGAGTTTCGGCTGCGCTGTAACCCCAGCCGCTGAGTTTGTGCCGCGTTGAGTTGAGGTGCACGACAAGCTGCTGGATCACCGTCCTGTGCGCGGCCGGGATGCTGTTCCACACCGCCTGGCGTGCGAGGGAATAGCCCTTCAGGGTCTTCGGTTCGAATACGCCGGCCTTGATTTGTTCGGCTTCGTAAAACTTCTGGAACATCATCAGGATAATGCCGCACTCGTAGGACAGGCTACTGACCGCGAAGTCCTTGCCCGTCACATAGGCCATAGCACGGGCGATCTGGGGGCAGGTGCGGGCATAGCCGCCGTGCAGCAAAGTCAGGATGCACAGCGCCTGGGATCCGGTGTGACCCTCGCCCGGGAAGCTGCCGTCCGCGGCCTGGATGCTCAGCAGGTAGCGGCAGCCCTTGTCGATGGCGGCAATGATTGCCGTATTGAGGTCTTCTTCGCTTGTGCCCGGGTCAATCGGCTGGGGCCGCTCGGCTTGTTCAATGAGGGACATCGCGTAGAGCACCAGGCCAACTTCGGAAACCGACTTGCCCACCAATGGCCCCTTTTCCGCGGTCCACATGCCGCCGCACAGGCCAATCAGCATCAGCGACTGTTCCGCGGCCTGTACCAGTTCGCTCGACAACATCCCGGGCCGAATGTCGTGCAGGCCGAGGTCAAGCGCCAATGCCTGCGAAGATGCCGTCTCCGGCGCCGTCAGCATGCCTTTGGCTTCGGTGTACAGGCCTTCGCGCCACTTCGCGGCTTCAACTTTGCCCGGCGCAAGCTGCGTAGCAAGCAGCGCCGACAGGCTGAGATGCCCCAAACTGAACGCCTCGCCGGGGTAGTCCTTGCCCAGACGCGCAAGCACGTCCGGCCCATTCTTCATGCAGCGTGCGGCCTCGCCAACCACGGCTTTGGTGAGTACTTTTTCCGGCGCGCTCGCCGCCAGCGCCAGCGCCGACCACGCGAACAGGTTGCTGTGCAGATCGTTGGAATCATCGTGCGGCTGGTCGCGGCTGCCCGTGAACCCCGTCTTGGGCGCACAGGCGTTGCAGAGCAGGTCGAGGTCGCGGTCCCACAGCTTGGACTTTTCAGCGAGCTTCAAGTCAACGGCCGAACGGGCAATCAACGCACGCCATAGATGGTTGGCAAACCACTGCGTCTGAAGGCAGGTTGGCGTGTTGTAGCCCGACCCCTCGGTGGTGACGCGAGAAGCCTTGTCGGCGATTTCAAGCAGCAGCTTCAGGCGGTCCTCCAGCCCAAGGCGCATGCGCGTGCCGGTGCGCAACGCTGCGCGGATGGTGAGGACCTCGATGCCGCAACGCGCGAGGCTTGGCTCGCCCGGGGGCAACGGGGTGTCGACCAGGCGGCGCAATTCGGCGTCGAGTTCGCGCCGCACGTCGGCGCCGCTCTCGAGCACCGCCCACAGCCGCAGCATCTCGACGTTGTTGAGGGGGCCGCCGACGGGCTCCTCCATGGAACGAAGGGAGCCGACGGCGACGGCGGTCGGCTCAGCGCCAAAGCGCGGCCGGATCAGCCGAAGCAGCAGGTAGTAGATGGCGTATTCGCGCGGCGGCAACTTCGCCACCGTTTCGCGGGCACGTTCGAGCTCAGCGTCGGCCGCGGTAGGCGCCGGTTCGGTAGGTTTTGGGGCTTCCTTCGGCGCCTTCGGGGCCTTGGGTGGCGCCGCGCCCTCGGCATCGGCGGGCCGCAAGGTACAGAAAGCCAGCGCCGCAATTGCGGCGGCAATCAGGCACAGCTTGATTGGCTTCATGTAAGGTCGATCGTCAGGGGACGACGCCAGGGACGAGAAGAGTTTATTCGATGACCAGGGTGTGGGCAAGCTTGGTTATGGGGTTGAACGACGGACCATGCCAGATTTCCGGCAGCATGGCGACAGCTCAGCCCCAAGCCGCGGTGGCAAACGTATCATACGAGCCGCGAACGCGAGTGAGCGGTCTGAGGTGCCACGGAAAATCGGACGCCTCTCGGGGCTCGTAACGGTAGTGGAGGACAACATGCGCACACTGATTGTTATCGCGGGTCTGCTCCTCAGCGTGGTTGTCGTGAGCGCTCAAGGTGCGCCCCCGGCGCCGCCCGCGCCGCCGCCGCCCAAGAAGGAAAGCGTCGATGACGTTTTGAAACGCATTGAGAAAGAGCATGCCGACCACAAGACGTTTGCGGGCAAGTTCAAGCAGGAAAAACACGTGCTGCTGTTCGACGACGTGATCGAATCCAGCGGCCGTTTTGTTTTCAAGAAGCCCGACCACGTCCGCTGGGAATACACCAAGCCCCACGAAAGCATCCTGGTGATCGCCGGCGACGACGGCCAGAAGTGGAACGAGACCACCAAAAAGGTCGAGAAGTTCAAGCTGTCGGACGAGCGCGGCCTGGACGCCGTGGTGAAACAGCTTTTCACCTGGTTCAAGGGCGAGTTCACGAAAATGACGGAAAGCTACACCGTCACGCTGGAGGGCAACAAGCCCACCAAGCTGAAAATGGCGCCCAAGAACGACACCGTCAAGAAATTCATCTCAAGCATCGAAGTAACCATGAGCTCCGACGAGAAATACATCGACAGCGTCAAGATCGTCGAGCCAGGCGACGACTACACTCTCTACACCTTCAGTGAGGCCAAACTCGACGGCGAAGTGAAGGACGAAGAGTTCGAAATCAAGAAATAAGTAGCTGCGGCTTCCGCCGCAGCCTGCGCCCGAAAGGCGCAGCTACGCCTGCTATCTGATAAGATAACCGGCCTCAAAACCAGCGGAGTAGAACATGCTTCCATGGTGGGGCTGGGTGCTGATCGGCTTTGGCGTCTGGATTATTTTCACGGTCATCGTCGACCTGACGCAGCGTAAACACGCCATCATCCGCAACTTCCCCTTGATCGGGCGGCTGCGTTACATCTTCGAGGGCTTTGGCGCGCCCCTGCGGCAATATCTGTTCCAGGGTGACCTTGGCGAACGTCCGTTTACGCGCCTGCAGCGCACCTGGGTTTACCGCACCGCCAAGGGCATGAACGACACGATTTCGTTCGGCACGCAGATCGACCAGGACGCCCCGGGCGTGATTAAATTCAACCCGGCGCCGTTTCCAACGCTCGACCTGCACGCCAACAACGAAATGGCGCCCGTGATCATCGGCGCTGAGCGCAAGCAGCCCTACAAGGTCTCCCACATCGTAAACATCTCTGGCATGAGTTTTGGCGCGCTCTCGAAAAACGCCGTGCTGGCGCTCTCCAAGGGCGCCAAGCTCTCCGGCTGCTACATGAGCACCGGCGAAGGCAGCCTCAGTCCCTATCACCTCGAGGGCGGCGGCGACATCTGCTACCAGCTAGGCCCCGCGAAGTTCGGCTGCCGCAACCCCGACCACACGCTGGACAAGGCGAAATTCAAGGAACTCGCCGCTCTGCCGAATGTGAAGATGATCGAGATTAAACTCGCACAGGGCGCAAAGCCGGGCAAGGGCGGCGTGCTGCCGCGCGAGAAAGTCACGACCGAGATCGCGCGTATCCGCGGCATCCCCATGGGCGAGGACTGCCATTCGCCCAATCGCCATGTCGAGTTCAGCGACGTCGCGGGCCTGATGAAATTCGTCAACGAAGTCCGCGATCTCGCCGACGGCAAGCCCGTCGGCATCAAATGCGTGCTCGGCGGCGAGGATTTCGTGCGCGAGATTGCGCGTTATCTGCGCGACAACAACGACGGGCCCGATTTCATGCAGATCGACGGCGCTGAAGGCGGCACCGGCGCCGCGCCCATGAGTTTCGCCGATCACATCGGCATTTCGCTTCAAGAGGCGCTGGTGATTACCGACAACATGCTGCGTGAATACGGTGTGCGCGACCAGATTGTCATCATCGGCTCAGGCCGCATTGTCACGGGCGCTGAAGCCGCCATCGCGCTGGGGCTGGGCGCCGACCTGTGCCTTGTCGCGCGCGGCTTCATGTTCGCGCTGGGCTGCATCCAGGCGCTGCAATGCAACACCAACCATTGTCCGACCGGCGTGGCGACGCAAAGTAAATGGCTGATGCGGGGGCTGGACCCGACCGACAAGTCGGCGCGCGTGGCGAACTATGCCAAGGCGCTGCACAAGGACGTGATGGCGATTTCGCGCGCCCTGGGCCTTCAGGACCCCAGCGAAATCGGCCGCGAACACATGAGCATGATCGTGGAACCGGGCCGGCGCGTCGCGCTGACCGAGATTTACCCGTCGAGCATGAAGGCGTTTCGCGAAACCCGCGTGCTGCGCCGCCCCGCCACTCCCGCCGCATAGTTGCGCCGTTCGGTCAAACAGGGGCGGCCGGAAGCCGCCCCTGCCATCGAGAAGGCGCTACTTCGCCCAGATTTCCAGCCGGGCCTTCTTGCCCTCCGGCAGGTTGCGGCAGCGGTACTCGATTTTCTTCACGATGCGGCGGTCCTGCGGCATGATGATCTCGTAGGTGCCGTCGGCCTTGCTGTAGTACACGGCGTTGCCGGGAACAAAGGTATGGCCGTCGTCGTAAACGATGACGAAGTCGTAGTACTCGACGTCGTTGTCGTCTGCCTGTAGCACGATTGTGCTGTATTTCGGCTCGTACTTCTGGACCACGACATACGAGGGCTCGGCGGCCGTCGTGTAGTAAACATTGGTCTCGGCCAGCAGCACGTATTCGGTGTCATCCACGCCGGTTGCGTCGGGAGGCGACGAGCGCAACGCCGGGTTTTCGCCGCCGCCGCCGGTGTCGTAGTCGTTGCTCGCACAGCCAAAGTTTAGGGCCACGGCGCCCAGGATGACGGACAGCAAAAATAGATATCGGAGATACATGGCAGTCTCCATTCATTCGCCCCAACGCCCGGGGTGAAGGCTAGAGCATTTTCAAGATTACCGTGCCGGTTTCTGCTTGCGGCGAGCATCGCATCTCTGCGTCGCGCTCGCTCAGCCTGGCTTCCAGCCACGCCGTCGTTCGCGCTTCTTGATCTGCTCGCTCGGCGCAGCGTATTAACTCGGCACACTAACCTTGAAAAAGCTCTATCGTCCCCACAACTCAACGACCGCATTGCCGCCGGGCAGCATGTTGCGGTAATGAAAGTCCACCGAGGTGATGAACTCGGTGGCCGGCAGCCGGATCACGTGCGTGCGCGCGCTGGTTTCAACCAGTTGCGCGGGGCTCAGCAGGAGCTTATCTCCCGAGCCGCGCGTAATGGTGACGTCGTAAAGCTTGATGTCGTCGTTGTTGACCTTGAACAACGGATAGGTGAACGCGCCTGCCGACGCGCCGACCACAATACGGTCGTGGTCAATCTTGCCCTGGTAGTTCACCTCACGCATATCGATGAAACGCCAGGGGCCGATGTCGGCATCGACGGCGTATTCACCGCCGCCCTCGTCGACAAGCAGGTCATCGTCATCAGCTACCGGCCGGTGCTCAGACGAGCACGCAGCGAGGCCGATTAACGCGAAAACAAGGATGGGTATGAGTCGCCAGAACATGGTCAATCTCCTGCGAGATTGCCCCGGCCCGGCAAATGAAATTCGGTACTGCTCAGTCCATTGGCATTGTACCCATAACCGGCGCCAAGCCTTAAACAAAACCGGAGCCAGCCTGAGCGAGCCCCGGTAGTTCAGCGGCAGCTAGTTGCTCTTGCCCCACAGTTCCATCTGCGCGCGGCCGCCGCGCGGAAGGTTGTCGTACTTGAACTCGACCTTGCGGATAAAACGCGCTTCGCCCGGCAGGTCGATGCTGCGGCTGGTGGTGTTCTTGGCAAAAACCAGCCGCGTGTTGGGCGACCACTTTTCGCCGTCGCCGAAGGTGACCTCGACGTCGTAAAGCTCGAGCGCACTGCCCTCGACCTTGAGCATGATGCGCTTGAAGCGGCCATCACGCGCCGTGACCATGATTGTGTCGTGGTCGGCGCCGCGCCCGTAGTTTACCGTGCGCTCGCCGAGCCTGGTCCACTCACTCATGTTTTCGAGACGCTCTTCGCGGTCCTCCATGCGTTCTTCACGGCGCTCAGCGCGCGTCTCAGAGCATGCGGACAGCGCCGCCATGGCGCACAGCAGCATCAACAGGCTGACTTTCCATCTCATTGGTTTCCCCTTTTTTATACCGGCGCCCGCCGGTGATTACCTCTTGCCATACAAGTTGATATTGGCGCGCCCTTCGCGCCCCCGGGTGCTGCGGTAGGTGAACTTCACTTCACTGACGATGCGGCCCTTGCCCGGCAGGTCGAAACTGCGGCTGCGCGAGCGATCGTCGAAATCCAGGCGCGTCTTGGGTGAAAACGTTTCGCCGTTCAGGAACTTGACCTCGATGTCGTACATCTCCAGCGACCCGCCCTCGACCTCGACCAGCAAGGCGACGAAGCGGCCTTCATCGCCGCCAAGCTTGATGGCGTCGCGCTCGGCCTTGAAGTCAACCTTGCGCGAGGCCAGGTAGTCGTGGCCGGCAAAACGGTCGCGGGGTTCCTTCCAATCTTCGCCCTCGCGCCAGCTCCAGCCGCGACCATATACGTTGATCGTCGCGCGCGTGCGGCGGTCCTCGCTGCGCAGGCGGGTGCGAAGGTCAAGCTTCGTCACGACGCAGCCGTTGCCGGGCAGGTCGATCTTGCGCGAGCGCGCCTCGGCGCGGAAGTCGTGGCGCACGTCGGGCATCCAGCGGTCGGCCGTGCGCGCGATCGTGAACTTGAACTCGGTGATGTCGACGTCGTAGTCCTCAACCTCAACGATTATCGATGACAACAGGTCACCGCCGGCGATGTCGAGGCCGACGGTTTCGCTGCCGCTGGTGCTTGTGCTGCCGAGGTGGTTGTAACCGGGAAAGCGCATCTCGACGGGCACGAGCTTTTTGCCGAACACGTTGATGGCAGCGCGGCCGCGGCGCTGCACGGGCGTGTAGTCGAAGTTCACGCGCTTGATGCTGCGTGCGCGGCCCGGCAGGTCGATGCTGCGCGTGCGAGCGCCCTCGACAAAACGCAGGCGGACATCGGGCTCGTAGATTTCATCGTCGCCAAAGACAACCTCGATGCGGTCCATCTCAAGTTCGCCCGATACGAGCTCGAACAGCACTGCGGTGTAGCGCCCGCCATCGCTGATGTCGATGTGGTCGCGGTTGCGGCGCATGTCCAGGTTCTGCGCGCCCAGGAATTCATGTCCCGCCTGCGACGGCACGGGCCGTCCATACAGGTTGATGGTGGCGCGCCCGCGGCGTCCCTTGCTTTCATAGTCGAATTCAACCTTCTCGATGCAGCGAGCGGCGCCCGGCAGGTCGATGCTGCGCGAGCGGCTGTTTTCATCGAAGTTCAGCCGCGTGTCGGGCTCGTACTTCTCGCCGTTGCAAAAGGTCACCTTGACCTTTTCCATCTCCAGGTTGCCGTCCTCGATGTCGAACAGGATCGCGGTAAAGCGCCCGTCGTTGCCGACCACCTCGATGGTGTCGTTGTCATCACGGAAATCGACCTTCCGCGAACCCAGGAGTTCATAGCCGGCAAGGCGATCTTCTTTGCGGTCGTCGTTGTCACGGTCGCGCACGCCGGGAAAGCGCTGGGCGTCAACAAAACAAGACGGCGCAATCATGACAGCCGCCGCAAGCACCAGCAGATAAAGACGCAGGTTCATAGGAAAGTCCTCAGGAGGCCCCTGGAGCGCCGATTAATCCTTGTATTGGGACATAAAGCAACCGGGACGATTGCTCGTCCCGGTCGCGCAGGGCCTTTTGCGCTATCGGCCGAAGAGTTCGACCGTAACGGTGTCACGCTCGTTCATCTTGGTATACCAGAACTCCACACGGTTGATTGCCAGACGTTTGCCCGGCAGGTCAATGTCGTGCGAACGGGAGTTCTCCTTGAACTCGAGCTTGTAGTGAGGGTAGTAGTGCTCGCCGTCGTGAAAGACGACCAGCACACGCTGCAGGACCATGTCGCCGCCGGTCACGCGCAGCTTCAAGCGCGAGAAGCGACCGTCCGCCAGGCCGACCTGGATCATGTCGTGGTCGGTGGCGTAGCCGTCGACGGTGCGTTCGCCGAGTTTTTCCCAGTCGGCGACCACGTCAACCACCGGGTCCGCCTCCCGCGCTTCTTTCTCGCGCAGTTCCTGCAGGTCCTGGCGGCGTTCCTCCTGCCGCTCTCTTTCGTCCTGCCGGAACTCGCGGCGCTTGTCCGCGGCGGTCGAACTGCAACCGGCCATGAGCGCAAGTGCGAGGCCCATCATCAATGCGAGTTTCGTCTTCATGATGTTTCCTCCTCGTTACTTGCCGAACAGCTCAACGTTGCACCACGCGCCATCCGCCAGCTTGCTGTAGCGGATTTCAACGCCGGATACCTTGCGCGTGTTGCCCGTCGGCAGGTCAACCACGAGGCTGCGCGTGCCTTCGGTGAAGAAGTGGTTGATGCTCGGGCTGAACTTGTCGCCGTCCTCAAACGAGATGACGACGCCGAGCATTTCAAGGTCGCTGCCCTGCGTGACAAGCTGCAACGAAGTGAAAATCTTCTCGCTGGTGGTGGAGATGCTTCCCGACTGGCTGCCGTCGGCCGCGAGGTAAACATGGCCGAGGTTTTCCCACTGCGCCATCTGGTCAATTACAGGATGGCCGTGGTGACGATGATGCCTGTAATGATGGCCGTGATGGCCGTGGCCACGGTGTCGCACCGGGCCCGCATGGCCATGGATGTGACAGCCACCCAATGTCATGGCCGCAAAAGCGAACGTAGCAATGAGTAAATTCTTCATGACTTCCTCCCTGGGCCGGGCCGCCGGTCAGCGCCGCACGCGGAAACGATGGCCCGCATGGCGGCGTCTATTCGTGATTGTCGGTAGGCGGCCAGGCTCCCGGATAATGCCCCGAGCCCGGCATGGAATGCATCTCTGCTGCTATCAAGGGTACTTGTTTGCGCGCGGATTTCGCGCATTTTTCGCGGCAAAATCCGCGCGATTGCACATGCATCGGCGCGGAGCTGGATGTGATCCAATCAATCCAACTCCGCGCCTTGGGCAACTCCTCCTCAATTAATTACCGCGCCCACAATTCAACGGTGGCGCGGCCGTGGCGATTGGTGTTGCGGAAGCTGAAGTCGACCTTCTGGATCGCGCGACGGCGTCCCGGCAGGTCGATGCTGCGGCTGCGCTGGCCGGCCTCGAAGTAACGCCTGAGTTCCGGCGAGAACGTTTCGCCGTTGGCGAACGTCACTACGACGTCGTACAGCTCGATGTCCGCGTCTTCAACCTTGATCATCATGCTGGAGAAGCGGCCTTCGCTTCTGCCGACATAGATGGTGTCGCGGTCCGAACGGCGTCTGCTTCCGTCCACGCGTGTTTCGCCAAGCTTTTCCCACCCAATGATGATGTCAATGGCGGGATTTACCGCCGTTGGCTTGTCTTGGGCGATCGCCGGTACAGCACTGCCGATAAGCAGGGCGCCGCTCAGCAAGCCCAATGTGATGAGTGATTTCATGGTTCATTGTCCTTTGCCTGTGCTGACCCGAAAAACGACAGACCCGGCGCCGTGTGGCGGAGAAACATTGCGCTGGGTCGGATGAAAGGTCATGCGAGGCTCTTTTCTGCTGCCCCGCCCGGTCAAAGATGTGCGTCGCTGCCGCTTAAAGCGTACCCCATGATGCCACGCTACTTGGCCCACAGCTCAACTTCCGCGCGACCGCCGCCCGGCGTGTTTTTGTACCAGAACTCCACCTTCTGGATCACACGCTCGCCGCCGGGAAGGTCGATCGAGTGCGTACGAGAGCCCTCTGCAAAGAAGTAGCGCACGCGCGGGTAAAACACCTCGCCATCGCCCAGCGTGACCGCAACGTCGTACATGTCGAGGTCGCTCTCCGTCACCTTGATGATGATGCGCGAGAACCGCCCCTGCAGGAACGTCACGTAAATCGTGTCGTGGTCAAGGCCCGCGCCATAGTCGACGGTGCGGGTGCCGATCTTGTCGTAGCCGCGTTCCTCGAGACTATCGTCGTCCTCGCCGCCGCCGACTCTTACGCGCGCCGCGGGTTCGTCATCGTTGTCGCGGAATTCAACAGCGCAACTCGACGCAAAAGCGCCGGTAATGAGCAGGGCCACCAGGAATAAGGGTATTCGCCAGAACATGGGTCGTCCTCCATCGCGCCCCAGCCCGGCTAGTGCTGACTGCGGTTATTGTAACTTGGGGCGCACGCAAAACGGCCAAATAAAACCCGGGACGCTTGCGCGTCCCGGGTTTGGTGAACATGCTCTCAGGCTATTTTTTTCCGTAGACATTGACCACCGCGCGGCCTTCACGCGCGTTGGTGCTCTTGTACTTGAACTCGATCTTCTTGATGTTGCGTGCACGTCCCGGCAGGTCGATGTCCCGGGTGCGCGTATTGTCCTTGAACTTCAGGCGCGTGTCGGGCGAATGCGGATCGCCGTTGGAGAACGTGACCTTGAGGTCATACAGCTCGATGTCGCCCTCCTCGACCTCCACGCGGATGGCTGAGAACTTGCCCTGGTCTGCGCCGATATCCAGCGTGTCCTTGTCGGCGCGGAAGTTCACCGTGCGTGTTCCCAGGAACACCCATCCTTCGTAGCGGTCCTTGGGTTCCTTCACGGTCGGCGTGGCGGCGGCTTTCTTCCCGTACACGTTTACCGTCGCCCTGCCTTGTCGCAGGTTCGGGCTCTTGTACTTGAAGGTGATCTCCTTGATGACCTTGCCGTCGCCGGGGATGGTGATGTCACGCGAGCGGCTATCTTCGTCGAACTTGAAGCGCATGTTCGCGTCGTAGTCGCGGCCATCGCCCGTCTTGATGACCATGTCGAACATCTCGAGATCAGCGTCCTCGACCTCGATTTTGACGGCGGTGAACAGGCCCGCGTCAGCGCCCACGGTCAGCGTATCCTTGTCTTTGCTGAAATCCGCCTTGCGCGTGCCAAGGTATTCCCAGCCCGCGAAGCGGGTGCGCACGGGCGGAAGGCGCGGCGGGTCGCGCGGGGGTGGAGTGGCCGCGGCGGCCTTGCCGTACAGGTTCAGCGTGGCTTTGCCGGTACGCAGCTTGCTCTTGTAGTGGAACTCGACTTCCTTGATCACACGGGCGCCGCCGGGCAGGTCGATATCGCGCGAGCGTGAGTTTTCATCGAAGTTGTAGCGTGTGTTCGGCTTGAACGTCTCGCCGTCGCCAAAGGTCACCTTGATGTTGAACAGCTCAAGGTCGCCGTCCTCAACCTCCAGCTTGATGGCGGTGAACTTGCCCTCGCTTGCGGTTACCTTGATGGTGTCCTTGTCGTTGCCGAAATCAGCCCGGCGGGCGCCCAGGTGATCCCAGCCGCGATAGCGGCCTGCAACCGGCGGCAGAGGCGGCGGTTCGTGCGGCGGTGGCTCGACGGGCGGCAGAGCAGGCGGTTCGACGGGCGGCGGCATAGGCCCGGCTGGCGCGGGCTTGCCGTAGAGATTGAGCGTGGCTTTGCCGGTGCGCAGTTTGCTCTTGTGGTGGAACTCGACTTCCTTGATCACACGAGCGCCGCCGGGCAGGTCGATATCGCGCGAGCGTGAGTTTTCATCGAAGTTGTAGCGTGTGTTCGGCTTGAACGTCTCGCCGTCGCCAAAGGTCACCTTGATGTTGAACAGCTCAAGGTCGCCATCCTCAACCTCGAGCTTGATGGCGGTGAACTTGCCCTCGCTTGCGGTTACCTTGATGGTGTCCTTGTCGTTGCCGAAATCAGCCCGGCGCGCCCCCAGGTGGTTCCAGCCGCGATAGCGGCTTGCGACCGGCGGCAGTTCGCGCGGCGGCGTCACAACCGGAGCCTTGCCCGCCTTGCCGTACAGGTTGACCACCGACTTGTCGCCGCGCACACGGTACGTGCGGTAGTGGAACTCGACCTTGGTGATGATGCGGGCGTCACCGGGAAGATCGATGTCGCGCGTGCGTGTGTCGTCGTCAAACATGTACTTTGTGCGCGGCGAGAACTTTTCGCCGTCGCCGAAAGTCACGATCATATCGAACAGTTCAAGCTCATTGTCCTCAACCTCGAGGCGAATGCTGGTGAAGTAACCCTCGCGGGCACCCACAGAAATCGTGTCTTTGTCTTTCTTGTGGTCGGCCGTACGCGACCCGAGATGTTCCCACCCGCGATAGCGGTCCTTCACGTCGGGCAGGCGTGGCGGATCGCGAGGCGGCGGCGTAACAATAACCGGCGCGCGGCCGGGTTTGCCGTAGAGGTTCACAATCGCCTTGCCGCTGCCGCGGCGGTCTGTCTTGTAGTGGAATTCGACCTTGCTGATGATGCGGGCATCGCCGGGCAGGTCAATGTCGCGCGAGCGGGTGTTCTTGTCGAAGTCGTAGCGTGTGTTGGGCGAGTGCGACTTGCCGTCGCCAAAGGTGATCTTGATGTTGAACAGCTCAAGGTCCGCGTCTTCAACTTCGATCTTGATCGCGCTGAAGTAACCCTCGCGCGCACCGACGGTGATGGTGTCCTTGTCGTTGCGGAAGTCCGCCGTGCGCGAACCCAGGTGATCCCAGCCGCGATAACGCGCCTGCACCGGCGGCAGGACTTCGCGCGGCGGCGCCGCGGGCGGAACGCCCGGTCGGCCGTAGAGGTTGACTGTCGCCATGCCGCTGCGCACGTTGCTGCTGCGGTACTTGAACTGCACCTCGCGGATGCGGCGTGCGTCGCCTGGCAAGTCGATGCTGCCGGTGCGGGTGTCTTCGCGGAAATTCAGCGTAACGCGCGGCGAATAGCTCTGGTTGTCGGTGAAGATCACCTTCACCTGGTACATCTCAAGGTCGCCGTCCTCGACTTCGATCTGGATCGCGCGGAAATAACCCTCGCGCGCGCCAACCTCGATGGTGTCGCGCTCGGAGCTGAAGCTGGCCGACCGCGAACCCAGGAAATCCCAACCCGGGTAACGGCGCTCGACGGGTGGCAAAACGCGCGGCGGCGGCGTGACCACGACGACTTCGCGGCGGCCGTACAGGTTGACCGTCGCGCGGCCGGTGCGGACATTGTTGCTGCGGTAACGGAAACGTACTTCGTCGATGATGCGCGCGTCGCCGGGCAGGTCGATGCTGCCGGTCCGCGAGCCCTCGTTGAACTCCATGCGCACGGTGGGGGAATAGCTGCCGCCGCCGCCGAAGTTGATGTCGACGTCGTACATGCTCAAGTCGCCGTCCTCGACCTCGATCAGGATCGCGGTAAAGCGGCCCTCATCGGATCCAACGCTGATGGAGTCGCGCTCGGCGCTGAAGCTCGCCTGGCGCGTGCCGAGATACTCCCAGCCGCGATAACGTTCACTGACATGAGGCAGCACCACGCGCGGCGGCGGCTCGAATTCGCGTTCCGGCTTGGCCCACAGCTCGACGATGGCGTCGGGGTGATAACCGAGTTGCGTATAGCGGAACTCGACGCGGCGGATAACCCGCGCGTCGCCGGGCAGGTCGATGCTGCGGCTGCCGGTGTTTTCGTTGAACACCGCGCGCAGGTTCGGTTCAAACGTATCGCCGTCGCCGAATACCACGACCATGTCGTTCAGTTCGATATCGCCTTGCTCGACACGCAACATGATGCGCGTGAAGCGGCCTTCGCGCGCGCCAACGGAGATGTAGTCGCTATCTTCGGCGCCGTCGAGCAGGTCCACGCGCCGCTGGCCAAGCTTCGTCCAGCCCATCACGCTTTCCATGCGGTTGCTGCGCCGCGGCGGGTCGTCGCGGTGCGGCGGCGGTTCAGGTTCGGGTTCCGGCTGGTTTCGTTCGACGACGACGACGGTGCAGCTTGTTGCCAGCCCAAATACCAGCACGGCGAACAAATACGCCAAACGGCGATAGTGGGTCATGTTCGATCGGCTCCTGTGTGCCCCGGTTCATGAATACAGCGTCAATGATTCTGTTGCAGTCTATTGGCGACAACGGGCGGCACAACCGCCGCCCGCTGCCAGAAAACTTGCGCCCGTTATGGGTCGAGGCCTACTTCTTGCCGTACAGATTGACGGTCGCCTTGCCCTCTGCGCCCTTGGTGCTCTTGTACTTGAACTCGATCTTCTTGATCACACGCGCCTTGCCCGGCAGGTCGATGTCGCGCGTGCGCGTGTCGTCTTTGAAATGCAGGCGGACGTCGGGCGAGTGCGTATCGCCGTTCCCGAAGGTGACCTTGATGTCGTAAAACTCGAGTTCGCCGTTTTCGACCTCAACCTTGATGCTGGTAAACGCTCCCTCGTCGCCGCCGACCTCGATGGTGTCCTTGTCGCCGCCAAAGTTGACCTGGCGCGAGCCGAGGTGCTTCCAGCCGCTGAAGCGGTCTTTGACGTCCTTGAGTGTGTTGTTAGCGCCGCCCTTGGCGGACTTGCCCCAGAGCTTAACCGTGCTCTTGCCTTTGAAATCTCGCTTGGACTTGTACCAGAATTCGACGAGCTTCAGGTAACGCGCCTCGCCGGGCAGGTCGATCTGGCGCGAGCGCGAGTTTTCCTTGAACTCGTGGCGCACGTCGGGCGAGAACTTCTCGTCGTTGCCGAAGGTGACCTTGATGTTGTACATCTCAAGGTCGCTGCTTTCGACCTCGATGATGATGCTGGTGAACGTCCCGTCCTTCTTGTCGACGTCGATCATGTCGTGGTCGATGTCGAGGGGAATGTCGCGCTTGCCGATCAGCTCGTAACCGGGGAACTTGTCGCCGGCGATCTCCGTGCCGCCCTTGCCCGGCTTGCCAAACAGGTTGACCTTGGCCTTGCCCTTAAGGCCCTTGCTTTCGTACTTGAACTCGACCTTCTTGATGAAGCGCGCCTCGCCGGTAAGGTCGATGGTGCGCGAACGCGTGTCGTCTTTGAACGTCAGACGCGTGTCCGGCGATTGCGTCGTGCCGTCGCCAAAGGTGATCTTGATTCCGTGCATCTCGAGGTTGCCTTCTTCGACCTCGATCAGGATGCCGACGAAGCGGCCTTCCTTGGCCGTTACCTCGATAGTGTCGTGGTCGGCGGCGTAATCCACCTGGCGACTGCCGAGGTATTCGTAGCCATCGAAGCGGTTCTCAATTTTCCTCTCAATTTTCTCTCGCACTTTTTCGCCGGGACCCGCGCTGACAACACCAGCGGACAAAATCAGCGCCACAACCGCGAAAATCATCACTAAACCGGGGGATTTCATCGTCTCTCCTGTCGCCAAAATCGACAATTCGTGACAAACGTTAAGCTGGGGTAATGCAGCGTTCACCGTGAGGTGTGGAAACTTTGACAAATTTCTCTGGCGCGCCGGCTTGCAAAATGGCAAAAGCCACGCGACTTTCGTCTCAATCGGGCCATTATGCGTCGCCGCACATCACATTTGAAGCGCGCGTTACTTATAGCCCATAACTTTCAGGCTTCAATGCTGTGCAAGCGCCTTTCCGATGGCGCCGACCTGCTTTGCCGCAGTGTCGCGACTGTCGAAGAGGCGGAAGCCGTGATGGAGAACAAACCGCCGCATGTGGTGATCATGGACTTCAAGATCGGCGGCGAAGGCGGCGCTAAATACGTGAACTGGCTGCTGGCGGCGACCACGCCGCGGCGTATCCCGGTGATCCTGATTGTCGATGAGGCCAACGCCTGGCAGGTTGCCAATCACGAGGACAAGGGCGTTTACGGCGTTCTGGTGAGCCCGTTTCGCATGACCGACCTGTGCGCCATGGCCAAAAACGCCGCCGCCGCCGGCGAACGCACCTCCAGCAGCGGCAGCTTCAACCCCGTGGGTTAGACGTCGATCCGGCTTGCCATGGCCTTGCCGAGTCAGGGCCGGGCCATGCGCAAAGGTAGGGACTTGCCGGAATGGGCCCTGCATCGTCAGATGCCGCCCATGCAAAAAACCGTCAAACCAATCCAGATTCCCGCCGACCGGATCCCAAACGGCATCAGCCACGCGCGGATGTCGTCGCCCGAGTGGAAGGAAAACGTTGCGGCGATGCAGGCGTTGATCGACGCGCACCGCAAGGCCGAGAGCAAGCTCAAGCTTGGCGGCGGCCAGAAGGCCAACGACAAGAAAACTGAGGCCGGACTGCTGCCGCCGCGCAAGCGGGTTGAAGCGTTGATCGATCAGAGCTCGCCGTGGCTCGAAGTGGGCCTGTACGGCGGCCTGGGCATGTACGACGAGTGGGGGATTCCCAGCGCCAACGTGATCACCGGCGTGGGCAAAATCCAGGGCCGCGACGCGATGATCGTCGCCAACGACAGCACGATCAAAGCCGGCGCGTTCTGCCCGATGACCAGCAAAAAAGTCCTGCGCGCGCAACGCATTGCGATGGAGAACAAGCTGCCGCTGGTTTATCTCGTGGACAGCGCGGGCGTGTTTTTGCCTTTGCAAGACGAAGTGTTCCCCGACAAAGACGATTTTGGCAAGGTCTTCGATTACGCGGCAAGAATCAGCGCCACAGGCACGCCACAAATTGCAGCGGTGATGGGGCTTTGCGTCGCTGGCGGGGCGTATCTGCCGGTGCTGTGCGATCATTTGATAATGACTGAAGGAAGCGGGATGTATCTCGCCGCCGCAGCGCTGGCCAAGGCCGCCAAGACCACGGCGCGCGATTTCACCAATGAGCAAATCGGCGGCGCGCGGGTGCATGCCGAGCTTTCTGGCACGGCCGATTACGTCTGCAAGACCGACGCCGATGCGATCAACAAGATTCGCGACATCTTCGGGCGCATGGGCCGCCGAGAGCGCGGGCTATTTGACCGTCAAGAGGCGAAACCGCCGGCCTATGACCCCAACGAACTGCTGGGATTGCTGCCGAAAAATCCCTATCAAGGTTACGACATGCGCGACGTGATCGCGCGCATCGTCGATGACAGCATCTTCAACGAATACAAGGCCGACTACGGCAAGACGCTGCTTTGCGGCTACGCTCGGCTGGGCGGCTTTGCGGTCGGCATCGTCGCCAACCAGAAGGAAACCGTCCGCCACAAGGACAAGCCCTGGGAAACCGGCGGCGTGATCTACGGCGAAGCGGCGGAAAAAGCTGCACGTTTTATAATGGACTGTAATCAGTTACGGATACCGCTTGTTTTCATTCATGATGTGAATGGATTTATCGTGGGTCCGGAGGCCGAACATCATGGCATCATCCGCAAGGGCGCGATGATGGTTAACGCAATGAGCAACAGCGTCGTCCCGAAATTCAGTGTGATCATCGGCGGCAGCTTTGGCGCGGGCCACTACGCGATGTGCGGGCGCGCGTATAGGCCGCGCTACATCGCCGCATGGCCGAGCGCGCGTTACGCGGTGATGGGCGGCGACCAGGCTTCGAGCGTACTGCTGCAACTGCAGGTGGCGAAAATGAAGGCGCAGGGCAAAGAGGTTTCGGACGCCGACGCCAAGGCGCTGCTCGATGACATCAAGAAGCGTTACACCGACGCGATGACGCCGGCGTACGGTGCGGCGCGCCTGTGGTTGGACGCGATCATCGAGCCGCTGCAAACCCGCGA
Organism: Planctomycetota bacterium; assembly: GCA_020848275.1. Taxonomy (GTDB): domain Bacteria; phylum Planctomycetota; class UBA8742; order UBA2392; family UBA2392; genus JADLAK01. The sequence goes on from JADLAK010000104.1 coordinate 79,463, forward strand.
CCGCCTTATTCACGCGATCGAAATGTCCGAGAACAACCCCGACCTGCCCGAGTACCGCACCGGCGTCCTGCAAACGTGATGGTTGCCTAGACAAAGCCCGGCATCAAGCTGGCGTTGTCTGTTCAGAATGCGCTGTTTAGTGGCGTGAAGCTTCTCGCAATTCGCGGATAGTTGTTTCACTTAGATGCCCTCGGTCTAACATGACTCAGCCTGCTGGGCTCACGATGCGAATTACTCTTCTTTACGTCATTATTGTGTTGCTGGCGGCCGCGGTTGCGGCGGCGCCATCGAAGTCTCGCCCTCTGAAGGCGCAGGACGACCCAGTAGTTCTAGAGGATGGCCACTACCGCTTTTCGGCAGTTCTCCCGCGGGGATTCCAGCCCTGGACCTCAACGTCAGAACAAGACTCGGCGACAATTCATCGCTTTGCGTACGGCTTGAACGGCCCCCCTGCGAACCTGGTCCAGATTCGATTTGACCACCTGGGCAGCCCGATTACCCGGGAGCGACCTAGACCCGATGCCCCGCCGCCTGGCGATACAATCCCGTGGGATGGTTTTGCGCTAGTTGTTGCTGAGACCAAGAGCTCCGTACCTGGAATTACATCGCGCTACTCCTGCCGAGTAGACTTACCTCTCCTTCCTGAAGCAATCCGTGTTGAAGTTTACGGCAAACAGGAAAATGCGGGCAAATTGCGAGCCTATTTGAGTGCTGTAGTTGTATCGGTGAAAGGTCAAACGAATTGGCGGTCTGACGGGTCCGATATGGTGGAGGCCTCGGTCGATCCTAAAGCCGCGGCGCTGCAGACGAAACAAGCGAACGAGGCTCTGCTTTCCGCCGGCGAATGGCTAGGTAGATTGCTCTTCTTGAGTCTAGTCGTCGTGGCTATCGCGATTTTGATTCGCCGCCTCCGGAAGCAGCCGGTACCGCCTGCGTACTATGTTCCGGGCCAGCCTTCTCCGCCTGGATATCCCCCCACGCGCGGCTACCCACAGCAACAAGCTTACCCCCAACCTTACGCTCAGCCGCCGGTCTATCCTCAAACCACTCCGCAACTTCCTGCGCCAGTACCGCCCGCAACGCGGGCAACCGAGGGCTACGCGATCTGCTCGCAATGCGGTGCCCAGACGCGCTCTCAAAGACAATCGTGCATGAACTGCGGTGCGCCGTTAGGAACCATGTAAGTTACGGGAGCCAGAAATGCGGTTTGTTCTCGCAATGCTGCTAGTGCTCAGCGCCGCGTCTCTTGCCGCCGAAACGATCAACGATTCCCGGTATCAGTTTACCGCTGAGGTCCCACCAGGCTTTCAGCGCTGGCCTGCCGGCAGGCCTCTGCCATCAAACGTGAGCTTGCACTGCTTCTATCAAGGCATACTGGACGGCGAAGAACCTGTTCTGATGATTAACTTCGAGCGCCTGGGCGGCGTGATTGGGCGGGAGACGCTCCAGGGTAAAACGCTCCCAGGCCTTCCACCGGGCGCAGCGGTTACCACCGAACGATGGAAGTGGAAAGAATTCGAAATTGATGTCCTGCTCACGCGAATGACCGTGAACGGCGTTGAATTGTTCATGTGCACGGCGCAAGTGCCGCTGAAGCCGGAAGCCATCCAGGTCATCGTCGGGGGAGTCAACAGCCGCGAAGCGGAAGCGCGCAGCCACCTGCAATTCATTGTGGCGCGACTGGATGGAAAATCAAACTGGCTAAGCGACGGAGAACGCATCGAAAAACTAGCCCAAGGCGCAGGCAGTTTTCTTTTTCTTGTCCTAATTGTTTTGGCGGTGGTCTATTTCGTGCGAAAGGGTCGCAAGCGACCGATCCCAGCCGGATACTACGCGCCGGGCCAGCCTGTCTATGGCCAAGGGTTCGCGCCGATGCAGGCACCTTATCCACCCCAAGGAGTTCCACCACAATGGGGGCAGCCGACCGGTCCCCAGATGGTCGCGCCCGCCGAGGACGTTGCGGCGCGAGAACAATTCGCTGCACGTAACGCCGCGTTGCAGGCGGATGCACAGCGTAGACAAGTAGAAGCCAAGGCCCGACGCGATGCCGAGATGGCCAAGATCGCAGGTGGGGGTCTCCAAAAACCGCGGACAACAATCGTGCAAAAACCGCCGGTCCCGGCGGCCATTCCGCAGCAGCCTTCTGTTTTGTCGCCCAAACCGAAGTTGCCCGACGGCCGGATTATATGCCCTGCCTGTGGCGGCCAGACTCGCGCCGGAATTTCAACCTGTATGAATTGCGGCGCAGCCTTGGGCGGCAGATAAGCACGCGGCGGCTGCAATCCTTGAGCTCGCCTCGACACACGCAAGTTCCGTGCCTGCGTTCTACTGAAACAGGTTTCGCGGCGGGGTCTTCGGTATGCCGCGGCCATCGTCTTTCTTGGGGCCGGCTTTCTTTGGACTGCGTTTATTCGGGCCACTATTGTTGCCGCCATCTTCCTTGAAGGGTTCGACACAGGCCGGATCGTCGAACTTGCCGTTGTGGCAGCGGGTTGACACGCGATAATTCTTCAAGCGGCCCTCCGGCCACTGTTTCATGAGCGCATTCAGCGCTTCCTTGGGCGTGGCGGGGTTCAGCCACAGCTCGCACTCCTTGGGCTCAAGATAGATCGCCATGCGATGATGCAGCGGTTTGATGTCCGCATTGGGCTCGGTCGTCATCACAGAAAACGTGCCGCCGTTTTCATGCTCAACGTACAGGCCCGCAAACGTCAGGATTTTGCGGTCTGCTGGCTCGACGAAAAACGCGGTCTTTGTCTTGCTGGGCCAGTCGTAGAAACCGGGCACAGGAATGACGCAGCGCTTCAGTGCCCCGTAACGCCCCTTGATGAACGTGTCGTCGCGCGCCCATGGCCGCAACCTGCCGACACCGGCCGCCCACGACATCATCGTCGCTTTCGCCGCCTTGGGCTCGCCGTGGACAATCAGCGCGGGCTTGCCCGGCGCGATGTTGTACTTCGGCTGCCAATCTTCGACGCCTGAGAGATCAACGGCAAAGGGCAACGCGACAAGCAGGTCTTTGGGCTTGTCAACAATCTGAGAAAGGCGGCAAGTCATGGCGCTCCTGTGCGTAGGTTTGTCTCGTACGTTGATGCTACGCATCGCCAGGCGAAACGCACTGGCGCCCTGCAAACGCAGCCGTCGCCTTGTACAATAGCTGCATGAAGTTCGACCGCATTACAGTTGAGCCCGGCAAGATGAATGGACAGCCCTGCGTACGGGGCATGCGGCTGACCGTTTTTCGGGTGCTGAAACTTCTGGCCCTTTACGCGGACCGCGCCGAGCTCAAGCGCGAGTATCCAGACCTCGAAGACGAAGACATTCGTCAGGTTCTAGAATACGCCGCCGCCAAGCTTCCAAGTTCTGAACGCGTCGCCAACGCATGAAACTGCTGCTCGATCAGGGCTTCGCACAACTTGCGGCAGCCCTGCTGAAGGCACAGGGCCACGACTGCGTACACGTGGCCGATGTGGGGCTTGCCGCCGCGCCGGACGAAACGATCATTGCATCGGCAAAGTCAGACGGTCGCGTTGTCGTCACAATGGACGCTGATTTTCATGATATTCTCGCCAAGCGTGGAGCGTTCGGACCGTCGGTAATCAGATTCAGGGTCGAAGATATGAAAGCGGCCGAGCAGGCCCGGCAAATCCGTCTGGTGATCGGGAAACTTGAAAGTGAGTTGAAGAGCGGTTGTTTGGTTACGGTTGCCAAGTCCGGCATTCGAGCCCGCGGCCTTCCCATAAAGCGATAGACACGAGGTCTAGATGCCCGACATTAAACCCACAACCGTCGAACAATACCTCAAGGCCGTGCCCGAAGACCGCCGCGCGGCGATACAGGCGGTGCGCGAAGTCTTCCGCAAGAACCTCGACCCGAAGTACGAGGAAGGCATCCAGTACGGCGGCATCGGCTACTACATCCCGCACAGCATCTATCCCGCGGGTTATCACTGCGATCCCAAGCAGCCGCTGCCCTTTGGCGGCATTGCCAACCGCAAGGGCTACATGACCGTCGGCCTGTTTTGCATCTACGGCCGCAGCGAGGATTTCAAAAAACGCTGGGTCAAGACCGGCAAGAAGCTCGACATGGGCGCGGGGTGCATCCGCTTCAAGAAGCTCGACGACCTCGCGCTGGACGTGCTCGCCGAGACCATCCGAAAAATCCCGGTCAGCGAGTTCATCTACTACTACGAGAACGTCATGCGCGGCGCGTCACACAAAGACGCGCGAAAACCGTCGGGCATGAGGCCAACTGCCAAAAAGCCCTCGCGCAAGGCACGCAAAAAGTAGCGGGCTTGTGTGCTGTTGCGGCGTGCGTGATAGAATGGCCGCCATGGATTATCGCAAGTACATCACCATTGATTCCGGCACGCGTAGCGGCAAGCCCTGCATCAAAGGTTCGCGCATTACGGTTGGCGACGTTCTGGATTACCTGGCCGCCGGTATGTCTGTCGAAAGAATAATTCGCGAGCACCGTAACCTCACCGAAGAGGGTATTCGCGCCGCGCTGGCCTATGCGGCCGATATTCAGCGCCGTCTTGCCACAGGCACACTGGTTTGAGCCTCTTGTTTGACGAGAACTTGTCGCCTGAGCTGCCTGTCAAACTCGGGGATTTATTCGCGCGCTCCAAGCATATTTACGATTTTAACTATGACGGCATGCCGGACATCGAGATCTGGCGGCTCGCGGCAGAACAGGATCTCTGCATTGTCTCCTGCGACCAAGACTTCTATCGCCTGAGTTTCAACCGTGGCGCGCCGCCCAAGGTACTGTGGCTCCGCGTACCCCGCTCCGATACAGAAGCGATCGAAGCTTGCATCCGGCGAAACAAACGTCGTATCAACCGCTTTCTTCGTTCCAAAAGTGAATCGCTGCTGGTTTTGAAGTAAGGGGTCGAAAAACTCATCGGCCTTGTATTCGCATCGCGCAAAACATCACGCTATAATTCGCGCGTTGCTCACTTGCTCTTTATCGAGGAGAGGCCGTGAAGCCTTTCTTGAATTTGCCGGCGTTGTTCCTGTTGGTCGCCCTTTTTGGTTCCGCATTGTCCGCCGCCAGAGTCGGCGACACGGCGCAGGATTTCAAGTTCGACAAGACCTGGAACACCAACGCCACGCGGCTTTCCGACATCATGTCGCGCGGCAAGCTTATCATCCTCGAGCAATTCGCCACGTGGTGAGGGTATTGCCCCCAATCGTCGCGTCATCTCGGTGAGTTGCACGCGCAATACGTAAGCAGGGGTGTTGAAATCATCTCCGTCGCCACGGATGACGGCCCCACCGAAACTTCCGCAAACATCCAGAGTTTCATCGAGCGCAACAGCATGACCCAGATCGTGGTACGTGCTGTTGAGGCCGGGATAATTTATTTCCCGCGGCAAGGTTATCCGCACGCCTGTGTGATTGCGCCCGACGGCAAGATCGTCTGGGACGGCCATCCTGCAGCCATCAACGATCCCCTCGGCCGCGGCAATGCAAAGATCGAAGATTGGCTGCAAAAGTACGCCGGAGGCGGCGCTGCTGGGTCGGCGGGCGCCGTGGGTCAAGGCCCCGCCGTTGACTCCTCCAACCCCGGCATGACTATCGTTTACGCCATGATCGGCATTGGCGTGTTGCTCGGCCTTGCGGCTGCGGGCCTGATGCTCAAGGGAAAGCTTGGTGGGGGCGGCGGCCGCAACTTCGCGCCCGTTGTCGCCAGCAGCTATCCCATGCCGACAACGCCCCAAGCGCCTTATCCGCCGCCGCAGCAATACGGCGCGCCACAACAACCGGCGGGCTCGCCCTATGGCGCTCCACCTGTGGCGCCGCAGGCCTTTGGCACTGTTCAACCGCCGCCGACGGGTTACGGCGCGCCGGGGCAGATGCGCTTTCGCACGCCTTCGGGCGCGGCGCCCATGAATGCTCCCGCGCCGCAACCGGGGCCATATCTTGGCCAGCAGCCTGCGGCTTATGGCCAGCCGCAGGCCCCGGGCGGGTACATGGCGCCGCCGCAGGGTCCTTACATGGGCCAGCAACCGCAGGTGCAACGCCAGACCGAACAGGTCCCGCGACCCGCAAACCCGTTGTATCCCAACCAGCCGTTGTACCAGCCGCCACCCGCGTCCGCCGGTTACGGCGGGCCGGGTGTTCGCCGCCCGACGGAGCAAGTGCCGCGTCCCGGCGCCGCGGCTTACGCCAAATCGCCGGCGCAGCAGCCGCCAGCGCCTCCTCCGCCCCCAATGCCGCTGAAGGCCGATGCTCAGGGATATGTCGTATGCCCGGCGTGTGTTGTGCGCACGCGCGCCAACCGCGCCTCGTGCATGAACTGCGGCGCAGCCCTGCCGCCAGTTAGCGCATAAGACAGCGTCAAAATCGCGATTAGCTGAAATTTCGGCGCTAATGACGTGGTTGTTATCCAAGTTGCGCAAGCGGCGGCAATTGGCCGCAGGCGCGCAGGTTCAGGCATTTCGCAGCGACCTGTCCGTAACGGACGGGGTCATGTGCCACTTTTCGCCTTAACCATATTTGCGCTAATGCCGCAATACCCTTGTGCTTGGGAAAGTTGCCTGCATAATGCGCGCCACATTGGAGACACCGGTAAATGCCCTACGACCCTCGGCTTTTTGAACGCATCAAAGACGCTCTCGCCCGCAAAGTTGACTGGACTGAAAAGGATGCGTTGGGCGGACGCGTGTGTATCGTCAATGGCCGCGAGTTCATCGGCGCTGTTGAAGACGGCCTGATCGCGCTTTGCGACGCCGAGTCCCTGCAGCGCCATTTGGCGCTCAAGCACTGTTCTGAGTTCAAGCTCAAGGACAAGGTGCAGCCGGGCTGGGTGAAGGTGTCCATGGACGCGCTTAAGACCGCCAAGCAGTTGTCGCGCTGGGTCGAAGCCGCCTACACCTACTGCATGACGCTGCCTGCCAAGAGCGGCGCCAAAAAAGCCGCCGTCGCCAAGAAGTAGCCAAAAACAGCGATAGGGTCGGGGCTAGGAATAGCGCCCAATCCGGACCGAGGCTTAGGCCTCGGTCGGATGGCTTTTTCCAGCCCTGTCTCTACTGGCCCCTACCCCGCATTTTGTGTCGCACGACATGGTACGTTCCCGGTACTTACGAGTCCGGAGCGCAAGCGACGGGTCTGATACACCCCGGCACGGGGACCGCTCACTGGCGTTCGCGGCTCGTAAAAACCAGGAGTCGAACCATGAGTGCAGCACGACGCAGGGAGCGGCGCCAAGCGCGGATCGCCGCCAGGCAACTTCTGAAATCCGGCATTCCTCTCAACGCCATAGGCACGTTGTCGACCGCCGAACGTTACCGCCGCTTCCTTGACAAGGTGGTCGACGCGGCCGAGAAGCGCGTGGATACGGGCGAGGGCGGCGTCAGCGTCCGCGAGGGCCTGGCCGCGATCAAGGAGATTCGCACCCTTGATCGTGAAAAGGCGGAACTCGTTAACACCGAGCCGACTGCGGAAGAACTCGCGGCCGAAGACGCCGCGAACGCCGCGGCGGAAACGGCTTATGAGCAGGATGAAGCATCGCGGGAAGCAGCGCGGGCCTCCGGCCCGCAAATCAGCGGGCAGGATGGCCGCGAAACAGAGAAAGGCAGCGCCGCAGCCGTGCATCTGACTGCCGCGGCCAGCTAACCGCAAATACGCATGGGCGAGGGCGCCCATGCCACGTTCTTTGACATTCTCGCAATGGAATAACCCGCGCTGCTCGACTTGTTAATCAAGCGAAGGCAAAACGGGTGCCGCCATGAAATACGTGCTGGGGCTGGTTGTCGTGTTTGCGCTGCTGGTTGCGGCGGCGTTTACGTTTGCACCGTCGCAGACCTTCGCGGCCGGCGAAGCGCCGGTGACCGGAGATCTCGGCGCGGCAACGGCGCTGGCGGAAAAGCGCCATTCACGCCTCCTGGTCGCGGTCGACGAACGTCCTTCGTGATGGACGTGCCCGTCGCTGGTCCAGCGACTTTCAAGCCAACGTGTGGTTGCCCACGCAACGTCATCGCAGCAAGTGGTGATTGCCTGCGCCTACCAGGGTTTTGTGCCCGCAGAGGTACAGAAGCTCCTGCCGGCGGGATTCAGCGCCCGGCGCTATGTCGCGGAAATTCGCGACGGCGAAATTGTGGCGGTCGTCGCGGGGGATCCGGAAACGGCGGTGCGTTCTTTTATTGAGCGGGCCGAGCGGTAGCCTCGTGTAATTATTCAAGATTTGATTTGGTTGTTTTTATAGTTTTGGTATTCTTCGTGTGTACTCTTACGAGGAATACCATGCGCCTTGCCGACGTAACCCAACGCGTCAAGGGAGCCAAGCAGCTTCCCGCGCTCTCCGCCACCAGCCAGAAAATCCTGAAGATGCTCGGTAGCGCCAACACCTCGGTGCCGGAGCTTTCGTCGGCCATTGCCCAAGACCCGCCGCTGGCGGCTTGCATCCTCAAGCTCTCGAACTCTGTCGCTTACGGCGGCCTCGAGACGACCAAGCTGCCGCAGGCCATCATGCGCATCGGGCTGAACATGTTGCGCACGCTGGTGTTGTCGAATTCGGTGTTGCGCCGCGTTGACAACGTAGGCGAAGTCAGCGAACTCGACCGCAAAGGTTATTGGCGCTATTGCCTTGCCACGGGCATCGCCGCGCGCGCCATTGCCTATCGCGGCAAGTTCGAGTTCGCCGACGACGCGTTTTTGTCGGGCCTGCTGCACGGCATCGGCATCACGGTCCTGGACGTGTTTTTCCCTGAAGACCTGCGCAAGGCGCTGGCGTTGATGAAGGCGAAAAACGACACGGCTTCGGCTGCCGTCCAGGCGGTCACGGAACTCACGCTGGGCCAGATCGGCGCGGCGCTGATCGAGGATTGGCAGCTCGGCGACCGCATCGCCAAGGTAGTCGCAAGCTACGACCTGCCGCAGGTCACCGACGCCGACCCCGCTGTGGGCAAAATCGTCGAATTCGTGCAGGTAGGATCGGCGCTGGCGCGTGCGGCGAATCTCGGCAAGCCGCTGGACGGCAAACCGCCGCTGGCGGGCAACGTCAGCAAGGGCTGGTCGATCATGGACAGAAATGTCGAGACCGCGCTCAAGGGCTGCGGCATCGACGCGGACACCTTCACCAAGCGCACGGAAGACATCAAGTCGGACTTCCGCATCTTTGAGGGCCTGGCGTAGACAAGCGGAGCCCGGCCCATCGGGGTCGGGGTTTGGAACATCAAGTCACACAAACCCCGGCGCTCACGCGCCGGTCTCCGTTGTAACTGCGCAACACCTTGTCGCCGTGAAAGTTAAACGCTAGGCTTTGCAAACGATCAGTCATTCACGGTTACCCGGCGGAGCCAGGCGTGTCATTGGTGCTTATTGCGGACGACGACAAGGGCGCCCGCGCACAACTTAAGAAAGTGCTGGAGAAGGCGGGGCACAAGGTCCTCGAGGCCACTGGCGGCCAACAGGCGCTGGACCTCGCACGCGCCGACGATGTCGACCTCGTCCTGCTCGACATCAAGCTCCCGGACAAAGACGGCCTGCAGGTCCTCGAAGAAATGCGCGCGGAGCAAAAACTTGCCCGCGTCCCGGTCATGGTCATGGCCACTGAGGCCGACAATGACACGCTGGTTAAAACCTTCCGCTGGGACGTCGTCGATTTCATCCCCAAGCCCTTCAACGCCGACGTTCTCGCCGCCAAGGTCGGCGCCCACACGCGCCTCAACCAGGCCTACAAGTTTTCCCGCAAGCTGACCAAAGAGATGTACATGTCGCGCATCGACCGCATGGAAACCGAAATGCGCGCGACCGACGAAGACGTCAGCGAAGCCGAGCGCCACTTCCGCTGGATGCAGCCCAAGCCGCCGCAAGTTGAGGGCTACCGCATCGAGGTTTGCTACAAGCCGCTGGGCCGCCTGGGCGGCGACTTCTATGACTTCGTTTGGCTTGATCGCGACCGTCTGGCCATTGTCGTCGGCGACGTTTCCGGCCACGGCATCCAGGCCGCGATTTTGCAGGTCATGGCGCGCAAACTCATCAGCCTCGCGCTGCGCCAGGAAAACGGCGACCTCGCGCGCATGGTCGAGTTCGCAAATCGCGAACTCACCAACGACTTGCCGCCGGGAAGTTTCGTCGCCGCCTGCGCCGCAGTGCTCGACACACGCAACCACACCTGGAAGCACGTGCGTTGCGGCGTGCCGTACCCGATTTTATTCCGCGGCGCCGAAGTCGACAGCGTGGTGACGCCGGGCGGCCCGCTGGGCCTGACGCAAAATACCGAGTGGCGCATGGACGCGGGGTTGTTCCAGTGCGAACTCAGCTTCGGCGACGGCCTGATGCTGCTCTCGGACGGCGTCATCGAATTGCCAATCGACGACAAGGGCGGGCAGTTCGAGACCGAGGGCCTGATCAAGGCCATCAGCGACACCGACCCGGGAGCGAGCTTCATCGCCAAGGTCGCCGAACGTGTGGACATTGAGCACAAATCGGAAGACGATATCACGATGATTACCGTGATGCGTTTTGTCGAACCAAAGTCGAACACCTGATAAGCACCGTGATATACTTCGAACTCCGCGCGTGTATCTGCGGGGTTTTCTTTTTGTTGATGGAACCCAATGGCGTATTTGCTCATTGTCGAAGCTGAACAGGACCTGCGCGACCGCATGGGCGTGCTGTTCACCGAGCGCGGCCATTTGGTCGAGTGCCTCGCCACGACCGCCGAAGCCACCAAGAGCGCCGAAAAGCGCAAGCCCGACGTGCTGATCGCCAGCGTGCGCAAGGACTCGGAATCAGACGTCGCGTTCCTCGAAAGAATCCCCAACAATCGCCGCCTGGCGCGCGTGCCGATCATCCTGATCACCGAGGGCGCCGAGGCAGGCGCGATCCTCAAGAGCTACCAGTGCGACGTCTACGCGATTTTGAAAAAGCCCGTGGACCTCGACCACCTCGATGTGCAGGTCGAGACCGTCGTGCGCCAGACCATGCGCCAGCAGCAGTCACGCAAACGCGAACGCGAGGAACTGCGCAACCAGATCCAGCGCCTTGAGCGCGAAATCCGCACTACCACCGACGACTTGACCGACGCCGCGCAGAACTTCGTGACGATGCTGGCGCGGCCGCCTCAAGTGCGAGGCCTGAAGATCGATTGCCACTTCGCGCCCTCGGGCGGCTTCATCGGCGGCGACTTCTACGACTTCTGCTGGCTCGATAATCGCCGCCTCGCCATCATCATCGGCGACGTCACCGGCCACGGCATCCAGGCCGCGGTGATCCAGTCTATGGCGCGCAAGGTCATCAGCATCGGCATTCGCCTGCGCGAGGGAAACATCCGCGAGGCCCTGCGTTTTGCCAACGATGAACTCGCCGGCGAACTGCCCCAGGGCAAGTTCGTGGCGTGCATGGTTGGCGTGCTCGACGTGCTTTCAGGCGAGTGGACCCACTGCCGTTGCGGCGTGCCGCACCCCGTGGTGCAGGGCGAGGACAACAAGGTCGAGGAAATCACGACCGCGGGCGTGGCCCTGGGCCTGCGCCGCACATCGAACTGGGAAGAAACCGTCGAAGTCCATGAGCGCAAGCTGTCGCCGGGCTCGCGGCTGGTGCTGTTTTCGGACGGTATCCTGGAGACGCCGCAGGAAGACGGTGAAGAGTTCGATTATAAAGGCATGCGCAAGGCCCTGGAACACATCCCGCGCGACGACGCCAATGTCGCGCGCAGCATTGCCAACGTGGCGCGCGCTGGGCACCTCGCACAGGACGACGTGCTGATTATCGCCATCACGCGCGAAGATGTCGCGCTTGACGGCCAGCCGGAGGAAGACACGACCTTCCACGAAGACCGCCTGAGCGACGACGCCTTCAACGCGCTGGAAGACTAGAGCACCGCATTCTGTGACTTATGCCGACGCGTACCGTCCCTGTGGATTTTAAACCGCCGTTTGGTAAACACGTGGCCGCGTTACAAGGGCCGCCGCATCCATGAATTGCACGCCGCTGGCAATCATTCTGGACAACATCCTCAAGGCAGTCGGGAAGCCGATTGAGGACGCGGGCTGGATCAACTTCATCAACTATGGTGAATACCTCAGCATCTGGCTTGGCGCGGTTGTCGGTTTTATTTCGGTGCTTGGCCTGATGGCGATCTGGGGCGAACGCAAAATCAGTGCGCACATGCAGTCGCGCCTGGGCCCTATGCGCGTCGGCCCCAAGGGTCTGCTGCAGACGTTGGCCGACGGCGTAAAGCTGCTTACCAAAGAAGACGTCATGCCGACCTCGGCGGACAAGCCGCTGTTCGTGCTTGCGCCGATGTTCGTGTTCGCGTCGGCCATTGTCATGTTCGTCGTTGTCCCGTTCTTTCCCTGGGGCGACAACCGCATGCCCATTGGCGTGCCGGCGGCGATGGAGAACGGCTTGTTCTTTGTGCTGTCCGCGGGCGCGGTTTCGGTCGTCGGCGTCGTGGTTGCGGGCTGGGGCAGCAACAACAAGTGGTCGCTTTACGGCGGCATGCGCGAAGGCGCGCAGATGGTCAGCTACGAAATCCCGATGGGCCTGGGCGCGCTGTGCGCCGCCATCGCGTGCATGAGTTTGAACCTGGTGACGATCGGCGACATGCAACTGGTGGGCTACACGGTGGTGGGGGTGCCCGACGAAGCGCTCAAGACCGGCGCGTTCCAGTTGACAGACGCCATCCCCGTCACGCAGTTCGGCGGCATCCTGAGCTGGAACATTATCAAACACCCGGTCACGCTGCCGGTGATGATCATGTTCTACATCGGCGTGCTGGCGCACACCAAACGCGCGCCCTTTGACCTGCCCGAGGCGGAGTCCGAACTTATCGCGGGCTTTTTGACCGAGTATTCAGGAATGCGTTGGTCGCTGTTCTTCCTCGCCGAATACGGCGAGATGTACGCCATGAGCGCGGTATGCGTGGTGCTGTTCCTCGGCGGCTGGGCCAGCCCGATCCCTGTGGTGGATGGCGTGCTTTTCCATAACGCTTACGACGGCGGCGCAACGATTTTCAGTTGGGGCAAGTTCATTTACGCGCTGTGGGGCGGCTTCTGGATGATCTTCAAGGGACTGTTCCTGATCTTCGTGATGATGTGGCTGCGCTGGACGCTGCCGCGCATTCGTCTTGACCAGGTCATGTACCTGTGCATGAAGGTGCTGTTGCCCTTTACGCTGGTGGCGGTGGTGCTGCAAAGTGTGTGGACGTTGCTGTTTGGGCTGTAGGGTGCGGTTGAAGGTTTACGGTTGAAAGTTGAAGACAGTCGCACCGGGATAACTGAACCGTTTTAGACCTTTGACCTTGAACCTTGGACAAGGCTGTTCGAAATGGCTCGCGGATATTTTCAAAACATCGCCTATCACCTGAAATCCACGCTCACGGGCATGGGTGTGACGCTGCGCCATTTCTTCCACCAGGGCAAGGGCGCCGACAAGCACAGCATCTACACCTACCAGTATCCTGACGAAGGCATCGAGCGCGCGCGCGAAGAAGTCTCTGAGCGCCACCGCGGCATTCATTACCTCGAGACGTCGAAGTGCATCATGTGTTTCATGTGCAGCAAGGTTTGCCCCGTGCAGTGCATCGTCATCGACGGCGTGCGCCTGGGCAAAGACCAGTTGCTGACGCGCTTTACCATCGATTACACCAAGTGCCTGTTCTGCGGCCTGTGCACCGAGCCCTGCCCGACCGATTGCATCCACCACGGCCGCGAGTGGGATTATTCCGGCTTCTCGCGCACCACGCTGGTCAAAGACATGCTGCGCAACCGCGTGTACACGCCGGGCATCCACCAGGAATACCTGCGTACGCACGAAGAAGCCAAGCTGATCGAAGAGGCGTTCAAAAAGGAACAAGCCCTTCTCAAGGCAAAAGGTCCAGCGCCCGCACCCGCTAAACCTGCAACGCCCGCTGCACCTGCCGCTAAACCCGCGACGACCACTGCGCCCGCCGCGCCTGCGGCCAAGACGCCCGATGTCAAACCTGCGGCGCCGGTAACCACGAGCCCGGCCGCGCCTGCGGCCAAAGCGCCCGAAGCCACGACCACCGCGGCTCCCGCAAGTCCGGCGGCCGCGCCCTCGGTGGCCACGACTGCGCCTGCAACGCCGGTCGCCAAGGCGCCGGAAGTCGTCAAGCCGGCGCCGGTTGTTGCTGCGCCCGCCGCACCAATTGCGCCCGCTGTTGACGAGGCCAAGTTGAAGGCCGAAGCCGATGCAAAGAAGAAAGCCGAAGACGAGGCAAAGGAGAAAGCCTCCGCCGAAGCCAAAGCGAAGGCCGACAAAGCGAAGGCCGACGCGGAAGCGAGAGCCAAGAGCGACGCCGAAGCAAAGAAGCAGGCCGACGAAGAAGCGAAGAGGAAAGCCGAGGCGGATGCCAAAGCCGCCGAGGCCAAACGCAGGGCCGACGAAGACGAAAAGGCGCTGCGCGAGCTTGAGGCCGAGGAAGCCGCCTACAAGGCCGCCGAAGCCAAGAAGAAGTCCGACGCGGAAGCAGCCGCGAAAGCCAAGGCTGACGCGGACGCGAAAGCCAGCGTTGAGGCGGAAACAGCCGCAAAAGCCAAGTCCGAAGCCGAGGTAAAAGCCAAGGTCGAAGCGGAGGCGGCTGCGCAAGCCAAGGCGAGAGCGGACGCTGAAGCAAAGGCCAAGGCCGACACAGAAGCCGCCGCCAAGGCCAAAGCCGATGCCGAGGCTAAAGCAAAAGCTGAGACGGAAGCCAAAGCAAACGCTGAAGCGGCTGTGAAGGCGAAGGCCGACGCCGAGAGTAAAGTCAGGGCTGAGGCCGCGCTCGCCGCCATGGCCCAGGCCGAAGTTGAGGCCGCCGCAAAAGCCAAGGCCGATGCCGAAGCCGCGCGCCAGGCCCAGGCTGCGTCACTGGCCGACAAAATCCGCGCGGAGGCCGACGCCAAGGCCAAAGCCACGCAGCGCATTGAGCAGGATCAGAAACGCGCCGCAACCGAGGCGCGCCAACGCAAGGCGATGGAAGCCGCGCAGCGCGCCAACGCCGTCGAGCAGCAGCGCAAGGCCGAGGAAGAGTCCAAGCGCAAGGCTGAAGAAGAAGCCCGCTCCAGCCGGCGCAAGTCCGAGGCCGATGCGATGCGCGCGGCGCTGGCCGCCGAGACAGCCGCCAAGGCCAAGGCCGACGAAGAGGCCGAAGCCAGGCGCGCCGCGGAGATGGCGGCCAAACGCAAGCAGGAGGCCGAAGCCCTGCGCCGCGCCGAGATCAAGGCCATGCTCGAGGCCGAGGCCAAACGGTCGGCGGAGCTCGAGGCCCGACGCAAGGCCGAAGCGGCGGTGCCGCAACTCGACCCAAGCACCGCAATTACCACGCGCGCCAAGGCGATTCAGCCCGCGGAGCGCACCGAGAAAGTGCCGCCGCCGGCAGGCAAACCGTCGGACTCGCGCGAAGTCGCGCGCCCGATGGACGCGCCGGGTTCGCGCAGTCCCGGCTTTGACGAAGACGGCGGCCTCGAGGCGCCCGAAGGTTTCGGCAACCAGGACCTGATGGAACCTGAGCCGTTGATGACTCCCGAGCCCATGATGACGCCGGAGCCGATGGAGCCGGAGCCCCTGATGTCGCCGGAACCCGAGCCCGAAAGCCTTGGCCTTGAGCCGGACCTTGGCCCGTCGCTGGACCCGGACAACGGCGGCGGCCTGGACGACATCGACAAGATGGATATGGATAAGGAATAGAATGCTGCTCGCTGAAGCGAACACACCGGTTACCGATTGGATCTACACCCTGGTCTTCATGGCGGTGTTCGTCACCACGTTGATGGCGGGCCTGTGGGTGGTGATCGCCAGGGACGTAATTCGCGCCGGCGTTTCGCTCTTCATCTGCCTTAGCGGCGTTGCGGGCATTTACTTCTTCCTGAATGCGCAATTCCTTGCCGTCGTGCAGATCATGGTCTACGTCGGCGGCACCACGGTGCTGATCCTGTTTGGCGTGATGCTTACCAACCGCGCGCCCGTGCTCACGTCGCGCCGCGCCACCGACCGCACGCTTGCCGGCTGGCTCGCGACGGTCATCGTGGCGGCGCCGCTGTTCGTAATCCTTGTCGGTCGCGACCTGATGGAAAAGAAGGACGTCAAAACCGCCAACGGCTGGTTCACCATGAAGGAAGCAGCGGCGCAGGCACCCATCAACACCGTGGCGCTGGGCGACGCGCTGCTGACGAGTTACATCCTGCCCTTTGAAATCGCGTCCTTGGTGCTGCTGGTCGCGCTGGTCGGCAGCGCTTATCTGGCGCGCCGCCGCGAAGATGAATCGGGCATCGAAGGGAGGCTGTCATGATCGCGATGCAGGTCGGCGGCTTGAACCTCGAGGTATCGACCAACGCGTTTTTGCTGTTGTCGGTGCTGCTGTTTTCGCTGGGCGTGGGCGCCATTGTCGCCCGGCGCAACGCCGTTGCGATCTTGATGGGCGTCGAGCTCATGCTCAATGCCTCGGCGATCAACTTCGTCTCGTTTGGCGCGCGCGGCGGCAGCATCGACGGCCAGATCTTTGGCGTCTTCATCATCATCCTGGCCGCGGCCGAGGCCGCCGTGGGTCTTGCGATCGTCTTGAACCTGTTTGCTCTGTTCAAGACCATCGACGTCGACCAGCCCAACCTGCTCAAAGGCTAGTGCAGCAACGACTTACGTCACCGGTGGACACGCTTCCGCGTGTCCCTACAACTATTTTCCATTTGGCGCG
Source organism: Planctomycetota bacterium (assembly GCA_020848275.1). GTDB lineage: Bacteria > Planctomycetota > UBA8742 > UBA2392 > UBA2392 > JADLAK01. Next base: position 96,107 of record JADLAK010000104.1, read on the forward strand.
TGAAGTCTGTGTCCCCTGCGCCGTGATTCTTGTGTGAGCACGCTGCTGATGACTGCCCCCTGGGAACATGAACACGCGTTCTCGGCTCTAGTGCAGCAGCACTTTGAGCGGGCTGTCCGTTTTTGCGCAAGGATGCTTGGCAACCGCACGGAAGGGGAGGAAGTCGCGCAGCAGGCGTTTGTGCGGCTGTACGAGCGCAAAAGCGACCTTGAAGACAAAGAGAACCCAGAGACCTACCTCTTTGCAATCCTGCGCAACGCCTGCCTCGACCACATCCGCAGCAACAAGCGCGAGCACGACAAGCGCGCGCGATCATTCTCAGGCGATGCTCTGACACCGGACCTGAGCCACGCCGAAAGGCGCGAAGTCGAAGAAGCTCTGATGAAGGCGGTAGGGGAGTTGCAGGAGTCGCAGCGCGAAGTGGTGCTGCTGAGGTTTTACGAAGGGTTGAGCCTGGCGGATGTCGCCAAAGCCACGGACCAGACTCTGGGCGCTGTGGCTATGAAGTTGGCGAGGGCCAAGGCCGCGCTTCACGAGAAGCTTGGGAAGTTGCCGCAAGTGGCGGAATACACGCAATGAACAGGTCGCAGGCAAAAGAGCTTTTCAAGGACGCCCTCACGGGCAAACTCGACAGCCGCACGCAAGCGGCCTTCGAGGCCTGCCTGCTCGCTGACGCCGCCTTGAGCAACGAATTCGAACGCTATGCCGACAAGGCGCTCTCCGGCCCCGCGGCCGCCGCCGTTTCGAACGTCGATCGCTGGTTGCAGCTTGCGGGCGCTACGGCGCGCGCTGACATGAACAAAACGACTTCTACGCCGGCGAGCCGCACGATCCCCTCGCGCTCTCCCTCTCGCCGGATGCCTGTTCGTGTCAGCTCGCGTCGTTCGCGCCTGTGGCAGCTCGCGCTTCCTGTCGCCGCGGTGATCATGCTGGCCTGCATCTTGACGTGGGTCGTGGTCGCGCCGCGCCCGACGCCCAACGACGCGATGACAGGCAAGCAGAACACCACCAAGGTTGACCCCGCGCCCACGCCGAGGAAAATCGACCCGGCGCCCGAGACGCCGCGCAAGCCCGAGATCAAGCCCGAACCCAAGACGCCGGAAACGCCCAAGGCCCCCGAAGTTAAGCCCGAACCCAAGACCCCGGAAGTACCGGCGCCGGAAGTGCCGCGCGCACCTGAAGTTCCCAAGGCGCCGCAAACGCCGCCGGTTGTGCCGGAGCAGCCGCCCGTTACACCCGAAACTCCGCCGGAAAAACCCCCGACGACGACGGAGCCCACCCACGAAGTCGTTGAACTTCCCGCCGTTCAGCCCGGCAGCATTGAAGAAGTCGTCAGCGGCATGTTGTTCGTGTCCGCGCCCAGCAAGGAATGGAAGCCCTACGAAGGCGCCAATCTCACGCTGGAGTCGAAGTCGCTGTTCAGCCTCGACAACGCCAGGAAGTCGGCGGTCGTCGTCAGGCTGCATGATGGCATTCTCCGCGCGAATCTCGGTGAGGGCGCGCGGCTAACCGTTGCGGTGGGTGAGACTCTGCTTTCCGCTCAAGGACCGGCGGAGTTCAAGGTCGAGGCCACCGCAGAACTTTCCCTGGAAGATGATGTCGTACCCCCGGAGATTGATCCCATGTACAAACCCAGAATCATCGCGCGCCTCGGGGCCGCGAGCCTGATGCTGACGCTAAGCGTCGCTGTCGGGCAAGCGGAACTCAAGGCCGCCGGCATGTCGTCCCGTGTCATCCGCGCGGGCGCGCCGGCCTTCAACGGACAAGCCAGCCGCCGTGCGGCGGCGCCGGCCAAGCCGCCGGAACCGCCGAAAGTCGAGGACGTGTTCAAACATCTCGACGCCGACGCTAACGGCACTCTGGACGCCAGCGAGTTCGGCGATCCCGGCCACACCGATTTCGACGACAACAAGGACGGCGTCGTCGACCTCGACGAGTTCAAGAAACACTTCAAGCACCCCGAGCCGCCCAAGCCCGAGGACGTGTTCAAGCGCATGGACACCAACAGTGACGGTCGCCTCGACAGCGCCGAAGCTGACGCGCAGATGATCAAGGACTTCGACGACAACAAGGACGGCCTGATCAGCGAGGAAGAGTTCAAGAAGCACTGGAAGCCGATGCCGCCGCCCGGCCGCGGCCCCAGCCCTGAGGACGAGTTCAAGCGCCTGGACAAGAACAACGATGGCAAGCTTGACCGCACCGAAATTGACCCGGCTGACGTGAAGGCCATGGACAAAGACGGCGACGGCCTGGTCAGCCTGCGCGAGTTCATCGACGCCCACAAGCCGCCGAGCCCGGAAGACATCTTCAAGCGTCTGGACACCAACAACGACGGCAAGCTCGACAGCACGGAGATCCCGGCAGACCGCCTCAAGGAGATGGACAAGGACGGCGACGGGTTTGTCAGCCTGCGCGAATTTATCGCGGCTCACAACGCCGGCGGCCCGAGCCCCGAAGACGTATTCAAGCGCCTGGACACCAACAACGACGGCAAGCTCGACCGCACCGAGATCCCCGCAGATCGTCTGAAGGAGATCGACGCTGACGGCGACGGCTTCGTCAGCCTGCGCGAGTTCATCGCCGCACACCAGCCGCCCAGCATCGAGGACATGTTCAAGCGCCTCGACAAGGACGGCAACGGCAAGATCACGCTGCGCGAGTGGAAGGCCGGCCTCAAGGGCCCCACGCCGGAAGAGCAGTTCCGCCACATCGATATCAACGGCGACGGCTTCATCGACGCCCAGGAAGCGGACAGCGAGTTCATCCGCCGCGTGGACGCTGACGGCGACGGCAAGGTCAGCCTCGACGAGTTCAAGAAGGTGGCCAAGGGCCCGACGGACAAGGAACTCGAGGAGATGTTCCGCAAGGTCGACAAGAACGGAGACGGCGTAATTGACCTCGACGAGTTCAAGCAGGGCCGGGATGACCCGCGGCGTCGCCCGGGCAACATGCCCGGCGGCCGTCCGGGTAATCCTCCTCCGGGTGGCGGCAATCCTCCCCCTGGCGGCAATCCACCCCCTGGCGGCAATCCTCCTCCCGCGGGCGGCGGTAATCCTCCCCCGGGTGGTCGTCCGGGCAATCCCCCGGCCGGCAATCCTCCTCCTCCACCGCCGCGCGGCAACCCGCCACCGGCGCCGGGTGGCGGCAGAAGGCCCTAGAAGTTGAACAGGTGCGAACAGGGGCTGCCGTAAGGCAGCCCCTGCCAGTTAACGGAGCCCGGGCTTCAGCGCCGGGTTTCCGACCCGCTGCTTGATTTCTCAAACTCCGGCCCTCACGGGCCAATGCTGCGGGATTAGTGCGATCAGAGCCCGCTGCGTCAGCGGCGGGGCCACTATCACGGACGAGGAATCAAGGGTTCCGGCCCCGTCGCTTGCAAAGCAGTGCTTTGCCGCGCGACATCTCGCTTCGC
>JADLAK010000105.1 GCA_020848275.1 Planctomycetota bacterium
GGGCACTCCATGATTCCGGTGTCAGGCATGGCGGCAGTATAGAATGGGTTGAACGGCAATGACCAATAACCAATTCCCAATTCCCAATGAAGAATGCAGGTGGCGTTCGGGGGGTCTCATTGAGTATTGGAAATTGAGCATTGGTTATTGGTCATTTTCGCTGGCAGCCCTTTCCGCCATTGCGCAATTTCCACCTTCCTTTATTGTTGGACTAACGAGGTCCACTGATGGCGACAGTTTTGGCTCGTTACTCCCTGCTCAAACTCCATGAGCACTTCCGTATCCCGGATGGCCTCGAAGTCAAAGTGGGCGACGTCGTCATCCTGCGCACCAAGCGCGGCACGGAAACCGGGCAGATCAAAGCCCTGGCCCAGGACCGCAAGCTCAAGCCCGAAGAATCCATCGCCGGCGAAGTGCTGCGCAAGAGCACACTCGACGACGCGGCCAAAGCGCGCGAACTGAAATTTCAGGACGTGAAGCCCATCATCAAGCAATGCCGCGCGCTCGCCAAGCAGCACAAGCTGCCCATGCGCGTGATCGCCGCCGAACGCCTGATGGGCGGCGAGAAGCTTGTCGTCTATTTCGAGAGCGAAGAACGCCTGGATTTCCGCGACCTCGTCAAGGACATCACGCGCGACCTCAACGCACGCGTGGAACTTCGACAGGTCGGAGCGCGCGATGCCGCGCGGCTTACGGGCGACGTGGGCGTGTGCGGGCAGGAATTGTGCTGCGTGAGTTACATCGTCGATTTCGTGCCGGTCTCGATGAAGATGGCCAAGAACCAGCGCACCAGCCTCGATCCCAACAAGATTTCCGGCATGTGCGGCCGCCTCAAGTGCTGCCTGAAGTACGAAGATGACCTGTATTCCGAGCTGCAGAAATCGGTGCCGCTCGAAGGCCAGCCCTGCAAGTGCGAGGGCCATGATTGCACGGCGTGCAGCGTGGACATCCTCGGGCAAAAAGTGACCGTCGATTTCGGCGACGGCAAGCGCGAGTTGCGCGACGTGAAGGAAATCCAGTACGACCCAAGCTGGACCGAGAAAGACGTCCGCCGCTACCAGAAGGAAGTCTGGGCCAAGCGCGAAGAAGAGCGCCAGAAACGCATCGCGGCAGGCGAACGCCGCGCCAAGGAACGCACCGAAGCGCGCGACCGCCGCCAGCAGAAAGCGCCCGAGAATCTACAGCGCCGAGCCGCGGACACGCGCCACTCCGTCACACGCACGGGCGCACCCAATGAAGCGCCGCGAGAGCGCGTGGAATCAAGCGTGGCGCCGGCCTCCGACATGACCGAGGCGCCCAAGCTGCCCGAGCACACGGATACAGCCATGCCGCAGGTCGTGGACAAACGCGACGCCGAAGCGCCCGTGCCTACGGTCGCCGACTCAGCCGTGTCAAGCGAATCGGCGGCTCTGCCGGCAGTGGAACCGGGCATCATCGATGCCGGTGAATCCGCACCACTGCCGCCGGTGCCCCCACCGGACGACACGGACAAGCCCGTCGTCTCCGAAAGCGGCCGCATGCCGCCGCCCGATGATCCCATAGAACCCAGGCAACAAAACATAAGCCCGGAACGAAGTGACGGGTGATAGGTGAGTGTTCGAGCAACGTTGAAAAAGCAATCGCGGTGCCCTAGCTCAGGTCACCGCGATTGCTTTTCAAATCTGGCCTGGCACCGGTTTACCCGTCACTTCGTTCCGGGCTTTTGTTTCGACTAATGACTTGCCCGAACAAGAGGCGGCAACACTTCCGCCGGTGGATTCTTGCGCACCTCGGGCACGATGCGCGCAAGGATTTCGGCCACCTCGCGGATCTCGGCTTCGGTGTTGTCATAGCCCAGTGAAAAGCGCAGCGTGCCGCTGCCTTCGTCGTCGGACAGCCCTAGCGCCGTCAGTACGTGGCTGGGCTTGGTGCGCTCCCACATGCAGGCGCTGCCCGCGCTGGCCAGCACACCCAGCGCGTCAAGCTTGCGCAGCAGATGGCCGCCGTACACGCCTGCAAAACGCAGGCTCGCGGTGTTAGGCGTGCAATGTTTCACGTCGCCGTTGACCGCCGAGCCCGGCACTTTCTCGAGCACGAGCTTGATCAGCAGATCGCGCAAGCGGCGCAGCTCGCCGCCGTATTTGATTCGCTTGTTCTCGGCGTATTCCAGCGCCTTGGTCAGCGCGCCAATCTGCGGCACCGCCACGGTGCCCGCGCGCCGGTTGTGCTCGTGCGTGCCGCCGAGCATCCAGGGCGAGTAAGCCGTGCCATCGCGCAGGTAGAAAACGCCGACACCCTTGGGCCCGTAAAACTTGTGGGCCGAAAGCGAAAGCGCGTTGACGCCCAGTTGCTGCACGTCGATGGGCAACTTGCCCGCGGCCTGCACGGCATCAGTGTGGACGGCAATGCCTTTGTCGCGCGCCAGGGCGCAGATTTCGGCGATGGGCTGAATCGTGCCGATTTCGTTATTCGCCAGCATCACGGAAATCAACGCCGTGCTGGGTTTGATCGCCTTCTTCACGTCTTCAATGCGCACGCAGCCCACGTTGTTCACCGGCAGCACGGTCAACTCAAAGCCGTGCTTGCTGAGAAATTCGCAGGGTGCGAGCACCGCGCGATGCTCGATCGCGCTCGTGATCAAATGGTTGCCCTTGCCCGCGGCCTGCATGGCCCAGGCAATGCCTTCGATCGCGGCGTTATCGCTCTCCGTGCCGCCCGAGGTGAACACGATTTCGCTGGGATGTTTGGCGTTGAGCACCTTCGCCACGCGCTTGCGGCACTCCTCAAGGAAGTTGCCGGCGGTCAGCCCGATGGAATGTCCGCTCGAGGAATTGCCGGGATACTCGCGCGTACAGCGCACGAGTTCGGCCAGCACTTCTTCGGCGACGGGAGTCGTTGCGTTTTGGTCGAGATGGATCATACGGCAAGTTCCAAGTCCCAGGCGCCAAGTTCGAATTGAAACAGCCAAGGCAGTTACTTGGCACTGGGAACTTGGCACTCAACACTGTCCGCTACCCCTGCACCATGCCCGCGCGGCCGAGCTGCTCGGCCCCCTTCTTCTGGTTGCGGCTTTGGCGAATGGCCCCCTCCGGGTCGAAAACGCCCTTGCGGGCGAGGTCGATCAGTGATTTGTCCATCGCCA
>JADLAK010000106.1 GCA_020848275.1 Planctomycetota bacterium
ACGCAGATTCACGCCGATAACTGCAAAAACATCTCACGCAAAGGCGCGAAGAAAGCGGGCCAAGGGCAAAGGCGTCTCTCGCAGAGATCGCAAAGCCCACAGAGAATCCCTGGCGCTCCGAGCCTCAAGAATCGCTCCGCGCTCTCCGCGAGAACCGCCTATTATTAAAATATTGACGCGTCAACACTCGTGAGAATTCGCGGCCGAAAATCACCAGCGGATGGACGCACAATCCATGACGGTGCCTTCGACGCAGGTCTTGGCGTAGCGATAGCCGCGTTCGCTGCCCGGCGCGTCAACCTCGACCACGCAGCCGTTGCAAACACCGTAGCCGCAACCCATCACGCGCTCGAGGCTCGCGTAGCAGGGCGTGCCGGCGGCCTGGCAGATGCGGCTGACGGCCGCCATCATCGCCATCGGCCCGCAGGTCAGCACCAGCGCGGGTTTGCCTTTAAGGGCTTTAAGTTCGGCCTCAAGCAGCACGGTTACGCGGCCCTTGACGCCCGCGCTGCCGTCTTCGGTGGCGAGCAACACGTCGGCGCCCGCGCCGTTGAAGCGGTTCATAAAGACAAGGTCTTTAACCGAGCGTCCACCGGCGAGCATCACCAGTTCTCGCTTCGAGGGACCACTCGACCATTGCCTGGTTAAATGAAGGAACGGCGCGATGCCGATGCCGCCGCCGACCATCAGCACGCGGGTGGCGGGATCTTCCGGCGGCTCAAAGGGTTTGCCCAGCGGCCCGTGCAGCGAAACTTTCAAGCCCTCGGCCATGCGCGCCATCAGCGCCGTGCCCTGGCCGACGACGTGGCCGAGGATGCTGATGCCCGTGGCGCGGCCGCGCGCGTCTTTTAGATAGTCGAAGCTCGAAAACGGCCGGCGCAGCAGCGGGAGCAACTCGTCGCGCACGCGCAGGTTGACGAACTGGCCTGCCTGCATGCTCGCGGCGAGATCGGGGCAATTCAAGAACAGTTCGAAGTAGTCGTGACCGAGGTCGACGCGTTTAACAAGCGTGGCTTGATGAAGCAGTTTGGGTCGTTCGGCGACGGCGGCCATGCGCCTGTTCTAGAAAATAGCGCGCCCGCGCGAAAGGCAAGACACTGCTTTCACCGCAAAGGCGCGGAGAAATACTTTTGTCCTTAAAAACAAAAGAACTGCGGCCTCACGCCAAGGCGCCAAGAGATTCAGGCAGGTCGCCGCTTCACGGGCTCTTGGCGGCTTGGCGTGAGATTGCTTCTAAAAACAAAGGCAACGTCATCTCACGCAAAGGCGCAGAGGCGCAAAGAACAACCACGGCAACTGCAAAGACAACATGAAGATCACGAAGGACACGAAGAAAAGCAAAGCCGTGTTGTTCTTAGAGCATTTTCAAGGCTCGGACTTCTTAAACAAGCTCTTAGTGCGCTTCGTGATCTTCGTGTCGCGGTTTTGCCGTTACTTCGGTTGTTCGGCTTCTTCCTTCTTCTTGCGTTCTTCGGCCTCGCGGTCTTCGCGCTCTTTTTTGTCGAGCGCCGCAATTTCGCCCTGCGCCGCACGCATCGTGCTGAGGAACAATTCTCCGCGGTTGCCGATGCGCCGGAGCTCGCGGATGCAGAAAATCACGTCGTCCTTGTCGCCGTCGACAATGCCAAGTTGCAGCCGCGCCATCACTTGCAGCTCATAGTCCGGGTCGGTGGGTTTGGCTTCCTTCACCGTCATGCGCGTGAGCACGCGCTGGGCGTCCATCACGTCGCCGCAGAGGCGGTTGAACTGCTGCACGTCGTCGCCGCGCTCGGAACTGGCCAGGCGGTTGCGGCAGGACTGCACGAGGAAGAGCTTGCGCAGGGTCGGCGCATCCGTCGGCAACACGCGGTATTTGCGCGTCACGCAGCGCACGTAGAAGTCGTAGACCCAGCCCATCTCCGAGGGGTCGATGGATATGGCGTCGCTGAGCGCGTTACCGCCGATGACGTGCCATTCCTCGGCCTGGGCGCGCTGTTTTTCGCCGAGTTCGCCGGGCAGGGCGCGGTCGAAGAGGTCCTCGGCGGCGTGAGTACAGCACATGCCAAGCGCAAACGCGGTTTCGTGTTCGTCGGGGCTGATTTTGCGCGAGGCCTGGTACCAGGCGATGCCCTCGGCGAAGCGGCGGCGCGTGTAGCACGCCGTGCCGAGCCAAAGCTCGATGCGGCCGTCGGCGCAGCGTTTGACGCCCTCGCTTGAGAGCCACGAGATCTGCTCGTCGCTGTACATGCCGTAGGCGATGTCGGAGTACCAGATCAGGCTGTGCGCGTTTGCGGGCCAGATTTTCAGCGCCTGCTCGGCCAGTTGTTTGCTCCACGCCGTCACGGGCGCGTAGCGCTGGCCCATGATCAGCCACGCCTCGTGCGCAACGTGCGCGCGCAGGGCGGCGTCCGTCGGGTCCTTGGCAATCGCCTCAAGGCCGGTCTTGACCGTCAGCGTGTTGCTTTCGTGTGTGCCCTCGACGCGATACATGAGCATGATGTCGCGCGCGGCGCGGGTGCAGTTCGGGTCTTCCTTTTGCAGCGCGCCGTAAGCGTTCCACAGCGCGGTCTTGTTGCCTTTGCCCAACGCGTCCTGGATATCGAACAACAGGCGCAGGGCCTTGTCATTGGCGATCATGCGCGGCACGGCGGGGAACTTTGCTTCCTCCTCGGCCGGCAAAATGCCCTTGCAGGCGTCTTCGCACAGCGTGTGAATCTGTGCCGCGCAGGCATCGGTGACGATCGTGCCCAGCGCGGGGATGTCGAAATGCGCCTCGTATTGCACGCCCGCGCCGCGGCGATAACGCCACAGCGAAGCCTGCGCGGGCTTGCCGTCTTTTGCGGCCACCCATTGCGTAACGAGCAAGATGTCGGCGTTGCAGACCTTGCAGGCGAGTTCAAAACCCGCGTACAGCTTGCCCTTTTCGGCTTCCTTGTCGCGCTGAGGGACATCGGCAAAGCGCATACGCGCGTCGACACGCTGGCCGCGGCGCGCCTCGGGGCCGAGGTCGAAATAAAGATGCGGCGAGTGGAACACGCGGTGCTCAAGCCCCTGCAGCAGGCCGATGCAGAAGACGTAAGGATCGCCGCTGAGGTCGCGGCTGCTGAAATTGTTCCAGTTGCCAAGGTTGGGAATCTGCAGGAGTTTGACCTTCAGTTGGCGCGACGGGGTGACGGCGGCGGGCAGGTTGTCGCCGCTGACAGGTTTAAAAAGTTCGGCGAGTTCTTTTTCTTCCTCGGCGCTGAGCCTGGCGGCCCCTTGCGCGCACAGGGGCGCGAGGCCGAAAACGACCGCGATCACGAGCGTCAATAACGTCCAACGTCTAATCATGTAGAACTTTCAGCAAACGCGGTTCCTCTCGACAATTGCGGCATAGCCGCCCCAAAAAGGCAAGGGGAAGGCTCGTTTGAGCCCTCCCCTGATACGAATGACGCCTGACTGTTACCGATTCGAAACTCGACGGCGCCGGATAGTGCCGATCAGCAACGGCAGAATCGGCACCAGCGCCGACAGCGGCACCGTGGACGCGGCGGTGCAGCTTCCGCCGCCGCCACCGCCGCCAGTGCCGGGGTCCACCGCCAGCACGGTAATACTTTGGCTGGCGGCGGTGGTCATGCCTGTGGCCTCAAGCTGCAGCGTCACGTCGTCAGTGACATCCAGGGACAGGTTGTTGAACTGCACGATGCCGCCGATGGCGGCCAGCGTCGTTACTCCGCTGAGCGTGCCGCCGCCGCTTGCGATCGAAACCGTGACCATCGCAGTGGCGCTCGGCCCGACGCTCACCAGCGTGCCGTTGCCGTCGCGGATTTCGCCCCGCACCGAGAAAGCCGCGTTGGCCAGCACCGCCACGGGCTGCAAGGCGAAGCTGAGCACGCGCGAATTCGCAAAAACCGTGATCGGCAGCGACGCCGCGCCGAACGCGCCCGGCGCGCTCGCCGCAAGGCGAAGTGTGCCCGTGGTATCGGCAATCACGTTGGTAAACGTCGCAAGGCCCGCGACGGCGTTGACCGTCAACGTGCCGCTGAGCGCGCCCGCGCCCGTGGATTTCGCGATGGTGACCGGCAACGCCGCATCACTGCCGCTGGTCACGCGCAGGCCGTTTTCGTCGAGGATTTCGACCGTCAGGCCAAAGCCCGCGCCTTGCTCAACACCCGCGGGCTGTGTGACGACGCGCAACCCCGCGGCGGCGACGTAGCCTCCGACGGCGGGCTTGGGACGAAACACGTTGGCCGCGTGCAGCGCGAAGTCGAAGTTGTGCGACGCCAGGTAAAACCCGTTGACCGCGATCACGCGCGTGCGGCCGTTGCCATCGGGTGCGAAATCGGCTGTGCGCGACTCAACCGCAAGGGCGCCCGCGCCGTTAAAGGCGTTGTTGATCGGGTCGTGGGTCGGGCCCGTGCCCGCCGCGAACACAGTCGCGACAGGGCCGCCGACGTCATAGATGTCCGAGACGTAGAGCGTGCCTTCATCGGCGCCCGTGAAATACAGGATCTCCTTGCCGCCCTCGGTGCGGAACTGCATGCGTGTGGGGCTCATAAAGCCGTCGGCCTGCACCACAAACAGGCTGGCGTCGGCGACGTTTTCGCCATCGAGCACCAGCGCGCCGTTGCCGGCAATGGCCGCCGCAATGCGCGCGGCGGGGAAGCGCACGATGTCGACGGGCCCGTTGCTGCCAAAGGGCGCGGGGATGGCGGCAAACAGGTTTCCTTGTGCATCAAACGCGACTGGCCCCGAGCCGTTGCCGACGCTGGTAACGTCGGCGATCTTGACCGCCGCCAGCGTCGTGCGATCGATGAGGAAGAGGCTGGGCGGCACGCCAAATCCGTCGGCGCCGCAAGCGATCAGTTCGCCGCTGACAGGGTCAAAGGCGAGGTCGTAAAGGTAGCGGGCGTTGGGGAAGGGATAGGCGACGTAGCTGGGCGTGGCTGCCACGGCGTCGAGGCCGTCGCGCGTCAGCTTGTAGAGCCCGGGTTCGCTGCTGTCGACGATGAACAGGTCGTCGGGGTTGGCGGGGTCGAACTCGATGTCATCGGGGTAGATGCCGAACGCGCCGGCTTGCGGCAGCGTGAACAGCGGCGGCGCGCCGTCGGCGAGGCGGCGGATCGAGGTGCCGTCCCAGAAGTAGAAGTTGCCGTCGGCGTCAAAGGTCGCGCCGCCCAAAAAAGTGACGAAGCCGCCGGGAATGTCGCCGAGGCTGATTTCCTGGCGCGTGTAGCCCGAGGGCTCGGCGTAAAACACTTGCGCGGAAAGCGCGGGCAACAGCGCGACAATGGCGCTTGCGAAGAACAAACGAGACATGGGAAGGCTCCAACTGCCCGACAGAAGGCGCTTAAGGCGCGTTGCGCACGGGCCCAAGCCCGCGCAAACCACGGCCGCCGGGCGAATCGAGTTGGAGGCAAGGGCGCGTGTGCGCCGCAAGCCGCCCATCCTCAGAGGCGGTCGTGCAACGTCACGGCGGTCTTCTGACTTCCAGGCCGGATCCAGCCTTCAAACGGTTCAGGGGCATTTGCTTGCGGCGAACTTCGCATCTCTTCGTCGCGCTCGCTCAACATGGCTCTGCCATGCCTGCGCTCGCGCTTCTTGATCTGCTCGTTCGGCGCGTCGCAACTGCCGCCTTCACGTTTGAGGCAGGCTCCTCTTTCGCTTTCCTACTCCCGCTCCTTCTCGATCGAGGGTATCCCGACCAATGGTTCGTGCGGTTTCGTTCCTGGTTACAGCGGCTGGGCCGTCCCCGATTCACACGGGGTTCCGGGGCTTTCGCCCCTTGCCTGTGACGCGGGCAGTATGAACTAAGGGGTTTCGAAGTCAATGCCGCGCCGCAGGTAACGGATCCCCGGCTTGAGCTGGCTTCAGGAGTTGGGAGACAGGGGTCGGGAGTTGCGTCTTCGCGCCGCGCGGGATGAAGCTGCTCCCGCCGCCCGACTCCCGCCTGCAGACTGATAAACGCGTCCAAAAAGCTTGCGCATCATCTTCTCTTGCAGCAGCCACATCGATGCCGCCTTGGCTTCACTCGTGTCGTCGTAGCCCGACAGGTGCAAGCAACCGTGCACGACGTAGCGTGCCAGCTCCTGCGTCGCGGGAATTTTCAATGCCGCCGCTTGCATGCGCGCGTAGCTCGGGCAGATCACCAGCTCGAGTAACCGCTCGCCGCGCGGGCCCTCACCGTGGTCGAAGCTGATCACGTCGGTCGTGTAATCGTGGCCCAACACGCGCTTATTAAACGCGCGCATCGCGCCCGGGCCGATCAGCGCGATGCTGAGTTCAATGTCTCCGCTGCCAAGGGCGGCTGCCGCCGCACGCTTGATCAGCGCGGCGTCAGCGCGCGCGCGGCACTTGTTGGCGATCTCGATGACCAATGGCATGGGACTACTTTTACCGCGGAGACGCGGGGACGCGCATAGATTTGCGCCCGTCGATGTCCAAAAGAATCTCCGCGCCTCCGCGATGGATTTTGCCTTTGAGCGGGCCGGGCGCTCGCTAACATCGCGCCGGATACCGGAATTGACCATGAAGCTCCTCATTATCTCGGCGTCGGCGGGCAACGGGCACACCCGTGCGGCGGCGGCGCTGGAAGAAGCCGCGCGCGAGCACTACCCGGAGTTGGAGGTCAAAAACGTCGACATCCTGCAGTACGTCTCGGCGTTTTATCGCAAGAGCTACGCGGGCGGTTATCTGCAGATGACCAACCGCACGCCGCTGCTGTGGGGCTACTTCTACAAGAGCATGGATTTCGCCAAGGCCGCCAAGCGCCAGGCGCGCATCATCGAGACCTACGACGCCATCCAGTTCAAGAAATTCCGCGCGATGGTCACCGAATTTGCGCCCGACCGCGTGATCTCGACGCACTTTCTGCCGTTGCAGATTTTTGCGCCCTACCGCCGCCGCGGCGAAATCAAATGGCCCTTTGCCGCGACGCTGACCGACTTCGACGCGCACGTGATCTGGGCGCAGTTCACCTGCGACAAGTTCTTCGTCGCGACCGATGAAGTCGGCGCGGTCATGCAGGGCAAGGGCATCGAGCCCGACAAACTCACGACCGTCGGCATCCCGATCTCGACCGCATTCAGCAAGACCTACGACCGCGCCAAAATCCGCGAGACGCTTGGCCTGCGCGACAACCCGCCGACTTTGCTGGTGATGGGCGGGGGCCACGGCCAGGGCGGCCTGCTTGACACCGTCAATACGGCGCTCAGCGCCGCACCGGTGCAAGTGCTGGCGGTGGCGGGCAAAAACGAGAAGACGCGCAAGAACATCGAGGCGGTGAAGGTTCCGGATGGCCGCACGCTCAAGGTGTTTGGCTACGTCAACAACATCCACGAGCTGATGGCGGCGAGCGACCTGGTGATCTCGAAGTCCGGCGGCCTCACGCTGGCCGAGTGCCTGGCGATGGGCCTGCCGATGCTGCTGCCCGACCCTGTGCCGGGGCAGGAAGAGCGCAACTGCAACTACGTGATGGAATGCGGCGCGGCGCTGTATTCGCACGGCGCGGGGTCGCTGAAATACAAGCTGAAGTTATTGCTGGAAGACCACGCTCTGCGCGCGCGCATGGCGGCGGCGGCCAAGGCCCACGGCAAACCCAATGCCGCGCGCGACGTGATCAACGCCGTCGTGGCGATGAGCAAAACCAAGTAGGTTCGTGGGGCAGGCTTCCAGTCCGAACGAACAATCTATGTGCATGCAGTTAGCGCCGAAGGCGCGGCAGAAATCAGACCACGGCGTAAGCCGTGGGTGGGCGAACGTGAATCATCAAAGCCCCATCGGGGCGACAGAACCGGATGCGCCACGACCTGAGCGTGTTAGCCTTGCCAGCGACAACTAGCTAAGGGCTCTCCATGCGAATCAAGATATTGAGATGTCTCCTCGTCCTTGCCGTCACAATGGCGGCCGGTTGCACAAGTAACCTCATCAACAGCAGCGACGGTTCAGCGACCAAGACCGAGTCGTTCGTTCCAACTGTCGGCGTTCGAGAGCGCGTCGAAAAGTATAGCGATGGATCAATCAAGTCGCGCGTCACAGCGTACCCGGATCCGAACGGCGTTTTGCTCAACCACGGCATCTATGTCGAGTTCCATCCTGACGGAGGAAACAAGAAGTGCGAAGGCCTTTTCGCCGATGGCGTCAAAGTGGGATGGTGGTACGGATGGAACGCGAAAGGACGACAGATTTGGCGACGGTTGTTCCCGGAAGGGCGCAACGGAGCAAGCGAGGCCATGCCACCCGACCAGTTTGAAAACGTCCCAACGCTCCCTAAGGACCATAATCAAGTCGAAGAACGAAAAGAAGTTCTCGAAGATGGCTCGACCCGGACCTACCACGTGAAGGTGACAGTTTCAGGGGACGAAATCCTTCACGGCGAAGAAATGATACGCAGCGCCAAGGGTTGGGTGGTCGAATTGAAGAATTGGGAGAATGGCAAACAGCATGGGCCGTCTTGTGAATACCACCTCGAAGGTGGTCTCTGGCGGCAATTGCATTGGCAGGGCGGATGGAAAAGAGGCGTCGAATGGACGTACTATCCCGGTCCCAGTTCTAAGCCGATGGGGATTCAACACTGGATTGGGGACAACCTGGAAGGTGCGTCGCTGCAATGGTGGCCTAACGGCAAGGTGAAGTCGCTTGAGGGTTACTCAGTCGATCGGTCTGAAGTGGTTCGCGTGTCCTTCGACGAAAAGGGAAATTTGATTCGCTAGAATCTGTCGCCCCGTTGGGGCTTCAGTTTCTCCCGGTTCCTACCCACGGCTAACGCCGTGTCTGAAATCTGTCGGCGCTACGCGCCTGAAAAACACGCCGGTTCGCCAATCAAAAAACGGCTGCTGGACTCAGGGAGAGTCCAGCAGCGTTGATTTTCCGTGCCTTAGCTTGCGAAATCCAAAATCCGCAATCCAAAATCCACCAGGGCAGTACTTAGCCCTTGCCCTTGAGTTTCTTGAGCATGTCCAGGCCCTTCTTGGCCTTGGCGCCGCCCTCTTTGTCGGTGGTCTTGGCGGCGTCCATGTTGCCGAGGTTGCTCTCGACGTTGTCCATGTCCTTGAAGGCCGAATTCACCATGATGTTGCCGACGTTCACCGCTTCTTCGGCGCTGACGATGCGCTTCATCAGGCCCGCGTCGGCAAGCTGGTTCACCATCTTGTCCTGCATCGCCTGCATCGCCGCCATCATGTCCGGGTTTGCGCCCTGCGCCGGCGCGCTGAAACTCTTTTCCTCGATCAGCTTCGTCATCGCGGCAAGTTGCGCGTTGACGGCGTCGCTATTTGCGGCGCTGGCGGCGACAGTCTTCTGGGCAAGATCTTCGCGCAGCGCGGTGATCTCGGCCTTCAGGCTTTCCGTGTTGGCGTGTTTGATGTCCTCGCGCAGGGCGGCAAGGCCGTTCTTGATCACTTCCTGGTCGTTGGCCTTGGACTTGCCGACGACGTCAGCGAGCGCCGTCTTCAAGCCGTCGAATTTCATGCCCAGGTCAGCGCCAAGGCCCTTGATCGCGTTGAGCAGCGGGTCGAACGCGCCGTTGCTGCGGTGTTTGCGTTCTTCCTGCAGCAGGTCATAGACCTCGGCCATCACCTGGCGCAACGAGCGCGCGGCCAGGTGCCCGGCCTCGGCGGCTTCGTTTTCGGACGTCGCCGTGCCCACCAGCGCCTCGCGCAACTCGCCGAACTTGTCGTTGAGCAGGTCGTTCTGTTCCCTGACCGCCTTGCGGATGGCGGCGTCGGCCTGGTCGCGTTTGCTCTGCGCCTCGATCATCGCCTTGATTTCGTTGGCGACCTCGCGGATGGCCTTTGTGGTCTCGTCGCCGACCTTGGCGCTGCTGCTTTGCGCCGTCGCGCTGGTTTGAACCGTGGTGCGAAGTTCGTTGAACTTCGAGTTCAGGAACTCCTGCTGCTGTTCCATCATCACCTGGCGCGACATCTGTTCGCCCTGCGCCTTGCTTGCCTGGTTCATCAAAAACGCCTTGAGCTCGGCAATGGCGTCGGTGATCGCGGCGGTGTTGGTCAGGCCGGTGGTGGTCTGCGAGCTTTCGCGCGTGCTCATGGCCTCGCGCATCGCGGCCATTTCTTCGGCCAGCTTGTTTTCGCGCTCTTCGTTTTTCTTGGTCTCGGCGAACAGGCGTTTGAACTCGTCCATCGATTCCTGGACGATGACCTGCTTGTCTTCCTTGATGGCCTGGATGTTGCCGCCGCTTTCCAGCTTGCCGATGATGTTCGTGACCGCCTGGCTGATCAATTCGTTGATCTTTTTGGCGTTGATGACGTTGACTTTTTTGAGGCCGCGCTCCTTGAACGCGTCAATATCAATAGACCGCGTCTGGCCCTTGATAAGGCTTGCGTAGTCAACGGGATTAGGAGCGGGTCCGGCCATATCGCCTTTTACTGAGCGCCATCCGACGGTCCGGCCTCAAGGCAACTGCCCCAAGACGGCTTCGGAAAGAACCCACAGGTTAACCTAACCACCTCGGCTATTTCAAGGCTACCGCGGGGTGGCCGATCTGCTTATCTTTGTATCCGTCATGCTTTTGCAACGACTGGCAAAGTTCTTTCGCGTCCTGGCAGCGTTGGTCCTCTGCCTTGGCGCACACCCAGCATCGGCTAACGACGCCGTTTCCTTGAGTACGTTATCGGACTCACTTGCCGCCGGCGATGCCAAGGCCATTTCCGCCCTTTTCATTAACCAGCCCACCGCGGCCGAACGCCCCGCCTTCGACGCCCGCATCAAGGCGCTGGCCGACCACCGCAACAGCCGCCTTGGCCGCGCGTTCTTCGCGGCATTGCGCGGCGCCCCGGTTGTCTCAAACCTGCCGGCAAGCGCCACCCGCGCCTGGCTCAGCGTCCATTGGCCCCTGCCGGACCGCTGCGCTGCGGCGCTCAACGTCTCATGGCGGCGTCGCGACGGCGCGTGGTTGATCGACACGCTCGCCCTCAACCTCAGCGGCACGGCTCTGGCGTCCTGCGCCGCCGCAGCGCCGTACTTCGGTGCGGGCGCCGTCGATGCGGCGTTCCTCGACGAACCCGAAATCGACAAGCTGATCCCGGCCGACGCCTTTGAGGCCGACGCCGGGGCCTTTGAGGCGGCGATCAGTGACCTCCGCGACGTCCTCACGGGCGCCGGCGCGCGCGAGGACAAACTGGCCGCGCTCGCGCGCCACAGCGACGACGAAGCCTTCCTCAAGGCGCTGCGGGCCGCCGATGCCGACGCAGCCCGCCGCTGGGCGCTTTGGGACGGGCTCAAGCGCGACTGGGAAAACTCTGCGCACTGGCCGGCGTTGTCGGGCGTGCCGCGGCGCGAGGGCGCGCGTGCCGATTGCGGCTACACGGGCGCAAATGACGCAAGCGCGGGCAAGGCGTTCGCGTTACGATTGAAGGCGGGGCGAGTGAACGCGGGCGGTGAAGCAGTCGTCCCGCCCAAGGAAGCACCGAAGGACACACCCAAGAAGGAAGAACCCGGGCAGCCAAAGGATCCGCCCACTGATCCACCGAAGGAGAGACGCCATGACAAGACCCGTAAAAGCGAGTGAGAAGGAAATCCGGTCGGCGCTGTCGAGGCTCGTCGGCTGGGAGCTAAGGGACGGCGCGCTTTATCGCGCCTACAAGTTCAAGGATTTCAGCACGGCGTTTGCGTTTATGACGCGCGTGGCGATGGCGGCAGAAAAGATGGACCACCATCCCGACTGGACCAACGTCTACAACAACGTCGAGATCAGGCTTTCGACGCACGACGCCGGCGGCCTCACCAGCCTCGACTTCGACCTGGCCGAAAAAATCAACGTGCTGGGGTAAGACAGTTATCGGTAGTCGGTGGTCGGTAAAGTCTTTGCCGACCACCGACTACTGATAATCGACCACGCCTTTCGGTGTAACCTGCTTGTGTATCACTGCTTGCGGCGCTTGTTCGCGGCGACGTCCATTAATCGCACATTGCCGGTAACGCCCGCGTTATTCCTGCCGTATTGATGTCAGCACCAAGGGCAACAAATGACAACGGCGGTTGCTCCAGACGAACGACGCAGTGCGGTCAGCAGGCTGGCGGTGCTCCATCA
Source organism: Planctomycetota bacterium (assembly GCA_020848275.1). Classification (GTDB taxonomy): domain Bacteria; phylum Planctomycetota; class UBA8742; order UBA2392; family UBA2392; genus JADLAK01. The sequence goes on from JADLAK010000106.1 coordinate 12,005, forward strand.
CGGGGCGCTGTTCGGTTATTGCCGCCGCCGGCTGGGCGCAGACGCCGAAGCCGAAGACGCCCTGCAGGAGACGTTTTTGCGTGCCTACAAGTATTACGCCAGCCTCGACCAAAGCCGCGACGCGCGCAAATGGCTGTTCGGAATCGCGCACAACGTCTGCGTCGAGGTTGCAAGGACCCGCGGGCGCTCGCACACCGTCGATGAAATGCCCGACCTGCCGACCACTGACAGCGTCACCGGTGCGGCGATTGAAAAAGTCGCCCGCGCCGAGCACATGGAGAGGATCAAGCGGGAACTCGAGCGCATGAGCGACAAGGCGCGCCGGATTCTTGAACTGCGCTTCTTTGGACAGATGGACGCCGCGGAAATCGCGGGCCTTGAGGGAATGACGGAAACCGCGGTGCGAGTGACGGTTCACCGCGCGCTGGAAACGCTGAGAGAAAAGCTGGCGAAGTGACGTGCGACGGAAAAGACGTGCTACGGGATACGTGTTACGTGCTACGGGAAAGCAACTGCGCTGCCATACGACCCGTAACACGCGACACGTAGCACGAAGAGTGAACCACGAGTACGGAGAAGCAAACATGCCACACCCACAACCCCATGACCTTACCGCGCTGGCTTACGGCCTGATTTCAGGCCCTGAGCGCGAACAGATGCTCGAGCATCTCGCGTCCTGCGACGATTGCCGGGCATCCTACGACGCCGCATTTGACGAACAGTCGACGCTGCGCGATGTGCTTGTCGCCGAAGTCCGCAGCGGCGCCGTCGAGGCCCGCGCGCTCGAACGCACGCTTGCCGCGATTGCCGCCCAGCCCGACTTGCAGGAAGACCTTGGCGTGTCGCGCCCTGTCGGGCGTCTTTTCCGCATGCCGCGCGCGCTGATTTACGGGTTGGAAGCCGTCGCCGCCTTGCTTGTGATTTCGCTGGGCGTGTTTTACCTGGCGCAGCCGGGTTCGCCGCTCAATCCGCCCGCCACCGGGCCGGGCAACCTCGCCGCCGCGCCCAAGGCTGAAGCGCCCGCGAAACTCGAGGGCGTGGTGTTTGCGTCGGACAAAGAAGGCAACAAATGGGAGCGCACCGGCGAAGTCGTCGCCGATTGCTGGCTGCGCAGCGACCGCGAACAACCCGCGACGCTGTCCTTTGAAAACGGCCTCGTCTGCAGCTTCTCCAACGACGCGGAATTCAAGCTTTCCACGGGCAATGCCGCGGGCGTCTACACCATTGTGCTTCGTTCAGGCGATATGCAACTCAACGCCGTCGATGTCACCTCGGCCGTTGCGGTTGAGACCGTCAACGACGATGTGCTGTTCGCCATGCCCGGCAGCACGATGAAGGTCGAGCTGCGCCGTGCGCAGACGCCGCAAGCCGTGAACACGTGGGCTTCGGCCGACAGCGGCAGCGTGGTGTGGGTCTACCAGGCCGACCGCGATTTGACCGCGATCTCGATGCTCAAGGGCGGCGACCAGGCCGAGATGGACCGTGCCGGAAAGCAACTGTTGTGGCGCGAGGCCAAGGGCGATGCGCTCAAGGTTTTTTACAGCAGCCGCATGGTTGAAAACCCGCAGGAAATCATCCCGCAGATGAACTGGTTCAACACGCAGAGGGCGCGCCTGAGCGCGGCGCCGCTGGGCGAACTGGTGAAGTCCCATCGCTGGGAATCCGGCGTAAGCGAGCAACTCACCCGCGTTGTCACCGAGCTCAAGTCTTCCGGCGGGCAGGTGATCGAGACGACTTATGCCTTTGCCTACGACCTCGATCTCGCCCGCTTCAAGCAGTATCTGCCCAAGGGCGACCTGCCGGGCAGCGACGTGGAGAAGCTCGAAAAATTCCTGCCTGACGGCGAGTACGACTGCGACGATTCCGATGGCCTGAAGGTTTCGCTGATCGTCAAAACGGTCGACGGTTCGCGGACGTTCACCGCGCGCATCACCAAAGACGGCAAGTCCCGGGATGTCACGGGCAAGTCGCTTGAGGACTTGACCGGGAAGATGATCGATGCGTTTGTGCCGCCTGACTTCGTTCTCCCGCTTCCGCCCATGGGTGAAGGGCGCGAGCAGAGCCAGCGGGCGGTTCCGGGCGTTCCTGGCGGGCGCGTGCGCATGCGCGTCGTCGGCGAAAAGAAGGAAAGCGTCGGCGGCAACGGGACCGTGGACGAAAAGGCTGCGATCGAGGCCTTTGAGAAAAAAGCTGCCGCCGACCGCGAAGCAATGGCGCGCAAAATGGCGGCTGACAAGGAAGCGCTCGAGAAGAAGATCGCCGAGCAGGAAGCGGCCAAAAAGCGCGAGGCCGAGAAGAACAGCACGCCCGACAGTATCCAGCCCCGCGAACGGTAGGTTTTTGCAGGGTTAATCAACCGAGCCCCGCACGTTAGCGCATTGGTGTCTACACAAGTCGAGGAAACGCATTCGGGGGTAGTGGGTCCGTTTGGCCGAATGCCTTTCGTAGCGCGGGCGTCTCGCCCGCAGTCGCGGGCCAAAGGCCTGCGACGATTGCGGCCAAGATGGCCGC
>JADLAK010000107.1 GCA_020848275.1 Planctomycetota bacterium
GCAGTTGTGGGGCGGACATTCTTGTCCGCCCGACCGGCGTAGCCGGTCGAATTGTGGCTCGCAAAGCTCGCCACCGCGGACAGGAATGTCCGCGCCACCTAAAGACAATTATCTAGGACCGCTTAGTCGATCTCTTTGATTTCGCGCTCGATGCGCGCGTCAAGTGAAGGGTCATCGGCCTTGACCGCGGTTGTTTCAAGCGCAGCAGGAGCGGCGCGGCCCTTGCGCACGGCCCAGACCAACGCTGAAAACACGCCGATCACCAGCAATCCCCCGACAAATAACAGCGGGTAAAGCAGGCTCGAACTCGGCGCCTGCAGGATCTTATCGCCAAATCGCGCCGCCATGCCGGCGCGTATTGCGGCGATATCCATGCTTGCGTCCTCGCACAGGCCGCGCAGGAAGCGCAGCTCTTCAGGCTTGGTGGGGCAACTGTTGTGGCTGCAGTCGAGGAGGACTTCGCGGCAGCCGCAAGTGCACGTCATCGTCGCGCCAAGCTGGTTGTAGAGGCGCTCGACTTCGGCAGGCGGACGCACTTGCTTCGGCGCGGCGCCGGCGCAAGGCGCCATCACGCAAAGCAGCAACAGCAGAATCAGCCACGAATGAACACGAATCTTCACGAATGAAGAATTCGTGTCTATTTGTGTGGATTCGTGGTTCATGAAATTTCCGGGCGGCGGCGGGTGAAGCTGGGCAGCAGGGCGTAGATCGTGCCCAGCGCGATCACGAACAATCCCGCCAGCCCCAGCATCATCTGCGGCTTGATGAAGTAGCGGAAGTACGCCTTGCCGTCAGCCTGCGTGTTCTGCAGCACGAAATACAGGTCGCCTGTGGGCTTGCGCCAGATCGCCGGGTCTTTGACCGGCTCGTTCATGCGCGGCGTGCCCTCACGCTTGTCATAGAAAATGCGCATCGTCGGGTGTACGTGCGCCACGCCGCCGATGATCGCGTTGATTTCGGCCTCAATGTGCGGTTTGACGTCGGCGGGTGCGACGAACGCCGCCGCACGCAGGCCGTTGAGCGACAGCGGCCGCATTTGTTCGAGCGCCGCCTTGGCTTTGGCGTCGGGCAGCTTCAATGCCTGCTGCTGCGCGAGTTCGCTGCGCTTGAGCGTGACGCCGTCGATCAGCGCATCATGGAAGGCCTGCACCTGCTTGTTCAGCTCCAGCCGCGCCTGCGAAAGCGCCTCGGTCGGGGTCGAACGCAGGCCGAAAATCTTTCGGAAGCTGTCGTCGGGCAGCGTCGCGAGTTCGCTGCGCAGTTTGTCGAGCACGTCGGGCAGTTCCGCGCCCAGCGCCAGCGCCTGCACCGTGGTTTCGTCGAGCTGCTTCTGGAAGTCGTCGCTGGGCGTATCGACGTCCATCTGCAGCCACATTGAAAGCAAATCGTCGTGCGCGTCGGCAAAGCCCTTCGCGTCAATTTCGCGCGGGCGCTGATAATCGAAAATGCGGATGCCGGTCTCAAAACTTTCGTAGACGCGCGGCTTGTCACGAACGTCGACGCCCCAGCTAATCGCCGCGGTCATGCGCGGCAGGCCCTTTTCGAACATCGGCGGCAACTGCCCGCCGCCCATCGCGGCGGCGTCAGCCTTGATCTTGTCGATGATCTCGCTGGCCGACTTGCCGGGGTTCTTGCGCACGGTGCGCAGCATGTTTTTGTAGACGCCTAGCTGCTCAGGGTCGCGGTTCCAGATGTCCTGCGTGACGTCCCATGCCGAGCTGCGCGTCTGGGTGTCGTAGTAAACGAGGTAGCGGTCATCCAGCACCGCGTAGCCGCCGGGCTTGCACACCACCGAGCCCTCAACCTCGAAGTAGCTGCTGAAATATATGCCCGAGGCCACCATCAGAATCCCGATGTGCACGATGTAGCCGCCATAACGCCGGCGGTTGCCCAGCACCACCGCGCCCAGCGCCTTCATTAAACCTTCGCCGGTGCTGCGGCGGCGCGCGGTCGCGCCGGAATAAAATTCCTGCACGACGGTCAGGAACACAAACACGACAATCGGCAGCAGCGTCACCTGCGTCGCCACCTTCACCCAGCCCGCAAGCACCGTGATCGCCTCGCCGCCCTCGGGCGGCTTGATGTAGCCGTGCGCCGCCAGCCACGCCGTGTTGCCCGCGCACACCAGCACCGCCAGCGCCACGCCCGGCGCGAAGTTGCGCACCAGCTCCTTGATCGAGTTGCGCCGGTAGCCAATCACCGGCCCCACGCCCGTCAGCACGAGCAGCAGCAGAAACAGCGGGATGTTGATCATGTTGAAGGCGTCGATGCCGAAACTCTGCTTGCCTTTTTCGCCATACAGGCCGGTCGTAATCACGGGCCAGAAGGTAATGGCGAGCGTGCTCAGCGCGATGCCGACCAGCGCGAGGTTGTTGAACAAAAACGCGCCCTCGCGCGAGACGATGCTTTCCAGTTTGCGCTCGGCCTTGAGCAACGGCGAGCGCCACACCAACATCAGCATGCTGCCCAAAAACACCACGCCCATGAAGAAGAAGAACGGCGTCTTGACGCCGGTGTCGCCAAAGGCGTGGACGCTTTCAATGATGCCGCTGCGCACCAGAAACGTCCCGATTACGGTCATGCAGTACGTGACGATCACGAGCGCGAAGGTCCAGACCTTGAGCATGCCGCGACGTTCAGTCACGATCACCGAATGAATGAACGCTGTGCCCGTCAGCCAGGGGATGAAACTCGCGTTCTCGACGGGATCCCAGGCCCAGTAACCGCCCCAGCCCAAAATCTCGTAGGCCCACAGTCCGCCCATGGCAATGCCGATGGTCAAAAAGCCCCACGCCGTCATCGCCCAGGCGCGGATTGGCCGCAACCAGCCCTCGCCGACGTCGCCGGACATCAGCGCGCCGCAAGCGTAAATGAACGGGATAGTGAAGCCGACGTAGCCGAGATAAAGCACCGGCGGATGGATCGCGACCCAGTAATTGTGCAGCGCCGGGTTCATGCCCTTGCCGTCGGACACGTTGTCGATGAACCATTGCTGCACCGGCGCGGGCAGGCTTGCGGCGTTGGTGGTCAGCGCGTGGTAAAGCTGCTGGAAAGTCATGCCGCCGTGGCCGTGGTCGGCCAGCGTGACGATCAGGTCGCGCAAGTCGGCATTGCTCAGCGACTGGCTGCCGTCCATCAAGCCCTGCGCAATGGGCCCGGCGGTGAACGTCGCCCACTTCGGGTCGAGCATCCAGGTGTATTCGAGCGCGAACGGGTTGCTGCGTTCGAAGTTCTCCGGGTTGCACATGATGAAGTAGAAAAAGAACTGCACGGCCGCCAGCGCCATCAGCGCAAAGGGAAGGCGGCGGTCGGTGCGGTTGTGGCGTTGCGTAAACGCATAAGCCGCCCCGCTGATGTTGAGGATCAAGCACCAGAACAGCAGGCTGCCCTGCTGGCCCGCCCACAGCCCGGAAATCTTGAAGGGCAACGTTTCGTTGTTCTCAGTCACATGCCGGATGTAGCTGACGAAGTAATAGCCGCCGAAGATGCCGACGTAAGCCAGCGCGGCGCACGCGCCGGTGATGATCAAAAGCGCGTATTGGCCGCGGCGCGCGGCGTGGATCATGCGTTCGTCGTGTTTGTATATCCCGAGCGCGGCGAGGAAAAACAGGGCGATGGTGGTGGCCATGCCGAGGTACAGGCCCATCGAACCTGCGTTCATCAGGCCGATGGCGGACTGCAATTGCTCGATGGTTTCGATCTTTGCCAGCATCAGAAAGGCCTTAACGCGAAGGAACGGAGAAGCGAAGAAAGGCGGCACAGCACTGACTCATCCGCCTGGTGAAGTCTTACTTCGTTTCTTCGTTCCTTCGTGTTCAAGTAGTTCGCTCACGGCGTCGCTTTTTCGGGCGCGGGCGCCTTGGCGGGTGGCGGCGGCACGCCCTGGCCCTCGTAGCGCGAGGGGCACTGCGTCGTCATCGTGGTCGCAATGAAGGCCTGACGCTTGGCGTCATAACGGCCCTCGAGCGTCACGTGGCAAGCCTGCTTGAACCCCTGGGGCACGTCGTCGCCCTCGTAAATCACACGGGAGGCGCCGAGCGCGCGGCCGGCGTGGGCGCGGCGCTCTTCTTCAGTAACCGGCACAATATCGTTGGCGGTGAAAACCGTGGGCTTGTGTTCACTTTCAATCGCGACGACCTGCGCCTTCACCTTCACGCGCTCGCCCTTGTACGTGGCAGCCTGCATTTCAGGAAAGGTGCGGTACTCGGTGCCGCCTTGCGTCATCGCAAACAGCACCGCCGAGCCGACGGCGGCGGCAAACAGTAGCACGACAATGATGATCTTGGTGTTCATGTGGATTTCTGGGCCCCGCCAGATGTTGTTATAGCGCAGCGCACAGGGCCAAAGAAGCAAAACCGGCCCCCCTTGGGGCCGGTTTTTGCAATTGTTCCAGCCCACCGACAGGTAGCTGCGGCTTTAGCCGCAGAGCAATTCTTCCTTCTATAAGTCGACTGCGGCTGAAGCCGCGGCTACTTGTCCTTCTTTTCGGGCGCTTTGCGTTCGCGGGCCATCTCCTGCTGCAACTTGAGTCCCAGTTTGCCCTCGCGCTGGAAGGGATAATAGGGAAACACCAGCCGCCAGTGGGTGCGGTCTTTCTCGGGCGCGTCTTCGGTCATGTAGGTTTCGGGCGAGTCGTGCTCGCGTCGGATGTAGTAGCGGTCGCCGACCCAGAAGCCCGTAGCCTGCTTGGCGTTTTCGGGCGCGGGGTCGACTTCGTGGACAAACAGGAAGTCCTCCCATTCGCCGTCGACCTGCAGGCGCGCGCGTTTGCCCTCGACGCCGCCCTTGGGCCAGACGTAGCTGCCGCCGACGTCGTCGGGCTGCACCGTGGTGTAGGCCTCGACCTCGACAAGTCTGGCGCGCGCGACCAGGCCGCCGATGTTCGGGCGGATTTCGCCCCAGCCAAGCCGGATGACATATTCGCTGTAGCGTTTGAGCACCGGCGAGGCCAGCGTGTGGATGAACAGGCCGCTGTCGTCGCGCTCAAAGGCCGCGCGCATGGCGTCGAGGCTGTCCCGGGGTTCGCGCAGCACCGGGCGCTTGCCCGAAACGCACGAACAGGCAAGCAGGGCGAGAAGCAAAAGTGGCGCAATCCGTTTCATCGTTCGTCCTTTCGCAGTCTTGACGCGTCAAGGATTTACAAATTCAGCCGGGAAATATCTTTTGCATCCGCGCGCGAACAGGATAACTTCTTTCCATCGGGGCGCATGATAAGCCCCACATGAGGAGCGCAAGTCGCTCCTGCGAAAATGAAGCGCGAATGAACGCGCTTCGACACTGGAGAACAATGATGGCTATGAAGACCATGAAAAAGGCGAAGAAGTCCGCCAAGAAGGCCTCAAAGAAGTCCGCTAAAAAGGCCAGCAAGAAGAGCTAGTTGCACGGGCGCGCGTGATCTTCCGCGCGCCCTTCAAGTTCCCAAGACCCCGCGCAAGCGGGGTCCTTCTTTTTGACATCCAATCGAGAGTGGCCGGCACTCCCTTTTGCAGGCATAATGGATACAGACAACCGGGCAAGGGGCGAAATGCGCATTGGAGAAATGCCATGACCATCGCTCAACGCAGCAAGAAGATCGCCCGCAAGACCGCCAACACCGCCAAAAAGCTCGCCAACAAGACCAAACTTCGTGCCCGCCGGGCCGCAAGCAGCGTTGCGCGCCGAGGCCTGGTTGCCGCAAGCAACCTTGCCCGCAGGACGGGCGTTAAGGCCAGGACGCTGGTCCGCAAGGGCATGAAGGCCGAACAGCGCATGATCAAACGCACGGCCAAACGCGCCAGGAAGGCCGGCCTCAACGCCGTCGCGAAGGTCGCCGCCAAGGCAAGACAGGTCACGCAGAAACTTGGCAAGGCCGCCGTGCGCGTTGTCGACTCGGTCGCCAACAAGCTCGCCGACACGGCAAAGAAAATTGCGCCGGACAAGAACCCGCCTCAATCGCAGGCCTGATGAATATCGAAGCCGGGCAAAACCGACACACAGGAGATCGCCATGGGACTTTTCGGGATAAAGAGGAAGCCCAAGATCGAGAGGCTCAAAGCCAGGGTTGCTGAGGAAAAACAGGTAATCCGGAAGTTGAAGAAGCAGGTCAAGAAGGTGACCGCCAAGGCGGCGGCGAAGAAGCCGAAAACCAAACTTGGCCGCAAAGTCAAACGCGCCTTCAAGCGCGTGGTAAACAATGCCAAGGCCGAGGCGGTCAAGCTCGTGGCCGAGGCCATTGCCGACAAGCTGATCCAGGAAGACGAAGAAGAAGAGGAAGAAATACGCTACGCGATCTAGAGAGAGCCGGAAGATGGCTACCCGCGCGGGTAGCCATCTTCACTATCGGGCGGGGCGCAAGGGAGAACTTCATGCCGACCAAAAAGCAGGCGCGGCCAGCCGCCAAACCGCCGCGCAAAGTCTCACGCAGCCGACCCATCAAGGCGCAGGCCGCGATGGCCGCCCGCAGCACGCCCTCGCGCGTGCCCAGCCGCGGCGACGAGGAAGAATAAATGCAACCATCCCCGCTACGTCCCGAGCAATTCTCACGGGACGCTGTTGGTTGCTTAACGCGGCCTTGACGAAGGCTGCCTAGCATTCCCGCCCGTCACCCAAACCAAGGAGATGGACATGCCCGCCAAGAAGACCAAGGCCAAAGCCTCAAGGAAGCCCGTAAAGGCAGCCCCCAAGAAACGTGCAACCAGCAAGCCCGCCCGGAAAGTGGCGGTCGCAGACGAAGCGCAAGAAGAAGAGTAGTCGAACCGGGCCGAAAGGCCCGGTCTTCATTTCCGCCGCAGCGACAGCGGCTTGCTCAACACTTCATTCAAGATCAGCGCGCGACGCACGTCCGTCCTGTTTTTCAGCATCGTCGCCAGCGAGAACTTCGGCGCGGCTACCTTCTCCACCTGCGGCGTGAGGTTGCGCGCGTTCATCATCGTGAGCATCTCGGGTGCGAGCTGCCGGGCGACGCTTTGCTCGCTGGCGCTGTCGTGCCCCGGCGGAGCCGGCGGCGTTGCGACCACTTGCGGCGGCGCCTGCCGGCGCTGCGTTTGGCGTTGCGGGGGTCGCACTGTGCGCCCAGCCGCCTGCTTGCGCTTCTGCGCGGCGCTGACGACAGCGATGATCACGCCAATCACGACGGCGACCGCAACGAAGATCAGGCCTTCTTCGTCGTTCTTCTTCGCAAGGATGTCGAAAAGCGCGATCATAACTGACGCCCTGATTCCTGTCGCGGACACGCTGCCGCGTGTCCCTACGTCTTGGCCGCTTGCTTGCCGTCGCCGGCGATGCTTTCACGCATCGCGGTGTCGGACTGCACGTTTTTCATGTTGTAGTAGTCCATTACACCCAGGCGCCCGCCACGAAGCGCCTCGGCCATGGCCTTGGGCACTTCGGCCTCGGCCAGCACGACCTGCGCGCGGTTCTCGGCGACTTTGGCGATCATTTCCTGCTCGTGCGCAATGGCCATCGCGCGGCGCTTTTCGGCCTCGGCCTGCGCCATACGCTTGTCGGCCTCGGCTTGCTCGGCCTTGAGCTTGGCGCCGATATTTTCACCGACGTCAATGTCCGCGATGTCAATCGATAGAATCTCGAACGCGCTGCCCGCGTCCAGCCCCTTGGCCAGCACGGCCTTCGAAATCTTGTCGGGGTTCTCGAGCACCTCGAGGTGCGTGGGCGCCGAGCCGATCGCCGAGACGATGCCTTCACCGACGCGGGCGATAATCGTTTCTTCCGTCGCGCCGCCGATCAGCCGCGCGATGTTGGTGCGCACCGTGACGCGCGCGCGGACGCAGAGCTGGATGCCGTTGCCGGCCACGGCATCGATGGTCGTGCGGCCGCTTGAAACCGCCGGCACGTCGATGACCTTCGGGTTGACCGATGTCTGCACGGCGTCGAGCACGTCGCGGCCGGCAAGGTCAATCGCGCAGGCCTTGTTGAAATCGAGCCCGATGCCGGCGCGGTCGGCGGCGATCATCGCCAGAGTCACGCGGTCGACGTCGCCTCCCGAAAGATAGTGGCTTTCAAGCCCCTTGGCCGAACCCTCGACGGCGGATTTCACCAGGCGGATGCGATTGAGCACGATGCGCCGCACGTCAACCTTCCTGAATCGCATGGCGATCAGCTCAAGCATGGAAATGCGCGCGCCGCTCATGAAGGCCTGGAACCACAGGCCGAACACGTTGTAGGCAAGCACCATCAGGGCAAGCGCAATAATCGCGACGACGACAAGGCCGGCGATCAGGGCGTACTGGCCCACGTTGGGTTCAGCGGCGGCAAATTCGAGCAAAGGCAGCATGGCGGACTCCTGTCTCCGGTCTTGGCGCGGCAAGGGCCGCGACGGTCCTAGTGTCGTCGACACGGCGTATTTGTGCTACTCCAATTCGCGGGTTGTTTTGGAAGAGGCCTGTAGCTGCGCTTGGAAGGCGCAGCTACGCATGCGCCGCAATGGCGTCCTTCAATAGGCCCTGAAGTTCCTTGCGCAGGCTTGTTGGCTTCAACAGCTCCGCGTGTTCGCCCAACGACATCACAAACCCCAGCGCCCAGAAGGGGTTGAACAGCGGCATGTCCATCTTCGCGCGGCCTCCGGGCAACTCCTTGATCTTCACGCCTTCGACGCCGCGCCAGTCATCCACGACATCCGGCGCGGCGTGCTCGTCCAGCCGCACCAGCATGCGCTCCTTGGCCTTGCCGCCAAACAGCGGCGCCATGCGGCCGGCGTCGCGGCGCTCGGGCGGCGTGCGGTCGAAGCGTTCGTCGAGTACGCGCGCGGAACGGATGCGTTCGAGGCGGAAGTGGCGCGTGGCGTTGGCGAGTTCGCACCACGCGTAGACGTAAAAGTGCGCGCCGTGCTCGATGATCTCGAAGACGCCAACGCGCCGCTTATCGAGGCGGCGGCGGTGCGACGAGTAGTACTCGATCTCGACCACGCGGCGGTCCTCTGAGGCCTGCATCAGCTTGCCGATCATCGCTCGCATGCGCTCGGTGCGCGCGGGAAGCACAAAGCCGCGCCCGGCGCTGCGCAACGCCGCGCCGGCCTTGCCCCCAAGCGAACTCTCCAGAGCCGCCGAAAGCCCGCTGATCTGCGCCAGCGTTTCGCGGTCAACGCCGTGCGAAAAATGCTCCAGCGCGTATTTAATCGCCAGCGCCTCGGGCGGCGTGAAATTCAGCGGGCGGCTGAAATGCGACGCGTAATGCAACTCGATGGGGCTGTCGTCGCCCGCGCGCAGCGGCGTCAGGCCGATGTAGTCGCTGGGGCTGTATGGCGGCACGCCGCACATGAGAAGGCCGTTGAGTTCCTCGACGAGCGTGCGGGGGCTGCGATGCGTGGCGCGTGCGGCTTCGGCCACCGTGATGCCCGGGTGGGCGATCAGAAAGGACAGCAGTGCAACTGTGTCGGAAATCGTAGTCATCGTGCTATGTGTGTCGTGCTACGTGTTACGTGTTAGGAGTTGTCCTTACTCCCGTAACACGAAGCACGAAGCACGTAACACGCCTATTTGTTCGCTTTCAACGATCCCTTCAACCGCCCAACAACGAACTCACGCAGCTCGCGAGGCCCCAAGACCTGCCAGTGGCCCGCGAACTCGCCGAGGTAACGAAACAGCTCGTGCCCGAATGCTTCCTTCAGGTGCAGCACGCGCGCGCCGCCCGCCAAGCGTTCTATGCGGTGAATGCCCTCGAACTCGTTTTCGACCATGAATGCGACGTCGGCGTCAAAACGCACGCGCACGCCCTTGAACGCGCCCAGGCCGCGCCCGAAATGGTCCGAGGCGAAGTTCCGTTCCGGGTCGAAGTGCGTCGGAATTTCGTATTCGCCCGACCGCGATTTGGCGTCGGCCTGCGTAACCTTGCCCGCCATGCGCGTGAGCCGGAACGTGCGTTCGGCCTTGCGTTCGCCGTCATAACCCACCAGGTACCAGCCGCCGCGCCGGCACACCAGCGCATAGGGCGCGATCGCGCGCGTGCTTTGCCGCCGATCGCGGTCGGTGTATTTGAATTTAATCCGTCGGCGTTCCAGCAACGCGACGCCGATGGCCTGCAGGTGCTTGGCCTCCGCCGGGCGGCGCAGCACGTTGCGCATCACGCCCGAGCGCGGCAGTTCGTCGGGCATGGCGGCGAGGCCCGATCCCGCCTGCAACTTCAGCAGCGCGCTTGAAAGGTAGTGCTGCATCGGGCCCGCGCCGCCGCTTTCAAGGTAGCCGCGACCGACGCGGTAAAGCAGCAGGCGCTGTTCGGGCGTCAGGTCGAGCGTCGGCAGTAACGCGTTGGAGCGATCCAGCGAATATCGGCGCTTGGCGCCCTCTTCGGTGCGCAGGGTAATGGTTAGACCCGCGGCCTCGAGATCGTGCAGATCGCGCTCAAAGCGTTTCTGGCGCGAGCGCAGGGGCCGCGCATCGCCGTAACCCTCGATCTGTTCGATCTCGGGCCAAATCAAACCCTCACGCGATTTTAACAGCGCGCTCAGCAGGTTTAGTAGACGCTCACCCTTGTCCATCGCCTCGCCCATAATGGTGGGAGACTTTATCACGCGTCGCGACATGTAGGGACCCGCAGCGGTGTGTCCGTGCCGTAGGAACACGCTGCCGCGTGTCCCTACGCTGGCGGAAGCCCGTGGCGCTTGGCATCCTCCCCCCCATGGTCCACGTCGTAAAGATCATTAAATACAAGCAGCGTCGCGTGGCCTTTGAACTCGGCGGCAAGAAGTACAACGCCCGCTTCGAGGGTGATAGCGCCCAAGCGCGCGAAGTGCTCAAGCCGGGCGTCGAATACCCGCTGGCGCTGACCGTCGACGCCGAAGGAAAAGTCGATTACTCGGACGATTTCAAGGCGTCTTTCCGCGTGGCTAAAGCCGCCGAAGACGGCGACCGCGTCGCGGTCAATGGCCGCACCTGGGACAGCATCAGCCACGAGGCGGTGGCGCTCGAAACCGACCCCAGCGTGGCGCTGAGGCTCCGCGAACCCCAATTCGCAACCGACTTCCGCGGCGGCAGTTGGCTGGTGGCGCAGGGCGTTTTGTGCGCCACGCTGCCTGAAGACCATCACGACTAGGCTCCGTCCGGTTTCCCCTCCCGCAAACTCGGTTGCCCACGTATTATCAACACCCCGATTTCGATCCGGAGACGTCCCATGACGATGCTTCGTTCGCTCTTCCTTCTTCTACTAGTACTTGCGGCGGCCCCCCTGATGGCGGCCGACGGCCCGTGGATGGGCGCCAAGCTGCGTATCATCGAGAAAGACGAGCTGACCAAACTCGCCATCGAAAACGGTCTCTATGTCGTCGAGGTCACCAAGGGCTCGCCGGCAGAAACCGCGGGCCTCGAAAAGGGCGACGTCATCCTGTCGGCGGGCGAAAAGAGCCTGTCGACCATCGAAGAATTCGAGGAAGTGCTGGCGAAAAAGCGCCCGGGCGATGCCATGAACATGGGCGTGCGACGCGACAACGGCAAGGTTGAACCCCTGATCGTCACGCTTGGCACCCGCGTTCGCGTGGCGGGAGAATTCGATGACGACAAGCGCGTGCAGGAACTGCGCGCCAGGATCCAGGCCAAGAAGAACGAAGCCGCGGACCTCGAGGCCGAACTCGAACGGCGTCTCGAAGACCTGCGCAGCGGCAAGGCTAAGCCCGAAACGCGCGAAAAGCCCGAAGAGCCGGCCAAGCCCGACAAACCGGCCGACCCGGTCAAGCCTGTCCCCGCCGACCCGACCAAGCTGAAGGTCCGCCTGAAGGCCAAGCTCACCACGCTCGAAACCGACGAAGCCAAGGAAAAAGGCCTCGAGGGCGGCGTGGTCGTCGGCAGTGTCGAAAGCGGCGGCGCGGCGGAAAAAGCCGGTCTTAAGACCGGCGACGTGATCTACGAAGCCGGCGGCGAAAAAATCTCCGGCACCGGCGACTTCCGCGCGGCGCTGGCCAAGCTGCAGGGCGGCGACTCGCTCGAGTGCAAGGTCCTGCGCGGCAAAGAAAAGGTGACGGTCAAGATCGTCGTCGACCCGGCATGATTCGTTCTCAGCCCCGCCCGCAAGGGCGGGGGACTAATCCCCAACCCCCGGCCTTGCGGCCGGGGCTGTTTATTTGGCTCTACAACATGGCCGCTCAGGCGTTAAATGGCTGACATGGCAGCACCGGTCATCAATGCACGCCGCCGCCGCAGGGGCATCGCCCTGCTGGTGGTGCTTTTGATAACGGTGCTGATGATCGTGATCGTCTATTCCTTCCAGGAAAACGTCGGTCGCGAGGCCGCGGTCGCGCGCAACAACCTCGACGGCACCAAGGCCTACTTCCTGGCGCAGATGGCTCTGATCAAGGGCCAAGCGACCCTGAGGCTGGACGAACAGGCCGACTACGACAGCCTCAACGAGCCATGGGCCCAGCCGCCGCGCTGGGAGGGCGAAAACTTCGGCGCCATGGACGAAAGCAGCGACGACAAGCCGCCCGAGCCCAAGGTCGTGATTGCCGACGAAGAACGCAAGTTCAACCTGCTGCTGACGGTGCGCGGCGACGACGCCACCAAGAAGCGCGCACAGGAAGTCCTTGTGCGGCTGATCAACATCTGCCGGCGCGACGACGACCGGCTTGAGCTCGAGTCGGCCTCGGACAGCGGCGCCGAGGCCAAGGGCGAAGACAGCGCCGACGCCGAAACCCTGGTCGAAAACCTGGTGCGTTACCTCGATGAGCGGCCGCAGGAAGACAGCGAAGACCTTGAGATGGGCGCGGGCGACAACGGCAGCGCCGCGCGCATGCATAAACAAACACCCTTTCCCATGCTGACCATCGGCGAGCTGTTGCAAGTCGAAGGCTGGACGCGCGAGCTGCTGTACGGCCCGCCGCGGCCGATCACCGCCGAGGAGGCGGGGACGCTTTCGGCCGAGGGCCAATCCAAGCCCCGCAGCTTCTACGACCTCTCCGAGGAAGAAAAATTCGAGGAGCAGCGCAAGGCCTTTGAACTGATGGACGAACACTCCACCGATCCCAACCCCATCGGCATCATCCCGTTCATCACGATCTATTCGAGCGGCCAGGTCAACATCAACACCTGCCCGCGCGAGGTGCTGATGGCGCTGGACCAGGACATCACCTGGGACGGCGCCGACAAGATCGTCACGGCGCGCGAGGCGGCGCGAAAAGAAATCCGCGACGCTGAGGAAGAAGGCACGGCGGCGCCCGCGGAGGATCCCAACGCCAATAAGGAAGACACGCGCTCGTTCCGCACCGCGGACCTCGCGAAGTACGAGGACTTCGTCAAGCGCGTGATGTTGGACGACTCTGAGCAGACCACGACGATCGAAGGTTTCTCGACCGAGGTCTTCACGCGCGTCAAGCCGCTGCTGTCGGTGAAGTCGAAGGTCTTCACGGTGCTGGCGCAGGCGCGCGTCGGCAAACTGACGCGCACGCTGTTTGCGGCTTACCGCCGCACGGGTGCTAATGCCGCCGCCCCGGCGCCCGCCCCCGGCGGCACACCCGCGCCGACGCCCGCGCCCATCGATCCCGCGGCGCTGCCCAAGGAACCGGCCATCAAGCTGACGGTGCTGCTGGTGGATTATTCGGGCGATTGACAACAAACAACTGCACAAGCATTTCGCGCCAAGGCACAAAGAGCGCCATGACGCCAGGAAACACACTGGCTTTAACTTGCTGAGTGACTGTCGGTTAATCCGAGCTTGTCGATAACCCGGCAGTGGGGCTCTTTGCGGCTTTGCACTCCTGGCGTCTTTGCGTGAAACGCAGTTGCTGTCAGGCGGTTACTTTGTTGATTCTTCGTCCGCCGACAAACAGCCAGACGCCAATCACGACCGCGAGCGTGCCGAACAACGCGTAACGCAACTCCATTGACGCGTCGCTTTGCCGGAAAATGCCCTCGATCAGCCCCGCCGCAAGCAGCAGCGGCACCGCGCCCATGGCCATGATCGAGGCCTCGCCGGCGGCGCGCGAAAGCGCGATGCGCCGCGGCAGTTCGCCAGGGTTCATCAGGCGATGGCCCATCACGAGACCGCTTCCCGCGCACAAAAAGATCGCGCCGAATTCCGGCAGGCCGTGGGGCAGGATCCAGGCCAGGAATTCCCAGGTCAAATCGGCGCGCACGTAAATGGCCGCAAACGCGCCAAGCATCAGGCCGTTCTTGAAAATCAGGTACAGTGTCGGCAGGCCAAGCAAAAGCCCCAGCGCAAAACACATGAACGCAACCTGTGTGTTGTGCGTGAACAACATCGACGAAAAAGCCGCGCCCGTGGAAAGATCATGGTTGCGGCTGTCGAGCACTTCCTTCAGCGATTCGCGGCTGGCGTAGGGGTCGCGCCCGGCGGCGAGCTGCGCGTCGACGAACAGGAAATAGCTGTCCGGCGTCGCCATCACCGCGGCAAAGGCGATGCCGGTGCTCAGCGCCGTGAAGAGGATAATCAGGATGTGGTAGCGCCAGTGCTTGCGGATCAACGCGGGCACGGTGCCAAGAAAACCCCAAACCGCGTCGCGGAATTTCGCCGGTTCCTTGCGGTACATCGCAAAGTGCGCTGTGGCGACGGCGGTCTCGAGATATTCCGCCAGCCGACGGTTGGGCGAAAACGCGCGCACGCGGGCAAGCTCGGTCGCGCTGCGCCGGTACATCGCGCTGAATTGCTCGGCCTGTTGCTGGTTGGCGGGCCGCGCGTTGACTTTCGACAGCCGCGCGCCCTCCATGGCCAGGAGCCGCCAGCGCGACTTGGCCTGCGACATGTCGACGCGCACCGCACGGGTCGGCTGGCCCTGCCCTGAGCCCGCCGAAGGGTGCCACGGCGGGGCGGTTTGTTGCGGGGCCTGCCCTGAGCTTGGATGCGATTGTTGGTTCCTGCGCGGCACTGGCATGGTTGCACAGCATATCAACAACGGCCAGGAGCCACGAATGGACACGAATCGTCAGTAGTGGGTCCTCACGAATTCAATTCGTGTTTATTCGTGTGGATTCGTGGCTGACATAACCGGCATAATCGCGCCATGGCCGCCGTACGCCCGATTTTCACCGATGCCACCCGCCCCGACACCAACGTCGAGCGCGTGGGCACCCTCGCCTACAGCCACCCGATCGTGCTGCCTGAAGACGTACAGGCGCGCTTTGAAGTCGCGTCGCCGCCGCTGCGCGCCGCGGCGCTGGCCATCGACCTGATCATCATCACAGTCATCAGCGTCGCGCTGGTGTTCTTGCTGCTGGGGGCATGGCTGGCGCAAAACCAATGGCTCATGGCGCTGCAAATGATCCTGTTTTTCCTTGTGAACGTGGGCTACTTCTTCATCTTCGAAACTTTCATGAGCGGCCAGACGCCGGGCAAACGCCTGATGAAACTGCGCGTGATCACCGAAGAAGGCGAAGAAATCGGCGCGCGCGAAGGTTTGATTCGCTCGTTCACGCGCATTATCGAAATCGGCCCGACGCCGTCTCTGCTGGTGTTCGGGCGTTTTAATGTCGAAGTCTGGCTCGCCGTCGCGCCGTTTATTTTCTTTGCGCTGGTGGTGTTCATCGACAAGCGCTGTCGCCGCCTGGGCGACTTTGCGGCCGGCACATTGGTTGTGCGCCAGAAGCAGCCGACGGAATACGGCGACACGGTGCGCATCGCGGGCTATTTTGAATTGCAGCAGCGATTCTTCGCGCTGTCGTCGGCTGAACTCGCGCGCCTGTCACCGGAGGATTACGTCAAGCTTGAGGAGTTCGGCTCGCGCATCCGCACCGTCAACCCGGCCACGCGCATGCAGGCGGCGATGGCCGCGGCGATGGGCATGGCGCAGAAGATGCAATACGGCCACCCGATTGCGCCCGAACACTCGGAGCGGTTTTTGTTCGAAGTCCACGCCGCCTTAAAGGAACAACTGCGGCAACTCTACCCCGATTTGTACGGGTAATACTTTGGCTGTTCGCGAGGCAGGCTTCCAGCCCGCCTAATCAAGGCCAACTTTCGTTCGGAGAACAACATTGCGATTCCCAATCATTCGGGTGAGCATTCTACGCGCAGTTCTGGTAACTGTTACTTGCTCACTAGCGTTGTTCCTCATGTATCAGCCGATCCGCAGTGATAATGCGAAGGCAAAAGACGGGCCTGTCGACGGCACACTTGTGGTCTTCACACCCGATCATCCCGATCTCGTTGCTGTATTTGCTGAGGTGCGGGAAGCCAGTAAACCTCGGTGCGTCGGATTGAAATCGCGTGTGAAAGGTTATTGGGCGGAGGCCTTCACGACGCCTCATGCCGACACATTGGCAGACGTGTACCTCGGCATTATGTACGAGGGCAATCTTGGTCGAGATTATCTCTATTGGGTCAAGGCGGGCAAAACGATCACGATCAAGGCCGGCACCACCGTTGTCGATCTCAAAGGGTATTCAGTCCCCAAGGTGCTCAGCGGCAAAGAGAATGACTACTTCATGGCAAATCCGGACCGGGTGATTCTTGGGGCCTACGTGCCCGATGCATTGAAGGGAAAAATCAGGTCGGCGAAGTTGATCGATTACGATTACGTTATTTCAGGTCCGCTTCAACACGACGCCGACGCAGTTTGCGATGATGTGCTTTTGTTTGACTACATCTGTCCAACTGGGAAAGCGAAGTTCCACGCCAGCATCACGGTCGTTAACGATAAAGGTGTAGAAGAAGACCTTGGAGACATGCAACTGGTGATCCTCCGGCGAGAGCACTCTTACGAGCGATAACTTTGTTGTCCTTTTTTGAGTCTTGATAATACACGAATCGGTACCGGTGACTTACGCCATCGTCTTTTCACACGTCTCCAATTTCGCCTGTGATGCTCTGAACAATCACGCCCACAGCCACATGGCGCGGCCGACGAGGTACACGATGCTGACAAGCGCCGCGACGATGAACGGCACCCACGCCGCGAGGTAAAACCCGAACCCGCTCTTGGGCGGGCGCGGCGAGGCGATATAAGCCTCGTAGCGCCGCCGCAGGTTCGACTCCGCCGGCTTGAGGATGTTCAGCGACCGGCCCCGGAAACGGAAGAACCAGTTCCAGATCAACCCCGCCAACATCGGCGTAAGGCCCAGCACAAAGTGGCTGGCGGAAGCGCCGCCCTGGTCGCCGATGGTCGGCGCATGCAGGCCAATCCAGGTGATGCTGCCGATGGCGCCGAATAATATCGAGTCCGCCGCGAACTGGCGCGCAAAGGGCGCAAGCTCGTCGCGGCGTTTCGCGCTGAGGTTGCGTTTGAAGAACGACACGAACGCGCGATTGACCTCGTGAAACGGGTGCGAAATCTGCGCCAGCACC
Source organism: Planctomycetota bacterium (assembly GCA_020848275.1). GTDB lineage: Bacteria > Planctomycetota > UBA8742 > UBA2392 > UBA2392 > JADLAK01. The sequence goes on from JADLAK010000107.1 coordinate 17,215, forward strand.
CACACGCCCGCTAGAACCGCCAGCAGGTGCGTGATCAGCGCGCCCTGGCGCAGGCTGCCCTGCAGGCTGCCGCTGCGGTTGCCAAAAAACACCCACGACGGAAGATTCCAGCGCGCCAGTGCCATAGCCAGCACGCCCAGCCCCATCACCGCGAAAGTCAAACCCACGCGCCAGGGCCAGTCGCGTTTCTCCTGCCCCGGCACCTCATCCATGGCGTCAAGCCGCCGGTACGTGCCTTGCTCGACCAGGTTGATGGCCAGCGCAGCAAACACTCCGCCCCCCAGCATCTGCACGGCAATCAGCGCGGTGTCTATGCTGCGCAGGATGCACGCGACGATGATCGCGCCCATACTCGGCAGCAGGTAGCACCACTTGGCGCGCCGGCAGGCCTCCGCCGCAAACAGCCCGCGAAGTTCGTCGTCGCGCGATCCCTTCCACAGCAACACCGCGTGGGTGGCGTCAAAGGCGCGCCGCGGGCCCAGGCGCACCCATGCCGCAAGGGTGCCCAGGCCCAGCGTCATCAGGCCCGAGAACATACCGGGGTCAAACAGATGTTCGGCCAGTGAAATGCGTCTGCTCGGCGCGCCCGTCTCAGGATTGGGCTGGCCGCTGATGAGCCACGCCGTGAAGATGAAGCTTCCAGCCGCCGCGCACAGCGTCACGATTTTGCCCAGCATCGCAAAACCCAGGCCCTCCTCGGCGCCGCGCGCCATGTCCTGGATGTAACGGTCGAGGTCGGCCTGCAGTTCTTTTACCGACTGGTAGCGGTCGGCCTGGCTGTGGGCGAGGCACTTCATGCACATGGCCTCGATGCCGCGCGGGATAAACAGGCCGGGGTTGGCTTTGCTGGGACTTTGCGGGCGCTCGGTGGCTGCTTTGGCGATCAGCTCGCTTGCGGTATTGGCGGTATAGGGCGGCTGCAGCGCGAGCAACTCGTACAGGATCGCTCCGAGGCAGTAGATATCGCTGCGCTGGTCGACCTTGTCGCGCTCGCCGCGCGCCTGTTCAGGCGGCATGTAGGCGGGCGTGCCGAGAACACTGCCGTCGAGCGTCTCACTGCCCGGCGTCTGCAGCAGCGAGGTGTTGACGCCGCCGCGCTGGCCGTCGCCGGCGACATCGCAGGCCTCGGGCCTCCCGATCACGCGGCCCAGCCCCCAGTCCATCACCAGCACCTCGCCGTACTCCCCCAGCATGATGTTGTCAGGTTTTAAATCGCGATGGATGACGCCGCGCGCGTGGGCGTAGGCCATGCCGTTGAGCAACTGGCCGAAGATGTAGAGGCGGCGCGACAGCGGCCAGGCTTCGCGCACCGCCGCGTCGCCCGAGCGCAACGCCTTGATGATCTTGGACAGGCTTTTGCCCTCGACCAGCTTCATCGTGAAGTACGGGCGGCCCTTGGGGTCGGCGCCGATTTCGTGCACCGGCACGATGTTGGGATGGCTGAGCTGGCCCGTGACCTGCGCCTCGCTGACAAAGCGCAGGTGCGCGCCGTGGCTCTGCGAGCGGTCGACGCGCGAGATTTTCAGCGCGACGTCGCGGCCGAGGTCACGGTCAAAGGCGCGCACCACAACGCCCATGCCGCCGCGGCCGAGTTCCTCGTGCAGTTCATAGCGTGCGGCCCCCGCGGCGCTTACGCGCGCCGAGGTGTCGGTCGTGCGCTTGCCGCCGGGCGGAGTATCGGCGGCCTGCGTGGGCAGGTTGCCGATGTCGATCAGGGTTTCGCCCTCGGGCGTTGCCAGCGCGCCGCCTTCGCTGAAGACCGACTGGTGGCCGAGTTCGCCGCCGATGTTGAGTTCAAGCAGGGTGCCGCCGGGCTCACTCGCGGCGGTCTTGACGACTTCGTTTTCGCCCTGGGTCTGCGGCAAGGGCCTGGTCGGCGAGCCGCTTTGCGCCGGTGCAGTCTCGGAAGCGGGTTTTGGCGGAGGCTCGGCCATGGCGTCTGATAATATCGCGCCGTCCACACGGGCGAAGGGGCGTTTAGGTTGTTCTGGTGCAAAGGACACAGCTTTACCCTGCCTTTTGCCGAATGATGACCGTTAATACTGAGGGCCCACCCGTGTTGAATCATTCCACACCTATGATGCGTTTTGCTCCGCTCCTGTTCGCGCTCCTTTGCGTGCTTGCCACTTCTCTGGCAGCAAATGACGTCGCCTTACCCGACGGTAACGGCGGCGTGCTGATGCTTTTGCCCGAACCTACCAGTGCGGCGGGCGACGGGCTTTCGGAGTTCGCGGGCGATCCCGGCCTGCCCTGCCCCGCGTGGAGCGAATGGCCCGGCGCCGCATGGCCCGGCTGCGAACTGTGGCGGCTTAAGGACGGCAAGGTCGAACGCCTGACCAACGTCGTCGGCGGCGGCGCCGAAAAGGACCGCACCAGCAACCGGCGGACTCTGTATGCCGCGTTTGTCGCGGGCGGGGCTACGTATGCGTTGCACTACGATCCTTTCAAGGAATTCGGCGGTATCTGCGAGGTCGTTCGCATTGACGCCGCACAGGCGAAGGCCGACGGTGTGCCGGTCGGGGGTTCGGTGTTGCTGGCAAGCGCCGAGTATCTCGACGCGCCCTGCGTATCGCCTGACGGCAAATACCTGTGCGTACGAGCCTTCAATAAGGAAGCGATTACGCTGCGCGTTTACGACCTCGCGACATGGAAGCTTGCCGCGGAAAGCTCCGTTGCGGTCTACGCGCGGCCGGTCTGGATCGACAATGCCGCGCTCTGCGTCGTGGCCTACGAGACGACGCTGCGTGACGCGATGCGAGCCGCCGCAAGCGAGCCCGCTCCGGTTGTCGGCAAGCTGCTTAAACTGGTAATGGTCGACGACAAGTTGGCGTCGACGGAATTGCTCGCGGGCACGTTCCCGCCCGACTTTTACTCGCGCAATCTGGCCTGGAGCACGACGCAAAAAAAGCTCATCGTCGCGCGTGCTGACAAGACCGGCATCGCGATCGAACTTCGCGACGCCGCACCAGACGCCAAGCCGTTGCAAGTCGAACACTTCGACTTCGCGCGAGGCGTGGGCGTCGACGGGCCCGCCATACTTTGCGCGGGCGTCGAGCGCGGACGTTTTTGCCAGACAGTGACCGCCGCAAATGATGCGGGCAGCAAGCCGGAAGGCAAGCGTGCGGTGATCGAAAGCGCGGGCGTCGACGGCCGCGGCGGCATGATCGGTTTAGCGGGTTGCGTGGCGATCATCGAGCCCGTCGGCAATCCGCTGTGGGCCACGGGCCGCGACGCCCAGCCCGAAGTCCTGCATACCCTGGTCATCACCGGCCCCGGCGGCTTCGACAGCCTGCGCAACCCGCGTACGCTCCAGCGTGTTTCCGCTGTTGCATCGCGCTTCAAGGACATTGAAAACTACAAGTGGAAGGGCACGACGCCGCGACCGCTGGTCAGCACCGTGCTTGCGTTCGACCTCAACATCGACATCGATGACAAGGCAATCAAGAACAAGAAGGGCCGCTACATCGAGTACTACGACGCCAAGGGTCGCGGCGGCAAAGGCCGCCTGCGCTGGGAGGACAACCTCGGCGGCAACTGGGTCGTCAATGCCGTCAGCGGCAAAGGCACGCCCGAGACCGACAAGGTCTACGACAACGGCTTGGTCGGCAATGCAGGCGAGTTGCAGGAAACCGCGGCGACGCGCTCGGGCACCTACGACAAATTGCTCGAGCAGATCGAAAGCCGCAACGCGTTGCTGCTGACCGGCCTCGAGCGCGCGCCGGACAAGGGCGGTTTGAAATTCGTCGGGCGCGCAATCTGGCGCGATCCCATCGACGGCGTCGACAAGCGCGTGTTCACCTACGCACGCACCATCACCACGTCCGGCGGCAGCAAGTTTAACGCGTTGCTCAGCTTCGTGGCCGATGTGCCAAGCATGGGCAACCGTGCCAACCCGCACCCCCTGATGCGGGCGCGCATGCAGACGCGTTTTGGCGGCGGCAACTTTGGCGAAGTCGACCTGGCGTTCTCGACAGACAGCTTTGTCGAGCTCCCGAACCTCGAAATCGCCGACGCGCCCAAAATGCTGCTGCCGCGCACCTTCAGCGCCTACCAGACCGACAAAAACGGCAAGGCCGTGCGCCAGTTCTCGGCGACGCTGCTCACCACGGTCAACGGCGACCCCAAGCACCTGCGCGGCACTCTGACTTGCGGCTACAACGAATCCGGCGCGTCAACAGACGACAAGTTCAATAACCTGTACCGGCGCAAACCCTGACGGCTACCGCCGTGCCGCGCGGCTATCTAGACTGCCGCCATGGCAGGACGCACCACCATCCGCGATCTCCGTACCGCCGCCAAGAGCCGCAAGCTCTCGATGGTGACGGCTTATGACGCGTTCAGTGCGCGGCTGGTCGAGGAAGCAGGCATCGACATTGCTCTGGTCGGCGACAGCCTCGGCACCACGGTGCAGGGGCGTGCCGATACGTTGCCTGTCAGCATGCGCGACATGCTCTACCACACCGAGATTGTCGCGCGCTGCACCAAACGCAGCCTCGTCATCGGCGACATGCCCTTTGGCAGCTTCCAGGCCGGCGCCGACGCCGCCGTCTCCAACGCAGTCGATTTCCTCAAGGCCGGCGCGCAGGGCGTGAAACTCGAAGGCGGTACGGCGGTGATCGAGCAAATCACGCGCATGACGCAATCGGGTATCCCGGTGATGGGCCACCTGGGGTACACGCCGCAAAGTATTAACGCGACCGGCGGCCCGCGCCTGAACAAGCAGAAGGATTCGCTGATCGACGACGCCAAACGCCTGCAGGACGCGGGCGTGTTTTCGATGGTGCTCGAGATGGTGCCCGCCGAGATCGCCAAGGCCGTCACGGAGGCCGTTGACGTCCCAACCATCGGCATCGGCGCCGGGCCGCACTGCACGGGCCAGGTGCTGGTGTTCTACGACATGCTGGGCTTCAGCCCGGATTTCTCGCCGAAGTTCCTCAAGCGATATTTCGATTTCCACGGCGGAGCGCTCAAGGCGCTCAAGCAGTACAAGTCTGACGTCGAAGCCGGCGATTACCCCGGCCCTGAAAACAGCTATTGACGTTGGAAGGGCACGCGGCAGCGCGTCCGGTCTTCGTGCCGGCGGACAGCCTGGTTCGCCGACGTAGCCTTGGCGCCGTTGGCCCGCGAATCCCTACTTCTTCCTCTGGGCGGGCATTCTCGGTTCCGGCGGCGGCTCCGGATCAAGCTCCAGTTCCGGGGCGTTGCGCGACTTCAGCCGCAGCGCCGCCATCACGCTTTCCGCGATCAACACGCCCACAAGCGCCAGCGGCGCAAGGATCGCCAGCAGGTCCTGCATCCAGCGTAGTTGCGGCTTGTAGAGCTTGCTCACGCCCTGCTCGGGTCGCGGCATACGCGTGTTGATCAGCGCGCCTTTGACCGTCGTCCCGCCCGTGCCCGATGACGCGCGCTCCACCAGCCGGGCCTGCGGGTCGATCACCGCGCCGCCGCCGGGCCACGCGTGAACCTGCGGCACGCCCTCAAGCAACGTGCGGCGACGCGTCTGCCTGAGCTGAAAAACTTCGGCGCTGTCGCCGCCCGGCGCTTTGGCGTGGCTGGCGAACACGATTTCTTCGTCGCTGGTGCCCAGTTGATCCCAGCGCGTCCCCATCAGGAGTTTTCCCGCGGACGTTTGCGCGTTCTCGACGCGCTCCGGCGGAGCGTCGATGCCCCATTCCTTGATGACGGGTTTTTCCGCGCGGTCGTAAATTGCGGCGCGCCAGTTTTTGCCGTCGGAAACCGTCAACGCGACCATCAACTGTTTTTCGCGCGCGAGATTTTCCGCCCCCGCCAGTATCTCGTCGGCCTTGGCGCGGCTGTCCGTTTCCACCGCGGGCCACAACGCGACGGACCCGCGCCCGAGCGCGCCCAGCACTTCGCGCGTGGTTTTTTCGGGGTCCGCGGGGCTCGTGACGATAATTAGCTGGCGGCCGCCCTCGGGTTTTTCAACCGCTGAAAGCTTCACGCCCAGCCCGTCAATCGCCGCCCACAGCACGATCAGGCCCGCGACCAGCATTCCCACCCATCCGCCGAGGCGTCGTTCGCCCTCGCCCTTGCCGTTGTAGAGTTCAGACGCCAGCCGCGCGATCAGCGCAAGCAGACCCGCTAATACCGGGAGATCGATGATGCGGAACAGCCCGCGCGCCATGGCGCTGTTCACCAGCGCCTCGCCGGGCATTGCGGCCGGCACAGCAACGAGCGCGTAAACGCCCGCTATTAACAGGCCAAAAACCAACGGGCGCACCAGCAGCGGCAGGCGCATCATCAAAGGCGCTTCCATCGCGCCGCAAACCAGGCCCGCGAGCAAGCCCAGCAGGACAAAACTTCCGATCGGCAGTGGCGTCAGCCAGTAGCACTGGGCTGCCGCGCCTGCGGCAAAGCCCACCAGCCCGACCAAGCCCGACGCGAGCCACCCGCCGCCGGTGGCCGCGAAGCACAGGGGCGCCAGCGCGAACCAACCCACGGCCCACCAGTCGTGGGTGTTGGCCGAGACCCACAGCAGCGGCGCTGAAATCAGCGCGCCAATAAAGCGCCACGGGCTGCGTTTAAGCTGGTCGAGGAGTTCGCCAAAAAACTGGCGCTCTTCGTCGCCGCGGACAATCGCCATCTCGATCTCCCCGACCGCATGTTAGCATTCAATAGCCCCGTTCCCCCGGCAGGAAAACTGCCATGAAGTATTTACCAATCCTGATACTGATGCTCGCCCTTTGCGGCTGCCGCAATCGGCATCCCGTCGAGGAAGAGCCCGCCTGGATTGAGGACGAGCCTGCGCCGCGCGAAGAATCCGTCGTCGATCCCGTAGACCGCCTGGTCGAGCAAGCGCGCAACGAAATCAAGAACCGGCGCTACGACGACGCGCGCGTGACGTTGTGGGGCGCGTTCAGGCGCGACCGCTGGCACCCCGCCGCCAATGTCGTCTACCAGGACCTGATGATCGACCGCGGGCGTTTCGACATCGCCTGGCAGGAGTACACCGACCTTTACCACGCCAACAAGCAGCGCGGCGACGCGCTGTGGTTCCACCTGCGCCCGTTGCTGATGAAGAAAACGCCGGTGACACTGGAAAGTGGCCCCAAGCTCACTGAAGAAGAGCGCGAAAGATTGCAGACCACGCTGCGCGAAGCGCGCTGGCTGGCGGACAGTGCCAAGCGGGTCAACGCGCGCAAACTTGCCGACGATGGCGAGAAGGTCGAAGCGCAAACGAAGGTGATGGGTGTGTTAAAATTCTACCCGCGCAACGTCGAGGGCAACCGCATCTTCCAGGACCTCTGCCCCGACGAAAACATCGACAAGCTTGTGGAGATATATGCCAGCATGGCCGAAGATGAGCCGCAGAGCGGTGACATGTTATATCTCGCGGCGCGCGCAAAAGCGCGGACGAACAATGCTGCGGCCATCGAGATGCTTCGCGAAGGTTTAATATTGGATTTGCCGGGGGTGTGGCTGCGCGTGGGCATGGCGGAATTGGCTCGGTCGGCGGCCAGAGACTGGCCCCTGGAGGCGATGACGGGCACCACGAGGGCGCGGGACCTTTCCCGTTCACATGAAGGCTGGCAGGTGCTGGCTCGCGAGTATTTCCTTCTCGCCCGCGCGGCGGACCCGACAAACGCGGGCGTCATCGAACTTGAAGCGAACAAAAACCGTTAAGAACTTGGCTGGGGTTTCGTAACCCCAGCACGGTTAATCTGTAACCTGCGGCGCTGCGGTTTGGAAACCGCAGCCACTATTTACGGTCAACACCAAGGATTTACATGAAATCCATCTACGCCGCGGCTTTGGTTTTCGTCGTCGTACTCTTCGCCGCATGTTCAGACGAGGCCGGCAAGGCGGCTGCCCGCGAGGCGGCGCTGAAGGCGCAGGGCAAGACCGCCGCAGCGAACTTGAAAACGATCCGCGACGCGGCGCTGAAATATTGCGCCGAGCGCAAGGCCCCGCCCGAGTACATGGACCAGTTGGCGGAATTCGGCGCCGGGTCATTGGTCAAGGACGACAACTATTCGACGGAGTTCGGTTACGGCTTCGAGGGCCTGAAGTACGCCGACGGCAAATTCAGCGCCGGGCGTTTCTTTGCAACGCCGATGGAGGGCAAAAGCGCGCCCGATGTGGCCATGAGCGCCGAGACCGGAGAAGTCAGCTACAAGTTCCGCCCGCCGCCGGTTACAGGTGAAAAGAGCAACGCGCTCTCTCCCAACATCGAGATCGTGAAGTAGTAGCCTTAACAGAAAGGGCACGCCGAAGCGTGCCCCCTATTCAGTTGCTTTAGATTGCGCTATCCACCTTCGGGCTTCTTCGGCTCTTCCTTGGGCGGTTCGACCTTCTTCTTGGGCCCCCACTCCATGCTGTCCTTATACTTCACCGTGGGCAGGTACTCGCCGCTGCGTTTGCGGATAATCTTGATCGACTTGATCGCGTCGTCTTTCTTGACCTCTTCCAGCAATTCCAGACCCTGGATCACTTCGCCGAACACCGTGTACGGGCTCGTCTTCTTGTCCCAGGCCGGATTGTCCTTGAGGTTGATGTAGAACTCAGTCGAGGCGCTGTCGAGGTCGTTGGTGCGCGCCATCGCAATGGTGCCGCGGGTGTTCTTGCCCGGGAAGTTCGGGTCCACCGCCTCGTTCTTGATCACGTAATCATGCTGGTGGGTGCCTTCGCGACCGCCCTGCACAATGCGCAGGCCCTGGTTCTTCATAATCTCGGCGATGCCCTTGGCCGCACCCTCGACGCGATAAAACTCGCAGTCCTTGTTGTAGAAGCCTTCCTCAATGAGGCTGATGAAGTTCTTGACGGTGTTGGGGGCGAGTTCCTGCTTCAACTCCACCACCACGTCGCCGCTTTCGAGCTCGATCACCACCATCGGGTTAGCCTTGTCGTCGATGATTTGCGTCAGCGCATTGAAGCGCAGGGGCTTGGGCGGCTCGTCGCGCTTGACCATCGGCGCGGGCCAGCCGGTGTAGATCACCTGCGGCTTGTATTCAGTACCCTCGCGCTGCTGCTCGACATATGCGTAGTACACCGTCGCCTTGTCGAGCCGGCGCGCGATCTCAAGGCCCTTTTCGCCGTCCAGCACCTTGCCCAGCGGCGAGAACCGCTGCTTGAGGTAATCCGAGGGCTCGATCACGACGAAGAACTCGCCGCGCACGCGGTTGTCCGCCTCGATGTCGCGGGCAAAGGCGATGCTGCCGGCCACAAACTCGGCCTTGGTGTCGCCGCTGTATTCGATGGTGTAAGGCGTCTTCTGCGGGACGACGTCGGCCTTCTCGTCAGTCTCCTGGCCCGCAGGTTTCTCGAGCTTCACGCCCTTGGGGCGCCCTTCCTTGCCGATGCCGATCACCGTCGCGCCGCGATAATCACCCGTGCGGCTGAACTGGTTCGAAAACTCCAGCGCGCTGGGCTTGATGCGGTCGTAGTAGCCTTCCTCAACAAGGCTGACGAGGTTCTTGACGCCGTTGAGCGCCGCGTCCTCGAACAGCTCGACGCGCAGGTCGCCAACGGAAGTCTTGAAGACGACGACGGGGTTGGCGGGCGCGGCGGACTTCTTGGCGGCGGGTTTGTCGACCTTGGTGTCCTTGGTGAAGGGCAGCTTGTCGCCGTTTTTGGTGATGAAATCGTGGTCGGCCTGCAACTGGTCGCGCAGCGCCGTGGCCATCTGGTTCTGCGCCTTGTGGGCGTCGTTTTTGCCGAATTGCTCGAGGTAGGCGTTCATCAGGCCGATGGTCACCTGGAGCTCTTCAGGCTTGTACGGCGGCTTGAGCAGGTCAAACGAGCGCATGGCGTAGCGGTAGCGGGCGTAGGCCTCGAGTTCCGGGCGGCCCTTGACGGCTTCCAGCGCCTGTTCGAATTGTTCCTTGAGGGCGTCGGGCTTTTCGGCAATCGCCGCGCGTTCGACGCGGGCCTTGAGGTCGCGGGTACTGTTGTCGCCCATGGCCTTGATGCCGTAGTAGACGAACACGCCGACGATCAGCAGCACCGCAATCGGCGCGAGTATCTTGCCGTTGCTCGCGAGGAACTTGCTGAAGCTCTCGACGAACATCTGCCCGGCGCCTGCGCCCGTGCGGGGCAGGAGGTCGCGGTGCTTGTCGGCCGAGGCGGCCAGCGGCTGGTCCGATTTAACTTTGATATGCGTTTGAGCCATTGACTGAATCCGTCTAGTTACTGTTTGGGTCGTTCATTTTGACGACAAGGATGCTGAAGCGCTCGCTGGACTGGTTAAGCCGGTCCGGCGCCATCGAGAAATCCAGCTTGTCGCCGTTCTTTTCAAAGCGGGCCTTGAAGGTGCTCTTTTCGAGGTCCACCTCTTCGTTTACGAATTTCCAGTCGTGGCGGGGAAGCTCGATTTTCAGCCACTCCGACAGCGCCTTGGGCGAATAGATTTCCCTGGAGCGGTAGGAATACACGCCATAGATGCGCTTGCCGGCTTTGCTGTCTTCGCGCCTATACGGCGGGTTGTCGTAGGGCACGAAATCCGCGGGCACCGTGACGTCTTCGTAGGCGCCGCTGCCGTCCCAGGTCTTGGCCGGCTGGGTGCTTTCGCAGCCCACCAGCACCAGCAACAGCAGAATGCTCAAAGCCGCAATTGTCCGTCGCATCATCAACCTCGATAAGCAATTAGCCCCGGCGTCCCGCCAAAGAGGGGGATGACTATAGCAACGGTCAATTGGAGGCAGAAGGGTCGGTTTAAGGGGAGTTATCAGCCCCGCCCGGCAGGGCGGGGGAAGTTTGAACAAACCAACATCTGGGGCAATTCCCCCGGCCTTCCGGCCGGGGCTGTAATCGCCTTACTTCATCACCTTTTCGACGGGCTTGGCGTCGAGCTTCTTGTCGATGTCGACGAGCCACACCGGGCGCGGGCCCGCCTCAAACTCGCGCGTCGTATCCCAGCCCATCAAGGAAGCAAACGTCCAGTACAGGTCCTGCGGCCGCACCGGGTCCTTGACGATCTTTTCTCCCATCTCGTCGGTTTCGCCGATCACCTGGCCGGTCTTGACGCCGCCGCCGGACATCGCCACGCAGAAGTTGCCCGGCCAGTGGCCGCGGCCCTCGGTGTCGGTCACTTGCGGCGTGCGGCCGAACTCGCCCATCCACACGACAAGCGTGGTATCGAGCAGGCCACGCTTCTTGAGGTCGGCCAAAAGCGCCGCCCAGGGCTGGTCGATTTCGGACGCAAGCTGCTTGCAGCGCACAAAGCCGTCGTCGTGGGTGTCCCAGCCGCCCTGCACGACTTCGACGCAGGCCACGCCGGCCTCGATCAGGCGCCTGGCGATGATGCAGCTTTCGGCGAACTTGCCCTTGCCGTAAGCGTCACGGACCTCCTGCGGTTCGTCGTCGATGTAGAACTTGGCCTTGAGCGGGCTGTCCATCAGCTTGCGGGCCTTGTCGTACATAGCCTTGTGGGCGTCGGTCGCGTCGCTGCCGCGCGATTTCGCGAAGTCTTTTTCCATTTCCTCGACGAGCTTCATGCGCTTTTCCATGCGCGCTTTGTCGACGCCCTTGGCGTAATCGAGGTTTTCAATGCGCGCGCCGGGGTTGGCGATCACAAATGGGTTGTTCTCGACGCCCAGATAGCCCGCGGGGAACGGCGCGCCGCGAAGCTTGACGAAGTTGGGCAGGTCGAAGTCGGGCTTGCCTAGCTGGTGGCCGACGATGCTGCCGAGGCTGGGATGTTTCAACGTGGGGTTGGGGATGTAGCCCGTATGCATGTAGTACGCGCCGCGCGAGTGGTTGCCCTCTTTGCTCGTCATCGACTTGATCAGGCAGATGTCTTTCGCAGCCGCCGCGATCTTCGGGAAGGTCTCGCAGGGCGTGAAGCCGGGAACTTCGGTCTCAAGTGCCTTGTAGGGCGCGCCGGTCTTCTTGCCGGGCTTGGGGTCGAAGGTTTCGAACTGCGAAGGCCCACCCTCCATCCACAGCAATATGACCTGCTTGCACTTCTTGGTCCCCGTGGCCTTGGCGCTGGGTTCAGCCAGCAGCGTGTTGGCGCCAAGGAAGCTGCTGGTGATGACAAGGCCGCCCGCGGCGCTGGTGCGCAGGAAGTCGCGGCGGCTGACGTTGACGAGTTTGGACATGGGTGCGGCCCTCAAGTGTTGATGGTTGTTCGTAAAACCCCGCCAAAACTGCCAAGTAGCGGCGAAAAGGCGGTTCTGAGTGCCAGGTTTTAGGTTCCAGGAAAAGGCGTGAACGTCTTGCCTAACACCTGGAACCTGGCACCTAGAACCTGCTTAGTGGTTCGTACTGAACTCCGTGCAGTTCAGCAGCGCCCAGAATATGTCCTCCCAGGCCTGCACTTCGTTATCTGACTTCTGGATCAAATCCTTGCAGCGGGCGCTTTCATTCTCGGTCGGGAAGCGGCTGAGCGTCGCCAGATAAAGCTCCTCCAGCCGCGCGTTGAACTCGCCCTTTTCTTTCAGCACCTGCTGGACGGTGTTCTTGGCCTTGCCATCGGTCGCGGTCGCCATCAAAGCTCCATTCATGATCAGCAACGCCTGCGGGATGCTGCCGGAGTAATCGTCAACGTCGCGGGCGGTTTCATCGTCGCTGTAGGCGTAATTGAAGTGCCGCAACAGCTCGCGCTTGTACGCCTCGGCCTTGCGGGCGTCGTGGCGGTCGCCGCTGCCGTCAACGTCGGTCGCGGTCATCAGGGCAAACACCATCTGTTCAGGCATCAAGCGGCGGATCAGCGCGTGGCTGAAATACACGCGATCCTCCTTGGTCTTGCGCGCGGGCACACTCGACAGTGTGTACAGCTCGCTGTTGCAGATCGTGCGGATCAGGAATTTCAGGTCAAAGCCGGAACCGGCGAATTCCTTGCCCATGCGGTCGAGGATTTCCGGGAACGTCGGCTTGCTGAGGCTATTGAAGTCGTCGACGGGCGTGACAAACCCGACGCCGAGCAAGAGCTGCATGTAGCGATTCACCGCCATCTCGCGATACCACTTGTTGCCGGGCGCGGTCATCCACTTCGCAAACGACTGGCGCAGCTTCGCGTCGCCATCGAGCGCGTATTCCGCCCCGCCCAGGTACTTCGGCAGCAACGGCTTGTTCTCGCCGCTGACAGCTTGTTTCAACGCCTCAAGGTTCTTGGGCACCGCCGACTCGGTGACGTCCCAGATTTCCGGGATGCCCTTCTTGGGCTCCTGGATACGCCGCGAGCGCGTCAACGCAAAGAAGTGCTGCATGCCCGCGAAGTCGTCCATCGTCCACTTTTCGTAGGGATGGTTGTGGCATTGGGCGCACTGGATCTGCTGGCCCATGAACACCTTGCTCACGATGCCCGCGACGTTCGCGTTGTTGTTGTCGAAGTACATCATGAAGCCGATGGCGGCGTTGCCGTCGCTGCGGCCCGTGGCGGTCAGCAACTCGGTCGTCAGTTCGTCCCAAGGCGCGTTTTGCGCAAACGACTTTCGCAGGTGCGTCTGCAGCAGCACCGCGCCGTTGTAGTCGGCGTTTGGGCCCGTCAGGATGCGCTGCCACACCCGCGCCCAGTTTTCGGCGTATTCCGGGCGGGCGAGCAATTCTTCGATCAGCGCCTCGCGCTTGGTCGGGGCTTTGCGGTCAGTCTTGGCGGGCCGCGCTATGAACTCGCGCGCTTCCTGGCGTGTCGGCAGCGTGCCGATTATGTCGAGATACGCGCGGCGGCAGAATTCGGCGTCAGTGCAGGGCTTGGCCGGCGAAAGCTTGGCTTCCTTGCGCTTGATTTCGATCTGGTCGCCAAGCCATTGGCTGGCTTTCTTCCAGTCCTGGCCGGCGTCCGGCGGAAAATCCGGTGCGGCTTCGGTTGATTTGTCTGCGAGAACGGGCGCGGTCATCCCAAGTGCAATGGCGAGCACAGAAAACAGGCTTACCAGTGCCAACAGGAACATCAAACCGTGCCCGCGGTTTCGTCCAAACATGCGAACCTCCCTTTGAGCATGTTCAGGACGCCGTTCGCCGGGAACTGCTTGTGGCAACCGTCGCATCTCTGCGTCGCGCTCACTTTACATGGCTTTCAGCCATGCCGCGCTCGCGCTCCTTGACCTGCTCGGTCGGCACTGCGCATTTCCTCGGCTCAGGCATCCCGAACAAGCTCTCCGCTTGTTCGTGCCGCGATAACTGCTACTGCGTTTAGGCCACGAATGAACACGAATCTCACGAATTCAAATCGTGCCATTCGTGCCTATTCGTGTTTATTCGCGGCTAACCTGCCCTTGTTTTTTTGCTGCCGCAAAACTATCGCCCGATCAAATTGCGCGTTTGGTGTAAGGAATCCCGCCCCCGTCGGACGTATCTTTACTGTAATAATGAGTAAGCCGAGTCTATCCCACCGGCAGGGTCATGCACGAAGAAACAACCGGACCGCTCGCATAGCTTCTCGAAATCGAGGCCTTATTCACTCCAATGTCATTAGTTCGCCCACTTCGCCTACAACGCACGTCATGCGCGTGTTGGCAGTTGTTGCATGCCTGCTTTTCGTCAGTTTCAACGCGGACGCCGACCGCCTCGAGGGCGACGCTATTAAACACGCGCGCGACCGCCTGAAGGAAGTCAAGAAAGCCTGGCCCGGCTACACCAAGGCCGAGAAGCTTCCTTTGTTGAACGAGCTCAGCGCGCTGAACGAAAACAGCGTCGGCGACTTCCTGCTCGATTGCGTCGCCAAGGAAGCCGACGCCGACACCGCAAGCGAAGCCGCCCGCGCGCTTGCGCGCCACGGCAACAAATCGGACGCCGCGGCCCTCATTAAGGCTTTCAACGCCGCCAAGGAACCGGCGCGCAAGGCCGCCTGCCTGCGCTGGCTTGGCAAATTCGGCGAGGACGCGCCGGATGCCCAACTTTTGCAGGTCGCGCTTGGCGCCGATGCCTGGGGCGAGGCCGCGGTGCTCGCGCTCGACGACACCAGGGCCGAAAAATCCGCGGGCTGGCTCGACAAAGTCGCGACCGATTCGAAAAGTCCCGAGTCGCGCTGCGCGGCCTGCGCCTGCCTGATCACGCGCGGCGACATGAACGGCGTGCGCGGCCTCAGCAACCTCGACACGCTTGAGCGCGTCGCGCAGGCCGCCAACGCGGCCGCCGGCGGGCCGCTGGAGGCCGACGCCGTCGAGCGCCTGATTGATTTCGCCAAACGCGGCCAGAAATTCCCCGCCGGCGTGCGCCCTCACAACTTCGCGGCGCTGCTTGGCCGTCTGCAAAACCGCGACGCGCACCAGAAACTGGTTGATGCCGCAGCCGAACTCAGCAAATCGGTCGAGGTCGAAGTCTCCTGGTGGCTGATTGGCTGGTGCAATGCCAAAACGGCCTTGCGCGTCGCCAAACCGGGCCTCGAGGATGAGGACAAGGACCGCAAGATCAGCGGCCTGCGGTATCTGCAAAACGCCCCCGAGCCGCTCAAGGGCGACGACTTGCTCGAGGCAACGAAAATGGTGGGGCCGTTTGTCGCGTCCACTGACGTTGAACTCAGCACCCACGCGATGCTCGCCTGCGCGGCCTGCGGCATCACGGGCGACACCTTCGACGGCACGATCAAGGACTGGGCAAGATCGGACAAGCCCCTGCTGCGCAGTGCGGCGATGCTGGCTATTGCCCGTGCGGCGCGCGGCGGGCACGCGGCGCTTTGCGTCGAGGCGCTTTCGGACAAGCATTGGTATGTCGTGAGCAGCGCGCTGGAGGCCTTGCGCGTTTTGCGGCCCCCCGCGGGGCTGACGGCGATTCTCGATGTCGCCAAACGCGAACAGGGCGGGCGCATCTGGGCCGAGTCGATTGCGCTGCTGAGGGATTTGACCGCGCAGGATTTCGGCGACGACCTTGCCAAGTGGGACGAGTGGATCACCAAGAACGCGAGCACGTACAAGCCCGAGCCCGGCAAACTCAAGACGCTGCGCGGCGTTGCCGTCACGCGCGTCAAGGCCGCGACCAGCGCAAGGTTTTTCAACCTCGAGTTCGAGTCGGAGAACGTCGAGTTCACCCTCGACCGCAGCATCTCGATGATCGACCCCATGCGCCGCGAGCCCGGCCGGCCCGACTTCGCGGTGCGCAAGGCCGACATCCTCAAACGCCGCGCCGAAGTCAAACGCATGATGAAGGACGGCTTCCTGCCGCGCTTCCACGCCGCTTGCGTCGAACTTGCGGCGTGCCTGGAGCACAAGGAGCAGCGCACGCGTTTTGGCATCACGCTCTTCAACACCGAGCTCGAAACCTACAGCGACAAACGCACGGTCAACGGCCCGACCGAACGCAAGGCGGCGGTGAACTGGATGCTCTCGTCCGAGGTTAAAGGCGGCACAGACATCCAGAGGGCGTTATTGGCCGTGATAGAGAAGGGCGAGGCGGACACCATTTTGCTGCTGTCCGATGGCGAGCCGCTGTCGCTGGGTATCATCGAGCAGATCCAGCGCGCCAACGTTTTCAGGCGCGTGGACATCCACATCGTCAATCTCGCGAAAGCCCCGTCCTCGCGCGGCTACCTGCAAGTCGTAGCGCAGGGCGCGGCAGGCAAGCTCGTCGACGCCGAACCCAAATAAATTGCGAAATACGAAACGGCTGTCAGCCACGAATGGCTACGAATTCTGATTTTCGATTCGTGTCAATTCGTGAAGATTCGTGGCTAACCTGTATCTGCTGCTGTCTGCGGCCATCTGCGTAATCTGCGGATAAGCAGTTGCAGTTTGTTGCTTAGAACGGCTGTTTATCCCGAGTATCCTGGCCATCCTGCTTGTCCTGTAACTTGCTTTACTGACCGCTGACCGCCGAAAGCCGACCACCGTGTTATTCGTCGTCACCATCACCTACGTTGCGCCCATCGAGGACATCGAAAAGTCCACCGAGGACCATCGCGCGTATTTGCGCAAGCTCAAGACGGCGGGCCGGCTGGTCGCCAGCGGGCCCTTTGTGCCGCGCAACGGCGGCATGCTGTTGATTGACGCCGAGAGCCGTGAACAGCTCGATTACTTGTTGCGCGGCGATCCCTTCAACCAGCGCACGCTCGCGACCTACGAGATCAAGCAGTGGAACCCCGTCATCGGCGCCGAGCTGTTCACGCCGCCCAAACCACAGGCATGACCGCGGCGCGGGCGTTCCCCCGCGCCACACGGCCATTACCTTGAGTCCAGCACCGCACGCACCTTCTGCGCGAGTTCTTGCGGCGTATAGGGCTTGGGCAGGAAGTTGACGCCTTCTTCCAGCACGCCCTGGTGCACAATGGCGTTAGCGGTGTACCCCGAGGCGTAGATCACGCGCACGCCTGGATGCGTCGGGCCCAACGCCCGCGCGAGGTCTTTGCCGCCCATGCGCGGCATCACCACGTCGGTCACCACGAGATCCACACGCGCCCCCTTGGCTTTCTCCTGGGCGTCGATGCCGTCTTCGGCCTGGATCACGGTGTAGCCCAGCGAACTCAATACGCGCGCCGCAAGTTCACGCACCTGCGCCTCGTCTTCGACCAGCAGCACAATTTCCGTGCCGCGCGGCAACCCCTTGCCGACGGCGGGTTTGGCGGGCTCGATGGTCTCGCTGGCCGATTGCGGCCAGTAAATCTTGAAGGTCGTGCCCTTGCCGACCTCGCTGTAGACGGCGACATGCGCGCGGTTTTGCTTCAGGATGCCATAGACCGTCGCAAGCCCCAGCCCGGTGCCCTTGCCCTTTTCCTTGGTGGTGAAGAAGGGCTCGAATATTTTGGCCTGGACTTCGGGGCTGATGCCCGTGCCGGTGTCCGATACCGCAAGCATGACATAATGGCCCGGCGCCAGGTCGCCGCGGTTGCGACAGAATTCGGCGTCAAGCTCGACGTTGCGCGTCTCGACGGTCAGTTTGCCTCCGTGGGCCATGGCGTCACGCGCATTGACCACGAGGTTCATGAGGACCTGTTCGATCTGCCCGGGGTCAGCGCTGATTTTCCACAGCGAGGGGCCGGGCACGGTGAGGAAGTCGATGTCCTCGCCAATCAGCCGTTTGATCATCGCCGATGTGTCGTTGACGACGCTGTTGAGGTCCAGCGGCCGGGGCGAAATGATCTGGTTGCGCGAAAAAGCCAGCAACTGGCGCGTGAGCTCCGACGCGCGCGTGGCGGCACGGTGAATCTGGCTGACCGTGTCGGGTTTGACCGTGCCGGGCAGCGTAAGCATCAGGTCGGAATATCCCAATATCACCGTCAACAGGTTGTTGAAGTCGTGGGCGATGCCGCCGGCAAGCCGGCCCACGGCCTCCATCTTCACGGCCTGGCGCAGTTGCGCCTCGAGTTTTTTGCGCCCGGCAAGGTCCTGCAAAACGCCTACGATGCGCGTGGCGACCTGGTCGCGGCGTTCGATCGCGCGCGCCGTTGCGGCGACATCGACATAATGGCCGTCCTTGTGCTGCACGCGCAATTCGATTTCCAGCCGCTCGGATTGCCCCGCTACAAACGACGTCACGGCCCGTTTGACGGCCTCGCGGTCCTCCGGGTGGATGCGCTGCGTAAACCACGCCACGAGCCTGTCGTGGGGCGGCACCTCGGTGTGCTCAAAGCCGAGCACGCTGGACCAGCGGCCGGTCAGGTACACTTCGCGAGACAGCGGCAGCGTCATTTCGACAACACCGGCGCCGGTGGCCTCCATCGCCATGGCCAGGCAACGCTGTTCGCGGGCCGTGGCCGCCTCGGCTTCCCGCTGGCGGCGACGGTTGTGCGTCTCCTGCAGTTCGCGCCGCACGGCCACGCTCAGGCGGGCGAGCTTGCCCTTGACGATGTAGTCACGCGCCCCCGCGCGCATCGCCTCGACGGCGCGATCTTCGCCCAGCGCCCCCGAAACGAAGATAAATGGCAGGTCGAGATTCTGCTTGCGAAACAGTTCGTAGGCCTTCAGGCCGTTGAAGGTCGGCATCTGGTAGTCGGAAATCACGACGTCCCACGAACCCTCCCCGAGCGCGGCAAGGAAGCCTTCCTCGGTGTCGACGCGCCGGTGATCCACGTCGAAGCCCGCCTCCCCGAGTTCGAGCACCGTGAGTTCGGCGTCATCCGTCGAGTCCTCGACCATCAATAGCCGCAAGGGAGTTCCCATGTCACACCTTCCTGTTCAGCGCGAGCCAGAAGCGCCCGATTTGCTGGACGACGTCGGAGTACTCGACAAAATCCACGGGTTTGCAGACGTAGCAGTTGGCGCCGAGTTCGTAGGCGCGCTCGATGTCGGAGCGCACGTCCGACGACGTGAAAACAACAACGGGCAGCCTGCGAGTGGCGTCGTTGGCGCGGATGCGCTTGAGCACCTCAAAACCGTTGAGCTTGGGCACCTTCAGGTCCAGCAGCACCATGCGCATGGCCGCCATTTCCGCGGCGTTGCCGAGGCGCGCCACGGCCTGCTCGCCGTCGCGGGCAACCGCGACGTCGGCGGAAATGCCCGCCTGCCGCAAAGCCAGCAACACGAGTTCCTCGTCGTCACGGCTGTCCTCCACAAGCAGGATGTTGGTGTTCATACGGCCGCTTTCTGCGCCGCGGGCGCGCCCAGGCTGAAGTAGAAGGTCGCCCCCCGGCCGACTTCGGCCTGGGCCCATATGCGACCGCCGTGGCGGTGGATGATACGTTGAACTGTGGCAAGGCCGATGCCCGTGCCGGCGAACTCTTCTTCCGAATGCAGACGCTGGAATGGGCCGAACAGCTTGTCGGCGTAGTCCATCTTGAAGCCGACACCGTTGTCCCTGACGAAAAATACCCGTTCATTGTCCTGTTCCACGCTGCCGACCTCGATGCGCGTCGGCGCGGTGTTGCGGCCGGTGAACTTCCACGCGTTGCCCAGCAGGTTTTCAAGCACGGTCTCAATCAGCCGGTCGTCGCCCGTGCCCTTGAGGTCACCCGTCAGCGCAAGTTCGGCGTTGCGGCCGGGCTCGGCGTCGCGCAGGCGGTCGTAGACGCGCCGCGAAATTTGGCCGACGTCGATCGGCCGCGCGGTCAGGTCGGCGCGCGTCACGCGCGACAACAGCAGCAGGCCGTCGATCAGCGCGCCCATGCGCTGTGCGCCCGCGCGGATGCGCTGGAGGTAATGCCGCGCTTCGTCGTCGATTGCGCCTCCGTATTTATCCAGCAACACCTTCGAGAAACCGTCCATGCTGCGCAGCGGCTGGCGCAGGTCGTGCGACACCGAATAGGCGAAGCTCTGCATTTCCTTGTTCAACATCTGCAGCTCGGCGTTTTTCTTTTCCACCTGGACGAGGAGTTCCGCGCGCGCGTCGGCGTTGCGCCGCACCGCCCGGGTCTCGGCGTCCTTGCGCATGATCTCTTCGCGCACGTTGCGATTTTCGTCTTCGTACTGCTTGCGGCGCAGTTGCGCCCGCAGGCGCGCGCGCAGCACTTCGAAGTCGGCCGATTTGGCCACATAATCGTCGGCGCCGGCGTTGATGCCCGCCACCATCGCCTCGGGGCCCTCCAGCGCCGTCAGCATGATCAGCGGCACGTTGCGCAGCGCCGACGAGCCCTTGATGCGCTTGCAGGTCTCGGTGCCGGAAAGACCCGGCATCTGCAAATCCAGCAGCACGCAATCGACGCGCTCGACGCTCAGGAGTTCCAACGCCTCTTCGCCGGACTTCGCCTTGACGACCTCGTAGCCGTCCAGCCGCAAGTGTTCGGCCAGCGCCTCGAGGTAAGTCAGGCTGTCGTCGACGGCGAGGATGCGCTTGGGATCGAACAGCCCGGCGGCGCGCGATCGTTCTCGCGATTCCTCGGCCTGGCGCAGCATCGCACGCAGGCGCGCCATCACGATCATGTTGCTTTCGTCCTTGCGCACGTAGGCGTCGGCGCCCGCGTCCAGCGCCGCAACTTCGCTGGCCGCGCCTTCGCTCGCCGTGAGCATCAAACACGGCGTGGGGCTCAGCCCCGGGTCGAGGCGCAGGCGGCGTACGAACGTCGCGCCGGTAATGCCGGGCATGATGCCGTCGACGATAATGGCGTCGGGACGGCCATCGGCGGCGCGGCGCAGGCCTTCTTCGCCCGAGCCCGCCTGCGTCACGCGAAAGCCCGCGTCGCCCAGCAATTTCGCGAGTTCTTCGCGGTAGGTGAGGCTGTCGTCGATGACCAATATGCTCGGCGCGCGGGGCTTGCCGGTCTCGGATTTGCGCAGCAGCGCCATCGCGCGCGCGACCACATAGCCCGAGTCGTAGGGTTTGCCGACGTATTCGTCGGCGCCGCGCTTGATGCCGCGAATGCGGTCCTTGATCTCGGCCTCGGCGCTGAGCATCAGCACCGGCGTGCGCGCCGTGCGTTCGTCGTTGCGAAGCTCGCCCAGGAAGTCGACGCCGTCGCCGTCAGGCAGCAGGACGTCGAGGATCACCAGCGCCGGCGCGCCGTGCGCCATGGCCTCGCGCGCCTGGGCCAGGTTGCCGCACAGGCGGGTGGCGAGGCCCGCGGCGGTAAACGCGTCCTGCAGGTCCATGCGGATCGTCAGGCTGTCGTCGACAATCATGATCTCGTCGGTCATGGCCGCCCCGCTTCCGCCAGCGTGGCCAGAAACGGGCCGATTTCGCCCAGCGGCAGTACATGGCTTGCCGCGCCCAGGTGCACGGCCTCGCCGGGCATGCCCCAGACAATCGAGGTCTTTTCGTCCTGCGCAATCGTCAGCCCGCCCGCGCGGCGGATGTCGAGAAGCCCCGCCGCGCCGTCGCGGCCCATGCCCGTCAGCAGCACGCCCGCCGTGCGTGCGCCCATTTCGCGCGACAACGATTCGAACATCACGTCGACCGACGGGCGGCAGGAGTGGCGCTCGGGCCCCTGGCTCAGCGCCAGCCGGCGACCGCGCACTTCAAGGTGATAGCCCGGCGGCGCCATGATCACGCCGCGCTGGCCGGGTTCGGGCAGGCGTTCGCCGTCGACGGCATAACGCACGGAAAACCCCGTCTGGCCGTCGAGCCATTCGGCCAGCGCGGCGCCGAAACGCTCCGAAATATGAATGACGAGCAGAATCGGCAGCGCAAAATCTTTCGGCAAGGCGCCCAGCAGCGACAGCACCGCGCCCGGGCCGCCCGTCGAGGCGCCGATCGCCGCGATGTCGTAGGATTTCGCCGACGGCAGCATCTGCGGCGGCGCAACCGCCGTTTCGCGGGCGCGGCCAAGCGCGCCCAGCCGCGCGCGCGGGTGCGTAATGACCTTGACCTTCGAGACCACACGCACGGCGCTGAGAAGTTCGCGCGCCCAGTTGTCGTCGAGGTCGTCGCCCGAAGGCTTGTCGAGCACATCGACGGCGCCCGCGGCCAGCGCGTCGTAAGTTTTAAACAGCTCGCCGCGATTGGTCGAGGCCGAGACGATCAATATCGGCGTCGGGCAATAGGCCATGATGTATTCGGTGGCGGCCACACCCGTCATCACCGGCAGCATCATGTCCATAGTGATGATGTCGGGCCGGTGCTGCTGGCAAAGCTCAATGGCGGTCTTGCCGTTGTCGGCCTCGCCCACGACCTCAAAGCCCGGCGTAGAAGCGAACAGGTCCGCCAGGTAGCGCCGGATGGTCAGGGAGTCTTCAACGACAAGCACGCGGATGCCCATGATTATCCCATCAGCCTGCTGATCAGCTTCAACATCTCGACCTGGTCAAATTCGCTCTTCACGACATACGCCCGCGCGCCGACATCTTTGCCGCGCTTCTTGTCCTCGGGGTCGCTGCGCGAGGTCACCAAAATCGCAGGGACGTCCCGCAGTTCCACATCGGCGCGCGTCTTGGCGATGAATTCAAAGCCGTTCATGCCCGGCATCTCGACGTCGACGATAAACACGCCGTACCGCCTCCGCCGCGCCATCTCCAGCCCGTCTTCGGCGCACACGGCGAGGTCAACCTCGTATCCCGCCGATTCAAGGATGCTTTGCTCCAGCATGCGCGTGGTCAGCGAATCGTCGATCACCAGCACCGGCGGGCGCGCCTTGGGCGCCGGTTCGGCCACCATCGCGCGCGGCTGGCTGACCGCCGCCACCAGCGCGGCGGGCGCCAGCACCAGTTGCGGCACGCCCTGCTCGTCGGCCGCCGCACCCGCGACGATTGCTTTGGCGCGCGCGTGGGCGGGAATGCTGCGCACGATGATTTCGTGCACGCCGCGCAGGCGGTCAACGCCGATGGCCGCGCGACGCCCGCCGCTTTCGATCACGACAATGGTCTGGTTGCCGCCGCGCCGGCCTTGGGCGTGGTCGATCACCTGCGAAAGGTGCGCGTAGGGGACGAATTCGTCGCCGCAGCGCACGCGTTCGCCTTCGGATGTCCGCGCGATCTCGGCGCTGGCGCGGCGCAGGGTCTGGCGCACGCTGTCAAGCGGCGCAAAGGCCGAGACGCCGCCGATTTCCATCTCAAGCGCCGGCAGCGACGACAGCGAAATCGGCACGATGATCTCGACTTCCGAGCCCTTGCCCGCCGTGGTGCGTACGTCAAGTTCGCCCTTCAGCGCGTTAGCGGTTTCACGGGCGACATCAAGGCCGATGCCGCGCCCCGACACCTGCGAAACCTGCCGCGCCGTCGACACGCCGCCGTGCAAGATGAGTTCCACCAGCGCGCGGCTGTCCATGCGCGCGGCCTGCGAGGCCGCCACAAGCCCGCGCTCAATGGCGACGCGCCGGACGCTTTCAAGGTTGAACCCCGCGCCGTCGTCACGGCAGACCACCGAGACACGGTGGCCGCGGCGCTCGATGGCCACGTGCACTTTGCCCGCGGGCGGCTTGCTGGCCGCCACGCGCGTGCGCTCGTCCTCGACGCCGTGGGCGACGGCGTTGCGCACGATGTGCCGCAGCGCGCCGCGCAGGGCCTGCAGCACCGCCGCGTCGATGCGCGTGTCGGCGCCGCTGGCCGAAAAATTCACCTGCTTGCCGACGGACTGCGCCGCGTCGCGCACCGAACGCTCAAGCTCGACGATCAATACCTGCGCCGGCACCAGCCGCATCTCGACCACCGACGCGCGCAAGGCGGCCAGCCCCTGCGCCACATGCTCGGCCTTGCCCACCAGCGCCCGCAGGTTCTTGCGCCGCTGCTCTTCGTGCGGCGTGTCTCCCGCCGCTAGTGCGCCCGCGCGAAGCTCCGCCGCCGCTGCAAACGACTGCGCGATGCCGCCAATCAGGTTGTCGAGGTCGGAAATACCCAGCCGCACCGTCTGGAGATTCTCATCGGCCGCCGTCGTGCGAATTTCCTGCGCCGGCGCGGCGTCGGGCTTGGGCGCTGCCTGCGGCGGCGCATCCAGCGCAGCGAGCTTTCGCCTGATGCCGTCGAGGCATTTCAGCGAGTTGTCGATGGCGGGGCGCGGCGGGTTGCCGGCATCGCGCGCCGAAGCAAGCAGTTCCTCGACCTGGTGGGCGAGGTCGCCGATTTCAGGAAGCTTGACCACGCGCGCCGCACCCTTGAGGGTGTGGGCCAGCCGCAGCACCTTGCGCACGGCCTCGGCGCCGCCGTCCTTGTCGAGCGCGAGCAGACCCGCCCCCAGGCCCTCGACGAGTTCCTGGGCTTCGATGCGGAAATAATGGTACGGGTCCTTTGCCACAACTCTCCTTTAGGCCGCGCTTGAGCTGATCAGCCGCACCAGCCCGTCCGACAACACTTTGAGTTCCGAAGCGGTTTGCAGGGTTTGCGACGAACTCGCCTCGGTCTCCTTGGTCGCCTGTGAAACGTTGGAGACCGCCACGTTGACCTGTTCGACCGCGGTCGTTTGCTGCTTGGTGCTGAGTTTGATCTCTCGCGCGGCTCCATTTGTCGTTTCGACGAGGCGTCCGATTTTCTGGAAGGCGTCGCTGAGTTCGGCAAACCGTTGCGATCCAAGCTCGACGGTCTTGGAGCCCGTCTCGGTCGCCATCACCGTGGTGTTCACGGCGCCGCGGATTTCCTCAATCAGATTGCGGATTTCCTTGGCCGAGCCGCCGACACGGTCGGCCAGCTTGCGGATTTCGTCGCCGACCACGGCAAAGCGTTTGCCGCCTTCGCCCGCGCCCGCGGCCTCGATGGTCGCGTTGATGGCCAGGATGTTGGTCTGCTCCGACAGTTCGTTGATGATCTCGAGGATGCTGCCGATCTGCTGCGACTTGCGGCCGAGGTCGAGCATGTGCTGCACGATGGTATCGACCTGTTTGCGGATGCTGGCCAGCACGTCCTGGGCCTTGCCGACGTGCTCGCTGCCGGCGCGCGCATTGTTGGCCGTATCTTCGGACATGCGGGCCACCTGCTGGGCGCTTTCGTCTATCTGCCGCGAGGTCACCAGCAATTCGCCGATGGTCGTGGTAATTTCCTTCATCGCCGTCGCCTGTTCCTTGGCGCCGCTGGCCTGCTGGGTTGCGGCGGCCTGCAATTCGGCCGAACTGCTGCGCACGTGCTGGACCGACGCGCCGATTTGGCTGGTAAGCCCGCGCGTGAGCACAACAGCGATGATCGCGGCAAGGACCACCGCCGCCACGCAGATGCCGATCACAAAGGCAATCGCGCCGCTGACGGTCGCCGCCACCTGCTGGCGCTCGCGGTCAAGCAAGTCCCGTTCAAAAGCCTGGAATGCGACGACTTTCTCGCTAAGGGCCTGGCCGCGGGGGTAGACTTCGGCGTGGTATTGCTTGTCGGCCTCGGCGGCCGCCAACCCGCCGCGCATGTCGGCGATCAGCTTCGTTCCCGCGGCATCGTGGCTGGTCCAGGCCGTATCGATCTCCTGGACGAACTGGCGTTCCCGATCGGCCAAATCGCGCGACAACAACTGCCCGTTCAACTTGCGGTAGTCGGCGTCGGCAATGTCCATGTTCTGGACATTGCGATCCTCCTGCTTGTTCAGGTGCGAGCGCAGGCTGGCCGCTTTTCGCCAGCGCAACGACACGATGTTCTCCGCGTCGATCAGGTTCTGCGCGTTCTTGTTGATCAGTTCGTCCTGTTGCGTTGTCACCAGCCGCAGCGCGAAAAACGCCACCACGGCGATGCAAACCGCCAGCAGCACGACTGCCGCAAAACCTGTCCCGAGCTTGCGCCCGAACGTCCATCCCTTGGTCATTGCCCGCTCCCTTTCCTGACTAACCAGTAATCACCTTCACCAGCACCCCGACTTCCACCAGCGCGTGGGGCTTGCCCGCAACCTCGACAAATACCGCTTCCTTCGACACCGGCATTTCGTCGCTTCGCACGCGCGTGTAGCCGCAAAGTTCGTCAAACGCCAGGCCGATCGTCCCGTCGCCGCAGGTGATCAGCCACTGGCCGGGGCGGCGCGGGCCGCCGCGCAGCGCCGAAAGGCTGTAGATGGCCGAGAGCACCGAGCGCACGCTGCCCACGCCAAGCAGCGCGGGCGCGTCCGAGGGTATGGCGGTGACGGCGGGACAAAGATGAATGCCCGCGATCTGGTCGATGGCGACAGCCATGCGCATGTCGCCGGCCACCAGCGCCAGCAGTTCAATGCCCTGTTCGGCGCGTGCGAGTTCGGGCCTGGCAAACGCCTCGTCGAAGGCCCGGCGCATCTGGGCGGCGTTGAGGGGTTGTTCGTTCATGACGCCCTTTCCGCGGCGCGGATTTCAGCCCGGCACAACGCCATCAGTTGTTCGCGGCCAAAACCGCCGCCAAAAAGCACAATGCGCGAGGCGTCCTCGCGCGCAAACAGCCCGCTCGCCGTTGAAAGTTCGCGCAGCGCCGTCGCGTTGTCGCCGCCGCGCCGCGCAATCAGGCCAAGGTGCAGGTGCGGCATGGCGAATTGCGGGTCAAGGTACGCCGCCGTCTGGTCGTGCTCGACGGCTTCGCGCAAGTTCCCCATGTGCTCCTGGCACAACGCCTTGACGTAATGCGCGGCGGCGTTGAGTTCATCCAGCCGCAGCAGATCTTCGCACACGCTCAGCGCGCCCTTGGAATCGGCCTTGCTGACCAGCAGCATCGCGCGCAGCAGTAGGCTGTCCGGGTCGACGTTGGCGCGGCCCGACAACGCTTCCTGCGCCTCGCCGAAGCGTTCGCGCTGCCACAGGTCCATGGCCTTTGCCATGTCGGCTCGCGGCGTATCGGGCTGCGCCGGCGGCTTGACGGCGTTTTCGGGCGGCGCGTCGGCGAGGCTGCGGATGCGCGCGGAAGCCTCGGCGATGGCCTCGAACCAGGAGACGTCGGCGGGCAGCGGTTCGCTGACGCTTTGGGACGCGATGCTCTCGCGCACCTCGCCGTCCTCGGTGCGGCCGTCGCCGCGCTTCTGGTAATAGAACGTGCCGTGCGTGTGGCACAGGTGGAAGCCCGCCGACACCCCGCGCAGGTTTTCGGCATGGCCCATGAAGAAGTAGCCGCCGGGCGCCAGCGAGCCCGCCATGCGCTCGACCGCCTCGCGCATGGCCTGGGGCGTGAAGTACATCAAAATGTTGCGGCAGAAGATGATGTCGAACTGGCCGGGCCGCCAGAAGCCGGGATCGGGCTCGACGATGTTGCGCTGTTCAAAGCGCACCATCGAGCGGATCGAATGATCGAGGGTGAACTCATCGCCCTTGACGGTGTAATAGCGCCGCTGGATTTCCGGCGGCGTTTCGCGCAGCGACCACGCGCGGTAGCGCCCCGCCCGGGCGCGGTCCAGGCCGTCGGGGTTGATGTCAAATGCCGTTATGCCGATATCCCACTGTGCGGCGTCGGGGATGGTCTCGCGGATCATGATCGCGATCGAGTACGGCTCTTCGCCCGAGGAGCAGCCCGCCGAAAGCACGCGCAGGCGTTTGGGCCCGGCCTGTGCGCGTTTGCGCAAAATCGCGTCCAGCGCGCTGAACTGGTCGCGGTTGCGCAAGAAGTAAGTCTCGACGACCGACAGCGAGCGCGAAAGCTCGCTGATTTCCGCCGAGGCCGGCATGCGGCGTTCAAGGTAATCCGCGGCGGCCGGCGCCGAAGTCGCGCGCATGCGCGCGGCAAGCAATTGTTCGAGCAACGCCAGGCCGTCGTCGTCAAAACGCAGGCCCATGCGCAAGGCGATGGCCCGGCGGAAGGCGTCAACATCCTCGACGGTGGGGGCGATCACGCGGCCCCCTTTGCGACGGCTTTCCAAACATCGTCGGGGATCACGCTGCCGAGCTTCAGCACCGTGAGCAGTGCGTCATCCAACTTCGCCAATTGCTGCACGACTTCGGGCGCGCAATGTTCGATCAGCGTGGGCAGCCTCGCATTGCCCAGCGCGGCGGTTGATCGCACGCCCACCACGTCGCTGACCAACAACCCCACGCGCCGCGGGCCGGTTTTCAGCGAGACCACGCGCTGCGGCGATGCAAGCCGATCACCCGTCAGCAACGCCCCAAGGTCGACCATCGGCGTCGGCTCGCCGCGCAACATGCTTACGCCCAAGATGTAATCCGGCGTTTGCGGCAACGCCTCAACGGGAAGCGGACGCAGGGTTTCGGCTACTTGTGCAGCCGGCAAGGCGCAAAGGCGCCGGCCCGCGCGGAAGATCAGAAGCTGTTGTTCCGCCACGGGTTCTCCCGCGTCGCAAGAAAGTCACACCGAAAATTACGTAATACATATAAACTATATAAGCCCAACCCATTATTCAACGCCCAAAAAGGACTCGATAGATCCGGTTGAAAAGTGACGGTTGTGATGCGGAGGTTCCTGGCTCGGTTACGTCACTAAGGCCAGCAACACAACCAGGGACTGCGCCCTTTGAATAGGGCCGCTTAGATCGCGAGCATCGCGGCAACGGGCAGGGCTATTCCCGCCGCGGCAAGCCATTTGCCCCGTCCGGCGAGCCCGTTTTTGCCGCGCAACACGAACAGGCCCGTAAGCGCGATGATGATCAGGCTTGCGGCGAACAGGTCGGAGAACCAGCGCCACCAATTGCGAGGGTGCAGATGCAAACTGTTTGCTTCATACAGCAAGGGCCGGCGCCGTATGGTCTCAAGTTGTCCTTCGACTGACCCCAGCGCCGACGTGATCGAGCCGTCTTTCAGGTAGATCTTGATCTGATGCGGCGTCGGGAAGTCGAAACTCAAGAACGTCGGCGCCACGCCAAGCGGCTCAATGGCGCGCAACACCGTATCACGAGTGACCTCGCCGCGGTCCGCGGGAAGTTCCAGCGCGACTTGCCGCCGCTCAATGACAAAGTTGGGGTTCCAGTCGTCGACATGGTTGAGCGCCAGGCCCGAAACCGCGTAGACCAGTATCACCCCGGTGAAGAAATAGCCGATGTCGCGGTGTGCGGCGATGATCAGGGCGCGAACTTTCATTTCATCGTCTCGATGGCTTTGCGTGCAACCAAGGCTGCGTCGACAACCCAGGCCTCAAGCCCGGCATCGGGGAGAATGGCGTCGGGGACGTACAGCACGCGCGACGGGTCGGAGGACTGCTGCACCGCGCCGCCGATCAACCTGTGCTGGAAATTCTCGTCGACGGCGACCAGCAGCGGTATCACGATCGCCGTTTGGCGCTTCGTGAGCACTTCGTCAATGGCCTGAGTCGTGGGCTTGGGAGAGTAGTGCGCGATGTGGCCGCACCATGCATGCGCCGCCGCCGTGACGCCGAGTCGCCGGGAAAGCGCATCTTTCAGCCGCCCCATCAAGCTCTCCCACTGCGCGTTGTATTCGGTGTCGCCGTAGGCAACCAGCACAGCGCCTTCAGCGGCAGGCGACTTGCTGAGATCCTTCACGCGTCGAACGACGTTTTCCTCCAGCATCGCCGGGAAATCGAGCAACGGCGTCATGTGGACCCGCGCGAGCGCCTTGTAGATGCGTACGCCCTCGCCGCGCAGGTGCGCCGTGGACGCCGCGTCGGCTTTCAGGCCGCAGATGGTTGGAATGTCGTCAAACGAGTGCGAACTGACCGTCAGCAGCAACGGCACGACAATCACGTCGCTGAAACCCTCGGCGTCGAATTCTTCAAGGCGCGTGGCGATTGAGGGCTCGGTGTATTCCATGAACGCCGAGCGCACCGCCGTTATCGACCCGTCGGCAAGTACGCGCCTTGCCACCGGGTCTTCGACGGCTGTCAGCATTTCCCGCCAGCGCGCCGACCGTGAACCGTGGCTGACCAGCAGAACGCCGACTTTCCGCCCGCCCGCGATAACAGGCCCCGATGAGGCCCTGGCCGGGGCAAAAACGCCCAACGCGGCGGCGCCGAACCCAGCGGCCGCAACCGCAATCACCAGCGTCACAATGAAGATTTTCATCGCAGTCTCCACGGAGGGAAGGGCCGCTACCGGCGCCCTCCCCTCCTTTCAGCAGCCTTACGGCTTGTAGACCAGGTTCTTGGGCTGCGCTGCGGAACCGTGGCCGACGCCGCTGATGATCCACAGCTTGCCGTCGTGCGCCACGCCGGGGCCAAAACCCGTGCCCCAGTCGGCGTCCTGCAGACGCGTGATCGTACCGCTGGCGCCGCCGCCCGCGGGCGTGAAGCGATGCAGGTGCCGGGTGCCCGCAAGGGCGTTGTCCCAGCCCGCCCAGATGTACATGCTGCCGCCGATCACCGCGCACATCGGGAAATACACCTCCACTTCCAGCGTCGGGTACTGCGCCGCCGCGCCGGTGGCAATGGCGGGCGAAGTCGTCGCCGGGTTGGGCTGGTACATCTCGATGGTGTTGATGTTGCCGGCAACCGAACGGCCCGCCGCGATGAAGAGGCGGTCGGCGATCATCGCCAACGCCGGGAAACGCCGGCCGGTGTAGGTCCCGGCGTCGGTTTTGATGTGCCAAACGCCGCTGCTCACGCCGTCAAGCGGGCATTCGTACATCAGCACCTGCGTGTGATAGCTCTTGGCGTAGCTTCCGCTGCCCGCCGCCGTTTCAATCTGGTTGCGGCCGCCCATGATGTAGATGCGGTCGTCGGCGTCCGCCGCGGCGTCCTTGCAGGCGATGCCGAACTCGGCCCAGCCCTTGATCGCGCGCCCGCCGTCAACCTGCGGCAGGTTCGCCACAAGTTCCCAGCTTCCGGCCAGGGGGTGAGCCAGCGCAACGCCCGCGCCGTCGGCAACCTTCAGCCGTTCAACGCCGTACCAGAAGTCGCCCGTCACGTGTGCGCCCTGCGCCGCGCCGATTTCGCCGCCCGCGACGTAGATATAACCGCCGTAGCTGTGCTGGACGTACACCGCCCCGTGGTAGCGGCGCGAGGTAATCAGCGGCTTGTTGATCTGCTCGAACTTGAAATGCTTGGCCGCGGGAATGCCCGCGCGGTCGGTGTGGAAGATCGCGACTTCGTTGATCGTCGCGGCTTCGCGCCCGCCCATCACCCAGATCGCGCCTTCCGCCGGGTAATCGGGATGCGGCGCCACCACCATGCACTCGGCGTAGGTTTCGCGCACGGGGTCCAGCGGCGGTGCGTAATCGCGGCGCTCGCCCTTGACCAGCCAGAAATTGCCCGCGGCCTCGTTGTAGAAGCGCACCTGGATCGGCGCCGTGGCGTACAGCGCGCCGTCCACCACCTGCACCGTGAAGTTGTACAGGTTGTAGGCGCTGGTCGTGCCGGTGAAGCGGCCGTCAGCGCCAAAGCTGATGCCCGCCGGCAAGCTGCCCGAAACCAGCGACCACACGGGGCTGGTCGGCGCAGCGCCCGCGTTGAGGGCCACAACCTGCACGTCGACGCTGGGCGTGGCGTTGAGGTCGACGTCGATCAGGCTGCTGGTGATCGTCAGGTCGCTGAAGCTGATGCGCATCGAATAAGCGTTGCTCGAATAAATGCCAAACGACGCCTCCGAGGGCGCGATCACTTGCACGTAGTAATGCCCCGGTTGCGCGTTGCGATAGACCAGGATTTCGTCGTCGCCGCCTGTGCCGCCGTAGGCGACTTCAATAACCACGTGGTTGACCGCGTCGTACATGTAAAGCACGACGTCGAGGTCGTCGGTCGTGGCGTCAAAGAAGCACTCGATCCTGATCTCGCCCACGCCCGTGGTCTGCACGTGGAAATAGTCGCTGGGGTCCGGCGGCGAAGTCGTCGGGTAGGAATCGACGCTGAGCGGCCCGCCTTGGATCTTCGGCGCGGCGCTGGTCAACGTGCCGAGTTCCGTCGACGCGATCGCCGAGTTGTTGGGCTCGTTGGCGTCCGCGACGTAGGTGTAAGGGATGTCCTGGTAGACGACAAAATCAAAACTGCGGCTGACCGTGATGACCGCCGAGGTGTTGGCCAGCGTGAACGCGAACACCACGACGTCGAGCCCCACCTCGTTGGTAGTTCCGTTGATGCTGCCGGTTGCGTCCATGGCAATGCCCGATGGCAGCGTGCCGCCCAGAGTCGAATACGTCACGGGCTCAATGGAAGCCGGCCCGTTGTGCGAAAGCGTGAAGCCGTAGACATCGCCGCGCGTGGCGCGGGGCAACTGCGTCACGGCGAAATCCGGCACGAGAATGACGTTGAGGTGCAGCAAGCGCGAAGCCGTGGCCGTGGTTGAGTCCGTCACCTGCACGGTGAAGTCGTGGATGAAGTTCGGGCCGTTGCCGGTGTAAGTGCCACTGAGTTCGCCGTCATCGTTCATCGAAATGCCGGTAGCGCCCAGCAGCCACGGGCCTGCGCCCGTTGCGCCCGCGGTGACCGCGAACGTGTAGGGGCCAATGCCGCCAAAGGCCAATATCTCCATCTCGTAGCTGTACCCCTTGACTGCGACCAGCAGGCCGTCGGTCTGCACAGTAAGCGGCGCGGGTTCAACGTGCAGCGCAATCGTTCCCTCGTCGCCGCCTTGCGGCGTGTAGGAATCGGTCACGCTGATCTCGAGTTCAAGATCGCCGTGGATCGACGGGCTGCCGCTTAGCACGCCCGAGGCCGACAGGCTTGCCCACGCCGGAGGTACGAAGCCCGTCTTCCAGGCAAAGGTGTAGGGCGCAACGCCCCCCGTGGCGACAAGCTGGCGGTTGTAGGTTGAGGCCACAGTTGCGTCGGGCAGAGCGGTTTCATCGACCGCCAGCGCCGCGTTCACTGTCAGGTTGAGCTGCGCCGAATCGGCGGTTGAAACTGAATCCGTCACCTGCACCGTCAACGTCACCGGGCCGCTTGCCGTCGGCGTGCCGCTGATAACGCCCAGCGTCGAAATGCTCGCCCACGCCGGGGGTGTTGCGGCGGCCGACCACGCGAACTGCACCGGCAACTCGCCGCCGACCGAGGCGACGGTCGCCTCGTAGGGGCTGCCCGCGACCGCCACGGGCAGGATGTTGGTGGTGATTTCGAGCGGCTCGACGTCGATCACGAGGTGGAACTGCTTGCTGCCGGTCAAAGCCGGCGTGCTGGAATCGGTGGCGACGATGAAGAAGTTGTAGTCGCCATCGAGGATGGGAACGCCCGAGATCGTGCCGATCGACGAAAGCGCAAGGCCCGCAGGCAGGCTGTTGCCGGGCGCGAGCGAATAATCGTAGGGCGCGTCGCCGCCGTTGGCGCTCAGCGTTGCACTGTAGGCAACGTTGACGTTGCCGGGCGCAAGCGTGGCGCTGGTCTGGATGACCGGGCGGTTAACCGGGATGTCCTCGTTGCCGGTGTCCTGGGTGCAGGCGGCGGCGAGCAAAGGAAGAAGCAGAAGGAAGGAAAGACGTTTCATCGGTATCTCCGAAGTGGTGGTTCGTAATTGTTAATGAGTCTTAGTCTCAACATCATTGTCGAAGAAAAGCCGGTGCTTTCGCCGCCGGCTTCATTGAATCAGCTACGGTTGAATCCAGATGAGTTTCACGACGCTGTCGGCGTTCTGCGCCGAGTACAGCAGGATGCGATGGTTGAACACAAACGCGCTCAGCTCGCTCAGGTCGACGCCAAGGTCCTGGACAATCATTGTCCATTTGCCCGTCGCCGGGTCGAACTCCTCGACCGACGAGTTGAAGCGGATCTTCTTGTCCGCACCCGTCGACGAGCCGCCAACCAGGTACAGTTTGCCGTTGAGCGCCACCATCTTGGGCGCAATACGGGCGACCGCGGACGCCGGGATCGTCGACCACTTGCCCGTCGCGAATTCAAAGACGTCGCACTGATTGACCTTCTCGAAATCGTCGGTCATGCCTCCCACGATGTAATACTTGCCGTCGATCACCGCCGCGCCAAAGGCGCGCCGCGAAATCGGCAGCTTGACGTCGAGCGGGATGAACTTGTCGGCGTTGGGGCCCTCGGCCTCGCGGTTCCAGAGGTAAATCTTGTCGGACATGCCGAACTGCTTTTCCTCGCCGCGCGCCGGGTCGAAATCAAGGCCGCCGAAGATGTACACCTTCTTGCCGTCTTCAACCAGGCCGAACTGCGTCAGCGCCAGCGGAAGCTTGACCTTGCTTTCCTTCCAGGCGTTGCCGATGAAATCAAACTCAAACACCTGGTCGTGGCTGACCGCCGCCGTGCCGTTGTGGCCAAAGCCGCCGAAAGCGTAGCCGACGGGGTCGTTGTCGGGTTCGTCGAGGTTCTTGACGAAGGTGTGGAAGCTCTGGCGTTTGACCGGCATGTCGGCAATGCGGGTGAACGAGAGGTCGTTGATCGACAGCTTGAAGGCCTCATCGACGAAGTTGCCCTTGCCGAACTGGTGGTCCTTGATCGAGTTGTTGCCACCGAACAGGTAAAGCGAATTACGCAGGAAGAACGCGCCCTGGCGGCTCTTGGCCGTGCCCGGCGCGGGCAGGTCGTAACGCGTGATACTCGGGGTTTTGCGGTCGAGGCTGATGTACTCAATGTTGCGCACGTGGCCGCCCATGGCCGAGCCCGCGACCGCCGCAAGTTCGTTGGGGCCGACGGGCAGCAGGCGATGGAAGAAGCGCGGGAAGGTCAATGTGCCGTCGACGCGCCACTCGGCTTCGCCCGGCGCGTGGCTGAACAGCGTGCCCTCGAGGTTGGTCGCATACACGCGGCCGTTCATTTCAAAAGCCGAACTGCCAAAGGCCATGCCGGGAAGCTTCGGGCCCTTGGACCACTTGCCTTCTTTGGTGTCATAGATGTTCACGTCGCGCGTCGGGTCTTTTTCGCCGATGCCGCCGATCGAATAGATGTCCGTCCCGCAGGTCGCGACCGCAACCGCGCGCGTGGCAAAGGGCTGGTCGATCTTCTTCCACTCGGGCTTTTCGGCCTTCAGGTCCATCACCAGGCTGAAATTCGGCCAGGCCGCCTTGCCGCTTTCACCCGCGAGCTGCCAGCCGCCCACGACGTACAGCTTGCCGTCGTGGATGACCGCGTCGTGGCTCGAGCGCGCTTGCGGCAATGCCGGCAAGTCGGTCCACTTGCGCGTCAGCGGGTCATAGGACGCAACTTCGGCGCTGCTGAACAGGTCCTCTTTGGCGCCGGGCGCGTTTTTGGCGCTCATGCCGCCAACGCGGACCAGGCGTTTGCCGTCGCTCACCAGCGCGACGCTTTGCAGCGCGACGCCGCCGGGCAGGACTTCCCAACTCGTACGGTCACGCAGGTTCAGCCGATAGAAAGTTTTATTGAAACCCTCGTTGTCGTACTTGTGCGCGCGGCTGATATGCCCGCCGATGGCGTACAGGTAATCGCCCAGCACCGCGCCGCCAAAACTCGTGAAGCCCTGGGGCATCACGGTGATGCGGGATTCGACCGGCGCGGCGGCGGCAACGACCACTTCGGGTTTGTCGGGCGCGGTCTTGGGCGCCTCGGCCTTGGCAGGCTCGCTGACAGGCGTGTTCTGGGCCATTGCGGCGCCGTAAGTTCCGGCAAGCGTTGCTGCGGCGATGGCAAAGGCGGCGAAGGTCAAGCGGCTCATGTGATCGTCCTCGGGTAAGTTGTTAATGAGACTCATTCTCATTAACGGGCTGCCCTGTCAACAACCATGTTGAAAAAATCAGATGCCAAGGGAAAGACGCGGGCCCGCATGGCGTTTCGGCGCGTTGCGGGTAGATTCACCGCATGCTGCTGTTGATCGACAACTACGACAGCTTCACATTCAACCTCGCCCAGTACTTCATGCAGCTTGGCCAAGAAGTGCGCGTTGAACGCAACGACGTCGTCACCGTCGACGCCGTCGAGCGCGAAATCAAGCCGGCGCGGCTGGTGATTTCGCCGGGGCCGGGGACCCCCCGGAAAGCGGGCATCTCGCTCGAGCTGATCAAACGCATGGCGGGCAAGGCGCCGATCCTGGGCGTGTGCCTCGGCCACCAGGCCATTGCCGAAGCTTACGGCGGCAAGGTCGTGCAAGCGCCGACCTTGATGCACGGCAAAACCAGCCCGATCACCCACGACGGCAAGGGCATCTACGCGGGCATCGAGAATCCATTTGTCGCCACGCGCTATCACTCGCTGGTGGTGGAACCGAAGGATCTGCCGGATTGCCTTGAGGTCAGCGCGAAAACCGCCGAAGGCGTGATCATGGGCCTGCGCCACAAAGAACTGCCCGTCGAGGGCGTACAGTTCCACCCCGAAAGCATCCTGACCACCGTCGGCATGCAATTGCTGAAGAACTGGTTGAAGTAGGGACGCGGCTCAGCCGCGTCCGAGGTCTGCGATCGTTGCACGCCGGACACGGCTGAGCCGTGTCCCTACAACTACCACTTCACCACCCCGAACATGTCCAGCATGGCGATCAATTGTTTTTCGGCGGCGGGGTCGAGGCTCGCCAGCGGCGGTCTTGACGCGTAAAGGCCAAAGCCCTTCTTGCGCAGGATTGCTTTCACTGCGGGCCCCAGCCCGAATTTCTCGAGGATGCTGCGCACGCTGTTGAGCTTGGCCTGCAGCGCGGGCGTCTTGCGCACGCCTTCCACCAGGTCGGGCACCACACTCGCCGTCGCGGTGATGCTGCCCGCGGCGCCGGCGGCATATGCGGCGGCAACCAGCTTGTCGTTGCCGATCAAATACAGCTTGCCCGCGAAGGTCTTAACCAGCCGCGCGAGTTCGGCCTCGTCGCCCGTGCTGTCTTTGACGCCCGCGAGGTTCTCGTGCGCGCCGATGGCCGCAATCAATTCGTCGCTGATCGCAACGCCGGTGAATTGCGGGATGTGGTAGAGCAGCACCGGCACCTTGGCGGCATCCAGCACGCGCTTGAAGAACTCCGCCAGGCCCTGCACGGTTGCCTGCCGGAAATAAAACGGCGGCGCGCACAGCGCCGCGTCGTAGTCGTATTCCTTGGCGAGCTTGACCATGTCCAGCGCGTCGGGCAGCGCACAGGAGCCCACGCCCAGCATGAGTTTCATCTTGGGCCGGCCGCCGCGCGCCGCGGCGTAGGCCGCGGCCTTGCGTTCGGCCATGGAAAGCGAGGCGAATTCGCCGTTGGTGCCGAGGATCAGCGCGCCTGTTAAACCCTGCTGCGCAAGCCACGCCAGGTGCGCACGTATGGCGCCGGCATCGACGGCGTCTTGCGCGTTCAGCGGCGTCGGGACGGGAGCAAATGCGCCTGATAGTTGCGCGGTCATCAGCGGCTCTTGCGGCCTCGTCCGCGGGATTTGGTCGACTTCGGTTTGATTTTTTCGGGCTCTTTGGGCCGGTTCAACACCTTGTCCATCGGGGACTGCGCCGGCGGCGCAACCGCGGGCTGGTTGGCCGCGTGTTCCTTCCACACCGCCCAAAGCAATTCCTTGATGCCCGTTCCCGTCGCGCCGGAAATCAGCATCACCGGCTTGCCGAGCAGTTTGCCGAGCTCCTTTGCGCGCTCCTGCGTGCCGGGGATATCCGACTTGTTGGCCACCACGATGCGCGGCTTGGCCGCAAGCGCGGGGCTGAAGGCGGCAAGTTCGCCGACGATCACGTCGTGGTCGGCCTTGAGTTGCTCGGGCTCGTTCTCGGAGCAATCGATCAGGTGAATCAGCACGCGCGTGCGCTCAACGTGGCGCAAGAACTTGTGGCCCAGGCCCTTGCCCTGCGACGCGCCCTCAATCAGGCCGGGAATGTCGGCCATCACGAACTGTTCGCGCTCGCCAAGTTGCACCACGCCCAGGTAGGGCGACAGCGTCGTGAACGGGTAGGGTGCGATTTTCGGCCGCGCCTTGGTGCAGTGCGACAGCAGCGTGCTTTTGCCCGCGTTGGGCAGGCCGACCAGCCCGACGTCGGCGATCAGCTTGACCTCAAGGCGCAGGCGGCGTTCCTGGCCAGGCGCGCCGGGTTTGAACTCGCTGGGGCGCTGATTGGTCGCCGTCGAGAAATGCCGGTTGCCCCAGCCGCCGCGGCCGCCGTAGGCAACGATGAAACGCTGGCCGGGCTCGGCGAGGTCGACCATCAACACCGGGGACATCTTGGGTTTCTCAAACCCCTGTCCTGACAGACCGGGCTCAGTTAAGTCATCTTCGCCGCTTGCACCGCCGGAGCCAAAGGCGCTTCGCGGCGCATGGATGCCG
This sequence comes from Planctomycetota bacterium, assembly GCA_020848275.1. Taxonomy (GTDB): domain Bacteria; phylum Planctomycetota; class UBA8742; order UBA2392; family UBA2392; genus JADLAK01. The sequence continues at coordinate 55,277 of JADLAK010000107.1, forward strand.
GCTTCCTCGGGCGTGGGCGCGCGTTCTTCCTGCGGCTGCTCGGCCTCGGGCGCTGCGACCTCCGCCAGCGCCGGTGCGGCGTCATCGATGGCCGGGACCATTTCATAGACAAGCGTGCCGACGGGGACCTCGACGATGGTGTCGTCGGCGGTGGCGCCCGTGCAGTTGCTGCCGCCGCCCTGTCCGCCAGGCGGCGCCTTGATTTCGCGGATGAATCGCAGATGGCCCAGCCCGTTGAGGTGGTGACTGGCCACGAACACGACATTGCCGCCGCGCCCGCCGTCGCCGCCGTCAGGTCCGCCCTTGGGGGCGTATTTTTCGCGCCGGAAGGAAGCTTTGCCGTCGCCGCCGCGCCCGCCGCGGACCATCAATTCATGTTCGTCAACATACATGGCGGAAGTTGTAGCAGAGTGAGCGCGGAGAGAGGAGAGCGGAGCGCGCGCATGCCCGCCATAGCCTTGGCGAAGGCGGGAGTGAAAACAAAAGAGCGCGGAGAAATTCTCCGCGCTCTTTGCTGCGTCTATGTCGGTTTACGCCGCGGGCTTCACGAATTCCCAGTTGGTCAGGTAGACCTTCGGCTTTTCCTTGAAGTCCGCCTTGACCAGCATCCATTCGCCTTCGCTGCCCGTGGCCTTGATGATGCCGTTGAAGTAGCCGCGCTCGGCGACCCAGATCTTGCTGTCGCCCTTGCCGTAGCACGTGCCCGACCACTTCTTGCCCGCGACTTCGACATCGGCAAACGGCTCGGCGGTCCAGCCCTGCGTGAGGGTACCCGCATCCGGCAGCGCCCAGCCCGAGGCCGTCTTGATTTCGTAGGGATCCCAGCCCTTCTTGCCCACCCACGCGCGCTTGACGTTGCCCTGCTCGGCGCTGCGGTTGCGGTCGATTTCGTAAGCCACCACCACGCCGTCGGCGGTCATGTGCTCAACTACGAGATTGCGGCCGATGCGGTGCGCGACCTGCAGGGTCTCGGTGACTTCCTTGCCGTCCTTGGTGAATTTCACTTCCCACACCTGGCCGACGGTGCAGGAGCCCGGCAGCGGGACGTTGCTCGCCGCGTTGCGCTTGCCCGACATGTACTCTTCCTTGACGGCCGCGACTTGCTCGTCGCTCGGGCCTTTTTTCTTGGCCGTGCTCTCGCCGCCGCCGCCGGTCGGTTTGGCGGGCTCGGTCGTGGAGCAGGCGGAAATCCAGGCGATGGAAACGAGGCACAGCAGCACAAAGACCTTCTTCATATAAATGCTCCCGGGTTAAGGATCGAATTCGCTGTTGGCGCGGGAGTTTAGGCCGCCGCTGTGTGCGGCGGTTGAAGCCAGAAACAAAATTGAGTGAAGATTGGGTGAGGCAGCAGATAGCAGATAGCAGATAGCAGATAGCAGATAGCAGATAGCAGATAGCAAATAGCAAATAGCAAAACACATAATCCGGTCATTGCCATCCGCTAACCGCTATCTGCTATCAGCCACAATAAAACGAACCGGCCCGGAATAACCCGGGCCGGTGGACTCAACTTGTTACGTGTGGCGCATTACCCCCACGACAGCCACGGCTTGCCGTCCTTGTTGGCCGCGGTCAGCTCGGTGCTGGACTCATAGGCGTAGCCGGAGCTCTCGCCCTTGTTCGTGGTCTTGATCACGCCGCCGAACCAGCCGTCGTTGGCGGTCCAAGAGGTGGTTTCCATCCAGTCCTTACCGTTCTTGTGCTTGCCGGTCATGGTGGTCTTCTTGCCCGACCACTTCATGCCGCCCATCTCGACGTCGCTGAAATCTTCAGTCTTGGTGTCCATCGTCCAGTCAGACTCGGTCGCGGTGCCGGTGCCCGGGTCCTTGTACTCCATGACCTTGATCTCGGTCGGCTTGCCGTTGGGCTTGCCGATCCACGCCTTGAGGACGTTGACGTGGTCTTCCATCTTCTTGGACGGGTCAACGCAATAGGCGAGGACGTAGCCCTGGCCCATCATCGTGCTGGTGGTCTCGACGATCCAATTGTCGCCGTCCTTGGCCGCAACCTGCCACTTCGTCTTGTACTCCATGCCCGACATCTTGCTGGTGGTTTCCCAGTACTGGCCGGCTTCCGCGTTGGCGTGAACCGTAACCCAATACTGCGCCTGCACGGTGCCGTCGGTGTACGGCTTCATGGCCGCATCGAGCATCGCGCAGTTAGCGCCGCACTTGCTGCCGTCGCCGCCGCCGTCTTTGCTGCCGTCGCCGCCGCCATCTTTGCTACCGGTGCCGCCGCAGGCCGAAAGGGCCGCGAACGCAACCAAACACATCATCAGCGAGAAAACCTTCTTCATGTGGGATGCTCCAAATAGGGTCAAAGATCCGTAAGCCAGATTCGTATTCCGCGCAAACGATAAGCGAGCCGGGGACTATATGGGGCCCATTGCGTTCGCGCAAGGGTTTAGGTCACTTGTCTTTGCATGCTTGTGAACAAACAGTAAACGTTCCCAACCTCAAGTGTTCACAGGTCTTGAGAGGTCACGGCCCCGGCAATCTTTTGATCAGCCGCAACCAAACAGTCTTACACGACGGCATATTCCCGCGTTTCCGCAAAATTGCGGCATCGAACCGTTCGACCCTGTAGGGGCTCGCCGCGGCGTGCCCGTTTTTTGTGACCGGGCTCTGTTTTTCTTTCGCGCAGCGCGGATTAATCCGTGGCAACTGTATCCAACGGTTCCAAGGGGTAGAGGCGCGCACTTCGCGCGGCTCAACGGCATTGCGGATAGCGAATTTCGGATTGCGGATTCAACGGCATCTGCCCTGAACGCGCTTTCCAACCGCAATCCCCAATTCGCAATTGAGGAACTACAATGTCACGTTACACCGACGCACGCGCGGGCTGGCCCAAGCCGCCGCAAGAATCCCGCAAGCCCGGCCCGTCGCGCGAAGATGCGCAGGCCCAGATCGAACAAGTGAAGGCTTACTTCATGGCCGGCCATCCCCTGGCCAAACTCTCGGTCGAGCGCCGCGACGTAATCTACGCCGACCTCGGCGGCTGCGCGCTCGACAAAA
>JADLAK010000108.1 GCA_020848275.1 Planctomycetota bacterium
GCTCGCTCAGCGTGGCTTCCAGCCACGCCGTCGCTCGCGCTTCTTGATCTGCTTGCTCGGCGCAGCGCATAAACTCGGCACACTAACCTTGAAAAAGCTCTAACGCGCAATCAAACGTGCGACGTGGCGCGCGTAGCGCGTTAAACTTTCGGGTGTTGCGGCAAGCGCGTCCTGGCGGCGCATGCCAAAACCCGCGATTTCAAACGCCGCGGTCACGCCATCAATCTCGACGGCCGGGTCGATCTTGCCCGCAAGCACGACACACGGCACGCGTGCGTGTTTGCACACCGAGGCGATTTCGCTGACAAGTTTGCCGTCTGCGGTCAGCGCATCGTAGCTGCCTTCGCCGGTCAGGACACAAGCCGCGCCTTTGATGCGCCGCTCGAATTCCAGCAGTTGCAGCACCGTGCGCGCGCCGTGTTCAAGCCGTCCGCCCAGAAACGTCGCGATGCCAAACCCCAGCCCGCCCGCGCTGCCGCTGCCCGCGGCCATGGGGTCGCCAAACGCCAGGTGTTTCACGCACGCCGCCGCAAGCACCGCCAAGCCTTGCTCGAGCTTGTGCACCATGCGCGTGGTCCCGCCCTTCTGCAGCACGTACTTGCGGCTGGCCCCGCCGGGCCCAAGCAGCGGCGTCTGCACGTCGCACACGCCGCGGACTTTCACGTCCTTGAGGCGCGGGTCAAGTTTCGAGAGGTCGATGTTGCTCACGCGCGTGAGCAGGTCGCCCTTGGGCTCGACGGGTTTGCCGTCGGCGTCGCTGAACTTCGCGCCGAGCGCAACGGCCATGCCCATGCCCGCGTCGCTCGTCGCCGAGCCGCCCAGGCCCACGAGAATTTCCCGCGGCTTGTGTTCCAGCGCGTGCGCTATGAGCTGGCCGACGCCAAAGGTGTTCGTTTCGCCGGGGTTGCGTTCGAATTCCTGCAGGCGGAAGAGCCCGCAGGATTGCGCGGACTCGATCAGCACGCTGGTGCGATCGGCGTTGAGCGCGTATTCGGCGTCGACGTCGCGGCCCAGCGCGTCTTTCACGCGCGCCTTGACGCGATGCGGAAACGCCGCAGCCAGCACCGAGAGCGTGCCCTCGCCGCCGTCGGCCAGAGGCAACTGTTCGATTTCGGCGCCGGGAAGCGCCTCGCGCACGCCCGCGGCAAGAGCCTGCGCCGCCTGCTCCGCCGAGCAGGCAAGTTTGAACTTGTCGGGAGCGCAGACGAATTTCATTAAGCGCCGGGTGCCGGGGACTACTTCACTTCACGTTGCAGGTAGAAAACTCTTCTCGAGTGGTCGTGGCTCACGGGTTCGCTCACGACAGTCACCAGTTTCCAGCCGTTGGCGCCGTAGTTCATCAGCGTCATGGTTTCGGAGTCGACGCCCGCGAAGCCCGGGTTGGCGCGGTCTTCCGGGTGGCGCTCGTGCGCGCCCACCACGCGTTCAATCACCATGTATTCGATGGCCATGGGAGTCTCCGTTGCTGTTAGCCGCCACGAACTCCAGTGAACAGTCCAGACCGCTTGCTTGCGCGCGCGGCTCGTTAGCCGCCACGAACTTCGCCCATCAGTTTCTCGAGCGCCTCGAGGTACTCCAGCAGCCGCTTCTGCCCAAGCACCGTGATGCCGTAAGTTGTCTTGACCCTGCGGCCAAGCACGCCCTTGCCCGAAGAGATAAAACCTGCGGCCTCGAGCTTGGCCGCGTGCGTGGCAAGGTTGCCGTCCGTCGCGCCGATCAGGTCGCGCAGTTCGGTGAACGTGAGTTCGCCCTGGCTGCCCAGCGCCGTCAAAATCGCAAGGCGCGCGCGCTCGTGGATGACCGGGTCCAGCGCCAACGCCGCATTCGCCGCGGCGGGCGGCGTCACCTTGTGGGGCACGTTCGCAACTTTACCAGCCATATCTCAACCCCACCCACGCCCCCAACAGGAAATGCCCGGCGCCAAAACTTCCGAGGAACATCGTGTAATCGTGCGGCGCGACGGCCGGCAACAGCGCCAGTCCGCCGCCAAGAAGCATCCACAGTCCCAGCAACCTGACCGACGTGATCGAATGCGCGCTGGCGGCGATCAGCGCCGCGCCGTAGCACAACATCCAGACGGCGAACACGAGGTCGAGGCGATGTTCGTGCATCAGCGCCAGCGTGAGCGCCCCGCCGACAAACAAGGACGGCAGCATCGCAAACAGCACGCGCTTGCCAAGACGCGTGGCCAGCGGCTGGCCGTCGGTACGGGCGCGGATCACCATGCCGATCAAGTTGAGCCCGACAACGATCACGAGCGTTGCCGACCAAAGCAGCACCAGTTGACTTAGTGTCGCGCCGGAAAGCGCCTTGCGGGCCGCGGGCTCAACGGCGCCAAGCTGGCTGGAAACGCCCGCCGCGGTGAACGCCAGGATGCCGGAAAGCACCAGCGCGCTGCCAGACAGCGACGTCAGGCGCGAATTGGCCTCGAGCGCCTGCCGAATCTGCCGAATGTCCTGGGTAGCGGTCTGCAACATGGCGCGCAGTTTAGTAGCAGTCGCCGGCGGTCGGTAGTCCGTAGTCGGTGAAATGGCCGTGGGGGATCGCGCTGCCGGATCCCCTGACCGGCTACTGGCTGCTGATTACCGGTACCGGCGCGGGGTTGTGCATTTTCGCGATTTCGTCAACGCGGGCTTTGATGGTCACAACCAGTTCGTCCAGTTTCTGCTTTTGCACCGCGGCGATTTCGCCCGTCGCTTCGCTCGCGGAGTGCAATGCCTTGACCGCGCGGTCCCAGTGCTTGTGGAACATGCCAAGGTCCGCCGCGCCGGCGCGCACGAGGTCGTTATGCATGACGTGCGCCGGCGGCTTGTTCAGGCTGTGGACCAGCCGCAACTTTGACATCAGCCAAAGCACGTAATAGGTCGTGTCGAACTCGTACCAGCGGAAGCCCTGCACCGACGAGGACTGGTAATGGTGATGGTTGTTGTGCCAGCCTTCGCCGCCGGTCAAGAGCGTGACGATCAGGCTATTGCGGCTGGTGTCGGTCGTCGCATAGCGCCGGCGGCCGATCAGGTGCGCCAGCGAGTTGATGGTGAAGGTCGAGTGCGAAACCAGCAGTGTCGACAGGAAGAACCCGATGAACGTGAAGCCCAGCGCGCCGACAACCGTATGGGTAATCAGCAGGCCCAGCCCAAACACCAGCGCCGCCAGCGCGACCTGCGGGACAATCCAGTATTTGTCGAGCCAGCGAAGCTCCGGAAATTTCGCGAGGTCCGGCACGAGTTCCATCTTGGTTTTGCTGTGTTTGCCAGACAGCACCCAGCCGATGTGGCTCCAGAAGACGCCGTCCTTGGGCGAATGCGCGTCCCCGGGCTGGTCGGAGTAACGGTGGTGGTGGCGGTGCAGCGACGCCCAGAACAACGGACCCTGCTGGACCGCGGTCGTGCCGCCAAGCGCCATCAGGAATTGCATGACACGGTTCATCTTGTAGGCGCGGTGCGAGAAATAGCGATGGAAGCCCGCGGAAATGAACCAGCGGCGGATGTAAAAGAGCCCGCCCATCACAATCCACGCCGACCAGTGCACACCCGTCAGAAGCGCGAAAAACGGGACGAGGTGGAAAAGGGTAAAGGGCACGGCGCTCAGCCAATTGATGCCGCTGGGCCGAGTTGCTTCGAGAGTAGGTTTCATCCGCAATCGTTTCTACGCGAGCTGCCGCGAGTGAGAATAAGTGCTCCAGACCGGCTTTAACAGCGGGCTTGTCGGCATTGTTCGCAACAAAATGGGAATTATTTCGCGGTAATGGATATGCGCGCGGTTCCAAGCCGCATCGCGGCGAGACATCAGGCGCCGGCGCTACGCGCCTTGGGACTAGTGTTCGACGGGGTTCCACCGCCTGACGGGGTCGCTAAACAAATGACTGCCCTTCGCGCCTGACAGCTACAACCGCGTCCGAAGTTTTGCCAATCGAACACGATTGCCCGTGACCGGTGACTGGACACCCGCCTTTGTTGGCCGGGCTGTTTGGAATTCTCGGAATACCAGCGCGGGGTGGCGGGGCGTGGGATACGCTTTGAATAGCCCCGATTCCCCGTTCACGTTTGTACGCTATGCGCGCACTGCTTCTGATCGCGGCTGTGTTCTTGCTCGCGGACGGGTTGGCGGCGGCGCAGGACGCGCCCCATGCGATGGCGATCATCCACACCCGCGCACGCGAATATTACCGCGTTCACGGGACGCTTCCCCATGACCTCACGCTTGACCAGCTTGTCGAGCCTGAATTGCTGGACGACCAGCGCTGGGACCGCACGAACTTTGGCTTCTTTGTGAAGTCCGAGCACACCTGTTGCATCTACTATTACTGGCTGCGCGAGGGCGACTTCCCCAACAACGTCGGCTGGGAAATCGACTTCGCTGACCAGAAACGCACGTGGCTGCAACCCGCGCCGCCGCGCTTGCCCGGCTTTGGAACCTGGCGCGACACGCCCGAACTTGCGGCCACACGCGAGCGGCGGCGCGCTGTCAGTCGGCTGCGCCACTTCGAAGAGCACGGCGGCGAATACGCGTTGCAAGGCTTTCCCGTGCTGATGATGCTGGCCGCCTCCGCGTGCGTCCTGCTGGGCCGACGCCGGCGCGAGCGCGCGCTGGCCGCGATCGTGTTTGCCTGTGTCGGCCTGCTTGCGGGATTGCTGTTTTTCCCGCGGCCTTGGAACGCCGACGTTTTGCACGTCGCACGCGAGATCAACTTCGCGGGCTTTCTGGTGATGGTCGCGAACCTGGCGTTGGCGCTCGCCGCAAGCTGGACATGGATGAACCTGCGCTACCCCTTCAAGCGCCGCAAACCGCGCGGCACACCGGAACTGCCGTTCACGCACATCGCGCGGCTGCCGGGACGAAGGTTGTAAGTCATTACATTGAAATAACTTGAGGCTAAACGGCCCCGTTTGCTGACGCTGTGGGCTCCGATGGCAAACCTATGTCGCCAGATGTGATATTACATTAGGTAATATCACTTGGGGGCGATTATGAGCTGGGCTGAAGGGGCGATCAAACGTCCGATAACACTACGAAACCTTGCCATTGGCGAAGTGCGTTGTGCCTGCGGAGCTTGTCTGTTCAAGCTGCGCGGGGCGTGCGAGTTAGAAATCAAATGCCGTCGCTGCGGCAGGATGGTGGAGGTGACGACGGCCAAAAATAGTTGAGGCGTAGGGGCGACATCTATGTCGCCCCTACGGAAACATTACATAAATCTTACAACGCACGGATCTGGAGATCCGTGCTACACCCAGAGGCCGGAGTCTCACGAAGACCGGAGCCCAACGACCGCACCGCGGTCGGAAAGGCTCCGTCATGGAGTGTACCCACTGTCCCCTGCGCGCCTCTTGCCAAGCGCCCTGCGCCGCCATTGAAGCTCAACTTCCCCAAGATTGGTTCGGCGACTGGCCGCAACTGCGGCGGTTCGTTCGCGGGCGGTTCCTGCAAAACTTGCTGGCGCAACGCCGCGCAGTCGCGCTGATGATCGAGCATCGCGAGATTCTCAAAGGCCGCCTGCGACAGGTCTTCGACATGACCCACAATGAGGGCCTCAGTCAGGCGCAGATCTCGCGGCAGCTTGGCGTTCAACGCCGCGTCGTAACAACCTATTTGAAAAGAGCTTACGCAATGCTTGCCAAGGCGGTGCGGGGACTAAGGCCGCGCCAGCGGGAGGGCAAAGTCCGATAATGTAAGTGCTTTGCCGCTATACAGATAGGTCTTTGATTCTGGCTTGATGGAAGCGGCTGCGTACTAGGGTTGTTACTATGTCAGAAACCCAAAGGGTCGGGCATCCGCCTTCGCACTACCGCGGACGCAGACCCCAAACAGGTGACTTGTGCGCAGCCGCAAAGCCAAAAACGGACACACGCCAACGGAAACGCCGGATCTCCCGGTTGTGCACATTATTGGCGTGCCGATGGACCACGGCGCCGGCCGTCGCGGCGTGGGCATGGGCCCATCGGCGCTGCGCATTGGCGGATTGCACGAGAAGCTCAAGGCGGCGGGGCGCGAATTTGTCGACCACGGCGACATTCTGATCCGCACGCCGGAACGTTCGCGCGCCAAAGTCGGCGGCAAGGCCAACAACCTGCCGATCGTGCTGCGCGCCTGCGACGCGTTGCATGAACACGTCCAGCGCATCGTGATGATGGGCGGCTTTCCGCTGGTGATCGGCGGCGACCACAGCATCAACATCGGCACGATGGCGGGGCTCGCTGTGGGCGTGCAGGAAAAGCACAAGTCCGAACGCAACGGCAAGAAGCGTGCGTCGCGCGAAATCGGCGTGATCTGGATCGACGCGCACGGCGATTTGAATACGCCGGACACTTCACCCAGCGGCAACATCCACGGCATGCCGGTTGCGACGGCGCTTGGCATGGGACCGCGCGCGCTGACGCACCTCGGCGGCTTAGCGCCGAAGTTGCAGCCGAACAACGTCGTGCTGGTCGGTTTAAGAGACCTCGACGTGGAAGAAAAGCAGGCGATTTTGGATAGCGGCGTGCACGCCTTCACGATGCAGGACATCGACATGCGCGGCATGGCGGGCGTGATGCAGGAGGCGATCAACCTCGCCACGCGCAACACCGACTATCTGCACGTCAGCTTCGACATCGACAGCGTGGACCCGAAGATGGCGCCGGGCACGGGCACGGCGGTGTTCGGCGGTTTAACCTATCGCGAAGCGCACCTGGCGCTGGAGCTTGTGGCTGACAGCGGTCGCCTGACGAGCTTTGAGATGGTCGAGGTCAACCCGATCCTCGACAACTACAACATGACCGGCGAACTCGCCTCCGGCCTGATCGCCAGCGCCCTCGGCAAGACGATCCTGTAAGCCCGCGCCCGGGTTTGATTCAATCAGTGTCCCCGACCGCCCTGGTCCGCGACCATGTCCTCCGCCAATAAAAGGCTAATCGCCGCCCTGGTTGTGTTGGTCGTCCTTTTCATACTCGGGGCCGTCGGTTTCTTGCGGCTGTGGCCGCAGAGCCGTAACCGAACGTTCCAGGAACTGCAGGACGAAGGTTCCCGCAACAGCTCGCCAACGCGAATCATTGAAGACCGCCCATCGCCGGGATCTGCAGCGAAAGTTGTCCCCGGAGAGCCGCCGGCTAAACAACCCGCCATGGCCATCCCGACCCACTCTTCCGAATCGCAGGAAGACAGACTAGTAGTTACGCGCGCCCAAATCGTTATTAAAGGCGATCCTGGGCTCGAACTGCTGAAGATGCTTGGCGACACTGATGTTGTAGTTCGCGTCGCCTTTTGCGCTGATTCAAAAGAAGTGTGGCGCGTCGACCTCCGGGCCCAACTTGATGGCTTGATGGAATACTCCATCCTGCGCTCGGCATTGCCGCTAACAGAAAGCGGCACTTTGAAAGCCGGGGTTTGGACATTCGATCTCGCCCCGCCGGATTGTGCCTTTGTGGTGCAAGCGCCAAGCTTCACCTCTGCTACGCTAGACTTCGGGACCATCGAAATTGAGGCTGTTGCATTCGCCGAGAAGTTCGGCTGCATTCTCACCGGCCAGTTCGTACACGTCACAGGGGTTCCCGCCGCAAATACGAGCGAGTTCTACCTCGATACCGACAATGACTCGGCGCGCGTCCTGAGAGCTCCCATCAACACGGATTCCGAGGGACGATTCGTTTATCCGTACCGGGGACAGTTTCACGAGGCCCCGCATGCCGCGTGGACGTTGCGATTCGCAGCCATGGAGGTCAAAGGAGTACGCCAACCACGCATCGACGGGAAGATCGCGCACTTCGGCCGCATCGAGGTAGATTGCGCGGTGCTTGAGTTTGCGATCAGCGGTTGGGCTCCCGAAGATGCAAATCCCGTCCATTCCGCTTCGGTCGACGCTGAAGAGCCCGTTGTCTTGTGCTGCAGCTTCCGCGACAAAGGCGTACAGGGTCTCGACTGCTTGTTGATGCCGGGCGCCCCAAGACAAAATCTGTTCCTTCCCCCTGGCTCATACTCCTACGAAATCGAGGTAACCAACTCTGTTGGCAGTTACGATATTCTCGATGGGAAAATTGACTTGCCCGCCGGGCAGGTCACGACACTAACGCGGCAGTTGACGCCGGTGCCGACCGTACTTGTACAGATTGAATGCGAGAAGAGCCTGGTAATCGATCGCGACCATCGGTTGGGTGTGGCCGTCAAATACATTTTCGGCGAGCAGGAAAAACGAGTCGAGTCGTACGCTCTAGCAGAACCGTTTGTCCGCGTTCCGCGCTACCCCGGGCTAAAAATTCGCCTGGTCGTCAGCGCACCTGGCTGGCGAGCGGTCACGCTGGATGTGCCCGATGGCGCCGATTCGGCCACACTGCGCATCACCGAACGATCTCGCGACACTGGTGACTAGGTTCTGTCTCGTGAACGCCTTCTGCTCCGCCCGGCTGCGTGGCCTGCCAAGCGGCGTGCACGCCTTCACGATGCAGGACATCGACATGCGCGGCATGGCGGGCGTGATGCAGGAGGCGATCAACCTCGCCACGCGCAACACCGACTATCTGCACGTCAGCTTCGATATCGACAGTGTGGACCCGAAGATGGCGCCCGGCACGGGCACGGCGGTATTCGGCGGTTTAACCTATCGCGAAGCGCACCTGGCGCTCGAGCTTGTGGCTGACAGCGGTCGCCTGACGAGCTTTGAGATGGTCGAGGTCAACCCGATCCTCGACAACTACAACATGACCGGCGAACTCGCCTCGGGCCTCATCGCCAGCGCGCTAGGCAAAACGATTCTGTAAAAACATTTTAACCACGGAGGACTCGGAGACCACGGAGAGCACGGAGAGGCTCCCGCTCGGGGTTGTCCGACGTCTGGCGGGCGTTGCTTCGGTTGGAGAAGTCGACGTCGCGGCATCTTGGTTTTCCGGCGCGGCGCTGGAACAACCCCCAACAAAACTCGATGACAGCGTCCCTGCTATCAGAAGGCTGGCAACGCCCCTGCCTGTCAAAAAGTTGATATTCATGTTTGGGCCCTAAAACTTCTTCGCGACTTCGCGTCAAATTGCTTTTCTGTGTGCGCTCCGTGTTCTCCGTGGTGAAAAGCAGTTTGCGTTGTGTTAGTCGCCGCGGAGTTTCCAGCCCTTGGGGAAGGTCAAATCGCAGGAGAAAAACCCCGCAAGTTGATCGACCGCCGTTTCCAGCACCTGCACGCGGCCAAACCACTTGTGTTCGCTCGCTATGCCGTGCCAGGGCGCGTGCGGCGTCGAGGTGCGCTCGAACATGTCGTCGACCGCCGCGACGTATTTCTTCCATTGCTTGCGGTTGCGCCAGTCGTCGGGCCCGATCTTCCAGTTCTTGAACGGGTCGTTCTCGCGTTCCTTGAAGCGCCGCAACTGTTCGTCCTTGCTAATGTGCAGGAAGAACTTCACCACAGGCGCGTGGTCGTCCACCAGCATGCGTTCGAAGTCGTTGATCTCGCGGTAGGCGCGCTTCCACTCGTCCTTCTTCGCGAATTTCTCGACGCGCTCCACCAACACACGGCCATACCAGCTTCGGTCGAAGATCCCGAGCGTCCCGGGCTCCGGCATCCTGTTCCAGAACCGTTGCAGGTAATGCTGACCGCGCTCTTGCGGCTTGGGCGCGCTGACCGGCACAACCGAATAACCGCGCGGGTCAAGCTTTTCAACCAGCCTGCGGATACTGCCGCCCTTGCCGGCGGCGTCCCAGCCCTCGAACACAAGCACGGCCTCGCGTTTGTGCTCAAACATCCAGCGCTGGATCAGCAGCATCTGGTATTGCGCTTTCTCGAGGCGGCGCTCGTAGGCCTTTTTGTCGTCAAAGCGTTGAGACAAGTCGATGCGGTCGAGGGCGAGAGTCATGGCCGTATCCTAGAGTTGAAGGCCGCCACGCCCAATCCCCATACGAAAAGATTGGTTGAAGGTGCCGTAAGTTGTTGCTGATTAGAGGTTTATGCCGCCGCCCGCAATCGCAATTTCCACCCTTTGCACAGAACCATTTGCGGTGGTGCACGTTTGTATCTCCGCCCGACTTCGCCAAGGCGTCGTTAGGCAAGCCCCGCAACACGTTTTTGGGGAGGTGAGTTAGGAAAGGCGTCGCGCAGGAACTGACCAAGGCCAGGCGCGCCGCAACAGGCTGACTGATGCACCCTGATTTCGGACAACTCGTTGACTACTTCCGTGGCGAACTGGACGCCTCGCAGGCTCAATCCCTGCGTGAACGCCTCGAGCACGAGGCCGACCTTTTCGCACTCTGGGAGCAGCTCAAGCGCACATACGCAGTAATCCGCAGCCTGCCGGCGCCCGCCCCCCGGGCGCAGCAGGCCGACGCCGCGGAAGTCCCGCCCACCAAGGAACTCCCCCTCACCACGCCACGCCCGGCCTATGTCTCCGACTTGCGGCGCGAATTCGAGGCCCGCGGCTGGCACAACCTGTTGCCGTGGCTGACGCCCGCGGCCGCATATGTTTCCGGCCTGCGCCGTGAGTTCGCAGTACGCGCGATACTGTCACGGCTGCCCTTGCTTTCGCCACGCGTTAGTTTCATCAAGGCTTTGCGTGTTGAGTTCGCCGCGCGCGCGACGGTCGCGCAGTTGCCGGCCATGAACGTGCGCGCAGCCTTTGCGCAGAATCTTCGCAGCGAGTTCGCGGTACGGTCGCTCACGGGCAGCCTGCCAATGCTGACGCCCAGCGAACGTTTCAAACGTCGTCTCAAGGTCGCGATCTACGAAGCCTCGCAGCGCAGCGACTCAGGCAAGAGCGTGCCGGTCAAGGTTGCTGCGGCCGTACCGGGGCTCGAGCCCAGCGATTCCTTCCGCCGCCGCCTTTTTGCCAAGGTCGCCAAAGTCAGCCGCGTCGCCCTGCGTCCTACGCGCCTGACGCAGTGGCAGCCGCTGGGCCGCGACGTCGTCGCGCGCATCAAGCGCAGCAAGAGCCTCGCCGTAACCGCGGGCGTGCACGTGCTGGCGCTGATCCTCGCTTTCTTCGTTACGCCCATCATCGCGCAGTCGAACATCACGCCGCTCGTCGCCAATGTCGGCGGCCAGTACCAGGTGCTGCCGGCGCTTGGCATGCCCCAACCCATCGGCGAAGTGCGCGACCCGCGCATCGCCCTGGGCCCCGCTCCGGCGCCAGAACCCATCGACCTCGGCGTGTTCAGCGATCCGTCGTTGACCGGCATCGACGATCCGCCCCGCGGGCCGGAATTCCCCTCGGACAATCCGCCCGCGCGCTTGCCGGAATTCGTCCAGCCCGCATTGCCGCGGCCCGCGGGCGCGCCGATTGACGCCCAGGCGTGGTTCCGCCTGCGTAGCCAGTCGCGCGAAAAGAAAATCGAATACCTCGGCAGCGTCGAACTTTACGAGGCGCTGGACCGCAGCCTCGGTTATCTCCGCCGCACACAAGAGCAAGACGGCGGCTGGGGTTTTAAAGACCCGCTGCCCGGCGCGATCCCCCGCGAGGCCGACCTGCGCGAAATCAAACGCGTCGAGCTCACGGCCGCAGCGTTGCTGGCTTATCTCGGCGACGGCCACAGCAGCAAGGAATCCGCCGCGGGTTACGACCTGCAAGTTTCGCGCGGCGTGAAGTTCCTGCTTTCGAAGCAGCAGCCCGACGGCCAGATCGGCCCCGACGCCAACGACGTGGTGTTGTGCCATGCGCTCGCCACGCTTGCCTTGCTTGAGGACTACGCGCTGACCGGTGACGTGGCCATGAAGCAGCCCGTGCGCAAGGCCTGCCGCTGGCTCGCCCAGAGTTTTGCCGAGGGCGGCACGGGCAAACTCGGCGCGTTCCCCTATCGCCGCGGCCAGGGCCCGAGCCTGATGACCAGTGTGTGGGGCTACCTGGCGCTGGCGTCGGCACGCAACGTGCTTGTGCCCGAAGCCGACGTGCCGAAGTCGCGCCTTGAGGGCCTGATGACGTGGTTTGCCGACGAGAGCCGCTCGCGCGCCGTGCTTGAAGACCAGCAGGACGCCCTCAACGGCGACCTGGTGCCGACGGCCGCGGCGGCGGTACTGACGCTGTTTGCGGGCGACGAAGGTTTTGACCTGCGCCGCGCGAGTTACCTTGAGCGCATCCAGCGCGAAGCAGTCGATCTCGACCCCAAGGGCAACCACGACCGCGCCGAGGCTGACATGCGCTATGCGTTCTTCGGCAGCCTCGCACACACCCTGCACTCGGGCGACGACGGCAAGACGAGCAACTGGGAAGACAACCTGGGCAAGAACATCCTCAAGCACCAGGTCCGCGACGGAGCGCTGGAAGGCAGCTTCGAGAACTCGGGCTACTACGCCGACCTCTACGGACGCGTGTTCAGCACGGCCTTTGCGGCGCTCTCCATCGAAAACGCCTACCGCGTCTCGCTCATCCGCGGGAGATAAGAACCCACAACCTACTTCGGCGCGGGCATGGTCGGCGGCTGGTTGGAAGGCGGCGTGCCGGCCTCAGGCTTGACAGCAGCGGCGGGGCCCGAGGGCGTTGCCGGGCTGCCTGTGGTTTGCGGCGTGATTACGTGCGTGGCCTTGGCTGACGCCGCCTCTTCGGATGCGCGGGCGTCGTCCTCGGCACGCAGGATCGCCGCCTCTTTGTCTCGGGCCTCAAACGAAGAACCCTCCGTTTCGTGTTTGCCCGCGGCGATCTCGACCGCGCCGGTTTTGCGGTGCTTGCGCGTCTCCTTCTTCGCCACAGCCTTGCCGGTATTTGCACGCGGCGTCGGCACGGCCGACAGGCGCTGGGCCGGCATCTCGATCTCGACTTCCTCAAAGGCTTTCTTCACGCGTTTGCGATAGGCGCGCGCGCAGGCCCATTGCTCGCCGGGGATGGTCTTAAACGCCACACGCAGCGTTGCAGCGACGTCCGTCGTCGCTTCCACGCCCAGGATGTTGAAGTCGAGAATCTTCTTCGACCACTCCGGCCCCTCCCGCATCGCTGCGGCGACGGCGGCAAGCACACCCATCACGTGGTCCAGGTCTTCCTCGTAGGCGACGACAATGTCGACAATCGCGCGCGACCAACCCTTGGTCTTGTTGGTTACGCGGTCGACGAGGCTGTTAGGAAACACCAGCACGTTGCCGTCAAAGGCGCGCAGCACCGTGGTGCGCAGGTTGATGGTCTCGACGGCGCCTTCTTTGCCCTGGATTTCGACGATGTCGCCGACGCTGAACTGGTTTTCAAGCACGATAAAAAAGCCCGACAGGAAATCGCGCACCAGCGTCTGCGCGCCGAAGCCTACAGCCAGCGACAGGCCGCCCGCGGCTACCAGCAGCGGGCTGTAGTCGATGCGGAACTGGCCGAGCGCAAACAGCAGCAGCAACGTCAATATCGTCAGGCGCATAACGGCCTGGAAGCTGTTGAATAACGTGCGCGCGCGGCGCACGCGGTGCAGGTGCCCGGGGTCATCCGGCGCCGTGGCAAGGCGCTGGTCGATCACGCCCTTGAGCACACGGCGCAAAAACCATAGCACGAGCAGCGCGACAAGGGTCGCCACCGCGACTTTGACGAGACTGCCCCAGGCCGAGGCGAAAAATGAGTGCTGGTCGAGGAAACTCAGGAACTGCGGCGATTCGGGAGCGGCTTGGGCGAGGAAGCTCATGGGGCGACTCCGTGAGTTACGCCCCAGCCCGCTGCGAATGCTATTGTCGGAATTTCAGGGGATACAATCCAACAAAACTTTGTGGTGGTGCATCAGTTTGGAAGTGGTGCGGGCGACTCGCCCGCATGGCAACGCGGCCGAGGCGGCGCGCCAGGAAACGGACACAATCCAACAGAACTTTCCGGTGAAACATGGCCAAAGTTTACGTGCTCGGGTCAGCGCAGGATGGCGGGCTGCCGCAATTCGGCGCGCGCCACGCCCATGACGTCGCCGCACGCGGCAATCCCGCGCTGCAGCGCCTGGGGCCGAGCCTTGCGGTGATCGATGGCGAGCGCGCGCTGCTGATCGACGTCAGCCCCGACATCAAGGCGCAACACGAGCGGTTGCTGGCCGTGCCGGAGTACGCCAATGGAGGAGCGCGGACAGGAATGTCCGCGCCACCAATTTTCGACGCGATTGTCCTCACGCACGCGCACATCGGCCATTACGCCGGTTTGATTCACTTCGGGCGCGAAGCGGCGTCGACGAAAGAAATCCCCTGCTTCGTCACCAAAAGCATGGCGAAGTTCCTGCGCGACAACGGCCCGTGGGATCAGTTGATCAAGCTCAATAATCTCAAGCTCGTCGAGATCACGCCCGGCAAGCCGTTTTTGCCGTGGCCGGGCCTCGAACTCACGGCGCTGACTGTCCCCCACCGCGGCGAGTACACCGACACCGTCGGCCTCTCGCTCAATGGCCGCGTGCTCTACGTGCCGGACATCGACGACTGGAAACAGTGGCCGCAAGCCCGCGAGACGATCGAGCGCCACGAGGTGAGCCTTCTGGACGCGACGTTTTTCTCCGATGACGAACTGGGCCCGCGCGCGATGAAAGAAGTGCCGCACCCGCGCGTTACGGAGACGCTGAAATATTTCGGCGAGCTCGCGGGCAAGCGGCGGCTGGTTCTCACGCACCTCAACCACACCAACCCGCTCTGCGATCCCAGACACGACGCGCACAAACAGGTCGAAAAAGCGGGCTTCGAGGTCGCGAGCGAGATGATGTCTTTCGACCTTGGTCCCGTGCGTGTGCCCGCGAAGGTCGAAGTCCCGCGCGATTTCAGCGCCGTCGTAGTCACATTGCCCGCGCGCGCTGACGCCGCAACCCTGCCCGTCATGCGCGCCGCCGCTGAACGTTTTGGCGTGCGCGACATCCACGCGCACCGCATCATCCACGCGCGGCAGATCGAACAGCTCGATTCATCGTCGCTGGCGACGTTGTTTGACCTGATCGAGGAGGTCGGAAAGTCGGGCCACGAAGTGATCATCTGCGACCCGCCGCCGGCGCTGCAGAAATACATCGAGGTCTATCACGCGCAATCGGCGCTGTGCAAAAACTTCAGCCTCGTCGACGCGCGCGGGCGCCACGAAAGCAAGCTGATCGACTTCATTCCCCCCTTTGTGCCCGCGCCCAAGGGCCGCGTCGACATCTACACGCGCGGCGAGCTGAAGTCCTTCGGCTTTGGCCCGAGCGAACTCACGCCCGCGCCCGCCGTAAATCTGGCAGAGGCCGTGCTTTCTCCACCGAAATGGGCGAAGAAATAAAGGGCCGCCATGTACTCGGTAGACAGTAAGGACAAGGTGGTGGAATTAAAGGACATCCCGCAAAGCAGTGTGGGAGCGCCGTGTCCAATTGTTGTGGCCACCGAACACACGAAGCTCGTTGGCTTCTTTGGCCAAACACACGACCCGGCTTGGAATGGCGAGAGCATTCGCATCATCAGTCCGAATAGCAAAGACGAGCCGGTCGTTGTGGTACGATTTGATCTGTGTGCTTCAACCATGTTCGGGGCGCCGAACGATGAGGCTTTTAGCGGCCATCCATTGGCATCGCGCGGATTGCATCCCTACGGTGCGTTTGAAGTCCTCAATTCGTCGTGGATCAGGCAACTGGAGAAAATGAATTCGGTCCACCCGCATCACTCGCCAAAACAGTACGCCGCTTTGCGCCATGTCATTCTGGCGTTTCACGATTCGACATTCGAGTGCGTGACGAGGGGCTATACAGTTGAACAAACGACCGGCTCGTTGCTTGTGGTTATGGCGGATCGGCTGCGCGGCCTTAAGAGTTGACGTAAATCTGGCAGAGGCGGTGCTTGCTCCCCCGAAATGGGCTGGCAACGGCGCGGTTGCGAAGTAGACTCTCGGCATGAAGAACATGACCGCCAGCCGCTATTACTATCCGCCCCACAGGGGAGCGGATACGCCGGCGTAGACTTTCAACGCACTCAAACGGCCCGCTCTCGATACCGAGAGCGGGTTTTCTTTTGCACGGAGACAAACATGCAGGTCATCACGGACAAGGTCGAAAAATCTCAGGGAACAGTGGCTTACAGCGCCGCGGAACACCGCACCTGGGAAATCATCAACGGGCGCCTTAGCGCGCTGCACACGCAATTCGCCTGTCGCTCGTACCTGCGCTGCCGTGAGCAGATCGACCTGCCTCTCGACCGGATCCCGCAATTGCCGGAGCTTTCGCGTCGCCTTCATGCACGCAGCGGCCACATTGTGCTGCCGATCGCCGGTTTGATCGACGCGCGGCGCTTTCTCACGTCGCTGGGCCGGCGCGTCATGCTCAGCACGACCTACATCCGCGACGGTGCAAACCCTGAATACACGCCAGAGCCCGACATCGTCCATGAGGTGATCGGCCACGTGCCGATGCTGCTGGACAAGGATCTCGGCGACATCCTGGAGCTCTTCGGCCGCGCGGCGGAGATTGCAACCGACGCGCAAATGGTGCTGCTTGAACGTCTGTACTGGTTCACAGTCGAATTCGGCCTGACTGCCGAAGGTGCGGCGGTCAAAGCCTGGGGCGCGGGGTTGCTGTCGTCGTTCGGCGAACTGCGCCACGCGTTCTCCGGCGGCGCGGAAAAGCGCGTGTTTGATGCTGCCGAGGCGGCGTTGACCGCCTACGACCACACGGTGATGCAGAAGACGTTGTTCGTCGTGAAGTCGCTGAAGGACGCGAGCGCGAACGTCGCCCAGTTCCTGGCGAGCGACGCGTATCAGGCGCCGTAACACGACCGTCCCGGCCGTGGGTGTTAGGACGACAACCTCGTTTGCAGCCAACGCTCAAAGTCGCGCGCGCCGTGGACCATGCCGAGGACGGAAATGCGGTCCGCCTCGTAGAGAAAAACCACCGTGTAGTTGAAGCGGCTCAGGAATGCCCGTCGAAGATTGCCCCTAAGGGCGCGATACGCCGCAGGGCTCTCGGCGATCTTCTGCAAAGTTGTCGCGGCGTCGGCTGCAAGTTTTGAACTGAGGCCGGGCGTTTGGGCATCAAGCCATGCGGCCGCTTCGCGCAAGTCGTCCCAATATTCGGGGCGGGTGCGAAAAACGCGAGTCACTGCATGTCCTTGAGGCGCTTGAGGGATTCCTCGAGTGTAAGGCCCTCGTCAGGATTCTTGCGTGCGAGGTCGGCGCGACGTTCCATCTCCGCCAACGTAGCTGGCGACATTGGCACATCCGCGTCCTGATCAACGAGCGTTTGCCAGATCATCGCGATCATGGCCATTCGCTCATGGACGCTGAGCTTGAGTAACGCATCTTTTTGCAGCAGCGGCGGCATATGTAACTCCAGCAACAATGTTATCACCTACCAACCGGCCGCGCAGCCGTCTTTGCGGGGGTCGGAGCCCGCGATCAGCACGTCGCCGACGCGCTGAATGATCTGCCCGCCGCCAAAACCCAGCCGCGCGTCGTTGACTTCGATGCGATGTCCGCGGCGCATCAGTTCGGCCAGTGTCGCGGCCGAAAAGCCCGGCTCCATCTGCAGCAGGCCGCCGGGTTCACCTGCGCCGGTCGCGCCGCTGGCCGCCGCAAGTTGCCAGCGCGGCATGTCGAGTGCATGCTGCGGATTCAGGCCGAGATCGACCATGTTCACCAGCATCTGCAAGTGCGCTTGCGGCTGCATGTGCCCGCCCATGATGCCGAAGCAACAATGCAGCTCGTTATCGCGCGTCGTCAACGCGGGGATGATGGTGTGGTAGGGCCGCTTGCGTGAGGCGAGCGCGTTGGGATGGCCCGCGTCGAGGGAAAACAGCGCCCCGCGATTCTGCAGCGTCACGCCGGTACCCGGCACGACCAGCCCCGTGCCCATGCCGGTGTAGTTGCTCTGGATAAAGCTGCACGCGTTGCCTGCGGCGTCGACGGCGCAGGCGTACACCGTGTCGCTGCCGGCTATCGGCGCGCCGTGTTTGACTTCGGCGGCGGCCCGCGCCGGATCGATCAGCGCGCGGCGTTTAGCCGCGTAGGCTTCACTGCAAAGTTCCTTCAGCGGAATCTGCGTCGCTGCCGGGTCGCAGACCCAGCGCTGCGCGTCGGCAAACGCCAGCCGCATCGATTCGACCATGATGTGCAGCCGGTCGGGCTCGTCCATTCTCGGAAGTCCGAAACCGCCGGCGATATTCGCCGCGATGATCGCTGCTAGACCCTGGCCGTTAGGCGGGCATTCCCAAAGGCGATAGCCGCGGTAGTCCGCGTAGATCGGCTCGTCCCAAGTGCTCGTGTGCGCAGCGAGATCGTCCGCCGTCAGCCAGCCGCCGTAACGCTGGACATGCGCGGCAAGTTTGCGCGCGAAATCGCCGCGATAGAACCAGTCCGCACCCTCGCGCGCGATGCTTTCGAGTGTCGTAGCCAGCGTCGGCAGCTTGATGACTTCGCCCGCGCGGGGTGCGCAGCCATTGAGCAACATTTCGGCGCCGCTGGGTTGTTCCGGGCCGGGCTCGGGCTCGTTGGATTTCCAGCCCGGTTTGCTGCGCAGCAGCTTGTCGACGCCCGGCGCCCACGCCAGTGCGATCCATTCCGTGACGGGATAGCCGCGGCGCGCGGTCTCGACCGCCGGTTGAATCAAACGCGACAGCGGCATGCTGCCATGCCCGGCCAGCAAGTCCGCCCAGCCGCGCACCGCACCCGGCACCGTCACGCTCGCACCGTGATAACGCGGCATCGCGGCAAAGCCGCGTTTCTTCAACTCAACGAGGTCCGCGCCCGCCGCAGCGCGGCCCGAGCCGTTGAGCGCGCTGACCTTGCGCGACTTCGCGTCCCAGTACAGTGCGAAGCAATCGCCGCCGACGCCGTTGAGCGATGGCTCGACAACGGCGAGCATGGCGGCTGTGGCGACCGCGGCATCGGCCGCGTTGCCGCCCTCGCGCAATACTTGCAGCCCGGCTTGCACCGCCAGCGGCTGGCTTGCGGCGACCATGCCGTGCAGCGCCATTACGTTGCTGCGGCGCGAACGAAACTTGAAATCGTGGTCCATGACCCGGATTAAGCCACGAATGGACGCGAATAAACACGAATTGATTCGTGTACACTCGTGTGAATTCGTGGCTAAGCTGCGTTCATGGGCATCCCCGTTCACGAGTTGCCGCTGCCAGCCTTTCTCAAGGCGATCGGCAAGATTGAAACCAAGCCCGGCGGCGGCTACGCCACGCGCAAAGCCATCGACAAGCTCGCAATCACGCACCTTGATAAATTGCTGGTGATCGGCCCAGACGCCGCGGCACAGGCCTTCCACATGGCCATGACCACGCGCAGCAACGTGACCGCGCTGGTTTCGAACCTCGCCGAGGCGCTGCCCGCCGACGATGCGGCGCTGGCGCGCTCGTGCCGCTTCGATGTCGGCAGCGTCGAGAAATTGCCGCAGGAAGCGGGCGCGTTCACGGCGGTGCTGTGTGAAGCCACGCTGAGCTACCTGCCGCGCGAGCGCCAAGCGGCGGCGCTGGGTGAGCTCGCGCGCGTGTTGCAGCCGCGCGGGCGACTGGGCCTGCACGAAATCTGCTGGCGGCAGCCGCCGACGCCGGAACTCGAAAAGTCGCTGCGCGAAGTCTGGTGCGGCGAGGTGCATCCCCACGTGACGCGGGGCTGGTGGGACGCGCTGGAGGCCGCGGGCTTCGGCAGTATCGACACGGAACAGGCGATCATCAGCTATTTCACGCGCAAGGGCATGGAAGTTGACGAAGTCGAGAACACAGCCAACGTGTTTCACGGCGCGTTCGAAACGGACGAGAAGCTGGCGCGGTTCACGCGCGCTTATCGCGAATTCAGCGAACAGCGGCGCTACCACGGCGTACTTATCGGCGTCGCCACCAAACGGTAAGCAGCCGCTACGCCTTCAGTGCGGGCTTGCGGCGGGACGAGCCATTGCGGGCGTTTGCGGGCTTGAAGTAGCGCGCGAGATACTCGCCCGTGGCGCTGTCTTTGATTCGCGCGATTTCGCGCGGCGGGCCCGACGCGATGATCCGGCCGCCGGCGTCGCCGCCCTCGGGGCCGAGGTCCACAATCCAGTCGGCGCATTTGATCACGTCGAGGTTGTGCTCGATGATGATCGCCGTGTTTCCTTTATCCACCAGCCGTTGCAGCACGGTGATTAAACGCGCGACGTCGTGGAAGTGCAGGCCCGTCGTCGGCTCGTCGAGGATGTAGAGCGTGTGGCCAGTGTCCGGCCTCGCGAGCTCGGTCGCCAGTTTCACGCGCTGCGCTTCGCCGCCGGAGAGCGTGGTGCTGGCCTGGCCGAGTTTCACGTAGCCGAGGCCAACGTCGAGCAAGAGCTTCAAAATCTGGTGGATCTTCTTGTGGTTCTCGAAGAACGCCGCGGCGTCTTCGATGGTCGAATCGAGCACGTCGCTGATGCTCTTGCCGCGATACTTCACCTCCAGCGTTTCGCGATTGAAACGTTTGCCCTGGCATTCCTCGCAGGTGACGTGGATGTCCGGCAAAAAGTGCATCTCGATCAGCTTCACGCCCTGGCCCTCGCAGGCTTCGCAGCGTCCGCCGGGCACGTTGAAGCTGAATCTGCCGGGCTGATAGCCGCGCTGCTTGGCCTCGACGGTCTGCGCGAACAAGTCGCGCATCGGCCCGAACAAATTGGTGTACGTCGCGGGATTGCTTCGCGGCGTGCGGCCGATGGGCGACTGGTCGATCTCGATGACTTTGTCGATGGTTTCGAGTCCCGTGATCGAATCGTGTTTGCCGGGCTCGACACTCGCGCCCATCAGCTTGCGCGCCAGCGCACGGGCCAGGATGTCCGTCACCAGCGTGCTTTTGCCGCTGCCTGAAACGCCCGTCACGCAGACGATGCCGCCAAGCGGGAACGCCGCCGTGACGTTCTTTAAATTGTTCTCGCGCGCGCCTTTGACGGTGATCGCCTTCTTGAGCGACAGCGGGCGCGTGTTTTCGGGCACGGGAATGCTCTTGCGGCCCGACAGATAATCGCCGGTCAGCGTGTCAGCCTTTTCAATATCGGAGGCAGGCCCCGCGAACGTCACGCGCCCACCGTGAACGCCCGCGCCCGGGCCGAGGTCAAGGACGTAATCAGCCTCGCGGATGGTTTCTTCGTCGTGCTCGACGACGATCACGGTGTTGCCGATGTCGCGCAGATGTTTGAGCGTGTTTAACAACTTCGAATTGTCGCGCTGATGCAGGCCGATGCTTGGTTCGTCCAGCACGTACGCCACGCCTACCAGCCCGCTGCCGACTTGCGTCGCAAGCCGAATGCGCTGGGCCTCGCCGCCGCTGAGCGTGCCCGATTTGCGGTCGAGTGTCAGGTAACCTATGCCGACGTCGAGCATGAAACCCAGCCGCGCGCGGATTTCGCGCAGCACGGCTTTAGCGATGATCGTTTGTTCCTTCGACAGATTCAGCGCGTCCTGCCACGCGCTTGCGGCGTGAATGTTCATGGCGCTGATATCGCGGATGCTTTTTCCGCCGACGGTCACGCGCGACGCAAACGGATTGAGACGCGCGCCGTGGCAGGCCGGGCACTCGTTTTCGTGCATGAAGCGCAGGATCCACGTTTTGACGCTTTCGCTCTGGCTGTGCGCGAAGCGGTAGACGAGGTCGGGAATCACGCCGGGGAACTTGCCCTTGCCGCCCCAGTGCCAGCGGCCGTCGCTGCCGGGCTCGCCGCGCAGGATCATTTCGCGGTACTTCGGCTCCATATTTTTCCACGGCGTGCTCATGTCGAAGCCGACGCGTTTGCCGAAGCGTTCCATCGAGCGGCGGTACCAACCGGTTTCGGGCCCGTGCGTCCAGCCCGCGATCGCGTTGCCCGCGAGCGTGCGGTTTTCGTCGGGGATCAGCAGCGATTCGCTGATTTCGGTGTTGGTGCCCAAACCGTGGCAGGTCTGGCACGCGCCCCAGGGCGAGTTGAAGGAGAACAGCCGCGGTTCAAGTTCGCCCATCGGCTCTTCCGGGTGGTCGGGGCAGAACATGCGCGCGCTGAAGGTTGAATCCCTCCACGCCTGCCCTGAGCTTGCGGAAGGGTCTTCGCGGCTGATCGTGGTCAAACCTTCGCCCAGCCGCAGGGCGGTCTCGATGGCTTCGTTCAGGCGCGCGCGTATGTCCGCCTTGAGCACGAGGCGGTCCACCACGACCTCGACGTCATGCTTAATGTTCTTGTCGCCGGCGGTGGTTTTCGCGTTGACCTCGGTGAGCTTGCCGTCGATGCGCGCGCGTACGAAACCTTCGCGCATGATCTTGGCAAAGACGTCCTTGTGCTCACCCTTGCGGCCGCGAATCAGCGGCGCCATGACCAGCAATTTGCCGCCCTCGGGCCAGGTCATCACCGTGTCGACCATTTGCTGCGCGCTCTGGCGCGCGACTTCCCGGCCGCAAACCGGGCAGTGCGGCACGCCTACGCGCGCGAACAGCAGGCGCAGGTAATCGTAGATTTCCGTCGTGGTCGCGACGGTCGAACGCGGATTGCTCGAGGCCTGGCGTTGCTCGATGGCAATGGTCGGCGGCAGGCCCTCGATGTGCTCGACATCGGGCTTCTGCATCTGGCCCAGAAACTGGCGGGCGTAGGCCGAGAGCGACTCGACGTAACGGCGCTGGCCCTCCGCGTAGATCGTGTCGAACGCGAGCGAGCTTTTGCCGCTGCCGGACAGGCCCGTAACGACGATCAGCTTGTCGCGAGGGAGGGTTACGCTGACGTCGCGCAGGTTGTGCTCGCGCGCGCCGCGAATGATGATTTCAGTTGAAGGCATTCTGGTCAGCCACGAATGAACACGAATAACTGCAAATGCATTTTCCACGGAAGACAGACACGGAGTATCACGGAATACAGCCAAGGCACTTGAGCCACGAATCCACACGAATCATCACGAATTCAGTCTTCAAAATTCGTGCCAATTCGTGAAGATTCGTGAAGATTCGTGGCTGACTTGGCCTATTCTTTGGGCCGTGTCCGTGCCCTTGCGTGTTCTCCGTGGACAAAAAAGTCCTTAAGGCTTTACGACTTCGAACAGCGACCACTTGTCCGCATCGTCGGCGATTTTCAGCTCCAGCCGGCCGGCTTTCGCCTCTTCCTTGCACCGCGCATACAGGTAATCGCTGCTGCCGCGGTTCACCAACAGGTAGCTCGCCTTGAAATCATCCCGGATTTTCTCCACGAAGTCCTCGCGCTTGCCCTTGATGATGTTGCGCCAAAGCTCGTATTTGCGCCGGTCCTTCACCACCATGAACGTCGGGTCCAAGCCGATCAGGTAATCGCACTCGTCGGCGTAGAAAAACAAGTGCGGGAAATCGTGCCAGAAGTCGTGAAACACCACCTTCCCGTGCGCTTCCTTGTGCGACGCCAGCCAGCGCGCAGCGGGCTCAATGTCGCCGCGGTCGCGCGCGCGAATGCTCGCGCCGGCCCCAATCCAGAATCCCAGCGAACCCACCACCAGGACGACAACCAACCATCCTACACCCTCTTGCGACAGGTTCTGGTTGCGGCGGGTCCACGCCTCGTAACCCCGACCCTTGGCGATGCCGGTGACCCAGATGCCCGCCGCAATGGCCATGAACGGCGCGGCGTATTCAATGAAGCGGCTGTTCATCAAATACAGGCAATAGATTGCCAGCGCGGTCGCGCCCGTCAGCACCGCCTCGCGCGAGGGGCGCCAGCGCATGCACGCCGCAAGCACCGGCGTGAGGATGAGCGTGAAGAACATCGCGAAGTTGTCGAAGAGTAGCTGGCGGCCCTTGATTTCATTGAGCTCGGCGCCAAGCGCGATGTCGACGCCATTGGCGTAGTTGGTGTTTACGCCCATCACCGTGCGCGAAAACGCGTCAAACGCGACGCCCGCGGAATCCTGGTGGCTCAGCGCCAGCACCACGACGTTCTGCACCCACCAGTGATGCAATGTCGCGCCGGGCTCGGGGTGGACCAGCAATCCGACCGCGAGGCCGACGATGATAACGAGCCCGGTGAGGAGGTCAGCGCGAAGCTCGCGCCAGCGGGTGCTGCCCTCGGGCGGGCCAATCGCCAACGTCGCCATCGCGCGCACGCCCACCAGCAGCAGCAGGAAGTGGCTTGCGGTATAGGCGAGCGTGTAAATGACCGTGATCAGGAACAGCGGCACTCGCCGCCGGTTGGCGATCATCAACCAGCCCGCCAGCGACAGCGCAATCGACCACAGATAGCTGCGGCACATGTTGACGCGAAAAACGTAATAGCTGCCGCCCAGCAGGAACGAGAACAGCACGAAGAACCACGCGTGTTTGACGCCAAAACCCCGAAGCACGCCAAACAGCACGAGCATCAGCAGGACCGTCTGCACGGTCGCCGCGAGTTTGCCGGCCGCAACCAGGCCGTCGGCGTCGTGGCCGTCTTTGGCCAACAGCGTGAAGGGAGACAGGTAGATATGGAAAAGGAAGTCTTTGTTGGAGAACGCGCCGTTCCAGATGCTTTCGCGCGTCCAGTGGAAATTCGCGCCGGCCTGCTGCATCTGCCCGGTGCGGTACATGTAGCCCATCTTGATGTGGTAGTAGCTGTCGACGTCGGTGAGGCCGACGTTTTCATAGCCAAGGCGCGTGCCGCCCTTACCGTCGCTGACCATGCCCGGGCCAAGCTGGAACCACGCCATGCCCATCAAGCCGACGACCACGATCACGGCCATCTGCAGGCGGACGGAATTGTTCCAAAGCCGCCACGCCCGCACAAAGGGGCCCGGCGGCTTCATCTCAGTCTGGATTTCGCCCTCAGCCATGGGCGCGGAGCATAACAGCGAAACAGCCCCGGCTGAAAGGCCGGGGGAATAAGAACGGACGTTCGTCGGGCCAATCTTCGGGCGGGGTGAAACGCGGCGGCGCCCGAACCACGTTGCGAGGGGCGCAAATACAAGTTAAAGTTACATCAGAAGGTCATTAGAGCCTTAACCGGCTCTCGGCGCGATGAGGCCCCGCGCCCAGCGGCTACCCCGCCGCTCACTAACCCGGCCATTGGACACCATGACTCAACCCCCGGCACCCGCATCGCCACCAACTCCGCCCTCGACGCCGACCGAACCTGCGGAAATCAACATTGAGGATTTCGCCAAGGTCGTACTCAAGACCGGCCGCATCGTCGACGCCAAGGCCCACCCGGACGCCGACAAGCTGCTTGTGCTCACGGTCTCGCTGGGCGATCAAACGCGCACCATTTGCGCCGGCATCCGCCAGTGGTGGGCGCCGGAAGCGCTGATCGGCAAAGATGTCGTGATCGTCGCCAACCTCAAACCGCGCAAGATGCGCGGCATCGAGAGCCAGGGCATGCTGCTCGCCGTCAGCGACGGCAACGACGTGATTCCGCTGACAGCAATCAAACCTGTCAATCCGGGCCTGAGGGTCAGCTAAATGGCTGGATATGTCGAGGTTGCCAAAGCCGACAACGCGATCTTCATTCGCGTGGTCGGCCTTGGCAATTTCAACAACGCCGGCCCCCTGCGCGAATACGCCGAGAATGCCTTTGCCGTCGGCGCGCGTTCCGCCGTCGTCGATCTCGCCAAGTGCACGGGGCTGGACAGCACCTTCATGGGCACACTCGTGCTGATGAAGGATTACCCCGTCGACAACTCGCCCAACAAGACGCCGATTGCCGTCACCATCGTCAACGCGACTGCCACAACGCTGCGCGCGATGACGTCGCTGGGGCTGCCCGCGCTGCTGCACGTCAAGGAGGAACCTGTCGAGTTCCCCGCTGTGACGCTCGAGCGCCTGCGCGAGGGCTGGCAGGATCAGCGTCGCCGCACAAGGTTGATCCACGACGCCCATTTACAGCTCATTCGCGGCGACAAGGCCAACGAAGCACGCTTCGGGCCGTTCCTCGCCGCGCTCGTGAAGGAAGCACGCCTCCACGGCGAACAGCAGCCTTAGAGCATGTTTAGAGCATTTTCAAGATTACCGTGCCGGTTTCTGCTTGCGGCGAGCATCGCATCTCTGCGTCGCGCTCGCTCAGCGTGGCCTCCAGCCACGCCATCGCTCGCGCTTCTTGATCTGCTCGCTCGGCGCAGC
>JADLAK010000109.1 GCA_020848275.1 Planctomycetota bacterium
AATGCCTTTCGTAGCGCGGGCGTCTCGCCCGCAGTCGCGGGCCAAAGGCCTGCGACGATTGCGGCCAAGATGGCCGCGCTACCCGCAGGCTGGAAGCCTGCATCAATCAAACTGACCCACTACCCGCCGCCTGCACAGCGGGCTCTGATCATTTCATCAACAACTCTGCATGTCTCAGAAGTTCGTCGCTGCGCACGTCATAGCGGAAAATCTTGCCTTCCTTGTCGACAAGCACATTGAAGGGAATGTTGCGCACATCCAGGCGTTTCACAAAGCCGTTTTCCTTCGCGCGGTCTTCCCACACGTTGGCAAAACCCGTGGCGTTGCGCTTGAGCCATTGCTCGATGGCGGGTTTGCTTTCGTTGATGCTGAAGCCCACGACCTTCAGGCCCTTGTCCTTGTATTTGTCGTGCAGCGCCTTCACAAAGCCGATTTCCTCCAGGCACACGCCGCTGGTGGAATCCCACACGAAGATCAACGCGGGATTGCCCTTCATGTCCGCGGTCGAAACCGCCTTTTCCTCCATGTCCGCCAGCGAAAATACCGGCAGATCGCGGCCGATCCAGTCGAGATCATCAATCTGCCGCTGCACAAATGCCCGCGCGTCGGCATCGTTCTTGACCTTGTCGAGCGCCATCACTTCCGTCAACGCCTTCTTTGCGCCCTCGACGTTGTTGGCAAACAGCAGCGCGCGAACACGCATCATGCGCGCCATGTCGCCTTCCTGGGTGTCGCCGTGGTCGGCGATAAACGCGTCGAGCGCCTTGAGCGCCTCGGCTTCGCTTCCCGGCATACGGAAGTACGATTGCGCCCGCGCCCATTTCACGCTAGGCGCGAGGTCGCTCTTGGCGTGCATGGCGAGGAACTCGTCGCACGCCTTGACCGCGTCGGCCAGTTTCTCCTCGAACTTCGAGAGCGTCAGCGCAAGTTCATAACGCGAGTACTCAAGGTCTTTGTTGTCGGGATGTTCCTTGATGTACTTCGCCAGCGCGTCGCAATACACGAGGTCGATGCGCCGCAGTTCGTCCTCGAGCTTTCGGATTTCCTCGGGAGATGGCTCCTTCTGGCCGTAGAGCTTCTCGAGTTTCGTCAGCACCACCTCGCGGCGGTTGTTGAACTCGGCGAACAGGTCGTTGTGGCTGGAAAACTCGGCCTTTGCCTCCTGGGCTTGCGGCGACGAATGAGCCACAAGGCAAGGCGCGGCCAGCAAAATCGCCGCAACAGCAACGCGCAGCATCGTCATGACGAAATCCTCGAGGACAGAACGCCCGGCACAGCCATGTTAACGACTGGCGGAGGTTTCCGGCGCAGGTTTTGAGGGGCGTTTGCGGTAACTGCCAAAAAACGGGCTAGATCTTCTTGTGGATGCGGGTTTTGCGCTGGGTCTTGTTCTTGCCCTTGTAGTTTTCGGGGGCCTCACTGGGTGTCATGGCGTCAAGCTCGGGCACGAGCGTGCTGGCGTTGTCGACGGCGGGCGGCTCCGGCGGCGCAGTGGTGTCCGCCGGCGGAACTGGAAGCGGCGCCGGACCCGTGGGCTTTTTGCGCGTCTTGGTGTTGGGGTTGCCCTCGGGCAGCAATGTGTCGCCCGCACTTGCCACCGGCGCCTGCATTGGCGGGCCGCCGGCAAAAAAAGTGTCGCCGGATGAGGCGCCTTGACCGGATGTATCACCCGGAAACATCGCGTCCCCGGACGATGCCGGGGCCGGCGGAACCGGCGGCGCGGACGGCGTCTCCGCCGGGGTCTCGGCAGGAGTTTCCGTCGGCGGCGCCTCGGCGGGCGGCGTTTCCGCGACAGCCTGCGGATCGGCGACCTGCGACAGCAGCGCGGCCATGTCGGCGGAACCGGCAACGGCGGCCACCGCCGCGGCGACAGCGGCCGGCGGTTCGGGCTCGTTGGGCCGGCGAAGTTCGCGCCGCGTCATGCGGTTGGTGCCCTTGCCGTTGACGCGGTCGCGGGCGGTCTTGCAAGCATTGATGAGGCGATAGATGTCGTCGTCGGAGTGCGCCGCACTGACAGAAATGCGCAGCACCGCGCGGCCCTTGGGCACTGACGGCCAGCGCATGGCGTAAACCAGCATGCCCAGGCTGTCGAGCGCGTCGGCAAACGCCAGCGCCTTGTCTTCTTCGCCGATCACGATCGGGACGATGTGGTGTTCGCCCAGCGGCTGGAAATCCGCCGCGGCTAGTTTCGTGCGCAGCGTGCGCACCATGCCCGCGAGCTTGGCGCGCAGGGCTTCGCCCTCGGTGGCGACGATCTTGAGCGCCTCGATATTGGCCGCCACAAGCGGAACCGGCAGCGCCGTCGTGTAGGCAAAGGGACGCGAACGATTGATGAGATAATCACGCACCTCGCGCGAACAGGCGACAAAGCCGCCGTAACTGCCAAAACCCTTGGACAGCGTGGCAATGGTGATGTCGATCTTCTCGGCTACGCCCTGCACTTCGGGCAGGCCGCGACCCTTCTTGCCAAGCACGCCGTTGGCGTGGGCATCATCGATGGCCAGCAATGCGTCGCGTTTTTCGGCGATCTTGACCAGGCGGTCGAGATCGGCGCTCGTGCCCTCGAGACTAAACAGGCTGTCGCTGACGATCAGGCGGCGACCGCGGGCCTTGTTGGCGTCGATGAGTCTTTCGAGCTGGTCATAATCCCGGTGCTCAAACACATTGACTTCGGCGCCGGAAAGGCGGCAGCCGGCGACGACGCTGGCGTGGTTCAGGGTGTCCGAGAAAATCGCGTCGCCGGGGCCTGCAAGCGCCGAGATAACGCCCAAGTTGGCCTGGTAGCCCGATCCGAACAGCAGCGCCGACTCCGTGCCGCGGAACTTCGCAATTTCGACCTCAAGTTCGTTGTGCAGGCTTGACGTGCCGGTCACAAGGCGCGAGGCGCCCGCGCCCCAGCCAAAGCGCCCCGCCGCTCGTGCGGCGGCTTCGGCAATGCGCATGTCGCTCACAAGCCCGAGGTAATCGTTGCTGGAGAAATTGATCATCTCCTGGCTGCCGATCACCACGCGGGCATTGGGCTTCTGGCGCATAATGCGCAACTTGCGGCCGAGGTTCTGCTCGGCCCAGGTCTTGCGCTGCTGCGCGAAATACTCAGCCCACTTGGATGGAATCACACCCGCTCCTTGATAACCCTACTCTATTGATTTGGCGTGCCGCTGCAAAGCGCGTGCCCTATACTCCTCGCGTCAACCAAAAGGATACCCATGGCGCTTGTTGAGTGCGTTCCCAACTTCAGTGAAGGCCGCCGTAAGGATGTGATTGAGGCCATTGTTGCGGCGCTGTCGCCGGGCGTGACGCTGCTGGGCTACGAAAGCGACCAGGACCACAACCGCACGGTCGTGACGCTGGCGGGCGAGCCCGACGCTATCGTCGAATCCGCCGTGCGCGGCGCCAAGAAAGCCGCCGAACTGATCGACCTGCGCAACCACAAGGGGCAACACCCGCGCATGGGCGCGACCGACGTGATCCCGTTCATCCCGATTTCCGGCATCGACATGGCGGGTTGCATCGAGCTTGCCAAGCGCGCCGCCAAGCGCATTTCGGCCGATGCCGGGGTGCCGACTTTCCTTTACGGTGAAGCAGCGACGCGGCCAGAACGCGCGAACCTTGCGGACGTGCGCAACGGCGAGTTTGAGGGCCTGCGCGAGCTGATCGGCAAAGACCCGGCCCGCACGCCGGACTTCGGCCCCAATGCGATTCATCCCTCGGCCGGTGCAACGGCCGTCGGCGCGCGGTTTTTCCTCGTCGCCTTCAACGTGAACCTCGAGTCGACTGACTTAAAACTTGCCAAGAGCATCGCCAAGGCCATACGCGAGCGCGATGGCGGCATGCCCGCGGTCAAGGCGCTCGGGCTTGAACTCAAGAACGAGGGCTGCGTGCAGATTTCGATGAACCTCGTGGACTACCGCAAGACCTCGCCGGCGGCTGCGTACAATCGGATTGAAGAACTCGCGGGCAAGGCGGGCGTGAAGGTCCGCGAGAGCGAAATCGTGGGCCTGGTGCCACAAGCGGCGCTTGGCGCGGATGCCGCAACTAAACTGAAAATCAAGAACTTCGACGGGAGCAAACAGGTGATTGAGAACAAACTGGCGGGTGGCAAGTTTTCCTACCTCAACGAAGTCGGACGCTACCTTGAGGACCTCGCGTCCGCAGCCCCCACGCCCGGCGGCGGTGCTGCGGCGGCGGTGTTGGGCGCCACCGGCGTGGCGCTTGGCGAAATGGTCGCGAATCTAACGGTCGGCAAGAAGAAATATGCCGAGGTCGAGGGCCGCGTGAAGGCCGACCTTGCGGCGCTCTCGCCGCTGCGCACGAAGATGCTGGCGATGTTTGAGGAAGACGCGCGCGCCTTTGAGGGTTTCGGCGCGGCCGGTGCGCTGCCAAAAAACACGCCGGAAGAGATCTCCGTTCGCAAAGCAGCGATGCAGAAGGCGCTCAAGGCCGCCACCGAGTCGCCCGCGAAGACCGCGGATCTCGGGCTGCAAGCCTTCCGGCGGGTCCATTCGATTGCGCAGGTCGGCAACAAACACGCAATCTCCGATTGCGGCGTCGGCGCGCTGTCACTTTATGCGGCGGTCAACGCCGCAGTGATGAACATGCGCATCAATCTGCCCGGCATCGAAGACCCCGAGTTCAAGGCGCGTTATGGCAAACTGGCCGACGAATACAGCAACGAGGCCAAGAAGCTGCTCGACGACTCGCTCAAGGTCGTGATCGCGGCTATCGGGAACTAGGCGCCGTGGCAAGGGCGCCTCGCTGTTTTTTGGTAACGGCATAGGCGAAGGCGCCCATGCCGGCAGGCAATTTCGCAAAACTAGCTGCACCCGGGGCACTCCCGATACGTTAAATGTGACAGCCCGTGAGCGCGTTCATGGCCGAAGATGTCCCGACACCGCCGATAGCAGCAATCGAACCCGAACCTCGCGGGCACAGCCGCCGTGCCCGCCTCTGGTCGTTTCCGCGTCCCACGCGCTGGGGCTGGTATTTCCTGGTTTGCTCAGTCGGCATTTTCCTCGCGGGCAGCCACACCGGCCGCAACGCCTTCATCCTTCTCGCCTGCATTCCCATGGCGATGATCCTGATCAACCTTCTCGCCGTGTTGTTCAACCTGCGCGGCATCGAGGTACGCCGGCGGCTGCCGACGGTCGCCCACGTCGGCGAGTGGCTCGAAATCCTGCTTGATGTGCGCAACACGGGCCGCGTGCTGCCGCGCTTTGCGCTGGTGCTCGAGGACGACGGCAGCGACGACCTGATCTACGAAGACCACGCGCAATTGCTGATGGCTGTGGCGCCGCACGGCTCGCAGCGCGCGGGGTATTCCGCCGCGTTTGCGCGCCGCGGCCGGCAACGCCTGTCGTCGTGCACGGTCAGCACGTCGTTTCCATTTGGCCTGGTAAGAATGTCGCGGCGCGTGCCCGTGCGCAGTGAAATCACGGTGTATCCGCGTCCCACGCGCCTGTCGCACGAACTTGAGGAACGCCTGATGTCGCGCGCCAGGTATTTCGGCGAATCGTCGGCGGCCAGCCGCGGCGACGACGAAGTTTTCGGCGTGCGCGAGTACCGCCCCGGCGAAAACATCCGCCGTATCCACTGGCGCACGTCGGCGCGAATGGGCAAGCCGATGATCCTCGAGATGGAGGGCCGCCACGACACGAACTACGTGCTGCTGTTCGACACCGCGCCGCTGGGCGATCCCGGCACACTTCGCAACCGCCTTGAGGCCGCCGTCGGCGTCTGCGCCGGGTTGACTTACTTCTTGACGCGCGAGGGCGCCTCGTTCCGGTTTGCCCACGCAGGCGCCGAACTCGTGATCAGCCAGCCCGGGCGCGGCGACCGCAACTACCACGCAATCATGGAACAACTCGCGCTCGCGGGCCTGAGCGAAAAGCCGCTGAGCGAATGGATCGGCAACGTCGGCGTCGGGCGTTTTGGCGAGGCCGCCATCCTGATTACGCTCGGCCCCAAGGAACATGCCGAGGCGCACCTGCCGGGCAACGCGGGCGCGGTCGTGCTCGGCGCCGCTGACACCGACTTCAAGCGCCACGTCGCCTTTGACCCGCTTGGCCGCAAGAGCGTCGGCACCGCCGAGACATCGGCGATTCAGTCGGGGGTGCACGAATGACTCCTCGCGTGATAGGGGCCATGCATCGCGGACTGTCGCGCGGCATGGGCATCATGCTGGTGGTGACCTGCGTGCTGTTCCAGCGCCGCGGATTGCTCACATGGCAGGAGGCCGCATTCATGCTCGCCTGTGTCGTGATGCAGGAGGGCTACCTGCAATTGCGCGCCCTCAACCGCGTGCGACCGCTGCTGATCGGAAGCTACTTCGCGCTGCCAACGGCGATGCTGCTATCGACGCTGCCGCTGATTGAACCCTACCGCGGCAACGCCATCGACCTGATGCAGAACACGCCGGTGCCCGTTGTGCTGGTCTCGGTGCAAGTGATGGTGCTGTACGTGCGGGAATCGCCGCGATTGTCGAGCATCGTGCTGGTGCTGGCTCTTTTTGCGGTGGTGATCGGCCTGAAACGGCCGGTCAATGACGTTACATGGACCTGGCTGCTGGCCATCGGCGTCATCGCCGCGGCTTACGTGGCGCTGACGTTCCCGGCGCGAACGTACTATTCGATTGCCAGCGCGCGTTCGCGCGCCTCGGCGCCGCGCGTGGCGTCGTCGCCCGCGGGCGTCGCGAGGCCGGAATACCTGATGGCGCTGGGCAGTGCATGCACGCTGGTGCCGATTGCGGCGGTCGCGTTGTTCTTTCTGCTGCCCCGCATTGACCTTGGCGCAAAGATGGACGCCGTCGAAATATCCGGCGACCCGAACAACCCGACGCCCTTCAAGAATCCCAACGCCAACAAGCCCAAGTCCCGTGACGGTGGCAAATCAACCCGCGAACCCAACGGGCCGACGGTCACGGGCATGGCCAACCACGTGAATCTCGGTGATTTTGGCGCCATCAAGCGCGACACAACCGAGCTTGGGACGATTGTGGTTCCCGGCCGCAGGGTTGGTGCGCCGGTCTATTTACGCGCCAGTACGCTTTCGCGTTTTGACGGCGAACAATGGCTGGCCAGCGACAGTCGCACGGGCCGCGTTGACATCCCCGAGGCCGCCGCTGCGAATTTCACGGGCGGGCCGGAACGCCAACCCGGCCAGGCGGATCGCCGCCGCTACGAGATCAAACTCAAAGCGGCTGCCTTTGGCGCTGACGGCGAAGTCCCTTTGGTCTCAGACCCGCTGATGATTCGCGGCCTGCAGGGACGCGCGACCTGGGACCCAACCACCGGCACATTGTTCTGCAAGGGCTTCACCAACGGCGCGGAGTATATGCTCGACGCCAGCGTACTCACCCAACGGCCCGAGCAGATTGCAGCGACGCTGCGCGGCAAGCCACCCGTGCGCGTCGAAAACAGCGTGCTGCCCGACGAATACTGGGATCTGCCCCCGGATCTCCTTGCCGCCATTCGCCAACGCTGGACGCACTTCACCAAGGTCAACGAACGTGCGTGGTCCTACAAGGACGACCGCGGCCGCAACGCCTACAGCGCCTATGCGGCGGCGCGTTACATTGTCGATTATTTCCGCGACGCGACCTTTGGGGGCAAGCAGGCCTACGAATATTCGCTGGAAAAGCGGCCCAAGGCCGGGGCCGACAGCATCTTTCGCTTCCTGACCACCGAGCGTTACGGCCACTGCGAATATTTCGCCAGCGCCGCCTGCGCCGTGTTGCGCGCAGCGGGGATTCCCTGCCGCCTTGCGGCGGGATTTGCGGTGACCGATTATGACGAGGTGCTTGGCGTCTTTACGGTGCTGGCGTCCGACGCGCACGCCTGGATTGAGGTGTACACGGAAGAATACGGCTGGCTTGCGCTCGACCCCACGCCCGCGCAGGGCCAGGCCCGGCCCAGCCCGGCGAATGTGTCCGAGACTCCAACGCCAGGCCCCTCAGACCCCGAAAAACCCGACCCCGCCAAGGAGCCGGAAAAACCCGCGGCGGTGGAAAACCGGCCGCGCGACCCCTTTGAATCGTTCACTCGCGATTCGCAGAGTGAGCTGGTGCGCAACAGCCGCGAAGCGATTGACAATGCGATGAAGCGCGCTGATGAAACCCTCGCGCCGCTGACGAACTGGATGCCGTCATTTATGCCCCAGCATGGCCTGTGGCGCGTAATGCTACTCGGCATCGGGCCGTCGCTTCTGTTCGTGGTGTGGATGTGGCGGCGAGGAAAGCGGCGCACCAAAGAGCGGCGTGTGCTTGAGCAGATGGGCGTGCCGACCGAACAGGCGCGCCAACGCGGCCTTTACGCGCAACTGCTGCTTTTGCTGGCCAAACATGGCTACCACAAGCGTAGCCATGAGACGCCACGCGAGTTCGCGGCGCGCATCGTCGAGAAATCAGGCCCGGCATTCGCGGCGCTCCAGCCGCTGACGGAGATTTTCTACCTCGCGCGCTTTTCGCTGACCAAAGCCGCCGCCGAGGCCGAGAAGGAGTTCAAACACGGCCTGTCTGCTTTCGCCGCACAGTTGCGCCTCCTGGCAAAGGCTTCACCGGAGCGTTCGGCTCCTGGCGGCGGTAGCGGCGGCGGAACAGCACCCAATCCGACGTAAGCGCGATCAGCGCCATCAACGCCAGCCAGGGCGCGAACTCGAAATCCGCACGCACGTTGCCCGCACCCAGCTCGCTTAGCCGTTTTTGCAGGTCCGCGTAAAGCGCCTTCTCGGCGGGCGCGCGGGCGGTGTTGGTTTCCTCGCTGTCGAGCAGGCTCACG
Organism: Planctomycetota bacterium; assembly: GCA_020848275.1. GTDB lineage: Bacteria > Planctomycetota > UBA8742 > UBA2392 > UBA2392 > JADLAK01. The sequence continues at coordinate 8,772 of JADLAK010000109.1, forward strand.
CCAATCAACGGCAGACGCGCGTCGGCAAGGCCCTCGAAGCGATAGACGCCGGGCTCGTAGAGATCGAGCGTTTCGCCGGGAGCTGCCGCGCGCAATTCGCCTTCGCCCGACGCGCCGACGGGCGCGTAGCGAAAGTCGTCGCGACCGCTCAAGGGCAGCACACTGACGGCGTCAGCTGCGGCCACGGCGCCGCGCGGCAGCGCCTCGGCAATGGACTGCACGTGGTCAAACCAGTTCGCCCAGAACACCACAAAGGCCGGCGATTCCGGGAACAGGCCGCTTTCTTTCTCGAAGTTGAAGCCGACCACAAGGTCTGAGATCGCGCCCTGCGGCCGCGAGACCAACGCCACGACCGAGCCCTCGCCGGCGTCGAGCACCGGCTGCATGAATTCCGTCGACAAAATCGCCGCCGCCCGGGGCAGGCGAATGTCGGGCACGCCCGCACCCGCCCACAGGAAGCCCGCCACGGGCCTCGCGGTAATGGCGCTTTCGTCGCGGGGGGGCGCAAATTCGACGCCTGCCGGCGCGGCGGGATAAATGTATGCGGCCGGCAGGCGCGGCGACGCACCTGTGGCGCGCGTGAAAACAACGGCGGCGTTTTGGTCGGCGGCTTCGGCGGGCTTAAGCCCCAGGGCGTCAAACAGGCGCTGAAGATTTTTCGGCGTGTCGCCTTCAACGCGCACCGCAAGGGCGTGACGGCGCGAAAAACGCACGTAGGCCGCATCGTCGACAGCAAGGGCATCCGGGTCGCGTAAACGTCCGCGATAGAGGCCCTCGGCGGTCACACGCACCGTCATGGAAACGCGATCGCGCGGGCGCAGCAGCACGTCGCGGGCGTCGACCAATTCGGCCTCGCCGCTTGCCGATACGCGTTCGACCACGACGCTCGCGCGGCGCTCCGCAGGGCCGTGCCACTCCAACGCAAAGAACAATTCCGCGCCGTCAGCGATATCGGTCAACCCGGCGGCGACGATACCCGCATTGTCGACCGCTTCGCCCGCAGAAAGCCACAACACATTCTTGCCGAGGTTGGCCGGCTCGTGGTCGGAAATCAGCACCACGCGCCGATGGCCCTCGGCCATGCGCCGCAGTTCATCGACCAGCGGACCTTCCGGCGCGCCGCGTGCCGAGGCGTCGAGCCCCGCGAGTGAACGCAGCGCGGCGTCGGCCTCGCAGTCGCGAGGCGCCAGCGGCAGGAGCGAGCCGTCCCAGCCGATCAGCGTGAACGTGCTGTCGCCCGCCGACGTGATCACGCGGCGGGCGGTTTCGCGCGCAAGCTCGATGCGCGAGCCGTCGGGCGTATTGGCGCGCATGCCCGCGGTGCGGTCGATGACGATTACCACCGGAAGGCCGCGTTCGCGACCCTCGGGAATGCGAAACCCCGCAAGCGCGAGCACCGCGCAAGCCAGCGCCGCGAGATTGAGCAGCAGCGAAGCCGAACTTCGCAGCCGCGACAGCGGCGCGTCGGCGATCTGCATCTGCGAGACGTTATGCCAAAGCAACGTGCTGGCCACGCGGCGCTGCACGGGCCGGTGCTTGAGCATGAACAACGCAATCACCGGCAGGGCGAGCAGCCCCGCAAACAAGCCAGCCGGATTTGCGAAGAAAGCGTCCAATTTGCGCGTCCCGAGTCGCGCGTCCCGAGTCCTGAGTCAGGAAACCAAAGTCCCACACGCGACAAGGGACACGGCACACGCGACAAAATCGTTCAAACAAAAGAGCGAGCGACGTTATCCGCCGCTCGCCCGGAAAAGCAATCTCATGCAACGACTATCGGCGATAGCTCATCACGATCACCGAGCCACCCTTGGGATGCGGGCGAACGGCGAGGTCGGGCATGATCTGCGCCGCCATCGGGAAGAACTGGCGCGGATCGCCGTTCATCGTCGGGCCGCTCACGATGAATTTGATCTGCAAGTTGTGGCGCGCCGGCAAGAAAGCAATTGCATACGACTCGTAGATGCGGTTCTGGTAAGCGTTGCGCAGGACCACATCGACAAGCTGCTCCAGCGCCTGGCGAACCTGGCCGTACTCGCCGTCGGCATAACCGGCGCGGCGCATCATCGCGCCGAGGTAAGCGCCAAGGCCGTCCTTGCACTCCGGCGTGAAGCTCAGCGTGAGCTGGCTCGTGGCCGGGGCGAGTTCGACACCGTGCGCCGGGTCGACGACAAATGCCGTGGTGCAGCTCGGGCATTTGTAGCGGCCGGTCTGGCTGATCTTGAAGCTGGCGCCGCAAGCGGGGCACGAGACAACCTGCGGGTTTTCGCGCGAGGGCGGAATCCACTGGCCGGGACGCGCCGGCTGCTGCTGTGTCTGGCGCTGCGCCGGCGGACCGGCTGGCGGGCGAGCACCCGGCTGCTGGTACTGGCCGGTCGGCGGACGCTGGGCGCTGGGCTGATACTGGGGCGCCGCGGGCTGAGCGGGCGCGCCCCAACCACCCTGGGCCGGGGCAGGCGCCGCAGTCGGGCGCGCACCGGGCTGCTGATTGAGGCGACTGGTCTGACGCTGAGCCGGCGCGGGCGGCGGTGGAGCCGGGGCGCGCTGCTGGGGCGCCGGGGCCGCGGGCGCTGCCGGGGCAGCCTCCACCGCGCCGCCGCCACCACGAGAAGCCAGGAAATTCACGGCTTCTTCTTCATTGGTGAAAATGCGGAAGAACGAGTTCAACCCAAGCATGTCGAAAACGACTTTGACCTTGGGGTGTACCTTGATGAGAGCCAATCCGCCGCCAACCTTTTCGAGGTTGTCCGCGGTGGCGACCAGGCTGCCCAGGCCTGTCGAGTTGACGTATTTGATGCCCTGCATGTCGAGGACGAAGTTGCTGTAGCCGTCCTCCTGCAACTGCTTGAGTTGAGATTCGAAGGTGATGACCGTGGTGGCATCAATGGCGCCTTCCACCACGACTCTAGCGGTGTTGGCCAAGGCATCAATCGGGGTGATGTCGAAGCGAAGGTTCGTCAATCTGCCTCCTTGCATGGGTTGGGAGCATGAGCCCAACCTGCGCTACCACTAAAACAAGCAAAACTAAACGCACGGTCTTAAGCCCCGTGCGGGGTACGAAATTCCCGGCTGCACAAAACACTCCGGTGACCAATTGTTGATACACCTTGCACGATCTAGCGTCAAGCGCAAACACATGTTACGCGAAGCACGACATTGCTTCAAAGCACGAATTCTTCGTCAGTTGTGCTATTTATAATGGACAACGCATGACATTTCTCGCCGCAACCTTGTCGCTGATGTGACATTCAAGGTTTCAACGATCCTGCCGGGCCCGGATACAGTACTATTGACGTGTCAATAGATGTGCGATTTGCGCCCGGCATGCGCCAACCGCGCCGGGATTTCCGTACATACAACCGGAATGCCCGAAAATCTCCGTAAACGAAGTCACGCTTTGCGCCCGCGACAGGCTCCAGATCGTTGGGCCGTCTCGACTTGCGCTTGTTCTGTGTTTACATGCTGTTACAATTCCCTTATGTTTCGGCGCATGCAGTTTGGCGTTTTTGGTTAACCCCTTGACCGCGGGACAGTATGGCAATCGGTAAAGGCCGCCCGGACGGCAGCTCAGGACCATCGCCCGGTCCCAACCCGGGCAATGCCAAGGCATCCAATCCCGCTCACAAGCCGTTGCCGCCGATTCCGCGGCCAGCGTCTTCCCCGGGCGTAAAGCCGCCAGACAAGGGCCCGGCGCAGGCACGTCAACGCACCACTCAGATGATTTCGCTCGAGCCGCCTAAAAAGCGTCCCGGGCCCAAATTGGCGCCAAATACGCGCCTCGACAGCATGGCCGCGCGCCAGCGTTCCGGCAGCACGGGTACCCATAAAGCGGCTGAAGGCCCCCCGGGCCAGAGCAATGTGCGCGTCCGCCCCGGCGCAAACGCCGAGGAAGAAAAGGCCCTGCCGTTCCAGGCCGCACCGGGCGCAGAAGACGCGCCGATGCTTGGCGACAACAACGCCGATGCCACCGACTACATGTATCGGCGCAAGGGCACGCGCCGCATTCCCAAGCCCGGCGGCGGTGTAATGGGCGACCGCCCGGCCCTTGACCGGCTCTCGGGCTCAGACCGCATGCCCGCAGTTCCGCCGCCACCACCCCCGCAACCGATGGCCGCCAACCTGCCGCCGCTTGCCTCGAATGTGCCGCCGCCGCGCGCGCCGCAGTTGCCGTCGCAAAAAAATGCGCCGCCGCCCCCGCCGCCGGCCTCGCGGCCCAATTCGCTGGCGGGCGTACGCGCTGAGGATTTGCTGGGCGAAGAGTACCGCCCGATGCTGGAGCAGATGTACAAACGCCAGAACCAGGTCGCCGCTGAGCGCGCCCGCACTGACGAGGCGCCGCGCCCCCCGGGCCGTCCGCCCTCCAACCAGTTACCGCAGCCGGGTTATCGCCCGCCCTCGAACCAGGTTCCGATGTCCCCGGGCGAAGGCCGGACGCGCATTGCGACCAACCAGTTCCAGCAGCCGCCGGGCGCGCGCCGCCCGACCGCGCCGATTCCGCCCATTCCCGTGGTGCAAACGGGTTCCGCGCCGGCCATCGAGCCTTTGCCGCCGCTGTCTGCGCCGCCGGCGCCGCAGCAACGGCAAATCCGCACGCCGTCGGGCGGGTGGTCTTCGCCTCCGCCGGCTTCTTCGGGCGCGCGTATCATTCCGCCTCGCCAGCCTACGCCGGCAGAACTTCAACCCAAGGCGCAGGACTCGTCGCGCCTGGCATTCGTCAACGCGGAACGGCGCGAGGTCCCTCGCCCGCCTCTGCCGCCTGCGCAAGACATGCTTGCGCCGCAGGGTGACTTCCTGCAGGGCCCGGGTCGCCCCGCACAGCAGAATGTCGTGCAGACGCCGCAGCCGGTGAAGCCGCCCGCCGACGACTTGGGCTACGACCGCCCGGTCGATTTCGGCGTGAGCAGCGATTCCGCGGAAACCGTTATCACCACGGGGCGCGGACCCGTTGGCGCACTGCCGCCCAAGGTCATCACCGATTCCGTCACCGACCAGGCGCCGCCTCCCGGCAGCGAACACATTGTCGAGGAAGAGGATTCCGTCGCGGGCCTTGACCTGCGCGAGGTCGCCGGCGAAGCAAGTGAAGCTGACGGCGTCGAATCCGCCCGTGACTCGGCGGCCCACGAAGAGGTCGAGCAGCGCACCGGCTATCTGCTGTGGCTGCAGGGCGTGATCACCGTTGAGGAAGTTGAAGACTCGCTCACAGCGCCGGGCGAACCCGAACAAACGCCTGAAATCTCCGCGCTCTTGAGCGAATCGGGCTTTGCCGACCAACGCGCGCTCTATCGCTTCCTGGCGCGCCACGAAACGCTGGCCGCCGTCGACCTTGATCTGGTCAAACCGACGGACAAGGCGCTGGCGTTGTTGCGGCCTGCCGTCGCCCGCGCTTATCGCGTCATCCCGCTGTCAGTGATCGGCAAGATTTTGCTGATCGCGGTCTCGATGCCCTTTGAACCCAAACATCTGCTGGAAATCCGCAGCCTGACGGGCCGCAAGGTCAAGTTGTTCGTCGCGCCGTCGGAAGCCATTGATGAAGCCCTCAAGAAATACTACCCGGGCGGCCCGCGCGGTATTTCCGGGCCCCACGCCGCCGTTGCGGCCGAGGGCGCTGCGGCGCAAGGCGAAAAGTTGGAGAAGTCCTACGACCCGACGGTCAGCGGCGAGGATTCGGGGCTTTACGCGCCGCAAGCGGGCCCGGCCGAGGACGCACAACAGCAGGCGGGCGTGCAACTCGAGGAAGCCGGGCAAGGCGAGGCCTCGATCCCGCTGGGCATGAAGACCTCCACGGGCATGGACGTGTCTGATCTTGACGAGTCAACACTGGGCGAAAACAATGAAGCTCCGCCCGAAGGAGGCGAAAACGCCGAGGCGCCCGCTGAAGCCGGCGCTGAAGGTGAATCGCCCGCGGAAAGCGAATCCTCGAGTTCGGAGGAGGATCCCTACGCCGAAGTGGCCGACGCGGCGGGCGCGGCCGGCGACGCGGAGATGATGAAAGCCGCCAAGTCCGGCGACAGCGAGCTGCGTCTCGACGGCGACTCGGCCAAGACGGCTCCGCCGCCCACGAGCAGCGCCGAGGATGACCCGTTTCGCGAGTAGCGCCGGCCCGGGCTGACCTTTCACGGTTGCCCCGGCCGGTTTCCATTTGTCTGGGGCGATAAAGATTTATGCCGGGTAACGAGCGCAATGATTACTTCAAACACCTGGACCAGCCGGCGGCGCAACCGCCTGCCCCGCGCCCCCGCACGCCTTTACCCGCCAGCCAGAAGCTGCCCGAACAAAGCGATTACGGCAGCGTGCCCGATCCCTTCGGCGACGCGTCCGGCGAGCAACCCGCCGCGCCCAAACGCCCGCCCTCGCGCGCGACGCCGGGCCTCAGCCCGGGAATACCGCGCCTGCGCGACGCCGAGCCGCCTCCTCCGCCGCCGCGCAGCGGCGTGGTGTTGACGCCTTCGGGTCTTCGGCGGCGCGACGGCAAGCCCGTCACGGCCGAGGTTCCTGCCGCGCCGGAAGAACCGCCTATGGAGGAAGTATCGGCAGAAGAACCGGCGGAAATGGCCGATCAGAACGACCTCGTCGAGCCTTCGGCCGAGCCTGAGCAGGAGCAAGACCAATACGCGGCAAGCCGCGCCAAGAACGAAAACAAGGACGATGTGGGTTGGGAAGAATACGCCGCGGATGAGGGCGCGTTTCCCGCCGTCGAGGCCGAAGAACTGGGCGTCAAGACCAAGACCACTGACAGCGGGCGCATCGTGCCCGTGGCCATCCGTTCAGACCTTACCCCCGAGGCGCTCAAGGGCAAATCGATCAAAGGCGGCGGCAAACATCCGCGCCCGGCAAAGAAGCGGAAGGGCGATGAAGACGAGGGCGATGAGGGCCCGAAGGCGCCGCCCAAGTCGTGGATGGGCCGCATCGGCCAGAGCCTGCGCATGAAGTTCTTCGGTGGCAAACTTGTCGTCGAGGGCGAAGAAGAACAGGAAGACGAGGTCGTCGAAGAGGAGCCGCAACTTGAGTCCGGCCACCTGCGCGGATTTGCGGCCTCGGGCAGCGGCGCAGGCAAGCCGGCCAAGAAGGTATTGAGGGCCAGGCACAGCGCCAAACGGACTTCGGGCATCGCGAAGTCGGGCTCTGAGGTCGACGAAGGCGCGGGCAAGGGCGCACTGTCGATCATCAAGACGTTTGCGGTCGAGGTGGTCAAGATCGTGCTGCTGGTAATGCTGCTGCGCGCCTACGTGCTCCAGGTCAGCGAGGTCAAGGGGCCGAGCATGGAGCCCACCATGGTGCAGAACGACCGCCTGGTGGTTGAACGCGTTACGGCGCTGATTGAAAACTCCGGCAGCAAGGACGACAAAGGCAACCCGACCGGGCTGAAGTACCTGCTGCCCGAATTCCTGCGCCCGCGCTTCAATCGCGGCGACATGGTTGTCGTGCGCAGCCCGGAAGACCCGGGCAGTGAGCTGGTCAAGCGCCTGATCGCGCTTCCCGGCGACACGATCAAGTTCACCGACGGCAAGCTCTGGATCAAACCCGCGGGGGAACCCCATTTCCGCGAGTATCCCGAGCCCTACCTCGACCCCAAGCACACGGGCGAAGACAACGGAAAGCCAATATCGTCGTCCGCAACACGCCTGCCCACAATTCTGCGCGACGGCAAGGAACTGCTTGTCCCTGAAGATCGCATTTTCGTGATGGGCGACAACCGCCCCCACAGCAACGACAGCCGCAGTTGGCTGGATATAGAAGTCGGCAAGACGGAACCCGCGGGCATTGGCAAGCTGTGGCTGCACATGCGCAGCATCGAGGGCCGCGTGCTCTTCCGCATCTACCCGTTTGACCGGGTGTGGCCGCCCATCAAGTAATTGTGGCTTGGGTTTCTAACCCAAGCGGGGCAATCGTGACGTTTCGGCTTGGGTTGAAAACCCAAGCCACTTTCATGTGAAACGTCCGCCGCAAGCGAGCTCGGCCGAACCTTCTAGGGTTTGCCGGGCACAGCCTGGTACGTGTTACTCATGTCCCTGGTCTTGCCCGCGCGCCACATTGACGCAACGTAGGGATACACAAGTGCAAACGTCGCCAGCGCCGCAAACGCCAGCAGCAACCCCAGCACGACCTTGCGCACGATCGGCGATGCGCCGCTTTCGGGCATCACGACAATGCGGCGGTTCAGGCCGCGTTGCAGGCCATCGACGGTGTCCATGGCAAGTTGCATCTGCGCGCCCTGGCCCGGCAGCACGACGACAACTTCGTCGGCGCGCGAGAACACGCGGTCAAAACGCACGCCCGCTCCGCGCAGGGCGTCCTGCGTCAGGCTTTCAACGTCGGTCTTGATGGGTTGATTTTCGCTATTCGGGTCCGGCATGGCCGCCTCCTATGTCCAAGGCATCCAACTGACCTGCCCCGCCCTCATGCCCTGAAGATACACCCGATTGCCGCGCGAAGCGACCACAAGTTCCAGCGGGTCAACAAACGTGGCGTGACTTTTGACGGTCGCAAAACTCGCGGTGTCAAGCTCCAGCACGTCGCCGTGCAGCGGCCGCGCGACCAGCGCGCGTTTGCCGTCGGCTGAAAACGCAAGGGCGCCGACCAGCCCCTTGACGCGGTCGCCGCGGTGCCAGCGAAGCTCGGGGGCTATCGAAATCTCGCGCAGCAGCTTCAAGCTGCCGCGGTCGTACACACGCACGCTCGAAAGTGTTGCGACCCACGCCTCGGGGCGGATGGGGTGGAACGCCAGCCGCGCCAGCGCCTGCTCGTCCACGGGCCAGATGATGTCGCCGGCAAGCTCATATGTTGACGCGTCAAGGACAAACAGGTGGCAGGAGTCCCCCATCGTCAGCCACAGGCGCGCGCCCGAAGGATCCCGGTACACGCGGCTGGGCAGGTCGGTCGGCCGCAGGAAGCTTAGCGGCTCCGCGCGCGCGGTCGCATCCTTGCCGTCGAACACGAACAACGCCGGGCGGACCACGGCGTCATCAAAGGGCGCCTTGCCGGGCGCCACGACGACCTCGCCCTTGATCATGTCGTAGATTTCGGGAGGCAACGGCCGATGTTCGGGGCTCAGCGTCGTCAACATCGGGACATCTGTAAGGAGTTCGTGGATTTTCACGGCCTGGCGTTCAAGCAAATGCCCAATGCGCGCCATGTCGAAGAACTTGAATTTTAAGTGCGGTGCGCCTGCCGGCCACCTGTCGCAGAGAACTACGCAGCGACCGGGACATTGCCAGGCGTTGATGGCGTCGAGGCTCTGCGAAAGGATCGCGTGGTGGTCGCCGCCGTGGAGATCGGGCCGGAACATGAACAGCGTGTCGCGCCCCTCGACGCGCCGCATGTAGAACACCGTCTCGCCCGATGCGTCAAGAAACACAGTCGTGACCTTTGCTGCTGCTGACTGCCGACCACCGGCAACTGACCAGAGCTTTACTTCCCCGGCTTGATTTTCTGGCTCTTGTGCGTCTTGCGGTAATCATCAATCGCGCGGCCGATGCGCGACAGGCCGTCACGAAGTTCGCCCGGCGGGTTCTTGTAACCCACGCGGAACCATCCCGGCGCCTGGAAATATTCGCCCGGCACCACCAGCACGCCGAACTCGTTGCGCATCACCTGCACCAGGTTGCCCGTGTCTTTCAAACCATCGGCGTGGATCCACACCGTGATGCCGCCCGCGGGCTTAAGGTACTCGATGTCATCGCGCTGCTTGAGCCATTCCTCGACAATCGGCCAGTGGCGTTCATGGATGCCGCGCGCAATGGCGCGCATGCGCGGCAGGTTGTGCAGCGCCTTCCAGGCCAGGTTCTGGCAGATCGCAGGCATTTCAGGGTCGACCATGTCCATCACATCAAGCATGCGGCCGGCGATGCGCTCAGGCGCCAGCGCCCAGCCAAAGCGGATGGCGCTCAGGCCGTAGACCTTGGTCAGGCTCGAGGTCGCAATCACGTTGTCGCCGTATTCGAAGCAGCTTTCGTCGTTGTCGCCCGGCTTGAGGTGGTCTTTGTAAACCTCGCCGACAATGACCGTGGTTCCGTTCTTGGCCGCGGCGGCGATCATGTCCTTCAACAAATCCGGAGGCATCTTGGACATCGTCGGGTTGTGCAGGTCGGTCAGCACGACGATCTTGGTTTTATCGTCGAGCAGCCGTTTGAATTCCTTGAGATCCGGGTTCCATTTGTTTTCGAAGCGGCGCTTGAGCGGCACGGGGCGGCAGCCGAAAAACGTCGTGAGGCTGTTGAACTGCTGGTAGCCGGGCGTCTCGATGATGACCTTGTCGCCGGGCTCAAGCAGCGCGCCAAACGCCAGGAAGTAGCCCTCGCTGCTGCCCTGCGTGAGCACCACGTTGTTGCCCGAGGTCTTGTAGCGCGAGGCGATGAAATCGACGTTGCGGGGATCGCCATAACTAGCGCACAGGGTTTTCAGCGCGTAATCGTCGTCGGTAAAACCGGCGTCCTCAACCTTGGCGGGCGGCATGCCGCTTCCGGCCATGTAGATACCCGCGGTGTACTCCAGCCGCTTGGCGTGGCGCATGTACGAAAACGGTTCGAATTCCATGCAATCCCCATGGTTTGCTGCAAGAAGTTGAGTGGATCGCTGGGACAGTAGCGATTGCTAACTACCGCCGCAAGCGAACGGTTTGTAGCTGCGGCGGCATCCTGTTGCGCGGACTGGGGCCGCGCTCGTAGGGGCAGCCCGTGGCGCGTTGCTGCGGGATTAGTGCGATCAGAGCCCGCTGCGTCAGCGGCGGGGCCACTATCACGGACGAGGAATCAAGGGTTCCGGCCCCGTCGCTTGCAAAGCAGTGCTTTGCCGCGCGACATCTCGCTTCGC
>JADLAK010000110.1 GCA_020848275.1 Planctomycetota bacterium
CCGGCCATGAGCCTCGGCGACCTGATGGAAGCGCTGGTGCGCGTGCACCACGACAACAGCGACCGCAAGAACCGCGCCCACGCGCGTTTCAAGTTTGTCGCCGAGTCGCTGGGCGTGCAGCGCATCCGCGAATTGGTTTTGGAGCGGTGGTCACCCCCGGTGGGCGTACAGGTCTCCCCCGCGACCGTTGACACGTCAACGGCTGCGGTCCTGTCGCCCACCGGAGCCCACCCCCAGGCCGACGGTCGCGTCCGAGTGATGGTCCCGCTGATCGCCGGCGATATTGCGACTGAAGACGTACGCCTGGTCGTCAACGCCGCCGAGCGCCACGGCGCGTCGGGCCTGTTGTTGGGCACGCGCCAGAACATCGCGCTGCCGGACGTGCTCGCAGACAACGCCGCAGGTTTAACCACCGAACTCGAAACGCTGGGCTTTGCGCCGGCCGGTTGGAACGGGCCGCGCGATATGGTCGCATGCCCCGGGACGGACCAGTGCAGGAAAGCCTTTGTCGAAACGCGCAATTTCGCCCACGAACTTGCGGCGGCGCTTGAGCGCGCCAACGTCGCCGACTGGGCCCAGCGCCTTCGCATCGGCCTTGCAGGCTGCCCGAATTCGTGCACGCATCCCAATCTCAACGACCTTGGTTTTCGCGGCGCGGTCGGAGTCGTCGACGGCAAGAAGAAGCAGGGCTTCGACTTTTTGCTAGGCGGGCGCGTGCTCGACGGCACGCAGCTTGGCGAGGAAGCCGCACGTTACCTCGGCCAGGACGAAGTCATCGCTGTTGTTGTCGCGGCGGCGGAAGTTTACGCGCGCTTTGCGCGCGGCGCGGAAACCTTTGCGCAAGTCGTCCGGCGCGCGGGCCTGCGATTTGTCGCGCGGCGGATCGCGGAGAAGGTCACGCTTGGCTACGGCCACTGGACGGAGCTTGCTCGGCTGATTGCGCCGGCGCCGGAAGCGGGCCTGTCGGTGTTGAACGCGTCGATGGACGGCGCCAGCCCGCGCGAAATCCTCGAGTGGGGCGTGCGCACTTACGGTGAAAAGCTGCTGGTGACGACGGCGCTCAATGCAGGCGGCGTGTTGCTGCTGCAATACCTGAAGGAAATCGCGCCGCAACACCCGGTGTATTTCGTCGATACCGGCAAGCATTTCAAGGAAACGCTGGACTACCGCGACAATCTCATCCGCGATTTCGGTTTCAACATCGTGACGCTGGGGCCGGAACTCGCCGAGGCTGAATTCGCGCGCCGGCATGGCGGCACGCTGTGGGAAAAAGACGCCGACCGCTGCTGCTTCCTGCGCAAAGTTCTGCCGCTGCAAAAAGTGCGCGAGGGCAAGCTGGCGTGGCTGAGCGCGCTGCGCCGCGAACAGGGCGGCGAGCGCGCGAGCATTGGCTGCCTGTCCTGCGACACCGACGGCATGTTGCGCGTTCAACCGCTGATTGCGCGGTCGCGCGACGACGTCGACGGCGAACTTGAACTGTTCGGCATTCCGCAGCACCCCTTGCGCGAGCAGGGTTACACCAGCATCGGCTGCTCGCCCTGCACCCTGCCTCCGCTTCCCGGCATGGGCGAGCGCGGCGGGCGCTGGGCCGGAACGAAGAAAACTGAATGCGGCCTGCATAGATTCGATCGGTCTGCGGTTGCCGGAGTTGCACCCTGATGTGCCACGTGCTTCGTGCGACGTGCTACGGAAAGGCAGAAGCACGAATACCAGTCCACGTAGCACGAGACACGTAGCACGTAACACGAACCAGGAAACACGTGACACGAGACTAGGGACTATTCTTTATGAGCCTTCCTTACCTATTGAACCTGCAACTCGAAAACGAACCCGTGGTCGTGGTCGGCGGCGGCAAGATCGCCACGCGCAAGATCGCGGTATTGCTCGAGAGCGGCGCGAAGGTCACGGTCATCGCGCCCGCCATCAGCGCGCAAATCGAGGAGTGGGCCGTGGTCGGCGAAATCCGCCTGCTTCTGCGCCGCTGGCAGCCCGCCGATGCGGACCTGCCCGCGCGCCTGGTCTTCGCCACAACCGATATGCCCGAGCTCAACGCGCAGGTCGTGCGCGAGGCCAAGGCCCGCGGACGTCTCGTCAACGGCGTTGACGCGCACTCCGGCCGGAATTTTTCCACGCCCGCGATCACGCGCGGCGACGACGCCACCGTGGCCGTCTCCAGCCACAACGGCGACCCCGAAGTCGCGAAAGAAATTCGTGACAGCATTGGCGGCATGGACGCCCTCGTCCATTCCCGCCGGCCACAGGCGGGCGGCAGTGGCGGGCTACGCCCGTCACACACGGGCGAGGGCGCCCGTGCCACGGTCACGTTGGTCGGCGCGGGGCCCGGCGACCCGGACCTGTTGACGATCGGCGGCCGGCGTGCGATCGAGCAGGCCGAAGTTGTGGTCTATGACCACCTGGTGTCGCCGCAGATTCTCGCGCTGGCGCCCGCAAGCGCCGAACTGATCTCGGCCGAAAAGCTGCCCTACGGCAAGCAGGTCACGCAGGAGACAATCAACGGCATCCTCGTACGCGAAGGCTCGCTGGGTAAGCGCGTCGTGCGCCTCAAGGGCGGAGACCCGTTCATTTTCGGGCGCGGCAGCGAAGAAATCGAAGCCCTGCACAACGCGGGCGTTGCCTTCAAGGTCATCCCGGGCGTTTCGGCGCTCAACGGAGTTACAGGTGCGGCAGGAGTCGCTTTGACATCTCGCGGTCGCAACCACGGCTTTGCTGTCGTCTCCGCCGCACCGCCAACCCCGGACGCTGAATTCGGCCGCTGGGCGCGCGCGGAAGGCCCGGTTGTGATCTTCATGGGCGTGGGCCGCGCAGGCGCGATTTCGCGCGAGATGATCGCCGCGGGCCGCCCGGCCGGCGAGCCCGTGACGGTGATAGCGCGCGGCGGCAGCGACGACGAGCGAGTCGAGGAAACCACCCTCGCCGCATTGCCCGCGCTGATTGTCGACGTTGCGGCCTGGACGCCCGCGCTGATCGTCGTGGGCGTGCACCGCGAGGCAGCCTTTAAGTTGCGTGAAGTTGCTTCATCGGCCGGCGTGTTAACCGCATAGAAAGGAAACCATGAGCGACTACGTCGATCCTCCCGCGGAAGTACTCGTCCTGGCCATTCACGGCAGCCCCGGCGATCCCCGCCGCGCGCGCCGCGAATTTGCGTTTTTGGGTTTGATTGGCCGCCCGGTTGAGGTGCTGATCCTCAGCGGCGACGAACCCGTGGCCGAGCAGCTCCAGCACATTGCCGTGAAGTTTCCGCGCAGCGACCTCGTGATCGCGCCGCTTTTGCTTGCCGCCGGTTTCCACCTCCAGCACGACCTGCTTCCGGCCGTGCCGTTTTTGCGCGAGCAAGGCCGCAACGTGCGGCTGCTGCCGCTCTGGGGCCGCAGCGAACATCTGACTTATGCGCTGCAATCGGCGCTGCGCGCGAACTTCGGCCCCGGCAAGCGCGTGCCCGCGGCGGGCGTGCTCTGGCTGGTGCCGGGCGGAAGCGCGGCGCTGGCGAATTTGCGCCGGCAGGTCGATGAGTCTCGCATCCTGGCCGACAGCGTGCCGCAGCACTGGGCGACGCAGATCAGCGACGACCTGCCGCAGGACGCGCTGCCGATCATTGCGGTGCTGCGTGAGGGCCGCCTGAGCAAGACGCTGCGCAAGGCCTGGGCGGGTTCGCGCCGCCCGCGCCTGCTGTTTGGCGAAGAACTGCTCCAGCGCGCGCTGCTGCGCTGGACGGAGCCCAGCATCGTGAGTGCGTAACGCAGCGCAGGCGTCTCGCCTGCAAGCCGCCGGGCTTGGCCCGGCGGCAAATACTGCGGGCTGGAAGCCCGCGCTACGATCTATTGCTACAATGCCCGCGATGAAGTTTGGCGCGGTGATCCTGGCGGTTCTTGCTTCCCTGTTTGCGGGCGCGGCGTCAGCGCATCCCTTCAACGACCGCGCCGACGTCGTCATGGAAGTCGAGATTCTCGACCCCCAGCGCGCCGCGCTGCGCGTGATGTATCTCTACGACAACGCATTCGCCTCGTTCAACGAGGTGAACCTGTTCCTCGACAAAAACGGCGACGGCAACGTCACGCGCGAGGAACGCGACCTGCGTTTCAAGACGTTGAATTCCGACCTGATTGCCAGTGTCGCGCTCGAGGTCACGCTGATGCCCGAGCGCGACGGCAAACCCGCCGACACCCGGCGCCTCGTGTTGACGCCGGACCCGGCGTATTGCGAGTGCATCGACCTTACCAACGCCGACAACACGATTTCGCAGCCCGGCGGCCTCAAGTCCAGGAACCTGCGGCTGGGCTACACGCTGGCGTTTACGGCGGCGCTGGACAAGCCGCTGCCGGTCGGGCGATATGCCGCGCAACTGGGCATCGTCAACAACCAGTTGCGGCTGGCGGGCCAAAGCGAAAACATGCGCGCCTTTGACGCCCGCGGCAAAAAGCGCGTGGCGGTCAGCCCCATCACCTACGACCGCAACCGCCAGGGTCTTGCGCGCATGCGTTTTACGTGGGTCGTGGGCCTGGCGGGCGACCCCGATTTAATAGATACCGGCGACCCGTCGGTGGTGGTCACGCCGCCGGTGAAACCTGAGCCCGAACCGCCGCCGGCAGAGCAGCCCTCGCCGCTTCGCGAGGAGTACCAGCGCAACCGCGAAGACCACAAGACGACAGAGAGCCGCATTGAGGAAATCTTCGACACGCTGCGCGGCGAAAAGGCCGACGCGCTGGTGTGGATACTGGCCCTGCTGTTTGTCTTTGGCCTGGGCGCATGGCATGCCATCCAGCCCGGCCACGGCAAGACACTGGTCGCGGGCTATCTGATTGGGACCCAGGGCAAGAAAAGCGATGCCATTTTCCTCGGCATCGTAGTCACGCTCGCGCACACCAGCGGCGTGCTGATCCTGATGGGCGGGGCATGGGCCGCAAGCAAGATCTGGCCCGAGACCATGATCGGCTCGCATAAAATGCTGGCAGAATGGATTGCGGTTGTGGTCGGAGCGACGATTTTCCTGATGGGCGTGGGGCTGGTGTTGAAACGCTCAAGCGGCAAGCCCGATCACGCCCATGACGCATTTGGCCGCCACGTCGACGAAAGCGGCGCAGTCCTTGATGAGGGACATTCGCTTGCCGGCGCGGCCCATGGCCACAGTCATCGTCATCACGACGGCACGGTCCACAGCCACCCTTCGACAGGCCCAGGGCAGGACGGCAACGAACACGCCGAGATTGCCGAGGCACGCGCCGCCGTTGCAGTGGCGAGCGAGTCAGACGAGAACTGGCTGAAGGAACACGCCGAGGAACAGCATGACCATGCTCCCGCGGAAGAACGGCTGACGCGCTGGCAGATCCTGCGGCTGGGCATCCTTGGCGGCGTGATTCCCTGCCCCACTGCGTTTGTGATCGGCCTGATCGCGTTTCAGCAACAGTGGTACTTCGCGGGTTTGATGTTGGTGCTCGTGTTCAGCCTCGGGCTTGCCGTGGTCCTGTCGGCCATTGGTCTTACGCTGGTCATCAGCCGCAGCTACCTGACGCGCAAGCTGAGCGGGCCGCAGGGCCGCGTCTCGCGCTTCTTGCGCACCAGGCTGCCGGTGATCGGCGCGCTGATCATCACGCTGATCGGCTTTGCGATGGTGCTGATCGCGCTGTTGCGCCTGGAAGTCCTCGACCTCAGCAAACTCGCGATCTAGCGAGTCACGGGTCACTACAAAAATGCAAAGGCATCTCTCGCAGAGTTCGCAGAGGAACTCCAGTTCACCGGATCAGGTTGATTGCTCTGCGTGCTCTGCGAGAAATGTAGTTCTCTTTCCAAAGGCCTTCAGGAAGTATTTGTGTATTGCGGCGGCGCAGCCGCACGTATTGTCGTTACTGGTGCGACAATCCCTGGAGAAGCCATGCGTTCATTGCGAATGGTGAGTGCGGCGTTGCTGGCTGTGGCGTTGTTGGTTCCCATGCTGGCTGTCGCCGAGGAAGCCCCGGCCAAGGTCAAGAGCGGCGATGAGGCCGTCCAGAAGGCGTTTGATGAGTGGCAGGCGCTGGAGAAGGCCAACCGCGAGGCCGGCGAAGCGTACCAGGAGAAAGTGAAAGCGGCCAAGTCCGACGAAGAAAAGAAAACGCTGCGCGATGAATTCATATCCTCAAGGAAGGGCACTTTCAGGAAAGCCGAAGCCGCGAGCCACGTGTTCCGTGACGCTTTCACCAAGTGCGACTGGACGCAGTGGGACGCCGGCAAGGACGCCGACCTGCTCGAAAACGGCCTGACCGAAGCCGGCCAGCACCTGCTTGGGCACGACGCCAAGCGCGCCATCGAGGCCTTTGAAACGCTGCTGAAACTTTTGCCCAAGTGCGAATCCGCGCCCTTTGTGCGCTCGACCTGGCTGCCGATCGCGCTGCCGAGCACCGGCGATTTCGACGCCGCCCTCAAGCGTTGCAACGAACTTCGCAAGGACGTCGCGGCAGACCAGCTTGCCGCCATGGACATGGCCATTGGCGACATCCACGCGATCAAGGGCGACTACGCCAAGGCGCAGGAGATTTACGCCGCGGCGCTGGCGTCTATTCCCGACGACAAGGAGCTCGATAAGTACGACGCGCGCCGCTACGCGCGCGGCTACCTGAAGTTGCGCACCAAGCTGATCGGCAAGGACGCGCCGGAAATCGACAGCAAGAACTGGCTGGGCGGCGAGCCCAACGCCCTGTCGGCGCTCAAGGGCAATGTCGTGGTCGTCGACTTCTGGGCGACGTGGTGCGGGCCGTGCACCAGCGGCATCCCCGGCATGGACGAGCTGTACAAGGCCCACTCCAAGGACGGGCTGAAGGTGCTGGGCGTGACGAAACACTACACCAACGCGTTCATTCCCAAGGACCGCGACGAATTGGCGTACAACTTCAAGGACGGCGAGTCCCTGAAGTGCATGGGTGAAGACGGCAAGGCCGACGAAAAAGCCAGCCTCGCGGCGATCACGAAATTCCGCGACGTGGTCAAGCCGCAGTATCCCTTTGTCATCGCCACGCAGGCCGAGTTCGAGGCCTACGGCATCACCGGCATTCCCTCGGTGTTTGTGGTCGGCAAAGACGGCAAGATCGGTTTTGTCGCTATCGGCAGTGGCCGCGAAGCGCTGATCAAGGCCGCGGCCCAGCGCCTGCTGAAGGAAAAGTACACGCCCGCGAAGGCTGAGGATTCCAAGAACACGAAGTAAGCGCTGGAATAAAAACAGGGGCGACTGCGGTCGCCCCTGTCTCGTTAATTGGGAGTCTCGTTATTGAAGGAACGCCGCGGCGACAAATGCGATGCGCGAAAGGCCCGCATGGAGTTCCGCCGGCGTGGCAGGCATGCCGCGGATTTCGTAACTGGCCCAGCCGTTTGCGAGGCTGAAGCGGGGCTCATTGCCGCCAACCTGCACCAGGGCGTTTCGCACCGCCGGCCGGCCGAGCACCGCCCGCGCGCCGTTTTCATCGTTGCCCTTGATGACGAACAAGGAGTCAACCGCGGGATCGCCAGTCTTGATGTCCTGCATGCCTAAAAAACTGCCCACGCCGCTGAAGACGCTCTCGCGGTACAGGCAAAGCCCGTGGGGCAGCGGGGTATTGATCGCCGCCGCGAATCGCGTGTAGCTGTGACGGTGTTTGCGGGTGCCGTGGATTACGATCTGCACGTCGATCATGCAACCGCCAAACATGCCCTGCAGCGCGGGGCGTAGGCCATTGCCGTTGAATTGGAGCCCGTTGGCAGCCGCAAAACTCTGCCACATTTCGCGTCTCTTCTTGGCGGCTCCGATTGCCACAATCATGATGAACGTGAACAGGACCGCGAGCAGGCCAAACACGCCTAGCGTCACATAGATGCCGAACAATCCACCGCCGTTAGCAATCATCCTGGTCTCCGCCGTTTGTGTTCGAAGTATCGCCTGTGGGCGCCGCCGGCGCAGCAGCTAAGTAGCGTTGACCAGTATACGCCCGTAGAAATCTTCCCAGCCTGCCACGGTGCCGCGCAGTTCCAGCGCGGCGCCGGTGCTTAACGCGTCGATCTCGGCGTTGCGGCTTTCGGCGAAGCGCGCCGCGATCGTTGCGCCCGTATACTTGCAGATCGCCGTGCGGCCGGAACGCATGTCGGAGGGCAGCGAGAGGTCGCTGGTCCAGTCGACGCGCTCGACGGTGGCGGTCAACGCGCAGGATTTGCCGGTGATCGCCGCAACGAGCTTTTCGCGCTCGTCCGAAGTCAGGCCCGGCGATGACAGCCTTTTCAGCACGTCTTCGAGCGGCTGCGCGGCGGGCGGTTCGGATTTCGACGTGGGCTGTGCAGGCGTTTGTTCTTCGGGTTTGCCCAGGACAGGCGCGGGTACTTCAGCGCCCCACGCGCCGAATTGCTCGGGCCCTGGCGGCTCCTGCTTTGTCGCCGTTGTCGCCGACGCTGGTTTGCCGGGTAGTGGTGGAAACGGGACCGCCGGTCCGCCTTCGGGCCCCGCCATGACCAAGGGATTGATCGCTGGTTGATTATTGCGTGCTTCCACGCGTGCGCCACGCAACTTCGAAGCCGGGATCTTTTGCGGCTGTTTGCTCAGCGGCGCCTGCGCCATTGCCGTGGCGACGGCGCCAAAAAGTTCCAGCGGGCCCGCCTGCACTCCGCTGACGACGGCCGGCGGTGGTCGGAACGCCGCGGGCGCCAACACCTGCACCGGCGCGCCGCCCATGGCTTCGTCGAGCGCCGCCGCAACCTGCGCTGCGCCGCCAAGACAGCGCTGCAGCACGGCCATGTCGCTGGGCACGCCGCGCATCTCGATGATCGCCCGGCCGGCGTAAATACGCAGGCCGGCCTGGCTTGCGCCGACGCTGAGCATGCAGTGGCGCACGCGCGGGTGCGTAAGCAGGTTACTGATGCCGCGTGGGTCGCCGCCCTGGATGATAAAACGCGCGTCGAGCTCGCCATCGCCGGTACGAATGTCCTGCACGCCCAGCGCCTTGGTAAGGAAGGACAACGCGCCCTCCTGGTAGACGTTGAGGTCCGGGGGCACGCGCGTAAGCGCCGCGAAAATAGTGTAAGTGGTGCGGCTTTTGCCGCTGCCGCGGACTTCCGTGAACACGCTGACTTGCTGGCCCTGGAAAACCCCGGTGAGCGTGTGGCGGTTGAAACTCCCGGGGGTGAAGGACAGGTTGTGGGCGCGGGCGAACATCGCCCAGTTTTCGCGCACCTTCTTTGCGTGCGCGACGCTTGCGGCGACGGCGACGCCGAAAATCACGACAAAGACGGCAAGGAAGATCAGCGGTTCCATGAAGGAACTAGTCTACCTTGGCCGTCACGCGTGTGACGCGTTCAGGAAGTTTATCGGTCTTCTCGTAGTAGCCCTGGAACTCGCGCACTTCGCGCGTGTTGTAGCCAAACATCTCCGCCGCATAACGCGGGCTGAGCGTTTGGTAGAACAGATCGACGTCGACGGTGAGCGCGCCCTTGGCCCCGCCGACGTCGCACGAATAAGCCACGGTGTCCGAGCCGCCGACGAAGTCTTTGTCGCCCTCAGTGCCGACGGGCTTGACGTGGGCCATGTCTTCGTAGTCGTCGCGCCAGCCCTTGGGCAGCAGGCGGTTGTCCTTGGCGTAACTTGCCGCGCGCATCAGCCGGAAGGTCGGCTTGCCGTTGACGTCGGCAAGGATGCCCTCCCAGATCTGCACCTCGCCGGCTTTTTCGATTTTGCGCATGTGCGGGATGATCGGCCCGCCGATGAACTCGCTGGGAAGCTGCTTGCCGTCGGCGCCCAGCAACATGCCGTTGCCGTCGGTTGTGCCCGAGGCCCAGAGCACCTTGCCGTCGGCGTCCTTGATGCGCACGCGCAGCCAACTGCGGCGCGAGGGATAGCCCGTCGGCACCTTGTGGCCCGCGAGGTTCTCGACGTTGACCGAGAAATTGACGCGGCCGTCGGCGCGCTTGAGGTCGCTGATGGCGAGTTTCGCGGTGCTCTTGGAAACGAAGTCGCGCACCCAGCCAATCTGGTTCTCGAAGTCTTGCGGCCGCGCGATCGGGTTGAGGGCCTTGTCGTTCTCAATGAAGATCTGCGGCAGCAGGGTGTTGGCGCCCACGAAAATGTGGCGGCCAAAGGGCGAACGCTCCTGTATCTGGCGGAAGTCGCCGCCGCCGGGCGTGCGTGCAAGCTTGCTCTTTAGCGGCACGCCGTCTTCGCTGACCGTGGGCATGTGGCAGGCCTGGCACGACTTCGCCTCTGCGTGGGGCTTGGCAACCTCGGTGTTAAAGATCGAGTTGCGCCACTCGTGATAAGGCGTTTGTTCAGGGAAGCGCGCCTTGCCAATGGCGCCGGTGTGCGTGTAGGTGTCGACAAAGAAGGTGTGGCATGTCGCGCACATGCTGCTTTCCATGACGTGCGCGCCGTAGGTCGGCGTGTAGCCCGTGGCGCCCTGCATGGGGCCGGTCACGGGGTTTTTGTGCGGGCCCCATTCGATGGTGCCGTCGCCGACGCGGAAATTGCCCGAGAATGTGGCCGGCGTGCCCAAACCCTCGGGCGAAATCTGGTGGCACACGCTGCAGGAAACGCCGTCCAGCGCCAGCAGCGAGAACGTGCTGTCGTGGTAGAGCGTGTCCAGCGACGGCAGCTCAAGGCTGTTGATGCGCGCGTGCATATATGCCATCGGCGCGTGGCAGCGCATGCATTCCGATTCAATCTGCGCGGCGCGCGAGGGCGTCGCCATCATCTCGGCGGACATCACGGCGCGAAACAGCGGGTCGCGAGCTGAATTCGCCATCATGCTCGCCTGCCACAGAGTGTAGGGGCCGATCGCGCGGCCTTTTTCGTCGTGCAGCGCCTGGGCTCCCGGCCATGTGCCGTGGCAGAGTTCGCAGGTGTATGAGGTCGTGAAGCGGTTCTCGGATTCTTCGGCCATCATCGGCAGCACCGACTCGGTGCATCCCTCGGCCAGGCCGCGGTTTTGCGGGAACGCGCGCAGGCCGCTTTGCTGGGCCAGCACGGCCGAAGCAATTGTGAGTGTGAGCAGCAAGCCCGCCAACAGGATTCGTTTCACGCCCGCTCCAGCTTCCAGGGTCCCTTGCGCGTCGGCTTGCCCAGCGCCACGGCCAGCGCGGCAAGATAGCGGCTTCGCGGCCATTCAACAGCGCCAAAGCGCGCCAGGTGGTCGCTGTAGGTCTGCGCGTCGATCAGGTCGATGCCCCAGTCCTTCAACTGCCCAACCAGCGTGGCAAACGCCGCCTTGGACGCATCCGGCTGTGCGGCGAACATGCTCTCGCCGCAAAACATGCCGCCCAGCGATACGCCGTAAAGCCCGCCCACCAGCCGCCCATCGTGCCATGCCTCGGCGCTGTGGGCGAAGCCGCGATTATGCAGTTCGGTGTAACACTCAATCATCTGCGGTGTAATCCATGTGCCATGCTGGGCTTTACGCGGCGTTTTGGCGCAGCCGCGCATGACGTCGGCAAATGCGCTATCCAGCCGTATCTCGTAACGGTTTTTCTTTAGTGTCTGACGCAGGCTGCGGCTTACGCGCAGATTTTCGGCTTCCAGCACCATGCGCGGGTCGGGGCTGAACCACAGCAGCGGCAGGCCCCGGTGCGGCCACGGGAAGATGCCGCAGCGGTAGGCCTCAAGCACGCGGTCGGGATTCAGGTCACCGCCCACGGCGACCACGCCGTCTTCATTGGCCCCATTGGGGTCAGGAAAGGCGACTTCGCGCGATAGACGGTAAACAGGCATTCGGTTGTGGATTGTGGATTGCGGATTTCGGGTTGAACAGCGGGGCCGCAATCGTGTTGCTTGCTGAGAAGCCGTCTCAAGGCACAATCGCGTCGTGAACGTCATCTTCTACGTCATGGATTGCCTGCGCGCCGACCACGTGCATGCACTGGGCTATTCGCGTGAAACCACGCCGGTGCTCGACCGCCTCGCGCGCGAGGGCGTCGCGTTTCGCAACTGCTACGCGCAAAGCGGCTGGACCGCGCCCAGCGCCGCGACCATGTTCAGCGGCCAGCACCCCAGCCGCACCGGCATCCACAAGATGCGCGACGCGCTCAACGCCGACCTGCCGTGGCTGCCGACCGCGCTCAAGGACAACGGGTTTTCGACCGTCGGCTTTTCGAGCATGTACCAGGTCAGCAAGCTGCGCGGCTTCGACCGCGGCTTTACCGATTTCTTCGACCTGTTCCTTGACGAAGAGATGAAGCAGCGTTGCGCCGCGCGCGACCAGGACGCCCGCGGCGCGCACTATTGCCTGCCGTTATCGGAAGACCTGCATTATCGCGCCATTAAATGGCTCGACGCGCGCGGCGACAGCTACGACCCGTTTTTTTGGCTCGTCTGGTCCATCGACACGCATGAACCCTTCCGGCACCCGGAAAAACACAACACCGACGCCGACCCGGCCTATCGCGGCGGCGTGACGGGCCGCGGCCGGCCGTTCGCGCAGGTCAAGAACGAGCGCGACAAGCAGCATTTGATAGACATCTACGACGGCGCGCTGCGCTACCAGGACGAAAAGCTCGGCGAGCTCGTCGCGGAACTCGAAAAGCGCGACTTGCTCGACGACACGTTGCTGGTTGTGGTCGGCGACCACGGCGAAATGTTCTGGGAGCACGGGCTGGCGGGCCACGGCAAATTCCCGTGGCAGGAAGAACTGCGCGTGCCGCTGATCATGCGCTGCCCGCAGGCGCTGCCGCAGGGCAAGGTCTACGGCGCGATGGTGCAGATGATTGACGTCGCGCCGACCATTCTTGACATTTGCGGCCTGCCCGCCGAGCCGCGTTTCAAAGGCAAGTCGTTGCGCCCGCTCTTTGACGGCGCGAGCGACTTGCACGAGGCGATCGTGCTGGAAGTACCCTTCCCGTTCGATCGTGCTGAGAGAGCACGAGTAGTCATCGATAAGGACGGTTTTAAATTCGTCGAGTACACTCCGCCCGGTTTTGGCCGGCGCGTGAAGAAGTTGCTCAAGGAGTATGGGCGACTGTGGCTGTCGCTATTGCGCCCGGGCACGATCCCCCTCCTTTATGGCCACCATTTTCGGAAGGGTATATCCGGTTTGTTGAAGGCGGCCTGCATCGACCCTTGGATAATGCTCCTCGGCATCCCCACCCGGCGGCTGTTCGATTTGAAGACTGACCCAACCGAGCGGCGCGGCGCATATAACGCCGCCAAACAGGCCGAGTTGCGCGGCTACCTTGATGCCCTCGACCGTGGCGAGGCAGTCGGCGCGAAGTCACTTGCCGGCGCCAGCGCCGCCGAGCAGGAAAAGAAGATCGAGGAACATTTAAAGCAGCTCGGCTACGTCGAGGAATAGGAGACGGACATGGAGACAAGCCTGATCCTGATGATTCTTGTTGCCGCGATTGCGGCGCCCATGGCGCTTGCTCAGGAACCGCCGCCGCCGGGCGAGATTAGTCGTCCTTCGGACGATGCCACCAGCACGGAACTGCTGGATGCCGGCGACGCTCAGTTCAGCGACCGCCGTTACGAGCAAGCGCTGGAGTTTTACAAGACTGCGGTAGAGCGAGCTGAGAAGGAAAAGAAGCCGGGCAACCAGACCGAAGCATTGGCGCAAGTTGCGCGCGCCTACCTGATCCTGGACAAAAAAGAAGAAGGGGAGAAATGGCTGGAGAAGGCCAGGAAGGCCGCCACCAAGGACGAGCCCAAGGGGTGGTCGCGCTATCTTGGCGTGCGCGGCCGTTTTGAATGGAAGAGCGACAAGCTCGACGTCGCCAAGAAGACGTTCACCGAGATGTACGATTTCTGCAACGAACAAAAACTTTACGACCGCGCCGTGGACGCCGCACACATGGTGGCGCTGGTGGCCACCACGGATGAGAAAGTCGAGTGGGCAAAGAAGGGCATCGCCGCCGCCGAGAAAGGCAAATTCGACGGTTGGCTTGGGCCGCTCTGGAACAACCTGGGCTGGACCTACAAGGAACAGAAGAAGTACCCCGAAATGCTCGACGCGCTGCTCAAGGCCCGCGAGTACCACTACAAGGGCAGCAATGAACTCAGCAAGTTGATTGCCGACAACGCGGTGGCGCAGGCCTATCGCCTCAACGGCAAACTCAAGCAAGCCCGCGACCTGCTAACCACGACGCTGGCCACGGCCAACAAGCGTTATGCCGCCGACAGCAAGAACGCCGAAAACGCCGAATGGGTCGGCTGGTGCGAAGTTGAAATGGGCGACTTGCTTGCGGCCGAAGGCGACAAAAAGGCCGCGCTTGAGCACAAGAAGACCGGCCGCAAGTACCTGGTCGAATCCGGCATCGAAGAGTGGGGCAAATCCGACCTTGAGGAAGTCGACGCGGCAATCAAGGCGCTTGAGGAAGAGAAGTAATTCCTCGGGTAGCCGGGAAGGTCAAAGCGGCTACAATGAGTGCGATGAAAAAGCCGACTCCCAGAATCAAGTATTCGAAGAAGGAACTCATCGAGTTCTGCAAGCGCAACCGCATCAAGCGCCTTGCGTTCTTCGGCTCGGTGCTGCGCGACGATTTCGGGCCCGACAGCGATGTGGATGTCTTGTACGAGTTCGAACCCGATGCCATCGTCGGCTGGGACATCGTCACTATTGAAGAAGAGCTGTCAAAGCTTCTCGGCGGTCGAAAAATTGATTTTGTCCCGTTCAAGTACATCAGCAAATACATACGCAGGCGCGTACTCAAAGAGGCACAACTTCAGTATGCAGCCTGAAGACCGCGCCCGAATTCACCACATTCTGGACGCCGCGGAAGCGGTGTTGCGCTGGATTGAGCACAAGAGCGGCAAGGAATTCGCGAACGACGATTTGCTGATCGCCGCAACGTCGTATGAAATCCAGATCATCGGCGAAGCGGCACGGAACTTGTCCGAAGAATTCACCAATGGCAATCCACAGCTGCCATGGCACAAAATCATCGGCATGCGGCATAGAATCGTTCACGACTACTACGTTGTGGACGCCCAGATTCTGTGGACTGTCGCTACGACCCACATACCGCCACTTGTTGATGAACTTAGAAAAGCCGTTCCCCGGCGCGGGGCCAAGGACAAGAAGGTCAACCGCAAGAAGCGGTAACTGTTCGATTAACTGCAATCCTGAACGGAACGCCCCGCGTGTCTCGCTGGAACGACCTTCTCAAAACCGCCGCGCATCGTCCCTATCCGCTGCCGAAGCGGGCGTGGACGATCACGATGCGCTGGCACGACCTGCTGTTCGCGCACTGGCCGATTGATCTCAAAGACCTGCGCGCCGCCATTGCGCGCAGCTACGCCGCATCGACCGATCAATGGAGCATCGCCGGTTACGACCGCGCGCGTGAGCGCCAATCCGCGGGCGAGCTGTCCTTGCCGCAAGGGCTCGAAATAGACACCTTTGACGGCCAGGCCTACATCGGCGTCGTGCCGTTTCACATGACCCACGCCACGGGCCGCTTTCTGCCCAGCGTCCCCGGCCTGTCCACATTCGCCGAAATCAACCTGCGCACCTACGTGACGGTCGGCGGCAAACCCGGCGTGCTGTTCTTTAGCCTCGACGCCGCCAGCCCCGCCGCGGTGTGGGCCGCGCGGCGCTGGTGGAAGCTGCCGTACTTCCACGCCTACATCCACTTCGAGCACCACGGCGACGCCATCGGGTACAACTCGGTGCGCACGCACGCACTGTCGCCGCAAGCTGACTTTGTGGGACGCTACGAGCCTGCGGGGCCGGTGTACGCCGCGGCGCCGGGCAGCCTCGATCACTGGCTGACCGAGCGCTACTGCCTTTACAGCCTGGCGGGCCCGGCGATCATCCGCGGCGAGATTCACCACGCGCGCTGGCCGCTGCAGCCCGCGCGCGCGGAAATTTCGACGAACACGATGGCGCTTGCGCAGGGTATTGCGCTGCCGGAAACTCCACCGTTGCTGCATTTCACCAAGCGTCTTGACGTGCTGGGCTGGGCGCCGGAAGTTGCGGCCATTGGCTAAGAGCTTGTTTAAGAAGTCCGAGCCTTGAAAATGCGCAGCGCCGAGCAAGCTGGACAAGGCAGCCGAGCCGCCAACGTGGCTGGAGGCCACGTGCGGCGAGGCGAACGCCGTCCAGCGAAGCTCGCCGCAAGCAGTTTCTGGCGAGCGGCTTCTTAAACATGCTCTAAGAGCTGCCAAGTACCCGATGTGGCGGTGCTAAGTCCCGCCCGCTTGGCGGCGATGTGACCTTTCGGGTACAACGTGACCACATGTATCCGGGGTCAAACCATGAGCCAAGCCGCCGCAGACAAGTCGACGCTGAAGCAACGCCTGGAAATGCTGCGCGGGCATTTCTCGCAGGCCGAGATAGCCCGCAAGACCGGCTTTTCGCGCAACAACATCAGCCGCTACATGCGCGGGCGGCGCATGCCGCTGGACTTCGGCACGGCGCTGGCAAGCGGCCTGGGCGTGAACCCTGTATGGCTCTTGCTGGGAAACGGCTCCCCGTTTCTTGCCGACGTCGCCGCGGACACCGGCCGCATGGCGGGCGACCTGCTGGAACTCGTGCACGCCATGCAGGCCGTGACGCGCATGCGCGTGGGGTCGCTGGCGGGCAAGCAGCACGCCAGGATGCTGCAGGAACTCAACGACGCGCTGCTGCTGCACGAAAGCCTGCGCGGCAAGCTCAACGAGCGTTCGCGCGCGATTTTCACGCAACTGCTGTCTGACCTCCGCGCCGCATTGGCGCGCCGCGATCTGCGCGCCGCAGCGGACCTGGTGAAGGCCGCGGGGCAGGTCAGCCGCCTCAGCGAGGACGAAGAACTGAAGCTCGAGCACACGGCGCTGGAGGCCAACGTGTTGTTCCTTCAGCGCCGGCCCGAGGAAGCCTTGCGCCTCCAGCGGCGGGTTTTCATGGGCACGCTGTCGCACGCCGAGAGCTTCAGCGAACGCGGCTGCACGCAGGTTGTCGGCTTCGCGCTCACGCTTGCCGAGCACGCCCGCAGCGAAGAGAGCCTGCGTGTGCTGCAGGCCGGCATCGCGCTGTGCGACAAACCGCTGCGCCGCACGTCGGCATTTGCGGACCTCGCCTTTGCCTACGGCCACATGGTTTCAACGCGGCGCAACCTGCATCGCGGGCTTGCGACCATGCAGCGCCACCTGCCCCGCACGGGCGACCGCGGGCGCAAGGCAGCCAAGGCCTTTGTCGTGCGCGCGCAGGTGTTTGCCAACGTGCTTGACGTGGCCGAGGCATGCCGTGTGATGCCTGCCTTTGATTTCGGCGGCTTCATGCTGGTCCGGCTGGCCTGCCTGTTCGAGGACGCCGCCGCGCTGCAGGAAGCCCTGGCTTTTCTGCGACGGCTTCAGGCGAAAAGCGATCTTGATACTTATGCCGAGGCGCATGCGACGAACCTGATGGCCGCGCTTGGCGGCGGCAAGGGCCGCGCCGAGGCCGTTAAATACCTTCACACGCGCAAGCCCGCGCCCGGCCAACGCGGCATGCACGACGTCGTGCCCTATGCGTACTTTGCACAGCTCGCCAAGGTGCTTGGCGAGAACACGTTGGCCGGCGAACTCGCGGCGGAGGCCCACGATTGCATCGGGAAGTTCCCGCGCTACGGCCAGGTGGAGTCCGTCATTGCGCCCATCACTTATCGCACCGTGGTCGAGCTGCCGGCCTCCAGCGTACCCGCAGGGTTGCGCAGGGCCGCGCAAGATTACCTGGGCTTTTACGCCCGGCGCGGATTCTGCTCGCTCGAACCCTTCGTGATTAAATAGCAGGGCCGGACAACCGCAGTGAGCCCTGGGAGAGGGGAGTTTTTCGCTCACCTGCGGCTGCGTCCGGCCCTGGTTGTTGTTTCCTTTACGCCCGGCGTCGGCGGCGCAGCGCCAAAGCCATCAGCGGCGCAAGCGCCGGCAGCACCCAGCTGCCGTTGCCGGTCGCGCTGCAGCCCGTGACCGCCCCGTCGCCGAGGCCGAGATCCGTGTTGTTCATCGCGGTGCCTTCCTCGACCAGGATCGAGAGTTGTTTGTTCGCGGTCTGGCCCGCCGCATCGGTCACCTGCACATAGATGACGAAGGCGCCGACCTGCTTGGGTGTCCCGTAGATGCCGACAGCGGGCGTGCCGGAACCGGGCAGGCCTTCGACCCCATCAGGAAGCGTGCCAGCGGTCAGGGTCCACTGGAAGTGCCCCGCGCCGCCGCCCGAGGCCAGCAGCACGCCGGAGTACGGCTCGCCGGTCTTGCCCTTGGGAAGATAGGTCGTCGTGATTTCCAGCGGCGGGTGCACCACGTCGTCGATATAGATGACGATATCGAGCGTCGCCTCCTCGGCGGGAAGCTGCGAATCGGCCACCACCAGCACGAAGTGGACCTGGCCGGGGGTGGCGGGCGCAACGCCTGTGAACCGCCCCGCGTCACTCAGGCTCCAGCCCGCCGGGATGCCAACGGCCGACCACGTGTAAGGGCCGACGCCGCCCGTGGCGTAAAACTGGTGCGAGTAGCCAAGGTTGACGCGGGCGTGCGGCGGCTCAAGGGGATTGACGGCCAGCGGCGCGGGCGCGTCGACGAAATCCAGCGTGAAGTATTCGGTTGTAGTCACGGCCGGCGTGTCGGTATCGGTTATGTCGACGGCGAACACGTGGTTGCCAAGCGTCGCGGCGTATTCAGGCACTACCAGTTCGCCGCTCAGCAAGTTGAGGGTCCAGGCCGGGGGAAGAGCGGGGCTTTGCCAGCGATAAGGCGCAAAGCCGCCCGTGGCCGTGAAAACGAAGCGGTACTCGTGGCCCGTCACACCCCGCGGCAATTGCGCCGGCGAAGTGATGTCGAGGGGCGGCGGATCGATGCGCAGGTGAAATGAGCCCGATGCGTCGTTGCCGAGGTCATCGACGACCTGGACGTCGAAGTAGTAGTCGCCGCCGATTACGCTTGCGCCAAGGGCGGACAGCAGGCCTGTGGAGGCCAGGGTGAAGCCTTGAGGCAGGTTTGTCGCCGTCCAGGTGAACGGCGGCATGCCGCCAAGCGCGGCGAACTGCGTCGCGTAGTCGACGCCTTCATCGCCGACGGGCAGGTCGGCGGGCGTGAAAATGCCCAACGCGCCGGGGAAAATTTCGACGCTGAAGGTGCGCGTGCGCGTGTTCGGCACAGGCGCCTGGTCATCAAAGGCGGTCACGTCGAAGGTGTGCTGGCCCGTGACCGCATACTGGCCTTGCGCTGAAAGCACGCCGTCGTCGGACATGACCCAGCCCTGCGGCAGGTTGGCGCCGCGCCAGTGCACCGCGCCCACGCCGTAAATGTGCCCAAACTGGAAGGCGTAGTCCTGTCCCGCAATACCCGGGACCATCTGCATGGTTGTAATGGTCAGCATGCGTGGCGTGGGCAGGAACTGGATGTGTACTTCGGGCGGGCGATTGGTCATTGGGTATTGAAGGACAGAACCGTCGGGGGCGATCTGGTCGGGCAAGCACGAAATGCCGTCATAGATTTCCTGCTCCGGCCCGTTGGGTCCCGAGATTGCCACGGTGTGCGGCCTGGGCGAGGTCGCGCCGTAAACCCGGTTTTCGGGCGTCTGGAGCAACTTGCCGTACCAGAACAATACTTCGCCGTCGGCGCACTTAAGTTGTAACGAAAGGCTGGCGTGGGTCGGCGTATTCGGCCCGGCGTCGCGTACCTCGTGCTGGCCCCACTTCACCACAAGCTTGCCCGTAAGCGCGTCGTACTTCCATTGCGCCTGGACGGCGTTGGGGGCGCCGATGGGAATCAGGTCGCCCCAGAAAGGCGCGATGCAAAGGCCGGGCGCCGTGCTGTGCGCCGGCACCTTGGAAGTCGTCGCCCCGCTTGCGCCCATGACCAGGTAGCCGTTGGAGCCAATGCGAAAGGATGTGTACATTTCGCCGAAATAAGGAAAGGCGAAGTATTGCGGCGAGATGACGGGCGAGAGTTCATCGTCACCAAAGTTCACCGGGGTCATGCCGGAAGTAATCACCGGCGGAGAGCTCCAGCTTGTCAGGCCGTACATCGGGGCGACTGCTTGCGCGCCAAGCGCCGGGCACAGGGCAAGCGCCAACAATGCGATTCGAATCAGGTTCTTCATGCTCCTTCTCCTCGGTCCACATTGGACGAGAGCATTTGTACCTAATTTGGTTCGCAAATCTTATAACTGATGCCAAGATACGTACCTGTTTTGGTACACGATTTTCTCGCATTCCTGATTGGATACAGCCATGGACGATGCCGCCCCGTCCGTCTCCCTGCAAAAGCGACTGGTGTTCTTGCGCCAACGCTTTGCGCAGGCCGAAATCGCCCGCAAAACCGGCTTTTCCCGCAACAACGTCAGCCGCTACATGCGTGGCACCCGCGTGCCGCTCGATTTCGGCAGCGCGCTGGTCACGGGCCTGGGCGTCAACCCGGCGTGGCTGCTTTCGGGCGCGGGCACGGCGCTGCTGGCCGATGTCACCGCCGACACCGGCCAGATGGCCGGAAACCTGCTGGAACTCGTAGAGGCCATGGACGCCGTGGCGCAGATGCGGCTGGGTTCGCTGGCGGGCAAGGAACACGCCAAGATGCTGCGCGAACTCAACGAAGCGCTGCTGCGCCACGAGGCGCTGCGCAGCAAGCTCAACGCGAGGTCGCGAGAAATTTTCCGGCAGTTGCTGGCGGATGTTCGCGCCGCACTTGGGCGAATGGATCTGCGCCGCGCCGTCGAGTTGCTCAAGGCCGCGGAGCAGGTCAGCCGCCTGAGTGACGACGAGGAACTGATGCTCGACTTCAAGGCGCTGCAGGCCCACGTGTTGTTCATGCAGCGCCACGACGACGAGGCGCTGAAACTGCAACGCCAGGTGTTCATGCGAACGGTGCTGCGGGCCGAAAGTTTCAACGAGGAAAGCTGCGCGCAAGTGCTGCGTTTTGCGCTTATGCTCAACGAGCACACCGACGGCGACGACGCCCTGCGCGTTGCTCGCGCGGGCATCGCCTTGTGCGACCAGAACCTGCGCAAGACCCAGATCTTCGCCGAGCTTTCGTTCTTTGCCGGCAACTTGCTCGCGTTGCGCGGCGACCTGCACAAGGGCCTGGCGATCATGCAGCGTTATCTCCCGCTGGCCGGCGAGCGCCGCGCATTGGTGGGCCGCACGTTTGTAGTGCGCACGCAATTGTTGGCGGGGCTGATGGACCTGCCCACCGCTTGCACGGCGATGCCACCAATCCCACCGGGCGGAGAGGTGGCGGCGCGTTTTGCCATGCTGACGGAAAATCCACGCGACCTTGAGGCCGCATTGAAATTCGCCTCCAACGTTTACTCAAAGGACGAACTGGGGGACTCGAAGGTCAAACGCCACCTGGACAACCTGCTGGCCGTTTCGCGCGGCGGCCAGCCGCGCGTCAAGGCCGCGGCCTATTTCAGCAAAGAGCGGCCCGAACCCGGCGCCCGCGCCTTCCCCGACGTCTTTGACTACGCGTATTTCGGGCAACTGGGCAAGGCGCTGGGCGAACACGCGGCAAGCGCGGCGTTGCTGGGGGAAGCCCACGCCTGCCTGCTGAAATATCCGCGGCTGCGTCGCGCGGATTTCATGATTGCCGGGACGACCTATCGCACGGTGATGCAGTTGCCGGAAAGCGCCATGCCGCCGGCGCTGCGCAAATACGCCGCGAAATTCATCGAGCGCCACGTGCGCAAGGGCTTCCTCGCGCTGGCGCAAGCGATAAGCGACGCGAAAGGCCGCCCGGGATAGCCCCGGACGGCCTTGCGCCGTCAAACACTAGCGAATCCAGTGATAATCCAGCACCCCCGGCGAAAACAGGCTGTCGCTGGCCGGAAAAACCCTGGCCGCGGCCATGAGGCGCCGACCGGACAGCGGCACGAGGCCGAAGCTCGTTGCGCCGTTGGGCGGGATATTCACCACAGTCGGCTGCGAAATTGTCACGCCGCTTACGTTGACCAGCGCCGAAACCGTGACGGCTTGCGGCGAGCCTGTCAGCGTCAGCGGAGTGCTGCCCGGGTTTTCGATCTGGAAATCGACCAGCGGGCCTTCGACTGTCCACCCGCGCGCGCCGAGGTCATATGTACCGCCGTCGATAACCGGCGTGAAATTGCGTCGTACTGCAATCGCTCGCGGCACTGCGACCGCATCGCCGCCCAGCACACCCTCGCTGGTAGAATCGCCTGCGTTGCCGCATCCATCTTGTTCTGAACATCCTGCCCCGCACAACACCGCTACTACCATCGCTGCGCTGATCATTGCGAACTTCATGACTGCCTCCCTGTCCGTTGGTTGATTCGCACTTCAACGGAACACGGGCCCCCGCAATAAAGTACCCGATGTGGACGTAACTCGGTCATTATGTATGAAATTGTGTACCCGAGAGGATACAGGAGTGCGAGGCAGGTTGAAAACGGGTACAGGTGCGGCCTACCACATGGATTTGGTGGCGCCGGGCACGCGGAAGTGCTCGGTTGAAAGCGGCATGCGGATCGTCGGGATGCCCGCCTTCTCGCGCGCCATGCGATGCACTTTGGCGATGTAATCGGCGAAGATGCCCTCGCCCTTCATGCGGGAGCCAAAGCGCGGATCGTTGAGTTCGCCGCCGCGAATTTCACGCACGCGGTTAAGGATTTTGTTTTTGCGGCCGGGAAAATGCGTCTCGACCCACTGCGTGAACAGGTCTTTGAGGCCGTGCGGCAGCCGCATCACCGTGTAGCCGACCCACTTCGCGCCGGCTTTTCCCGCGGCCTCGACCAGCGGCATCACCTCGTGGTCGGTCAGGCCGGGAATGATCGGCGCGGTCATCACGCCGCAAGGAATGCCCGCGGCATTCAGCTTGGCCACGGCTTCGAGGCGTTTTTCGGCCGTCGATGTTCGCGGCTCCATCGTGCGGCGCAGGTCTTCGTCGAGTGTCGTGATCGAAACGTTGACGGCGATGCAATTGTGCTTGGCAAGTTCGCCAAGGATGTCGATGTCGCGCGTGACGAGCGCGTTCTTGGTGATGATCGCCGCCGGGTTGCGGAATTCGGCCATGACCGCGAGGCAGCGCCGCGTGATTTCGAGTTTGCGCTCGATCGGCTGGTAGCAGTCCGTCACGCCGCTCATGACAATGGTTTGCGGCTGCCACGACTTCGCCGAAAGTTCGTGGCGCAAAAGGTCCGGCGCGTTTTCCTTGACGAAGATTTTGCTTTCGAAGTCGAGCCCCGCGCTGAGCCCCAGGTATTCGTGGTAGGGCCGCGCGTAGCAGTAAATGCAGCCGTGTTCGCAGCCGCGATAGGGGTTGATGCTGCACTCAAAGGGTATGTCTTCGCTGTCGTTGCGGCTGATGATGGTGCGCGTGGTGTCGCGGTAAAGCGTGGTCTTGGCCGAGAGTTTGCCTTCTTCGTCGGCTAGTTCGTGCGCCTCCCACTGCAGCGCGATTTTCTCGAAGCGCCCGGCGGGATTGTCGAGCGCACCGCGGCCCTGAATCTCGGGGCGCGGAGCAGGCTGCATCACGGGTTCATCGAAGGCGTCGTTCACGCCGTGATGTTACCACCCGCGGCGACACAACAAGGGCTGCGGTTAGGAAACCGCAGCCACGTCCGAGGTGCAGTGGGGGCAGCGTTTGGCCTTGAGCGGGATCTGCGTGCAGCACATGCCGCACTCTTTGGTTGTCGGGTCCGCGAGCGGCGCTTTGCGCTTGAGCTTGTTGGCCGCCTTGACCACGATGAAAACCACAAAGGCCATGATCACGAAATCAATCACGTTATTGATGAACAGGCCGTAGTTGATCGTCGCGGCTTTGGCCAACTGCGCATCGGCGAGCGTGGCGTAGGCCTTGCCGTCGAGCGCAATGAACAGCGCCTTGAAGTCCACCTTGCCAAGGACCAACCCAAGAGGCGGCAGGATGACGTCGGTGGTTGCGGACGTCACGATCTTGGTGAACGCAGCGCCGATGATCAGGCCGACGGCAAGGTCCAGCACGTTGCCCTTGACCGCGAAATCGCGGAACTCGCGAAAGAATGCCTTGATCACTTTATTGCCCCTGTCTGGTGTTTCGCCCGTTTACTTCGATTCAATCTTCAGCCCGACGGCATCCACCGCCGGCGCGTAAGCCTTGGCGACCATGCCGTTGCGTTCGTAGGCGTCTTTCATCGCGTCGGCCACGGGCTGCATGTCGCCCTGGCCAATGGCGATCATCGACCCGCCCGCTCCGCTGATCGTCACGCCAAAGGCGCCCGCGTCCAGCGCCGCCTGCACAATCTGGTCATAGCCCACAATCATGCCCTTGCGGTGCGGCACGTGCAGGCGGTCTTCGAAGCCCGCCGCAATCGCCTCTTTGTCGCCGTTTTCGAGGCCGTACAGCAACGTCAAAAGCGCGCGCTGGTTACTGACGGCGTCGATGCGTTTTAACTGTTCAGGGAGCCAACGCCGCGTCGAGCTGGTGCTCTCTTTGAGCGTTTCCTTCGGCACCGCCAAGGCGACGCGCAGGGATTCGTGGAATCGGATGCTCTTGGCCCGCGTGTCGCGCCCGTACAGCAGCGCCGCCTGCAAACCGCCAAAGGTCGCCGCCGCGGCGTTGTCGGCGTGGCCCTCGATTTCGACCGCGGCCAAAAACGCGTTTTCGCGGTCGGTGCTTTCGTTGTGCCAGTAGTGCGCCAGCGCCGCGCCCGCAACCACCGCCGCCGCGCTTGAGCCAAGGCCCTGGCCGATGGGGATGTCGGAGCCGACGGTGAATTCAAGCTTCGCGGGCACGTGGTATTCCGGCCCGGCGTTAATGATCGCCTTGAAGAAGGCGACGGCGAACAGGTTGGGCTTGTCGATCAGGTCGTCGTCGAGTTCGACCATCGTGCCCGAATACTTGCGGTAGGGCAGGACTGCGTTGCGCCACCACTCAAGCGGGTTGCTGTAGGCGCCAAGCTTGACGCGTTCGTCGTCCCAGCGGACGGACGCGGTCAGGTGCAGGCCCAGCGCCAGCGCGAGGCAATCAAACCCCGGCCCGAGATTCGCGCTGGAGGCTGGTACCGAAATACGCACGCTGTTCGAGCTCGACGATTTCACGGTAGTTGTCCTTGTCCAGACGGATAAACGACGCATCGCCCGTGACGCCATCCACGCGCGAAAGCGTGCGAAGCAGATGCTGCAGGCGTGATTCCTTGACCACGTCGGTTATCAAACCAAGGAATTCCCCGGACTGGTTCTTGGCGACTGCGCGCGACAGCACCTTGACGTTCTGTTGCTCTAAAAAAGCCGCTATGCCGTCGACCACCCCCGCCGAGATCACCGGCAGCCGCAGGAAGTAGCAGAAGGACAGCGCCGTGGTCCTGGCGCCGGGTGTCGGCGCGTGCGCGCTCTTGTTGAATCCCGGCAGCGCCGCGGCGTTACCCATGCCGCGCGCGAATTTAATGCAGTCATTCAGCACCGCACTTGCCGTGGGAAGTTGACCTGCGCCCTTGCCCAGGAACGTGAGCTCTTTGAACGCCGGGCCTTCGAGAATGATGGCGTTGAATTCGCTGTCGACGTCGGCCAGCAGTTCGCCCACGTGCACCAGCGCGGGATGCACGCTGACGCTGAGCTGGCCGTCGACGCGGCGCGCGCTCGCGATGAGCTTGATGCGGTGGCCAAGCTGCCTGGCGAGTTCCATGTCCTCGCGCGAGATATTGCGGATGCCCTCGGTGTGGATCTGGTCCGGCGGCGTGTGCACGCCAAAGGCCTTGTACGCCAGCAGGCTGAGTTTCTCGGCGGCGTCGATGCCGTCGACGTCGAGGCTCGGGTCGGCCTCGGTAAATCCCTTGGCCGACGCGTCCGCCAGCGCCTCGGCGAAATCGCAGCCGCTGCGTTCCATCAGCGTCAGGATGTAATTCGTGCTGCCGTTGATCACGCCTTTGATCAGCGAGATTTCCTCGCACGCCAGCGAGCGATCCAGCGCCTCGATAATCGGGATATGTGCGGCGCAGGCGGCCTCGAACGCGACGCTGGCGTTGCCCGCCTTGCCGGCCTCGAGGTAACGCGTGAGGCTGCGCGCCAGGCCCGCCTTGTTGGCGCTGATCACCGGCACGCCGCGCGAAAGCGCGACGCAGGCGGCTTCCACGGCACTCGTGTTGCCGCCCATGACCTCGATCAGCATGTCGACATCGGGCGACTTCGCGACCGCCAGCGGGTCCAGCGTGACTTTGACGCCCGCAAGGTCGACGTCGCGCGTCTTCTTGCCGTCGCGCACCGCAACCTGCGTGAGCTGCAGGTCAAAACCGTTGCGCTTGAAATCCTCGCGATGCTTGTTGAACAGCTTGACCACTCCCTGGCCCACGACGCCGCAACCCAGCATGCCCACGCGCCATGTGCGCGGGGCTGCGGGTTTCAGGCTCGTGGTTGCGGCGGTCACTTACCGACCGCCTGCGATTGCCGGGACGATCGAAAGCTGGTCGCCGTCCTTGAGGGGTGTATCGAGGTTCTTGAGGAAGCGGATGTCCTCATCATTCAAGTAGACGTTGACGAAGCGGCGGACAGCGCCCTTTTCGTCGCAGATCTTGGCCTTGACGCCGTTGTGGGCCTTTTCGAGGGCGTCGAGCGCTTCCTTGACGGTTGTGCCGCTGACGTTGACTTCTGCGGCGCCGCCGGTGAGGTTGCGCAGCGGTGTGGGGATTCGAATCACGTTGGGCATTACGGTGTCTCCATTCAAAGGGCCGCGAATATACCAATGGCCCTAAATCGCGCTACATGGGGCGAGTGGTTCAAGGAAGACAACAACTGCATCTCCCGCAGAGCACGCAGAGAGATTGCACATTGGTCGGAGAAATCCGCGGCAAGTGTATCCAAATATTCCTATGGGTAGATGGATGCGCAAAACGAACATCAAGGGGACTGTCCCAGAAAGCCCGAGCAACGCTCGGGCGCGGACTGTCCCCGCCCTGATGGGACAG
>JADLAK010000111.1 GCA_020848275.1 Planctomycetota bacterium
GCCCCTCCATCAATGGCCCGCCGCCGGCGGATACAGCGCTTTCGCGTGTCGTCGAGTCGGGGCTGCACAAGGCCGTCAGGAAGGCCTGCACATCGTGCCCGACGACCCAACGGATGGCCTGTTCGGTGGCGTCCAGCGCCTGGGCGCCCGGCAGCAAGCGGGCCCGGTGCACCACGGTGCGCAGGTTGCTGCGGGCGGCCGCCGCGTCGTGTGCTGGCCACAGCAGCTGCGCCAGCCGATCCCGCGTCACCCATTGGCCGTCGGCCAGGGCCAGCACCGCAAGCAGCTGGAAGCGGCGCTCGGGGGTGAACGGCAGCCAGGACGTTCCCGCCATCAACGCCGGCGGACCCAACAGCCGCAGGGCGGGCGATTCGCCGGCAGCGTGGGCAGAAGGCGGCGGCGTGGAAGGCATGCGGAGGGTTTGGCGCAGTGCGGCACCGTGCGGCGCGGCAAGCATAGGCGAAGCAATGGGGCGCGGCGCATGGCCACAAAGGGCTGGCATCCCCCGATGCAAGGGGAGTCCGCCATGGCCTGGAACGCCGACCAGTGCCTGAAGTTCGCCGCCCCGCGCCTGCAGCCGGCGTTGGACCTGCTGACCCGTGTGCCCGAGGCCTTGCAGCCGCTGCGTGTGGTCGACCTGGGCTGCGGCACCGGCAGCGTGACGCAGCGCATCACGACGCGCTGGCCGCAGGCCGAGGTGATCGGCGTCGACGACAGTGCGCCGGCGAGACGACGACCGGCGATTCTCTCGGTTGCGTTCCACACGAAACGACGAGGGGCCGAGCTGCCACCCGTGAAGCATGAGCGACGGTTGCTCATGCTGATATTCGAGGGTCAGGCGTCGCCGCTCCCGGCCAATGACTCGGCGCGAGAAATCATCCGACGAACTTCCGACGAGGTATGGATAGGAACGAGCTCTACTTCAGGATGCTTGCCTCTAAAGACACGGAAGACCTCATCAGCAAACGCCTGACCAATCGATGCAATACCTGAGAAGTCCAGCATCACGACTTTGAAGCGGTCAAATCGTCCGAGCAACCGTTTGGCCTGCGATCTCGAAACCAGGTTGTCGTCACCGTACCGCATGAGCTTCACAGGGACAACGGTCTTTGTGAAGCCGTAGTCCTCATCTGATGTGAACTTGTCAAACACCTTCTTGGTTGTACGAGCCGTGTGATTGTGCAGTTGCATCGTTACGAGAGTGCCGCTACCGCGTGGCGCGCCTCGTTGAAGGATCCAGTCCTCTTTCTTGTCGAACTCGTGCGAGAAGTAGACCTCGCCGGACAAAATGTCGAACTCATCGAACATTCTGGAAGAGAAGAAGATCCCCTCTCCCGAGTGATTTGCCGGGTCAGTCGTGAATTTGCCCTTGGCAAGCTCCAGCACCGCGTGCCGTTCATCATCAAGATTCAGCGCCGCCTGGATCTTCTTGAAGATTCCAACCCCATCGTCGTATACCTCAATGGTGGTCGAGGCAGCTGTCTTCGTAATCGCGACCAAGACGTAGGTCGCCCCTGAGTGGTCAATGACGTTGTTGAACATCTCTGTGAACCCGTAGTGCCAGATGTTCAAGACGTTCTCTGGAAGCTTGCCGAGCAATGGCGCGACATCGCCACGCCATACAACGTCCTCTGAAAGTGTCCCCCCGAGTTCGTAGCGTTTGTCCCACTTCAGCAGCGGCGCAAGCGCGTACCGCCTATTGCGAGTCGTGCCGGTGACGACAACTGCGCCTTCGGCGATCAGCCGTTGCATGTGCTTGTGCACGGCCTGACGAGTACAGTCGAACTTCTCAGCCGTCAACCGAATGACATCTGCCGGATGAGAGTCGATGTGCTCGACGATGAACTTCCGGACAGGCTCGCCGCCGGCGCGTACCTTGCTCATTGTTTGTCAACCATGGTCGCACATATTGTCAACCTCGGCGACGGGATTGTCAACCTCGGCGTCAGGCAGCGTCCTCGATTCCTCGTCGAACCAACCGCTCGCCCACCTGCTCATCTTTCATGCAGTCTTCATGGCAATGACCTTCGTGGTCTTCGTCGCCTGCGGGTTCCTCGCACACGCCTTTCGCCGTTTCGTCATCGAATCGGCGCACGTACAGAATGCGCTGCGCTATGGATTCGCTGCCGCGTTTGCTGCGCTCGGGACCCGGCTGGCGGCGAGTGAGCGGTGACGCCAAATCGGGTCGCCGGGAGCTGCTGATATGGATTCTCTCTGTCAAGTGGGCGCGCCCGTACCTCTGCCGAGTCCCGATGAGATGAATCACCCTTTGCCTCTACGTTGGGCGTCCGGTGCACCAGTCGCCCTGACGCACTTGCGTCAAATAAGGCACCGCCGTATGGTTTGGCATGCGCACGGTCGCCTACGCAGTTCGCTGAGAGCAGAGACATGCGTTCAATAGTCACCCTGAATGTGGAGAACTGATGTGACGTTCCGTCTGCATCCGATGATAATTTCGCGTTCGTGGCGAATGGCGTTAGTTATCGCCACATGCCTTGGGTCTCCGGTGCATTTGCAAAGAGTTACGAGGACTGTGTTCTGGAGAACATGAAGGGAGTAGTAAGTGACACGGCGGCCAGAGCCACAATGGCCGCATGCGCGGAGAAGTATCCGGATGTGCGTGGCAGTTCAAAGAAGCCGTCCTACGTGACTTGTCGAGGGCGCAAGTTCGACGATACCGAGACAGCGAGAATTAATATTGAGATTCCGCGTGATGAGCCTGAAGTTGGCACGGTCCGGGTGGTTTGGGCAGGTTGGGAAGTCAACCGAGAAAGGAGATCAAGCAGTGAATTTCGTGTCTATGTTCAGTCGAGCCTTCCCATTGAATTCGACGTACTACGAGTTTCTGATGGTGAGCCTATTCGAGCCGGCTCGGTTCCTGCGGTCTATGAATGCCGCGGCCGCGCCGGAACAGGAGTTGTTGGATTGTTTTCGTGCTCAAACATGGCGCCAAACGTAAAGAATATCTCTATAGTCGGACCTGAATCCGTGACTCCGCCATTGATCGGCAGTGCCAAGTCGTTGATCTGATTGATGAACATGGCAGGGTTGATACGGACAACCGAGCACCCTGCGGGTGAGTTGAGGTGGGGTATCTGTCTCGATACTGCATTAC
The DNA here is from genome assembly GCA_020848275.1 of Planctomycetota bacterium. GTDB lineage: Bacteria > Planctomycetota > UBA8742 > UBA2392 > UBA2392 > JADLAK01. The sequence goes on from JADLAK010000111.1 coordinate 3,116, forward strand.
GCGCCAGAGCCC